>DASXBN010000095.1:0-58478 GCA_036491675.1 Pseudolabrys sp. | reverse complement strand
TATATTGAATGAGCCAATACCACCGCCCGATGTTAATAAACCGGCCGGACAACCCGGGACCCCGACGTGAACCCCTCCTCGCATGCCGGCAGCGGCGTCGATTCCACTTATGCGTGGGTGCGGCTGAGCGCCGCGGTGGTGCTCGGCACCATCGGCAGCGTCGGCATGTGGTCGGTGCCGGTGGCGCTTTCGTCGGTGCAGGCCGAGTTCGGCGTGGCGCGCGCGGACGCAGCGCTGCCCTACACGCTCGCCATGATGGGCTTCGCGTTCGGCGGCGTCGCCATGGGGCGGCTGTCCGATCGCCTCGGCATCGTGCTGCCGGTCCTCATCGCGGCGGCGGCGATCGGGCTCGGCTATGTGGCGGCCGGTAACGCGCACAGCCTGTGGGTGTTCGCCCTCGCCTATGTGCTGATCGGGTTCGGGGCGTCCGCCACCTTCGGCCCGGTGATGGCGGACCTGTCGCAGTGGTTCACCCGCCGGCGCGGCATCGCGGTCGCGATCGCGTCCTCGGGCAATTATCTCGCCGGCACGATCTGGCCGCCGGTGGTCCAGCACTTCGTCGCCGCCGACGGCTGGCGTGCGACCCATATCGGCATCGGTATCTTCTGCGCCGTCACGATGCTCCCGCTGGCGCTGGCGCTGCGCCGCCGCACGCCGTCGCAGCATACCGGCGCCAGCGCAAACTTGCTCGCCACGCCGCGCGCGCTCGGCGTCGCGCCCAATACCCTGCAGGCGCTGTTGTGCGTCGCCGGGCTCGCCTGCTGCGTCGCCATGGCGATGCCGCAGGTCCATATCGTGGCCTATTGCGGCGACCTCGGCTACGGCCCGGCGCGCGGCGCCGAGATGCTGTCGCTGATGCTCGGCTTCGGCATCGTGAGCCGGCTCGCCTCCGGCTTCATCGCCGACCGCGTCGGCGGCGTCGCGACGCTGCTGATCGGCTCGTCCCTGCAGGGCGTCGCGCTGCTGCTCTATCTGGGTTTCGACGGGCTGGGCTCGCTCTTCGTCATCTCGGCGCTGTTCGGCCTGTTTCAGGGCGGCATCGTGCCGAGCTACGCCATCATCGTGCGCGAATATTTCTCGCCGCGCGAAGCCGGCACCCGCATCGGCCTCATCCTGCTGGCGACGCTGATCGGCATGGCGCTGGGCGGCTGGCTGTCGGGCGCGATCTTCGACCTGACCGGTTCCTATCAGGCCGCCTTCGCCAATGGGCTCGGCTGGAATCTTTTGAACGTGACGATCGCGACCTGGCTGCTACTGCGCTCGCGCAAGCGGGCGGCAGCGGTCACCGCTTAGAACGCCTCGTCGGATAATTCCATCGTGCTGCCGGCGCCCGACTGGATGCGGGCGAAGTGCGTGGCCGTTTCCGGCAGCATGCGCTCCATGAAGAAGCGCGCGGTGACGAGCTTGGCCTGCATTGTCGGTGATCCGCCGTTAGCGGATTTTGCCAGCGCCGCTTCGGCGATGCGGCACCACATATAGCCGAGCGCCACCAGACCGAACATGTGCATGTAATCCATGGCCCCGGCGCCGGCATTGTCCGGCTTGGCCATGGCGTTCTGCATGAACCACATGGTGGCCTGCTGTAGATGGCCGAGCGCGGCACCGAGCGGCTTGAGATAGACATTCATCGTATCGCTGTCGGCGCGCTCCTTGAGATAGGTCTGCACCTCGTTGAAGAACGCCATCACGGCGCGGCCGCCGTCCTTGCCGAGCTTGCGGCCGACCAGGTCGAGCGCCTGGATGCCGTTGGCGCCCTCGTAGATCATGGCGATGCGCGCGTCACGCACGAACTGCTCCATGCCGTGCTCGGCGATGTAGCCGTGGCCGCCGAACACCTGCTGCGCCATCACCGTGTTGGCGAAGCCGGTGTCGGTCAGCACACCCTTCACCACCGGCGTAAGCAGGCCCATGTAATCGTCGGCGCTCTGGCGCTCCTTGGCGTCCTCGGCGCGGCGGTGAATGTCGCCCTTGAGCGAGGTCCAGATCACCAGCGCGCGCGCCGCCTCGTTGAAGGCGCGGATCGTCATCAGCGTGCGGCGCACGTCTGGATGCACGATGATCGGATCAGCCGGCTTGTCGGGATATTTGACGCCCGAGAGCGCGCGGCCTTGCAGGCGTTCCTTGGCATAGATCACGGCGTTCTGATAGGCGACCTCGGACTGCGCCAGGCCCTGGATGCAGACGCCGAGCCGCGCCTCGTACATCATGACGAACATGGCGTTGAGCCCGCGGTTCTCCTCGCCGATGAGCCAGCCGACGGCGCCGTCGTAGTTCATCACGCAAGTGGAATTGGCGTGGATGCCCATCTTCTCTTCGATAGAGCCGCAGGAGACGCCATTCGGCCCGCCAAGCGAGCCGTCGTCGTTGACGGTGAGTTTGGGCACCACGAACAGCGAGATGCCCTTGACGCCGGCGGGCGCGCCCTCGATGCGCGCCAGCACCAGATGCACGTTGTTTTCCGCCAAATCGTGCTCGCCGGCGGAAATGAAGATCTTGGTGCCGGTGATCTTGTAGCTGCCGTCGCTTTGCTTGACCGCCTTGGTGCGCAGCAGGCCGAGATCGGTGCCGCAGTGCGGCTCGGTCAAGTTCATCGTACCGGTCCACACCCCTTCCACCATCTTCGGCAGGAATTTTGCTTTCAGCTCCGGAGCGGCATGCGCCAGCAGCGCGGCGATCGCCCCTTGCGTGAGGCCGGCATACATGGCGAAGGCCTGGTTGGCCGAGCAGAGGTATTCATTGACGATCGAGGTCATGGTCGCCGGCAGGCCCTGGCCGCCGAATTCGGCCGGCACCGAGATGCCGATCCAGCCGCCCGCGACCAGTTGCTTGAAGGCGTCCTTGAAGCCGGTCGGCGTCGTCACACTGCCCTCGGGATTGCGCTTGCAGCCTTCCTTGTCGCCGATGCGATTGAGCGGAGTGAGAACTTCCTCGCTGAATTTGGCCGCTTCGCGCAACACGGCTTCCACCACGTCCGGCGTGGCGTCGCCGAAGCCGGGCAGATTGCCGTAGCGGTCAAGATGGAAGACGTCGTTCAGCAAAAACAACGCATCATCCACGGGGGCCTTGTAGGTCGGCATCAGTCCCTCCCAGCGTCCAGCGCGCGGCGTTAACGATTCGTTAACTATTGGCCGGTTGCGACCAGTTCAAGAAGGGCCGCGGATTTCTTCAAGCGCCGCTGGCGCGGCTGCGACATGACCATCGCGCATCCCGATTACAGCCGCGTTAAGCCGCCGCGTCCAACCGAAAGCGCGGGCAAATTCCGCGACTTCGCCCAATCCTTAACCCGGTGTTTACCGTGACCGGCAAAAAGTCGGTGGTAGAGGACTGCGGACCGCGCCCGTATCCACCTGTTGTTAATGCGTTGCGGTTCCACGGAGAGGCCACCCGGGCTTCTTCGCGTCCACCTCGAAGACGGGTGCGGCAATGAAATTTGGCGTCGGGTGGCGTGTAAAAGGGATACGGCCGGAAGCGCGCGAAACCGCCGAAGAGGCGGCGCGCCGGTCGGGCATGTCGCTTGGCGAATGGCTCAACGCTGTGATCCTTCAGCAAGCCGAGCAGGCCCGCATGCCATCGTCGTCCCTCACCGATAACCCGCCGCAACGCATCGAACAGTCCGCAACCAGGGGCCCCGAGGCCTACGCACCGAGACGCAGCCGCAACGAACCTGGTCAATTCGCCAGTGCGGGGCTGCCGAGCGTGCGGATGCCGCCCAGTCTCGAGCGCGCCATCACCGAAATCGCGACGCGTCAGCGCGTGCTCAGCGCCAATACCGGACCGGCGCCACAACATCCGCCGCAAGCGGCGATGGCGGCGCCCATGCCAGCCGCCACGCGGCAGCCGGCGCAGGACCTGTCGGGCCTGGAAGAACAGCTCCGCAACATCACCAACCTCATCGAGACGCTGCGCAAGCCGGGGGTCGAAGAAGCGATCAACGCCTTGCGCGCCGAGTTGGGCGAAATCGGTCGCACGCTGAGCGACGCGATGCCGCGCCGCGCGCTCGAGGCCATCGAACGGCAGATTCAGGGCCTCGACCGGCGCATCGCCGAGGGCCGTCAGGCCGGCGTCGACGCCGCTGCGCTCGGCGGCATCGAGCACGGGCTTGCCGAAGTGCGCGACGCCCTGCGCGGACTGATGCCGGCGGAAAACTTGATCGGGTTCACCGACGCGGTGGAGAACCTGGCGCACAAGATCGATCTCATCGTTGCCCAGAAGGACCCGGCGACGCTGGCGCAGCTCGAGAGCTCCATCCTCACGCTGCGCGAGATGTCCAACCATGTCGCTTCCAACGAGACCGTGCGCGGGCTTGCCGCCCAAGTGCAGGCGCTGGGCGAAAAAATCCAAACCATGGCCGGCGTCGGGAGCGGCGGCGATGCGTTCCAGCACCTGGAGCATCGCATGGCGGTGCTCTCCGACGCGTTGGCGGAGCGCACGCACGGCGGCGGCGCGGTGCCGCCGCGGCTGGAAGCGCTGATGGAATCGCTGCACGACAAGATCGAGCACATGCACTACGCGCAAAGCGGCAGCGAAGCATTCAACCATCTTGAACAGCGCATTGCCGCGCTCGCGGAAATGTTGGCCCAGCGCGGGCAAAGCGGCGGCGACGTCTTCGGCCATCTCGAGGATCGCATCGTCAAGCTGGTGGAGAAGCTGGACGCTTCCGATTCACGGCTCAACCATCTGGAAGGGATCGAGCGCGGCCTCGCCGACCTCCTGGTTCACATCGAAAATCTGTGGGCGAACAAGGACGCCGGCGGATTGCGCGTGCAGGGCTCGCCGGAAGTCGACGGCCTCAAGCACGATATCGCCCGCACCCAGGACGCGCTGGAAGCGGTGCACGGCACGCTCGGCCACTTGGTCGACCGTCTTGCCATGATCGAAAACAATATTCGCGGCGACGCCCGCCCGCACGGCACGCCCGACTACGACGTCGCGCCCGATCAGGCGATCCGCGCCGTCGGCGACGCGCCACCGCTGGCCGCGTCGATGCCGGCGGCGGCCCCGCCGCCGGCCGCTCCCGGGCGCATGGAGCCTGCCGACCAATCGCCGAACGAACCCGATCTGCCGGCCGATCAGCCGCTCGAGCCCGGTTCGGGGCCGCCGTCTCCGCAGGCCAATCCGGCGGCACGCATCGCCGCCTCGGAAGCCGCGCTCGGCGCTACGCGGCCGGCCGCCGCCGCCGCCGCCAAATCCAGTTTCATCGCCGCTGCCCGCCGCGCCGCCCAGGCCGCCGGGCAGCAACCGATCGCCCGCGTGCCGCGCACGGATGCGAACAACGGGCAGGGGTCCTCCTCGCTCGGCGCCAAAATGATGAAGCGGGTCAAATCGCTGTTCGTTGCGGTCAGCATCATCGCCATCGTGGTCGGGTCCGCTCAGATCGTCGGCACCGTGCTCGATCTCGGCACTTCCACGATCAAGACCACGGAATCCCCCACGCCGGATAGCGAGCCCGCCGAGGCGGCGGCGCCCGGCGCCGCACCCGAAACGACGGCCAGCACTGCCGCCGCTCCGCTCGAGCTGCCCAAGCTGCCGGCACTGGGGCCGCTCGCCTCGCCGCCCGCCAGTTCCACGGTCGCAACCGCGCCGCCGGCTCAGCCGACACAAGCCATGCCGTCGTTGTTCAGTCCGCCGATGCTCGGATCGAATGGCGACGTGACCGGATCGATCTCCCGCTCGGGCGGCACCGCCCAAGCGCCGCGGACGGCGCCGGCGTCGACACAGCCGAGCCAGCAGCCCGCCGACCGGCTGCCGATCGCCATCGGCGGACCCAGGTTGCGCAGCGCAGCCATCGCCGGCGATGGCGCCGCCGCCTATGAGGTGGCCGTGCGCTTCGCCGAGGGGCGCGGCGTGCCCGCCAATACGGAGGAAGCGGCGTATTGGTACGAACGCGCCGCCAGCAAGGGCGTCGCGCCGGCGCAATTCCGCTATGCCAGCATATTGGAAAAGGGCCTCGGCGTGAAGAAGGACCTCGCCCAGGCCCGCCGGCTCTACCTCGCCGCCGCCGACAAGGGCAACAACAAGGCGATGCATAATCTTGCGGTACTCTATGCCGAAGGCATTGACGGCAAGCCGGATTACGCCACCGCCGTGCAATGGTTCCGCAAGGCGGCTGCGCGCGGGGTTGCCGACAGCCAGTTCAATCTCGGCGTCCTGTGCGCGCGCGGCCTCGGCATCGAGAAGAGCTATGCCGAAGCCTACAAATGGTTCGCGCTCGCGGCCGCCCAGGGCGACCGGGAAGCCGGCAAGAAGCGCGACGAGATCGCGGCTGATCTGGACGATTCGGCGATCGCCGCCGCCCAGCAAGCGATCAAAAACTTTGTGGCCGAACCGCAGCCGCAAGACGCCACCGTCGTCCGCGAGCCGGCCGGCGGCTGGGACGCCGCCGCCGGCGCGCCGCCACGGGCCAAGACGCGGGCGGCCGGACCGCTGGCGCTTGGCGCCATCGAGGCGGGAAAACAGTGAACAAGCGCGCCCGGCCGCGCAAAAGCGTGATCGCAGGCTTTTTCACCGCTAAGATCGCCCCGACCGATGGCCCAGAGTCGCTGCCCGATCCGCAAGACGTGGCGTTGACCGCAAGGTGAACCTCCCGCCGGCGCGGACCGGGGAGCGGCGCATTAGCCGCGAACACCGGACGCCGCCGCTTGCAGATTTATCTTCCGATCGCCGACATGTCCGTGAACATCTTCCTCGTCCTGGGGATGGGGCTCGCAGTCGGGTATATTTCCGGCATGTTCGGCATCGGCGGCGGCTTTCTGATGACGCCGCTGCTGATCTTCATCGGCATCACGCCCGCGGTGGCGGTCGCCAGCGTGGCGAGCCACATCGCCGCCTCCTCGTTCTCCGGCGCGATCAATTATTGGAACCGGCGCGCGCTCGACCTCGCGCTCGCGCTGATGCTGCTCGCCGCCGGCATCCTCGGCACAGCCACCGGCGTCTGGCTATTCACGACCCTGCGCGCGCTCGACCAGCTCGATCTGATGATCGGGCTATCTTATGTCACGCTGCTGACGATCGTCGGCGCGATCATGATCTACGAGAGCCTGCGCGCGATCGGACGCGCACGCAAAGGAATGCCGGCGACGCTGCGCCGGCCGGGCAGCCACACCTGGCTGCATGGGCTGCCGTTCAAGCTGCGCTTCAAGCGCTCGAAGATCTACGTCTCGGCGATCCCGGTCTGGGCGATCGGATTCATCATCGGTTTCGTCGGCGCCATCATGGGCATCGGCGGCGGGTTTCTGCTGGTGCCGATGCTGATCTATTTCCTGCGGGTGCCAACCGCGACCGTGATCGGCACCTCGATGGTGCTTACGCTCATCACCATGGCGTCGGCGACGGTCATGCATGCGGCCACCAACCATCTCGTCGACGCCGTGCTGGCCTTGATCCTGATGGTCGGCGGCGTGGTTGGCGCGCAATTCGGCGCCCGCACCGGGCAGAAGATGCGCGGCGAGCGGCTGCGCCTGCTGCTCGGCCTGCTGGTTTTCGCGGTCGGCCTGCGCTTCGCCTACGAACTGGTGGTGCAGCCGGACGACCTGTACTCGATACGCTACGTCAGGATTGAATGATGCGGCGCGGTGCCCTCATACTCGCGATCGTGATATCGGCTTGCGGCGCCGGGCCCGCCGCCGCCGAACGACTGGTGGCGTCGTTGTCCAATGAAAATGTGGCGATCACCTCGAATTTCGTCGGCGAGAACCTGGTGCTGTTCGGCGCCATACAGCCGGACGCCGGCAAGACCGCGCTGCGGCCCGCTTACGATCTTGTCGTCACCGTGACCGGGCCGCGCCAGACGCTGCGCACCCGGCGCAAGCAGCGCGTGCTCGGCATCTGGGTCAATGTCGACTCGCGCGAATTCGTGCGCGTACCGTCCTATCTCGTCATCCTGAGCAACCGCCCGGTGGCCCAGATCGCCCAGCCGGATACCTTGCGGCGCCTGCAGATCGGACTGGCCAATTTCCTGCTGCCGCAACACATCGGACCCGACATCGCCGATACGGTGGGTGACGACCCGTTCCGGTTGGCGTTCGTGCGCCTGCAAATCCAGCAGCGCAGGTACGCAGAGATCGGCAGCGCAGTGACTTTCCTCACGCCGGCCGTATTCCGCGCCGGCATCCCGCTGCCGGCCGACGTGCCGACCGGCAACTATACGGTCGACGTTAAACTGTTCGCCGACGGCGCGATGGTGGCGCGCACCAATTTGGCGCTGACTGTGACCAAAGCCGGGTTCGAGCAATATGTCGCCGACGCCGCGCGCGACAACGGGCTGCTCTTTGGTTTCGTGACCATGCTGATGGCGCTGCTCACCGGCTGGATCGCCAGCGTGGTGTTCAAGCGGGATTAGTCGGGCAAACACCGCTTGGCAGCGAAGGCGTAAAGCCTGCCCTCGCCGAGCATGTGCGCGGTGAAATGAAGCGTGCCGAACAGGTCGGCGAAGGCGGCATCGCGCACATTGAGTCCGCCGGCAAAGGCGCCGAAAGCCGGCATCACCATGCGCGTTGCATCGGCCGCGAAGCAGCGCCGGCTGACCGCGCGGCCGCGGTGCGCGACGCGCGCGACCGGATGCAGATGACCGGCGATTTCGCCGGCCGCGCCGCTCGGCAGATGGCGGAAGGTCAGCGCGCCGACGGCGCAGGCCGCATGGAAGACGCCGCCGATATTGGCCGCCGGTTCCGGATCGTGATTGCCGGTGATCCAGATCCAGTCGCGGCCACGCTGCAAGCTATGCAGATGGTCGCGATCCTCGCCGGCCAGCCGTGCCGGTCCGCCGCCGTCATGGAAGCTGTCGCCGAGCGCCAGCACGCAACGCGGCGCGTAACGCGCAATCAGGCGGGCGAGGCGGGCCAGCGTCGCCGCGGTGTCGTAAGGCGGCAGAAGCTGGCCGCGCGCGGCAAAGCTCGAGCCCTTTTCCAGATGCAGATCGGCGACCGCAAGCAGGCCTTGCTCGGGCCAATAAAGTGCGCCGTCGGGGTCGGCGATCAATGTGACGCCCGAAATCGCGACATCATGCTCCGCTCGTCCCCGCGCAAGCGGGAACCCAGGACTTTGCTGCTCTGGGTTCCCGCTTTCGCGGGAACGAACGGGAAAACTCAACTCATCGCCTCCTTGACCAATTCATCCGCCGCTTCAGCCAAAAGCGAATCCGCCGCTTCGCCATAAACCGTCTCGCGCCCGATCTCCAGCATCACCGGAACCGCCAGCGGCGAGACATGGTCGAGCGCTTTATGGACGATTCGGCCCTTGATGCGCGAGAGCATTCCGCCGAGCCGCTTGATGTCGAGCAGGCCGGTGGCGGCATCGGCACGCGCCGCCCGCAGCAGCAGATGGTCGGCTTGATGCTTGCGCAGCACATCGTACACCAAGTCGGTCGAGATCGTGAGCTGGCGGCGCGATTTCTCCTCGCCCGGAAAACGCCGCTCGATCAGACCGGCGATGATCGCGCAGGAACGGAAGGTTCGCTTCATCAGGGCGGATTCCGCAAGCCAGGCTTCCAGGTCGTCGCCCAGCATGTCCTCATCGAACAAAGCGCTCAGCGAAAGCTCGCCGCGCGCAATGCGAAGGCCGAGATCGCCGAGGCCCCACACGGCAAGCGCATATTCGTTGGCGACAAAACCGAGCGGCTTTTGCCCAGCCCGCTCAAGGCGGCGCGTGAGCAGCATGCCGAGCGTCTGGTGCGCGAGCCGGCCCTCGAACGGATAGCAGACCAGATAATGTTTGGCGGCGCGCGGAAAGGTTTCGACCAGCAAATCGCCGGGAGCCGGCAGCAACGAGCGCCACTGCTGGATTTCCAGCCATTCGCGCACTTGGCTCGGCAGCGCGCGCCACGTTTCGCGCTGCGCCAGGATCGATCGCACGCGTGCCGCGAGATAAGTCGAGAGCGGGAACTTGCCGCCCTCGTAAGCCGGCACTTTTGGATCGGTCGCGGTCGAGCGCGACACATAGACCTCGTCCTCGACCAGCGCCTCGTATTTGAGGATTTCGCCGGCGAACACGAAAGTGTCACCTTGCGTCAGCGTCTCGATGAAATATTCCTCGACCTCGCCGAGCAGTCGGCCGCCGCGCGGGATCATCGCGCCGGAGGCGCGCGAGCGCACCAGCCGTACCTTCAGCATGTCGGCTTCCACGATGGTGCCGACATTCATGCGATAGCGCTGCGCCACGCGCGGATGGGTGATGCGCCAGCGCCCGTCCTTGCCAGGTCTCGTATCTTGCCGGATCTTGGCGAAGCGCTCGTAGGCCTTCAGCGCGTAGCCGCCGGTGGCGACGAAATCGACCGCGGCGTCGAAATCGGCGCGCGCGAGGCCCACATAAGGCGCGGCAGCGCGCACTTCCGCATAGAGCTCGTCGGCCAAGAACGGCGCGCCGACCGCGCGGCCGAGAATATGCTGCGCCAGCACGTCGAGCGCGCCGGTGCGCAAAGGCGGCGTGTCCTGCGCATTCTCGGCGACCGCATCGATGGCGGCGCGGCATTCCAGCACTTCGAAGCGGTTAGCCGGCACCAACACGGCTTGCGAGGGCTCATCGAGCCGGTGGTTGGAGCGCCCGATGCGCTGCAGCAGCCGCGAGGCGCCCTTGGGCGCGCCGACATTGATGACCAGATCGACGTCGCCCCAGTCGACGCCGAGGTCCAAGGACGACGTGCACACCACCGCGCGCAGTTTTCCGGCCACCATGGCGTCCTCGACCTTGCGGCGCTGGGCGACGTCGAGCGAGCCGTGATGCAGGGCGATGGCGAGATTGTCGTCGTTTGTGCCCCACAATTCCTGGAACAGGAATTCGGCCTGGCTGCGGGTATTCACGAAGACCAGCGTGGTCTTGTGGGACTTGATCAGCGCGTAGATTTCGCCGAGCGCGTGGCGCGCCGAATGGCCGGCCCAGGGCAAGTGCTCCTCGGTGTCGAGCATCGCAACCTGCGGCTGCGCGCCGGCCTGCGCGATCACCAGATCGGCGCGCGCCTCGCCGCCCGCGGGCTGCGGCACCAGGAAGCGGGCAAGATCGTTTGGTTCGGCCACGGTCGCCGACAGGCCGACCGTGGTGAGCTGCGGCGCCAGAGCGAACAGCCGCGCCAGGCCGAGCGACAATAAATCGCCGCGCTTCGACGTCACCAGCGAATGCAATTCGTCGAGCACGACGCGTTTGAGCGCGCCGAACAAATACGGCGCGTCGGCGCTGGCGAGCAGCAGCGCCAGTTGCTCCGGCGTGGTGAGCAGAATGTCGGGCGGATAGCGGCGCTGGCGCTGGCGTTTACTGGCGGGCGTGTCGCCGGTGCGGGTTTCCAGCCGCACGGGCAAGCCCATTTCCTTGACCGGAATTTCCAGGTTGCGCGCGATGTCGACCGCCAGCGCCTTGAGCGGCGAGATATAGAGCGTGTGCAGACCTTTCTGCTCCCCTCCTCCCATTCGCGCAGCGAATGGCGAGGAGGGGTTGGGGGTGGGGGGAACGCGCTGTGCACGCAGCGACGTTTGTTCATACAGCTCCACCAGCGTCGGCAGGAAACCCGCCAGCGTCTTGCCGCCGCCGGTCGGCGCGATCAGCAGCACCGAGCGCCTTGCCTTAGCCTTCGCCAGCAGTTCAAGCTGGTGAGCGCGCGGCGCCCAGCCGCGGCCGGCGAACCAGCGCATGAACGGGTCCGGCAGCAGCGGAGCGGCGTCGGTCGCCTCGAATGCGGTTGCGGGCTTCATTGTGCGAATCTAATGCATATCTGAAACGCGCGCGCGGCAATGTGCTAGGGTGAAACCATGAGCCAGGATCAGATCCCTCCAGGAGCGACCCCGATGAGCAACGACGCCATGACCAAGGTTTTCGGCGGCTCGCCACTCGCGGTGCTGGGGCGCCTGGTGCTGGTGTCGATCCTGGTCGGCGTCGTGCTGGCGGCGCTCGGGCTCGATCCCTACGACATCGTGCAAAGCGTGGAGCGGCTGATCCGCTCGATCTGGAACATGGGCTTCGACGCGTTCCGCTGGCTGTGGCGTTATTTCCTGCTCGGCGCGGTGATCGTGATCCCGATCTGGATCATCATGCGCGTGTTCAACGCGCCAAAAGGGCGCTAGCTCGGCCAACTCTCCGCCGTGATATCGGCCGCGTCCGAGCCGACCATGGACGCCAATGAGTCGCGGTGGCCGCGCTTGAGCGCCGCCAACAGGTCGGCCTTGATCTCAGATACCGCCCCGATGCCGCGGTACACCAGCCCGGTGTAAAGCTGCACCAGCGTCGCCCCGGCCTTGATCTTTGCGATTGCGGTCGGCCCTGAGTCGACGCCGCCGGCGCCGATCAGCGGGAACGCCCCCTCGGCGCGCACGAAGGTTTCCGCGAGCATGCGGGTTGCAAGCTTGAACAGCGGCCGGCCGGACAAGCCGCCCGCTTCCCTCGCCTTGTCGCGATCGCGCAGCGAGCCCGGCCGCGCGATCGTGGTGTTGCCGACGATCATGCCGTCGACCCGGTGCTTGCGCGCGATGCCGACCGCATCGTCGAGATCGGACAACGTGAGATCGGGCGCGATCTTGACCAGCACCGGCACAGGCCCGAAGCGCGGGCGTGCCCGCTCGCGCGCGTCGAGCACGCGGGCGAGCAGCTCGTCGAGCGCCTTGGTCTGCTGCAAATCGCGCAAACCGGGAGTGTTGGGCGACGACACGTTGACGGTGAAATAGCTGGCGACCGGCGCGAAGGTCTCGACCAGCCGCGCATAGTCGCCGCTGCGGTCGGCGCTGTCGCGGTTGGCGCCGATATTGACGCCGACGATACCGCCCTCGCCCGCGCGCGCGGCCAGCCGCTTGAGCATCGCCGCCGCGCCCTCGTTGTTGAAGCCGAGGCGGTTGATCACGCCCTCGTCCGATTCAAGCCGGAACAGGCGCGGGCGCGGATTGCCCGTCTGCGGCAGCGGGGTGACGGTGCCGACCTCCACGAAGCCAAAACCGAGCCGCAGCAGCGCATCCGGCACTTGCGCGTTCTTGTCGAAGCCGGCCGCGATCCCCACCGGGTTGGGGAAATTGAGCCCAAACGCCCGCACCGCCAGCTCGCGGGGGTCGGACGCCGACCGTGGCAGCGGCATATAGCGCAAGGCCTTGATCGCCAAGGTATGCGCATCCTCGGGGTCAAGGGCCCGCATCAGCGGGCGGGACAGCCGGTCGAAAAAACCGATCACCGCATTAAGCTCCGGGCTTACATGTATTTTTGACCCTATCGGCGGGGGTACGGCCAGTTCAAGGCAAACCTGAAGGAAACTGTTGCCGGAGGGGGGCGACTCAAGGCTATAATTCCTATATGTTGGACTAGAGTCTCAGACGGGCCCACGCTCATGTCGCTGACACACAACCAGATCTGGACGGCCATCGACCGGCTGGCCGCCCGCGCCAAGTTGACGCCATCCGGTCTCGCCAAGAAGGCGGGGCTCGACCCCACCACCTTCAACAAGTCCAAACGCATCACGCCGGAGGGCCGGCCGCGCTGGCCGTCCACCGAATCGGTGGCCAAGTCCTTGGCCGCCACCGGCACCAAGGTCGACACCTTCGTCAGCCTGATCACCGACAGTGGCAAGACGGCGATTTCGAACGTGCCGCTGATCGGCTTCGCCGAAGCCGGCGCCGGCGGCTATTTCGACGACGGCGGTTTCCCGGTCGGCAAGGGCTGGGAGGAGATCGCTTTCCCCTCGGTCACCGACGAACATGCCTACGCGCTGGAAATCTCCGGCGATTCGATGAAGCCGGCCTACCGCGACGGCGACGTCATCGTGATCTCGCCGGCGGCGCCGGTGCGCAAGGGCGACCGCGTCGTGGTCAAGACCAAGGACGGCGAGGTGATGGTCAAGGAACTGCGGCGCAAGAATTCGAAGAACGTCGAGCTCAAGTCGCTCAACGCCGAGCACCGCGACCGTACGCTACCGATGTCCGACGTGCTGTGGATCGCGCGCATCGTCTGGGCGAGCCAATAATTTCCTTTGTCATGCCCCGCGAATGCGGGGCATCCAGTTCTTCAAAAAACAAGCGTTGAATCACCCGCTTACGCAGGTGATGACAATTGCGGCTATGCACCGCTCGCCAGCAAACCGGTTCGCACGTCGTCGGGCAATGTCGTAGTCGCGCGCTTGTGTCTGGCTGAAAGCGGCGACCCCCTCTAAGCTGGGGGTGCGATAATTCGCCAACGTGGGAGGCATCCATGTCTCAAGACACCATTGTTCATCCGAACACCTGTGCGTGTTGCGGCGACATGCTGCGCGCGCGTTTCGACCGCCGGCGTTTCCTTCATTTGACGGCTAGCGCCGGCATGCTGGCGGTTTTTCCTTCGCTCGCCTTCGGCGCGGAAGGGAACTACGACGCCATGCTGCTCACCTGCATCGATCCGCGTTTCCCCGAGCCGACCATCAAGTACATGGAAAGCCGGCACATGGTCGGCAAATACAGTCAGTTCACGTTTGCCGGCGCTTCGATCGGCGTGGTGGCGCCGGCCTTCAAGACCTGGGCGGTGGCGTTCTGGGACAACCTCGCGGCTTCCATCCAGCTTCATCACATCCCCGCAGTGATCGCGATGAACCATCGCGACTGCGGCGCGGCCAAGATCGCCTACGGCGAGGAGAAGGTTGCGAACCCGCAAATCGAGACCGAGACGCACAAAGCGGCGCTGATGGAGTTCCGCAAACAGGTCGGCGAGCGGCAACCCAAGCTCACGGTCGAACTCGGCCTGATGGCGCTCGACGGCAAGGTGGAGATGTTTTCGTAGCGCCGTCATGCCCCGCGAATGCGGGGCATCCAGTATCCACAACTGATTCAGTGATCACTGGATCGCCCGCTTTCGCGGGTATGACAGCTATGCCGAAACGTGGGCACTTCTGCTGGCGGAACAACGCCCAGCAACGCCAAAAGCGCCGCATCGTCATGGAGATTTTCATTGCAACCCCGCACGCCTGATCGGCGTTGAAGGATTGGGGGAACTCGGGCTTGCGTTCGAATCCGCCGCCGAAGCAGAAAAAGGAGACAGCGATGGCTCACGTGCTTGCGTACATGCAGAATTGGAACAAAGCGCGTCCGACCCAAGGCGTCGTCAAGCGCGACTGGGTACCCACCGGTCGCATCGATTTTGCCACCAACCTGACCGCCACCGACGCCGCGGATGCCGACCAAACGAGCGAATTCAGATTGCTCGTCGAAGAACGCCGCATTGTCGAAAGCATCACCGGAATTGAGAATCTCGAGATACAATGGCGACTCGCTACGCTGAAGGAAGCGAAAGCGGTCATTGCGCAATACCACCAGTATCTTTCGGAAAACTCGCTCATCAGATCCGTGGTGGATGAAGCGATACCACTGCCCGCGCCCAAGAAGATTCAGAAAATCCAGGAGAATCACGCCGCCTAGCCGGGCGCATGAAACCCGGTGTGCGGCGATCAGGAAACCAACCTGCGAGGAATCATCTGGCGCACGACGTGAGCTTGCGCTCGGCGTCGCGGGCCGGCGGCGGAGACCTGTCCGTCGAACGCCGCAAGCTGCGCACGAAGGTCCTTTATCTCGGCCTTCATTGCATCGCGCTCGGCCATAAGACGATTGGCGATGTCGCTCTTCTTGCTCACCTGTGCAAGCAGCTTTGCCTTCTGCTCCCTGAATTTCTCGACCTCGAACTGAAGCCGGCGCGTGGACATCGCGAATTCCGCGCGCAGAAGATCCTCGTCGGCCTGGATTTCAGCCATCGATTCCGGCATCGCCGCTTCCAGCTGCCTTTTGGTCAGCCGTACCGCGCGGTTGTGTACGAGAGGTATGGCGGCCAGTGCGACGAGGCCGCCACTGAGGAATCCGATGGCCATGTACATGACCACTTCGATCATGTGAGCCAAACATCCGGCGCACAATTCGGTTCCCCGGCTCGCGCCGGAATCGGCGAGCCGCCCGTTCGCTCGCCGCCCGGGAGCTACGCGCTTCTTGCCAGCGCGCCGTCGATCATGTCGACGGTGTTCTGCAGACCGTAGACCGCCACGAACGAGCCGAAGCGCGGACCTTTCTCCTGGCCGAGCAGCACCTGGTAGAGCATGTTGAACCAGTCGAGCGAGACGCCCGGCTTGCCGTCCTTGGCTTTCTTCTTCTGGTCGAGGAACGGCTCGCGCCGTCCGACCTCGTAGACGACGTCCTGGATTTCTTCCGCCGACGCCGCGGCCAGCAAGTTCGACAGCGCGTCGCGCAGATCGGTCAGCGCCTTGCGCTCGACCTCGCTCGGCTCGCGGAATTTCTTGCCCGGCTGCACGAAGTCGCGGAAATAATGAATGGCGTATTCCACCTGCGCGTTGAGCTTGGGGTGCGTCTGCGCGCTGACGCCCGGCCGGTAGCGCCCGATGAAGCCCCACAGCGTCTCGGCATTTTCCGCGTTCGACGACGACACCAGCGTGAGCAACATGGAGAACGTCACCGGCATCTCGACCGTGGGCGGATTTCCGGAATGGATATGCCAGACCGGGCTTTGCAGTCGCTGCCGCAAGTCTTGCCGCCGATAGCCGTCGAGGTGTTGCTGGTACTCGTCGACCGTGCGCGGGATGACGTCGAAGTAGAGGCGCTTGGCCGCCTTCGGCTCGCGATACATGAACAACGAAAGACTTTCTGGCGCGGCATAGCGCAGCCATTCGTCGATGGTGAGGCCGTTGCCTTTCGACTTGGAAATCTTCTGCCCGTTCTCGTCGAGGAAGAGCTCGTAGTTGAAGCCTTCCGGCGGCTGGCCGCCGAGCGCGCGGCAGATTTCGCCAGACAACTTGACCGAATCGATCAGGTCCTTGCCGGCCATTTCGTAATCGACGCCAAGCGCCACCCAGCGCATCGCCCAGTCCGGCTTCCATTGCAGCTTGCAGCGGCCGCCGGTCACCGGAACCGTGAAGCGTTCCTGCGTCTCCGGCTCTTCATAGGTGATGGTGCCGCGCTGGGCGTCGTGCGAGAGCACCGGTACCTGCAAGACGATGCCGGTCTTCGGATCGATCGGCAGGAACGGCGAATAAGTCTGCGCACGCTCCTCGCGCAAGCTGGGCAGCATGATCGCCATCACCTTGTCGAAGCGTTCCAGCACCTTGCGCAGCGCGCCATCGAAACGGCCGGACGTGTAGCATTGGGTCGAGGACAGAAATTCATAGTCGAAGCCGAAATGATCGAGGAAGGCGCGCAGCCGCGCATTGTTGTGCTCGCCGAAGCTCGGATGCGTCCCGAACGGATCGGGCACCTTGGTCAGCGGTTTGCCGAGATGCCGCTCGAGCAGGTCCTTGTTCGGCACGTTGTCCGGCACCTTGCGCAAGCCGTCCATGTCGTCGGAGAAGGCGATCAGCCGCGTCTTCACCTTGTCGTCGGTGAGCACGCGGAAGGCGTGCCGCACCATGGTGGTGCGTGCCACCTCGCCGAAGGTGCCGATATGCGGTAGCCCGGACGGGCCGTAGCCGGTCTCGAAGATCACCTCTTCCTTCGGCTGCTTCTTGAGCCGCGCGACGATCTTGCGCGCCTCCTCGAACGGCCAGGCGTTCGAACGCTCGGCGACTTCACGTAAAGTTGCGGCGGATTCAGTCACAGACATCACGCTCTCCGGGCGCGGACAGTAAGAATCCCGAGCGCCAACGTCAAATTTTCAGGTCAGAACGGGCTGATCGGGAAATAGCGCAGCCACAGGTCGGTAAAACGGCCCTTCTCCCACAACTGGAACAGCGCCCAGTTGAACGCCTGCCGCAACACATCGTTGCCGCGGCGGACCGCGATGCCGACGCCCTCGCCGAAGAAGCGGCTCTCCATGTAGGGCCCGCCGCGGAATTCGCAGCAGCCGCCGGAGTCGGTGCCGTTGAGCCAGAACGCGAGCGAGATGCCGTCGCCGAACAGCAGATCGACCTCGCCTTTGCGCAGCCCGTCGCGCGCCGCTTCCGCGTTCGGATAGGGATGCAGCTCGGCTTCGGTGAACAAGGCTCTCAGATAGGCTTCATGCGCGGTGCCGGCGACCACCGCGATCTTGCGGCCCTCGAGCGCCTCCGGGCGCACGTCGTCGCTGTTGAAGTCGTGGCGCGACACGAAGCGCGCCGGCGTGCGGTAATAGGGATCGCTGAAATCGACCTGCCGGCGCATCTCCGGCGTCTCGGCAATCGAGGCGATCACTGCGTCGCCGTTGTTGCTGTTCAACGAGGTTAGCAGCGTATCGAACCGCCGCATCTGCACCGTGCAGGCGACCTTGATTTCCTCGCAGATCATGCGTGCCAGATCGACGTTGAAGCCGGCGGGCGTGCCGTCGGGCCCCGCGAAATTGAACGGCGGATAATCGGTCTCGGTGAGGAAGCGGATGATGCTGATGCGCGACAGGTCCGGACGCTCCGGCCGCCGGCGCGGATCCCAGAAGCCGGGCACCGCCATCGGGTTGTCGATCGTGTTCGCCGGCTCCGCGACCGTGGCCGGCTTGGTGGCCGGTTTGGCGGCCGGCGGCGGATTGGCGGGCTGCGCGCCGGCCGTGACGATCATTGCCGCCAGCAGCGCGGCAACCGTGACCCCAGCGCCGCCGCGCGCGCGTTGACCGCAAAATCGATACATTCGCCAGCCTCGAGAAAAGTCTTGCGGCGAACATAGCATCGCAATTGCGGCGAGCCAGCCTAAATCGAGCCTGCGCGGATAGCCTCAGACGCTAGTCAGGTGTTTTTCGATCTCGTGAACCGGCAGCTTGACGAGGTCCTTGTCCACCTCGGCGCGCACCGCGGCGCGTAGCGCGTGCGAATAGGCCGGGCGGATCATGCCAAGCGCGCGCGGCGACGCCGCCAAGATGATCGATTTCGCCTTGCCGGCGGCGACCGCGGCATCGAGCCTATGGGCAAGCTGAACCAGAAAGGCCCGTTCGGCCTGATTATGCCAATCGGTTTGCGTGACCGAACTGCTGCCGGAGCCGGCAGAACTATGCGTGCGGCCGGGTTTATCGGCGCCGAGCTCGTGGGTCGGCAGGTCCGCCTGCTCATAGACTGCCACGGTTCTGAGATTGGGAAACTTGGCATCGCCGGTATTGTGCAGCACTAGTGCCTTGGCACCGTCGCAGACCACGACCCATTCGCCGCGGTGGATCAATAATTCGGACATGGCGGACCTCCTGAACAGAACGTGAGGCTAAAGCAAAGCCGGTTCGTGCGCGTTGTTCTGGATCAAACGCCGAGGCCGCTATTTCGTTGCGGAAGCCGCGTCAATTCGTCCCATCGAGCAGCCGGCGCGCGATGACCTGCGCCTGGATCTCGGCGGCGCCCTCGAAAATGTTCAGGATGCGGGCGTCGCACAGGATGCGCGAGACCGGGAATTCGAGCGCGAAGCCGTTGCCGCCGTGAATCTGCACCGCATTGTCGGCGTTGGCCCAGGCGATGCGCGCGGCCAAGAGCTTGGCCATGCCGGCCTCCAGATCGCAGCGCCGGCCGGAGTCTTTTTCACGCGCCGCGAAATAAGTGAGCTGGCGCGCGGTCATGATTTCCGCCGCCATCATGGCGATCTTGTCGGCGACGCGCGGGAAGCTGACGATCGGGACGCCAAACTGCACGCGCGCTTGTCCATAGGCAAGCGCCTGCTCCATCGCGGCTTGCGCCACGCCGATGGCGCGCGCCGCCGTCTGGATGCGCGCCGATTCGAAGGTCTGCATGAGCTGCTTGAAGCCCAGCCCCTCGACGCCGCCGAGCAGATTTTCCGCCTTCACCTCGAAACCGTCGAAGGCGATCTCGTATTCCTTCATACCGCGATAGCCGAGCACCTCGATCTCGGTGCCGGTCATGCCCTGCGCGGGAAACGGATTGCTGTCGTCGCCGCGCGGTTTCTCGGCAAGCAGCATCGACAGGCCGCGATGGCCGGTTTCCTTCGAGTTGGTGCGCACCAGCAGCGTCATCAGGTCGGCGCGCACCGGATGGGTGATCCAGGTCTTGTTGCCGTAGACCTTGTAGACGTCGCCCTCGCGCACCGCGCGGGTCTTCAATGAGGCGAGATCGGAGCCGGTATTCGGCTCGGTGAACACCGCCGTCGGCAGCACTTCGCCGGAGGCGATCTTGGGCAGCCATTTTTCTTTCTGCTGGGGGGTGCCGCCGCCGAGGATCAACTCCGCAGCGATCTCCGAGCGCGTGCCTAAGGAGCCGACGCCGATATAGCCGCGCGACAATTCCTCCGACACCACGCACATGGACTCCTTGCCAAGCCCCATGCCGCCGAACGCCTCAGGAATGGTAAGCCCGAACACGCCGAGCTCGGACATGTGGCTGATGATCTCGAGCGGAATATAGCTGTTGGTGCGGTGCCAGCCCTGCGCATGCGCAACCACCTCGCTGTCGGCGAATTTGCGCATTTCTTCGCGGATCGATTCCAGCGTGTCGTCGAGGCCGCAGGCGCCGACTGTGGCGCCGTGGCTGGCGCACATCAGCTCGATCAGGCGGGCGCGCCGCTCCACGGTATTGCCGCCGGCGATCAAGCCCTCGACGTTCCGGTTGATGCGGGCCGCAACCTGCGCGGCGGAAAGTCCGAGATCGCTCGGCCGCACCAGTTCGCCTTGACTCATCGGAATACCGCCGACGATCTGGGCGAGACATTCGCCGAGCGCGATGCGCACGAGGTGATCCTCGATCTCGCCGAGCGTGCCGGCGCCGACCATGCGTTCGGTATAGGCGGCGAGCTGGCGCACGGCCTCCACATAGGTAGCGAGCCAGGCCAGCCCATGGGTGGCGCGCTGCTCGCGATCGAACAGGCGGCTGTCCGGCTTGCCGGCCACCACCACCCGCTCGCGCACCTTGGCCACGGCGTCGGCCAGCAAGGCATCGAGTGCGGCGGTTGCCTCACGGCTCAGTTCGACCAGCTCATGCTCGGCGATGGGGCGGGAGGCGGCGACGGGCATTGGAATCCTCGCGGACAGGCGATGGCTGTTACTGGCTGTGACAAAGACACTACGCGTGCAGTGCACAAAAGCAAAGTAGCCCCGGATTTGGCAGGTTTTCGGGCCCTTTCGCCGGCATTGGATTACCAAATTGCTACAAAATTAACCATTTCACGGTTTGATCGTGGCAATTGCCTCTGCACGGTGCCCCCTGCAACCTGCGAACTCCGAACCGGCTTATGCGCTTCATAACACTATCGTTTCCGTTCAAGCGGCTGGCCCAGCTGCTGAGCTCGATTTCGGTGCGCACCCGTATCATCGTACTGGCGCTGATCCCGGTGGTCGGCTTCCTCGCGAACGGGCTCATGTATTACTCCGGCGAACGCGCCGTCGGCGCCGCCTTCGAGACCGTCCAGCAATCCGGCGGGCTCGCCGGGGTCAGTCGCGATTTCAAAGCCGCGATCGCGACGCTGCGAATTGTCGTGAAGGACTTCAGCGCCAATCCCAGCGACAATCAGGTGGTGAACTTCAAACAGGCGCATGCGCTCGCGCTGCAAAGCCTCGACGCGATCGGGACCTCGATCGATCGCAGCCATGCCGATAATATTGTGGCCTTGCGCAAGGACGTCATGGCTTTGCAAGACACCTTCACCGACGTGGTGCAGGCGCAGCGAACTCTCGGCTTCGACGAAAACTCCGGGCTGCGCAAGGACCTTCAGCAAGCGGGCAATGCGGTCGAGCGCATCATCAACGAGAACATGACCTGGCTGGCGGAGGCCGACGCCGGCAAGCTGATGATGACGCTGCTCGCCATGCGAACCTATGAAGTCGAATACCGCCTCAATCAAAGCGAGCTGACCAAACAGCAATTTTTCGCCGGCTACAAGAGATTCGACGACACGTTCGGTCTGATCGACGGCACGGCCGAGATGAAGGACTCACTCGAGCATGAAGTGAAAAGTTATGCCGATACCTTCGCGCTATGGATCAATGCCGCCGACCGCGTGCGTCCGCTGCGCGCCGTGATCGACATCGACAGCCAGAGCGTGCTGCCGCGTGCGGACGAGATCATCGGGCGCGCCCGCGGGACCGCCGACGAAGCGGCGGCCGGACTCACCGCCTCGCAGCACCATACACGCACCGGAATTATCTGGGTCGGTATCGCCATGGTCGCGTTCGGCGTCGGCTTCAGTTGGATGATCGGAAGCAGCATCGCGCGCCCGCTCGACAAGCTCGCCGGCGTAATGGGGCAACTCGCCGACGGCGACACCAGCGCCCGCATTCCCGCCATCGACGCCCGCGACGAAATCGGCGAAATGGCGCGCGCAGTGATTGTATTCCGCGACAACATGATCGAGCGTGAAAAACTCGCCGCTATTCAGACCGACGCGAGCCGGGCGCAGGCGCAGCGCACCGACACCATTGCGCTGACCATCGCACAATTCAAACAGTCGGTCGAAAGCGCGCTGAACAAGCTGCGCGACGCGTCCATAAAGCTCGAAAAAAGTTCGAGCGGTCTCGACAAGGCCGCCGATACCATGTCGGGCGAAGCGCGCACGGCCGAACAGCGCGTCGCCGCGGCATCCGAGAACGTGACCACCGCCGCCGGTTCGGTGGAGGAACTGGCCGCCTCGATCGGCGAGATCTCCTCGCAGGCTGCGAAGTCGACCGACGTGGCGGGCCGCGCCGTTTCGGAAGCCCAACGCACCGTCACCACCATGTCGGAACTCGGCAGCGCCGCCACGCGCGTCGGCGAGGTGGTCGGCCTGATCCAGGCGATCGCCGGACAGACCAACCTGCTCGCCCTCAACGCCACCATCGAGGCGGCACGCGCCGGCGACTCCGGCAAAGGTTTCGCGGTGGTCGCATCCGAAGTGAAATCGCTGGCCGGACAGACCGCGAAAGCGACCGAGGAGATCGCCGAGCAGATCGGCTCGATCCAATCGGCGGCTGCCGATGCGGCGCACGCGATCGAACAGGTCAACGCCATCATCCGAGAAATGGCGGCGATCGCCACCATGGTGGCGGCTACCGTCGATCAGCAGAACTCCGCGGTCGCTTCGATCGCGGAAGGCGTCAGCCGCGCCTCCGGCGAGGCGCGCAGCGGCGCCGAGGCGATGAGCAAGGTCGCCGGCGTCACCAGCGATGCCCGCGCGACCGCCTCCGACGTCAGGGGCCTCGCCGATGCCGTCGCGGCGCAGGCCGAAAACCTCGAAGCGGAAGTGCGGCAATTCCTCACCAACGTGCAGGCGGCGTGACCGTCCGCGGGGCGCCCGCATAACAAGCACCCCTTGCCAAGCGCGCCGCAATAGTCGATCTCAAGACGACCGATTTCGTGTGGGGTAGGCGTTTTGCGCATCCTCAAACTGTCGTTGCGGATCGTGGCCGACGCATTCCGGCATTTTAACGCCGACGACGGCTGGGCGATCGCGAGCCACATCGCGCTATCGACGCTGATGGCGCTATTTCCGTTCCTGATCGTGGTCACCGCGCTCGCCGGCTTTTTCTTCGGCTCGAAAGAACTCGCCGACGAAGCCGCGCGCATCCTGTTGGAAGCCTGGCCCAAGGAAGTCGCCGGCCCGATCGCGCTCGACGTCGCCGGCGTGCTGACCGGTACGCGCGGCGACGTGCTCACGTTCGGTATTCTGTTTGCGCTTTATTTCGCCTCCAGCGGCGTCGAAAGCCTGCGCGTCGGCCTCAATCGCGCTTATAGCGTAGCCGAACCCCGGTCGTGGTGGCTGCTACGGCTGGAGTCGATCGGCTACGTACTGGTCGGCGCCGTGGCGATCCTGGCATTTTCGTTTCTGGTGGTGCTGGCGCCGCTGATTTGGGACAAGTTTCTGCTCTATGTGCCGAAGCTGGAAGCGTTCAGCCAACTCATCACCTTCGCGCGTTTTGCCGTGGCGGTGGCGGTGTTGGTGATCGCGCTGACGATCGTGCATAGCTGGCTGCCAGCCGGTCGCCGCTCGCTGACCGAGATCGTACCCGGGATTATCGCGACGCTGTTGTTGTGGCTGGTCAGCGGCGTAGCCTTCGGCCGCTACCTCGCCTATTACGCGTTCGCTTACGTGTCGATGTACGCGGGGCTGGCCTCGGCGATGATCGCGCTGGTGTTTCTCTATGTCTGCGCGTCGATCTTCATCTACGGCGGCGAGCTGAATTCGGTCATCGCCAAGGTGCGCGAGGAATAACCGAGCCTGCGCTTACGCGAGCGAACCGATAAAAGCGCTATCCGCCGGCCGCTTCCTGCACGTCCTCAAGCGTCTTCAAGCCCGGGCGCGGCGAATTGACCATGACCGCCATGTTGCCGGGCGGATGCTGGTTCTTCCACATCTTCATGTGCGCGAGCGGGATCTTATCCCACGCGAACACCTCGCTCATGCAGGGATCGATGCGCTGCTCAAGCACGAAGCGGTTGGCCATCGACGCCTGCTTGAGATGAGCGAAGTGCGAGCCCTGGATGCGCTTCTGCCGCATCCAGACATAGCGCGCGTCGAAGGTGAGGTTGTAGCCGGTGGTGCCCGCGCAAAACACGACCATGCCGCCGCGCTTGACCACCAGGCAAGAGACCGGGAAGGTCTGCTCGCCGGGATGCTCGAACACGATGTCGACGTCACGCTTGCCGGTGATGTCCCAGATCGCCTTGCCGAAGCGGCGCGCTTCCTTCGTCCAGGCGTTGTATTCTTCGGTGTTGACCGCCGGCATCTGACCCCAGCACTTGAAGTCCTTGCGGTTGATCACGCCCTTGGCGCCAAGATTGAAAACATATTCCGCCTTCGACGCATCGGAGACGACGGCGATGGCATTGGCGCCCGAGGCCGCCACCAGTTGCAGGCCGAATACGCCGAGCCCGCCGGAGGCGCCCCACACCAGCACATTGTCGCCCGGCTTGAGCGTGTGCGGCGAGTGGCCGAACAGCATGCGATAGGCGGTGGCAAGGGTGAGCGTGTAGCAGGCCGATTCCTCCCAGGAGAGGTGCATCGGCTTGTGCATCAATTGCCGCGACTGCACGCGGCAGAACTGCGCGAAGGAGCCGTCCGGCGTCTCGTAGCCCCAGATGCGCTGCGAGGGCGACAGCAGCGGGTCGCCGCCGTTGCAGTCCTCGTCGTCGCCGTCGTCCTGATTGCAGTGGACGATGACCTCGTCGCCGACCTTCCAGCGATGCACCTTGCTGCCGACCGCCCAGACAATGCCCGAGGCATCGGAACCGGCAATGTGGAACGGATGCTTGTGCACGTCGATGGTCGAGATCGGCTGGCCGAGGCCGGCCCAGACGCCGTTGTAATTGACCCCGCCCGCCATCACGAGCAGCAGCACTTCGTCTTCGCCGATCGGCCATGTCGGCACGACTTCGAGCTGGAACGATATGTCGGGCGGTCCGTGGCGGTCCTTGCGGATCACCCAGGCGTGCATCTTCTCGGGTACGTGTCCAAGCGGCGGAATCTCGCCGATGTCATAGAGGTCTTTGAGCGGAGCGACGCTCTTCACCTTTGCGACGGCCGGCATCTGCATTCTCCCTGCGCTTTATTGAGTGTGGCGCAATTTATGTTGCAATGCAACATTTCGTTTTACCGACCTTTTTATCGACGCTGCCGGCGCTTTGATGTTGAATGGCGAACGGTGCCGAGGCCCGCTGACGGCAACACCGCCGCGCGCGGACGGTCGCGGTACTGCTGAGGAGGGAATGGCGTCATGATGTTGGAGACCAACAGTATCATCGTCTTCCTGCTCATCGGTCTGATCGCCGGCTGGCTGGCCGGCAAGATCATGGGCGGCGGCTTCGGCCTGATCGGCGATATCGTCATCGGCGTCATCGGTGCCTTCATTGGCGGCTGGCTGTGGGGTGTGTTGCATCTCCCGGGTATAGGGCCCGGGTGGCTCACATCGATCATCAGCGCGACGATCGGCGCCTGCATCCTGTTGTTCGTCATCCGGCTGCTCAAACGCTAGCACCGGGCCGCGCACGAGGGGCGACGAGTCGGGACGGGCACCCGCCCGCTCCGGCAGTCACCATGTTGCATTGCAACAAGGCCTAGGCCACACTGCGGCTGCAGGCGAAGCAATGCGCGACAAAACCCAACGCGACAAACCTTGGATCTTCCGGACCTATGCCGGCCATTCGACGGCCGCGGCGTCCAATGCGCTCTATCGCAAAAATCTGGCGAAGGGGCAGACCGGGCTATCGATAGCCTTCGATCTACCGACGCAGACCGGTTACGACAGCGACGATTCGCGCGCCAAGGGCGAGGTCGGCAAAGTCGGCGTGCCGGTCTGCCATCTCGGCGATATGCGCGCGCTGTTTGGCGGCATCCCGCTCGGCACCATGAACACCTCGATGACCATCAACGCCACCGCGGCGTGGCTGATGGCGCTCTACATCGCGGTGGCCGACGAGCAAGACACACCGCGTGCGGCGCTCACCGGCACCATCCAGAACGACATCATCAAGGAATATCTCTCGCGCGGCACTTACGTGTTCCCGCCGGCGCCGTCGATGCGGCTGATCAAGGACGTGGCGATCTTCACCACGAGCGAACTGCCGAAGTGGAACCCGATGAACATCTGCTCCTACCATTTGCAAGAGGCGGGAGCGACGCCGGTGCAGGAGCTTGCCTTCGCGCTGGCGACGGCGGTGGCGGTGCTCGACACCGTGAAGGCGTCGGGCGAAGTCACACCAGAAAAATTCGGCGAGGTGGTGGGACGCATTTCGTTCTTCGTCAACGCGGGCCTGCGCTTCATCACCGAGATGTGCAAGATGCGCGCCTTCGCCGAATTATGGGACGAGATCACGCGCGAGCGCTACGGCATCACCGACGCCAAGCAGCGGCTATTCCGCTACGGCGTACAGGTGAATTCGCTCGGTCTCACCGAGCCGCAGCCGGAAAACAACGTTACCCGCATTCTGCTCGAGATGCTGGCCGTCACGCTGTCGAAGAACGCGCGCGCCCGCGCCGTGCAACTGCCGGCCTGGAACGAGGCACTCGGCTTGCCGCGGCCGTGGGACCAGCAGTGGTCTCTGCGCATGCAGCAGATTCTCGCCTACGAGACCGACCTGCTCGACTACGGCGACATTTTCGATGGTTCGAACGAGATCGAGCGCAAGGTCGATGCGCTCAAGGCTGAAGCCAAGGAAGAGCTCAAGCGCATCGACGAGATGGGCGGCGCGGTGGCCGCGGTCGAGCAAGGCTACATGAAGCAGCAGCTCGTCGAATCCAACACTGCGCGGCTGGAAGCGATCGAGCGCGGCGAGCAGATCGTGGTCGGCGTCAACAAATATCTTGAGACGGAACCCTCGCCGCTCACCGGCGGCATTGATTCGATCATGACGGTGTCGGAAGACGCCGAGCGCGATCAGCTCGAGCGGCTGGCCGCCTGGCGCGCGGCACGCGACAAGAGTGCGGTGGCGTCCGCACTCGCCGACTTGAAACGCGCGGCCACCAGCGGCGGCAATATCATGCCGGCCTCGATTGCCTGCGCCAAGGCCGGCGTCACCACCGGCGAATGGGGCTGGACGCTGCGCGAGAGCTTCGGCGAATACCGCGCACCGACCGGCGTCGGCCGCGCCATGCGCAACGACGTCAGCGGGCTCGACGATATCCGCGCCGACGTCGACCGTGTCTCACGCAAGCTCGGCCGCCGCTTGACGTTTCTGGTCGGCAAGCCCGGGCTTGACGGCCATTCCAACGGCGCCGAGCAGATCGCGGTGCGCGCACGCGATGCCGGCATGCAGGTGGTCTATGAGGGCATCCGCCTGACGCCGGAAGAGATCGTGGAGGCCGCGCGCAAGCAAAAGGCCCATGTCATCGGGCTTTCCGTGCTGTCGGGCAGCCACCTGCCGCTGGTGCAGGACGTGGTCGCGCGCATGAAGGAAGCCGGCATGACCATGCCGGTCGTGGTCGGCGGCATCATTCCGCAGGAAGACGCCGCCGCGCTGGAGAAATCCGGCGTCGCCGCGGTCTATACGCCGAAGGATTTCGAATTGAACCGCATCATGTCCGACGTGGTGCGCATCGTGGAGCGGGCGAACGGCGTGAGCAACGTCTGACAGTTTCGCCAATGTGCATTAAATAGCCTGCGCTTTTTAGTCTTGAGAAAAGGCGCTACTTTTGGTTGAATGATTTAGACTAACTATTAAAAGGTTTATTTGCGATGTGGCGGAATCTAATATCAGCAATTGGTTCATACGCTTCTCTTGTCGGCTTATATTTAGCCATCCGACCGCCGCAAGCTCCTTTAAGCAGCCCCGAAGATTTTTTGATCGCTTGTTCTTTATTATTTATCGCATGGCATTTGTATCTTGAAATTCGTTCATTGATGGTGGATCGACCAAAAATATATCGTGACGACAATGGCACAATGCAGTTTATGAAGGCGTGGATTTCTTCAGGCGGTAGGGCAACCGTTCTTTCCCGAGATATGAGTTGGGTAAATAGTGAAATCGAAGAAATTCTAAAAAACTTGCTGGTGAATCTAACATTGCAATTTTCATGGAGCATGAGACTGCACTATCAAAGCGGTTAATAAAAGCAGGTGCGGAAGTTTTTTATTATGGAATCTTAGACTTTTTGCCGGAGACTCGTTTCACAATTATAAACGATGGACGAGTTGATGCTCGCGTTGCGATTGGGTTTAAAAATAACAATGGTCATCATGAAATTAGAGAATTTCACAAGGGCCATCCAATCTTTGCTCTGACAAGCGACATTGTTGGAGCGCTTAGAAAGACCGCAGAGCACGCCGCATGAAGCCAGTTTTTGGTCGAACCAATGCGGATATTGCCGCAGAGTGGGATCGAGCAGCCGAGTACCGACTCAAGAGCCTTCTAGACGGCGCGGACAAAACATATTTTGAAATTATAGTTCCAAGCATATTGGACTTAATCAACCAAATATTGGTAGCGCATGCGCCAAAATCGTGCGCCTGCTTGGATGTCGGTTGTGGAGTTGGACATTTAGCCTATTTGATAAATAAGACCTTTCCTAATTCGATTGTTGACGCTATCGACATTAGTGGAACTTCGGTAGAAGTAGCAAAGAGGACATTTACGAGTCCTAATGTTTTGTATTTTTGGTCAAGCTTGGAAGATTTTCTAGCAGAAAAGCAGTACGATATTATCACAGCCAACATGTTTCTCATGAATTGTTTGGACTACAAATCTGCATTGACCAAATTCAATCGAATGTTGAAACCCGGCGGGTCATTCATTGTAACAGTGCCCCATCCGTGCTTTTGGCCGCGCTATTGGAATTATGAAATTGCGGACTGGTTTAAATACATGTCTGAGATCGGTATTGAGACAAATTTTCGAACTTCGTCCCTCGGTGAGGCGAGCTTCACGACAACACACTTTCATAGACCGATTGAGAGTTACCTTAAGGCAATAGGCGATGCCGCATTTATCTTATATTCAGTAAGGGAATTGGCGGACAATTTACCCATCGGTCCAGATCAACTAAAACTTCCACGCCACTTATTGCTGTCTGGTTTTAAAATGAAAGACGTGTAGCGAAACGAGGACAGCGGGCAGCGTGCGAATCTTTCTGGCCACTTTAATTGGTGCGGTTGCCGGGCCGCTCTACCCCGCTTTCGCCGATACGGTCGATGCCGCCGCAAAGCCTTACATGGTCGGCGGCGGATTTCTTGCCGGTCTCGTGTTGGCCGGGCTGGCTATTTTTCTCATTCGGCTCGGGCTCGCCAACCGCCAGATCGGCCGCGCCAGCGCAACCTGGCCGACCACCAACGGCAAAATTCTGACCGCGGTATTGGCGACCAATTGGAATCCGGCCGTCGGCAGCTACCGCGTTCCGCGCGTGCGGTATTCCTTTGCAGCGGCAGGTCAGACAATTCAGGCCTCCCTCATTCGCCCCGGACTCGAACAATTCGGCACTGGCGTTGTAATCATGCCGGAAGAATACCTTGCGCGCTTCCCGGTCGGCGGCAGCGTTCAAGTCCATTACGATCCCGCCAATCCTTCGAACGCGGTGCTCGAACTCGGCGAGACCGGCGGCATGCGCAACATCTTTGCCGGATCGATCTTCGCGGTGCTTGCAATTGCGGCGCTGATCTTTGCGCTATGGACCAGCACGCTTGCTTCACATTGACTAGCCGGCAAGGCTCGCCAGCGCCTGCGCCAGCTTTCCGGGACTGACCGGCTTGATGAAATAGAAATTCATACCGGCGGCACGCGCGGCCTGTTCATTGCGGCTTTCGCTGCGGCCGGAAACGCCAATCACCGGCACCTTCCCCGCCTTGCCCGGCAGCGCGCGGATACGGCGCGTCGCCTCAAGTCCATCGATGCCCGACAACGCAACGTCCATCAGCACGGCGTCGTAGCTGCCACGCTTGGTCGCCTCGACTGCCGCCTCGCCGCCCTCGACGAAATCGACACGATGGCCGAGTTCGGTCAGGATCGTGTTCATCACCACACGGGCGTAAGGATTGTCCTCGGCGCACAGGATCGACAGCGCGCGGCGGGCCGCGGCGCGTTTCCCACGATGCTCGGCCGGCGGCGCTGGGTCGACGCGGTCGACCGGCACACTGAGACGGAAACTGATGCCGCGCCCCGGTTTGCTGGTGACCGCAAGCGAGCCGCCCATGGCCTCGGCGACGCGCCGGACGAACGCCAGCCCGAGCCCGGCACCGCCGTAACGGCGCGCCACCGCTTCGCTCGCCTGCGTGAACGGCCGGAAAAGATTTTTCAGTGTTCGCGCGTCGATCCCGATGCCGGTGTCGGCGACGGCGAACAACAGATGCAGCCGTTTGCGCGCGCCCGGTTTGACGGCAGCGGTGAAGTCGACGGCGCCTTCGCCGGTGAACTTGATCGCGTTGTCGACGAGGTTTTCCAGTGCCGCGCGCAGGCGCAAGGCATCGCCGGCCACCATCGCCGGCATATCCGCGGCAATCGCGATTTCCACCTTGACGCCTTTGTTGCCGGCGCGCGCGACGAGCGCGGCGGCGACGGCCTCGGCGAGGCGGCGCGGCGAGAACGGCTCGCGCCGCAAAGTGAGGCCGGCGGCGTCGGCCTTCACAGCGTCGACGATCAGGTTGGTGAGCGCGGCGAGATGATCGGCGCCGCTCTTGATCGCATTGGCCCAGTCGCGCTCGCGCGCGCCGAGGTCGGAGGTCGCCAGCAGTTCGGCCAACGCGACGATCCCGGTCAGCGGCGTGCGGATGTCGTGCGCGATGCCGGCGAGCGCGGCTTCGACCGCGCGCCGATCCGGCTTCTTGGCCGTGCGCGGGCGTGTCTGGCGCGGTCGTTTTCCAGTCTTGCGCTTGCCCATCCCTCACCCCGGGCCAAGGATGGCACGGAAGCCGCGCTCAATCGAGCCCGACCGCTTTGCGGATGTCGGCGGCGGTCGCGCCTTGCGCACGCAGGTCCCGCAAGCCGGTGGCAAAAGTCGATTTCGACAGCTTGTTGCCGTCGCTATCGAGGATCAGGCGGTGGTGGTGGAAGCGCGGCGCCGGCAAACCAAGCCGCACCTGCAGCAGCCGGTGCACGCCGGTCGCGTGGAACAGGTCGCGCCCACGTACCACGTCGGTAATACCTTGCGCCGCGTCGTCCACCACTACGGCAAGATGGTAGCTGGTCGGCGTTTCCTTGCGCGCCAGGACCACGTCGCCCCACACGGCGGGGTTGGCGGCGATGCTGCCGGTTTCGCCGGAGGGGCCAGCGCCGGTTTCCATCCAGGCAAGCGTGCCGGTGCGCACGAGCGCCGCCGCCATATCAAGGCGCAGCGCGTAAGGCTCATTGGCCATGCGGCGGACGCGCTCGGCGCCAGGCATTGTCTTGGCGTTGCCTGGATAAAGCGGCGCGCCGTCGGGATCGCGCGGCCAAGGGGACTTCGCCTCGCGCTCGGCCACCAGGCGCGCGATCTCGGCGCGGCTTTCGAAGCTGGGATAGACGAGACCCATGGCCTCGAGCTTGCCGAGCGCGGCGCGGTAATCGCCATAATGCTCCGATTGCCGCCGCACCGGCTGCTCCCACGCGATGCCGAGCCAGGCGAGATCCTCATAAATCGCCGCCTCGTATTCCGGCCGGCAGCGCGCCTCGTCGATGTCCTCGATGCGCAGCAACAACCGCCCGCCGGCGGCCTTTGCCATGTCGGCATTGAGCAGCGCCGACAGTGCATGGCCGAGATGCAGATAGCCGTTGGGCGACGGCGCAAAGCGGAAAACGGGTGGCATGGCTTTTCTATCTATCGCCTTGCTTGCTACACGGATAGCGCATGACCCACTTCCTCCATACCGATGCCGATCTGCAGGCCGCTTTGGCGCAACTGATCCTCGCCGACCCGCGCTTGCGGCCGGTCGCGGAAAAGGCCGGCGCCTTCGGTCTGCGCCGGCGCGAGGCGGGCTTTGCCGGGCTGTGCGCCATTGTCTGCGGCCAGCAGCTTTCGACCGCCGCCGCCGCCACCATCCGTAACCGGCTGTTTGCCGCCTTCGAGCCGTTTCATCACGACACAGTGCGCCGCGCCCGCACCGACAAACTCAAGCGGCTCGGCCTCTCGGCGCCCAAGATCAAGGCGATCCGCGAGATCGGCAAAGCCGTCGCCAAGGGCCGCATCGATCTTGCGCGCGTCGGCAATATGGACGCCGACGTCGCGCACGCCGCGCTCACCGCGTTGCACGGCGTCGGGCCGTGGACCGCCGACATCTATCTCTTGTTCTGCCTCGGCCATGCCGATGCTTTCCCGGCCGGCGACCTGGCGGTGCAGGAAGCCGCCCGTATTGCGCTCAACTTGCGCAAGCGCCCGGACGCCAAGGCACTCGCGAAAATCGCGCAAGCCTGGCGGCCCTGGCGCGGCGTAGCGGCGCATCTGCTATGGGCCTATTATCACGTCGTGAAACGGCGCGAGGGGATATCGCTGCAGCCCGCGGCGCAGAAGCCGACAGCGAAAAAGAAAGCTTCAAAAAGGAAATCCAGCAATGGCTGAACTCGACGGCCCGCGCGTAGAGCCGCGCTCGGGCAAGGCAAAGCAACTTGTCGTATTCCTGCACGGCTACGGCGCCGACGGCAACGACCTGATCGATATCGGGCGCGCCTGGGCCGGCCTGCTGCCGGATGCCGCCTTCGTCTCGCCGCACGCGCCGCGTCCGTGCGGACAGGCGCCGATGGGACGCGAATGGTTTCCGTTGACGTTCCGCGATCCAAACGAGCGCTGGGCCGGCGTCAACGCCGCGGCGCCGGTGCTCAACGCCTTCCTCGACGCAGAACTCACGCGCCGGCAATTGCCGCCGCAGGCATTGGCGCTCGTCGGCTTCAGCCAGGGCACCATGATGGCGCTGCATGTCGGCCTACGCCGGGCTGCGCCGCCGGCGGCGATCGTCGGCTATTCTGGCATGCTGATCATGCCGGGCGATGCCATGTCGGATACGTTCGCAGCCGAGATCAAGGTGAGGCCGCCGGTGCTGCTGATCCATGGGGATCAGGATGAGCTCATTCCGGTGCAGGCCCTGTTCCACACCGCGCAGGGGCTGGCCGCGGTCGAAATCCCGGCCGAATGGCACATCTCGTCCGGTATCGGCCATGGCATCGACCAGGAAGGCATGCGCCAGGGCGGCGAGTTTCTGGCCCGCAACTTCGCCGGCCGCCGATAAGCCGCTTGCGGGTAACGCCCGGAGCCGACTTCACAATCCTGTCACGCTGCCCTATTACTAGCGGGCAGGCCGCGTGGCGGCGGCCATAGGGAGGTCGTAGAGGAGCCTCGCTTGAACGTGCACGTCTCGCCCAGCGGTTTTCCGGCGCTGGTGCTTAACGCGGATTTCCGGCCGCTGAGCTATTACCCCTTGTCGCTGTGGTCCTGGCAGGACGCGATCAAGGCGGTCTTCCTCGAACGCGTGAACATCGTCGCCAATTACGACCGCGCGGTGCGCAGCCCGAGCCTGGAAATCAAGCTGCCGAGCGTGGTCTCGCTCAAGACCTTCGTAAAGCCCTCGACGCACCCGGCCTTCACGCGGTTCAACGTGTTCCTGCGCGACCGCTTCTCGTGCCAGTACTGCGGCGAGCGCGAGGACCTGACATTCGACCACCTGCTGCCGCGCTCGCGCGGCGGTCACACCACCTGGATCAACGTGGTCACCGCCTGCTCGGGCTGCAATTTGCGCAAGGGCAACCTGACGCCGCCCGAGGCCAAGATGTGGCCCTCGCAGATGCCGTTCCAGCCCACGGTACAGCACCTGCACCGCAACGGGCGCGCGTTCCCGCCGAACTATCTGCACGAGAGCTGGCTCGATTATCTTTATTGGGACACCGAACTCGAGCCCTGAGCCGCGGCGCGCGCAAAGGCCGCTGCAGATTCTGAATCAATCAGATTGCAGCGGCCTTGCCGATCATTGTTCAGCCAAGTCTTTGCTCAACCAAGCTTCGCCTCACCACCTGGTCGCAACCGACAAGGTGATGATCTGCGCCGTGTAGTTGGGGTTGTTGTAGGCGAGGAACAGCGAGCGGCCGCCGTTCGTTATGTCGTTGCCACCCGCATCAGCCGCCGACGGTGAATAGGGGCTGAAATTGTCGGTCGCCCAATTGGTGTTGTGGTTCTGCTCCCAGGTATAGCGAGCCTTGAGGGTAACGTCGCCGAACCAGCCCATCCGCCTCACGTAGTCCGGGTCGACATAGTACTTCGCCAGGAAGCTGAAGCGCTGGAAGATGTTGTGCTCGTCGGGCCAAACGACCGGTCCAACCTGCCCGGTGTTGAGGCCGACGCACGAGTTGTTGCCGGATGCACAAGCAGCCGTCGCGTTGGCTTCGTTCGCGATCGCGGCGAGGTAGTCCGCCCGGAAGTCGAGCTTGCCGGGGATCGCCTTCCATTCGGCCATCGCCGTATAGGTGTTGTATTGTTGGGTGATATTGCTCGACCACTTATCATTGTCGTTGAACGGTACGGTGCCGGCGGCACCGCCGCAGCACGATACCACGCGCAGATAGTGTTCTTCGTGATTGTAGCCGAACATCACGCGCAATGCGGGCATGACCTGGACGTTGAGATCGACGCCCGCATTCCACGACCGGTCGTATTTCGTGCCGAGCGAATCGGTGAGCGGCGGAACGAAAGCCGAAGCCGTGTTGCCGGACAATACTTGATCGCCCGGATAGTTATCCCAGCGCAGGCCGCCGTTCGGGCTGATGGTGACGTTTTTGAAGGCGGCGAGTTCGATGATGGTGTTCGACTTGGTCCGGTCGCGGTTAGCCACGAAGAAGTAGCGCATCGCGGCGGCGGCCGGATCCGTCGAGGTGGCGAGCCAGTTGTCGTAGCGGCGCTGCGAGTATTCGATCGAGGACCGCCAGTTCGCCAAGCGCGTCGTCATGTTAAGGAAGGCTTTGCCGCCGACCTCGCTGGTCGCATCGACTTCGGCGTTCTCAAGGGTGAGGCGCTCGTAGAACGGACCGCCGCCGATGGTCCAGGTCCGGTTGATCTGCCATTTCAGCTGATCTTCCAGGTTTAGCCTTTGGCTCGAGGTCGGCACGCGGGTGAGCGGCGTTGTCGTCGCCGTGCCGTTGTCCGCGTAGACGTAGTTGGTGAAGGCTATCGTCGGCGTGTTGTCCTGGCGGTCATAGTACCGTACGCGAGCGGTGTTGCTCAGATCGTGAGTGATCTGCGAGGTCAGGACGTTATTGGTGAGGAAGGCATTCACTTCCCCGTTCAGGCTCGCCGCCGGATAGGGCGCCATGGTGGTGATGCCATTGGTGGCGTCGTTGATGAAGGCGTCGTTCTGCCGGAACATCATGTATTGCACGTTGCTGACATAGCGGCTTTTCCAGAACGGCAGGTTGACGGCCGTGCTCCACGTGATGCCGTTGGCGTTGTTGTCCGGATAGAGGCCGTAGCGCAGCAGATTGGGACCGACTTGCGTGCCGGCGGGTACGACGACGCCATTGGCGGCCACGCAGGTAATACAGAACGGATTGTCGACGTCGATCGACTTGACGTCGTTGCGGTAGAACGAGCCCGAATACTTGACGGCCGTATTCCAGCGGGTGCCCCAAGGAGTGGTGCCGGAATATTCACCGGACGCATTGGCGTTCTGAGTGCTGTCGTCGAGCGGCTGCGGAACCTCGATCGCGCCCGAGGACGGACGCGGCGCGGCCGGAACGCCAGCGGCGGCTTGGAACGCGTAGCCATAGCCAATGCCGAGCGGCCGCGTGCCGGTGCGATGTTCGTTCGAATAGTCGGCGTTGAAGTCGAAACCGTCGAGCATCGTGTTGCGATAGCCCGCGTTGAATTTCTTGCGGACCGTCTCCAGATCGATTTGGCTCATCGGCGCGGTGTTATCGATGTAATTTTCGATAGCATTTCGCTGTGCCTGGGTTTGGGTGGACCCACCCAGATTGGACTGCAAGAAAGTCCGCGACGCGGGGTTCACGGTCAAACGGGCGCTGCCGACGCCGCCGAAGATGCTCTTCGCGCTGCTGCTCAACAGATGCGGGGTCTCGTCCCAGCCCACGTTGAAATATTGCCGGCCGGGCTCGTACAGGCTGAGATTATAGCGCTGGAAGTTCGTGCCCGGATAGTCGGCATAGAAGTCGACGGCATAACGGCCGTCCCTGCTGCCGGCCTGCACCGAGAATTCCTCGAGAAAGACGCTGCGCGGGACCTTGCCGTACTCGTCCATCTTTTGCCGGCTATCGGTGGTATTCGGCGTGAGCCAGAACGGATCGGTCGAGGTCTTGCCGAAGCCGTCGCCCGGCTTCTGTGCGAATATGTTGACGCCGGCATCGAAATAGCCGTGCCAATACCAACCCGATATATTTTCCACAGGCGCGGCCTTCACCGGCATCTGGTCGGCGGCCAAGGCCGCGGCCCCCGGTAGCATCGCCAACAGAATGGCACCGCCCAGCAATTTCGCCGCACGAGCCGCCAAGATATTGCTTCGGACTTTCATGTCACTCGCCCCTTAACCAAACCCTTGGCGCCATTCGCGCCTTAATTCCAATTGCAAGCCCCGCTACGGTCGCCGGCCGCGAGGCCGGCGACCCACCCCCGGTCACCGCATGAAGCGGGCGCCGGCGGGATTGTTCGATCCGTGATGATTCGAGTGACAGTTCTGGCACTCGCGGCCTTGCGCATAGAGCGTGACGGCCGGATTACGCGGGTTGCTGTTGTGCTGCCCGCCGGAGTGGCACTGCTGGCACAGACGCGGCCGCGAGATCTTCAGCAGGAAGTCGTTGTTGGAACCATGCGGATCGTGGCAGTTCAGGCAGTTTTCCTGCACCGGCGGATGCTCCCACAGGAACGGTCCGCGCTTTTCCGCATGGCACTGGTAGCAAGCCTCGTTGATGGTCGCCGTCTTCAGCAACGACTCCGAGTAGCTGCCGTGCGGATTGTGGCAATCCGTGCAAACAACTTTGCCCTGCCCAATCAGAGTATCGTCCCGCACCGGAATGTGTGACGTGCGCCATTCCTGAGCCCGTTTGTTCTTGTGGCACTGGTAGCATGTGTCGGGCTGGAATTTTGTCTTCAATTGCGACTTGCGCGACACGTTCGTCATGACGGTGTGGCAATTGCTGCATTGCAGCCCACGCTCATCATGCGTGCTGCCGTGCCAGTTGGTGCGGTTGCCCTTTTCGTGGCAGGCAAGACAGATCGCATTGTTCTCTTCCGCCGTCCGGCTCATATCGTCCGTGCGGAAAGAAATGATGCCGCCGACGCCGCGCCCGCCGCCGGCCTTGGCGTGCGCCGAGCCCGGTCCGTGGCAGTTCTCGCAATCGAACTTGCCTTTCTGCGTCAAGCCGATCTTGCCCATCATCGTCAACTGGAACGCCGCGGCCTGGCTCGCGTGGCAGGTCAAGCAGGTCTTCGCGCCGACGTAGGTTGCATTGATTGGCTCACTCGAGTGCTTGGCCTTGGGCGATTTCGAGGCCTTCGGCGCTTCGGTAGCCGGTGCCGTCTGTCCCGAGCCCTTCATCGAATCCATCAGAGAGTCGAAAATATTGTCGGCCTCGGCGACTTTCGGCAGAGCCTTGATCGACTGTGGTGGCGTCACGCCCAGCCGCTGCGCGAAGTCCTGCAGACCGGAAATGGCCGCATCGTCGGATTGGCGCTCGGTGTTGCCGGTCCCGATCTGCTGCACAAAACTGTCCAGCGCGGAGACCGCGGCGTCGCCGGTATATTGTGCGGTTTGCCGGGAAGCGGCAGGCTGATCACCGCGCAGGCCGGCCTGAATTTGTGCAACGGTCCAAGCGCTGTCGGCCTTCGCGAACTGAGGAAGAGCGAATGAGGCGCCGAACATGAGCGCCGAGCCTATTAAGAAGGAAATCTTCCTATTCAGTCGAAATCTTGAATTTCGCGCAAACTTTGCCGACGATGCTTTGCTGGATTTATGACCATAGTTTTTCACGTAACTACCCCCGCAGCCGTAACTCTACGTCTCGCGCCCGTACGACGCCGACTGTAGACACGCATCAATTTGGCGGGGTGTTATGCAAGGAGTCTTCGGTAGCCTGAATTCAACCCTGCCATTCGGCACCACTTTTTGTGCAGCGCCTAACAGCCCGCCCCAATGAGTCCCTTACTATTTGGTAATGTGATCTTTCAATGATTTTTGAGGTTTCCCCAAGGGGTAGACCCATTTTCTCGCATGCTGTTGCGCGCCGGCTGTAGCGTTTGCGAGACAACTGTCACGATTTCGATACGATGCCTAGCTGCTTGAGATATCGATAAAAACTATTCCGTGAAATTCCCGACAGTTTCGCGGCGTTGGAAACGTTGCCGCCGACCGCGTGCAGCAGATTGATGAAGTATTCCCGCTCGAAGAGCTCCCTGGCCTGCTCCAGCGCTATCGGCTGACCAAGTGGACCATTGGAAATCGCGCGCGACCGGTTAGTCATTTCCAGATCGGCCGCCAGGATCGGCCCCGTGGCATTGATGACAACCGCGCGCTCAATAACGCGCTGCATTTCGTTCACATTGCCCGGCCAATCGGCCGCTTCCATCGCCGCGACTGCCTCCGGCACAAACGGCCCGGCCACCTTGCCGAACTTGCTGTTGAACTGATCCAAAAACAGCAGCGCCAGCGGCAGGATATCCTCGCGCCGTTGCCGCAATGGCGGCACGCGCAGCACATTGATATTGATTCGGTAGCCGAGATCGGAGCGGAATTTGCCGGCCTTGATCGCATCTTCCAACGGCGTGCTCGTCATGCAGAGGAGACGAAAGTTACTTGTGCGCTGCGTCATGCTGCCTAGACGGGTCGATGTGCTATCTTGCAGAACGCGCAACAAACTAGACTGAAGTTTAGGGCTCAATTCGCAAATTTCATCGAGAAAGAGCGTCCCACCGGTCGCTTCTTCGAGATAGCCCGAGATAGTTTCCGCCGTTCCGGTGGCAGCCGGCTTCTCATAGCCGAATAAGGTCGCTTCAAGCAGCGACTCCGACAGCGCGCCGCAATTGAGGCCGAGGAACGGCCCCTTGGCACGCGGGCTCAACAAATGAATCTGCCTGGCGATGAGCTCCTTGCCAGTCCCGTTTTCGCCTTCGATCAGCACCGTCGTATCCAGGCGCGCAATTTTCTGAACTTGTTCAAGCAGCTTTCGCATCGCCTCGGAGCGGCCAATAATGGTCGGGCGTCCGGGGCCGGTTTGTAATGTGGCTTGAAGATCGTTGATCGCGCGGTAGGCGCGGTCCATCTCCAAGCCGCGTTCGATGACCGCGACCAGTTCATCCAGGCTTGGAAATGGCTTTGTCAGATAGTCGAACAGACCTTCACGCACGGCACGGACGGCATCGCGCACATCGGCATAACCCGTCACAAGAATTGCCACCTGTTGCGGCCGTTGGGCGCGTATTTCCTTGAAAAACTCGAAGCCGTTGCCGTCGGGCAGCCGTTGATCGAGAATCACGAGATTGAAATCGGCCGCGTTAAACTCCTGCCGCGCCTCGGCGAGATTGCCGGCCTTGTGCAATTCAATGCCGTCGCGTTGCAACAGCCCGTCGAATAGCTGTTGCGTAAACGGATCGTCATCAACGAGTAGGATCTTCGATTTCACGTGTCGCCTCGGTTTCAGGAATCCAGATCGTAAACTGCGATCCGCCGCCGGGTCGATTCTCAGCGGTGACAATGCCTCCGTGCAGAATGGCGATATGCTGCGCGATTGGCAAACCAAGCCCCGTACCGTCCGGTCGCGTTGTGAAAAATGGCATGAATATTTTATCGGCCGCCCCCGGCGGAATGCCGGGACCGCGATCTGACACCGTCAGATCGCAACCCCACTTGCCGTCGCGTTGTTCGCGGCTGCATGAAATGACAATCGGCCCATCCTGGTCCGCTAGGGCAGCGTTATGAATAAGGTTGAACAAGGCATTGCGAATGAGAACGGGATCAACCTCGCATGTTATGGGCTCGGCTGGAGCCTCGAAGGTCACTTCTGGAAGCCCGCCCAGGCTTTGCTGAAAGAATGCCGCCGTTTCGCGCGCTAATCGGACGAGGTCGGTGACCTGCCTTTCGGAGCGGTTCAATTGACCGAGCCGCAGCACGCTCTGCATATACTCTCGGCATTGCTCGCCTGCCGTGCGCACTTGCTGCAGAAGCTTTTTCACGCGCTCAGGCTTGCCGATCTCAGTTTCGGCGAGTTCCGCCAAATTGATCACGCCGACCAGCGAATTGTTGAGTTGATGCGCGACCTCGGTCACCATCTGCCCCATGGCTGAAAGCTTCTCGATCTGAATCAAACGCTTATGATCGGAGGTGAGCTTCTCGAATCTTGAACTGATTATATCCCGGTCGTGATGAACCGTCAGGAACAAGCGATAGAGGGCGAAGTACAGGATGATTCCCCCCAGCCCGTTGACCAGCCATAAGAGATAGAGGCCCTGTTGGATCGCGGCATCGATCGCGGCGGATGAACGATAGAGCCCTACGACACCTGCCGGCGCGCTGCTTTCGGCCCCCAATTCGAACGGCACATAAAACTCCATTAAATGCTCATAGTCCGACCCCGAGAGCCCCACGTTAAAAGCCGCAGGCACACCATCCGACAACGCTCTCGCTATGGCCTCCACATGGTGTGTTTGCTTGGTGCCGATTAGCTCTGTCACCGTCGACCACGCGATGACCTGGTCGGAATTAAACACCTTGACTTGGAAAAAACCGGGAAGCCTAGTCAGGGCCCCAAATGTGTGGCTCAAATCTTTTTTGGCAACAACCTCAGTATAATTTTTTAGATCCTGCGCAGAAAACTCTTTTTCTTCCTCCTCCTCGCGAGCGATCAACTGAACCAAATCATGCACTGAATGCAACTCACGCTCGATCATTGTCTGGCTGTAAAAGACCGATGCAGTGTAACCGGTCGCGATCGTCACAAAAATAATTATGACGGCGCTGACGATTGTAAATTTTTGCGGATCGCTAAAACGCATGGGTTCGCTCGTTAACGCGCCTTACCGCTTCCAGTAACTCGTTTAGTGCGTATCGTTGGTGTAGCCCGCCAAGGATCGGACGCGCAACAACCTCCCCAAAGCGGTTTATCCCGCGCGGGCAGCGCGCGTCCTTTCCGAGCGGAGGGTGCGTTCGCGCTCGCGCGTCGGGGATCCGGCGCTTCGACCAAATTATCGTGAATGGAGGTCCTTTCCGGAACAGGCCCGGCCGCTTTGTGTTAGGCTGCAAATTGCCAAGTTTCCTGGGGCGGCGGAGGAAACAGGAGGCAACATGATCCAGATATTGAGACGTGCAGCGGCGGCGGCGTTGACCGGCGCGCTTGTGGTTGCGATGACGACGCCGAGTGACGCGCGCCGCGCGCGGCGCGCGGTCGTGGTCGCAACGCCGGTGGTCATAACTCCGGGCTTCGGTGGCGCCTCCAGCGGCTGCTATTATTCGCCGGTCTGCAACCCGCGCTTCGGTTATGTGCCGGAGTTGGGCTATTCGAACGCGGTCTCGTTCAGAATCTATCCATACAGCAACTAATAGCGTTTCAATCCGGCCGGCCTCGCGCCTCCATTGACGGCATGGAAGGGGCCGCGCTCGGGCGTTCTCCGTGACCATCTCGGTGATCGCCGGCAGCTTCCTGTTTTCGGCCGCGGTGGGCATTTTCTTCGGCGACTATCCGGCGCGCAAAGCCGCCCGCCTCGATCCGATTGAAGCGCTGCGCTACGAATAGACCGAACTCACGCGCCTGGAAGCATCCGCTGCAGTACGCGATCGCGGCGGATGAAGTAGTGGTGGAGCCCGGCCGCCACGTGCAAACCGATCAGCACCAGCAGCACGTAGTTGGCGAGTATGCCGTGCACATCGCCGGTCCAGCGCAAGCCGGGCGCTCGCGTCGCCACGATTTTTGGAAATTCGAAAAGGCCGAAGAACACCGCCGGAAAGCCGCGCCAGGACGCGTTGATCCAGCCCAGAATCGGCACCACGAACAGCAGGATGTAAAGCAGCCAGTGGATGACGCGCGCCGACTGCATCTGCCAGGGCGGCACCCCGTCCAGCGGCGCGGGCTCGCCGTGGCTTGCCCGCCAGCCCAGCCGCACGACGGCGACGAGCAACACCAGCATTCCGAACGACAGGTGGAGGTTGATCAAGGTGTCGGGCTTGGTGTCGCGCTTTATATCCGGCATCAGCCAGGCAACGACGAATTGCACGATCAGCAGCGCGACGATCAGCCAATGCAGGGCCTTTGCCGTCCCGGTGTAACCGGGATCGTTTTCTGAGCTAGCCATTTTCGCTTTCATCCCTTGCGGTGGAAACAGTGGGTACCCATATGGGGCGTAACGATGATGTCGAGCCGAAAGGCTCCATCGTCGAGCGGCCACGACATGAAGCGGGTGACGCCGGATGTACGCGCACCTTTTCATTCGTGGTCGTCAGTATTTCAAGGCCGCAAATCAGCGCACCTTCAGCCGTTCCTTGTCATAGCCCGCTACGCGCTTGTAACTTTCGGACAGCGCGATCAGTTCCTCGCGGCTGATGACGTCGTCGATGTGCTTGAACGGCCTGTCGCCGGTGCGGCGGTAGACTTCCTGCAATATGGCGTCGGGCGGCGCCTTGCGGTTTGCGAGCACAACCTCGCTGGTCGCCGGCAGCCGCTTGGCTTCGTAGACCTTGAGCGCGGTCAGCGGATCGGCATTGGCTTGCAGCGCATCGCTGAGCGCGCGGCAATCCAGAATTGCCTGCGCCGCGCCATTGGCGCCACGCGGATACATCGGGTGCGCGGCGTCGCCCAACAGCGTGAGCCGGCCGAAACTCCAGCGCGGCAGCGGATCCTGATCGACCATGGGATATTCCAGAATGGCGTCGGCGCTACGGATAAATTGCGGCACGTCCAGCCAGTCGAAATGCCAGTCCGCCATGGCGGGGAGGAAGTCCTCCAGCTTGCCGCGCCGGTTCCAATCGCGCGCCTGGTACTGCGGCGTTTCGATATCGCAGACCCAGTTGACCAACTGGCGGCCCTGCGCGTCGATATTGTTGCGGATCGGATAGATCAAAAGCTTGGCCGGATGGTGCCAGCCGATGCGGATCATGCTGGCGCCCGTGAGGAACGGCTGCCAGCGGGTGATGCCGCGCCACATGTTGATGCCGGAATATTTCGGCGGGCCTTCGTTCGGATAGAGCTGCTTGCGCAAGACCGAATGGATGCCTTCGCAGGAAATTACCACGCTGCCGCGCTGCGCCGGAAGCGGTTTGCCGTCGGCGTCCTCGAAATACGCGACGGCCTCGTTGCCGTCGTGGTCCACGCGCGTGCACTTGTGGCCAAGGATGACCTTGTCGGCGCCGGCGCGCGCAATGAAGGCATCGAGCAGCACCATCTGCAGGTCGCCGCGATGGATGGAAAATTGCGGCACGTCGTAGCCGGCGAAGCGGCCGGCCGGCTCGCTATAGATGAATTGGCCGAAGCGATTGTAGAAACAATATTCACGGGTGGTGACGGCGACTTTGGCGAGTGCGTCTTCGAGACCGAGCGCACATAATTCGCGCGAGGCATGCGGCAGGATGTTGATGCCGACGCCGACCGCCTTGAGCTCGGGGGCCGCCTCGAACACCCGGCAAGCAATGCCGGCACGGTGCAGCATCAAGCCGAGCGTCAGACCACCGATGCCGGCGCCGATGATGAGTACTTCCATGCGACTGACCCTGTGCGATGGCGGCCGGCTGCTTTTCGGCCCGCGACGACTTCACCTTAATGTGATTGCCGGTATTTCGCGAGCGAGGCCAGCGCGCCCCAGGCGGCGACCGCGGCCAGCGCCAGCGAGTTGAATACGTTCCAGCCGGCAAGCGACAGGCCCAGGAAGCGCCACTGGACCTCGTCGCAGCGCACCACAACGATGTTGTCCAATTTTTTGAAGATATCGGTGGCGGCACCGAACTTGTTGATGGGCCCCGAGCAATCGAGCGGCCCCGGCCACCACTTCCATTCGACGCCGGCGTGATAGACGGCGAGCCCGCAGTCCCACAACATGAAGGCGGCGATCACGGCAAAACCAGCGATCATCACCTTGCTTGAGGCGCCGTATTTTGCGCCGACATAGAGCAAGGCCGCGAGCGGAACACAGATATAGTAGGGTTGCCGCTGCTCCAGACAGAGCGGGCACGGCGGCAGATGCAGCACATATTGGAAGAAATAGAAGCCGCAAATAGTCAGGGCGCCGACGATGGCGATAATGCCCGCGGCGGTCAACTGCGGCTCTCTTCGAGCCAAGCTCAGATATTCGTTCATCATGCGCACCGAGTGCCGCCAATATAGATGTTCAATCCTGATGACAAGCGATCATCCTTGGCTCAGCGCTACGTGACGTTCGTGAGCACGCCATGATCTATCTGCACACGGCGGTTGCAGAATTCCGAGATCAGCGTTTCCGAATGGCTCGCAAGAATGACGATGGGAGTGCGGTCGAAGAGACTCTCGATCCGCTGTCGCGCCTTCTTCTGGAATGCTGCGTCGCCGGCACCGATCCCCTCGTCGATCAGCAGGATATCGTTATGCGCGGCGGTGGAGACTGCGAATGCAAGCCGCGCGAACATGCCGGCAGAATAGGTGCGCATCGGCAGTTCGAGGAATTCGCCGAGTTCGGTGAATTCGGCGATATCGTCGAGCTTGGCCGTGATCTCGCGTCTATTCATGCCCATCACATAGCCGCGCAGATAAATGTTCTCGATGCCGGTCGATTCCGGATCCATCCCCGCGTGGGCGTCGAACAACGCACCGACCCGCCCCTCGATGGTGATCGTGCCGCCGCTCGGTTTGTAAATGCCGGCGAGCACGCGCAGGAGCGTGGTCTTGCCCGAACCGTTATGGCCGACAAGACCGATGCGGTCGCCATCGTTGATCTCGAGGCTAAGGTCATCGATGGCGCGCACGGTAACGATATCACGCGCGCCCGCCATGACGCGGCCGCCGGTCGCCTGGGACAAGATCTTGTTCTTGAGCGAGCGGGCGCTGGCGCCAAAAATCGCGAATTCGACCGTCAGATTTTCGATTGAAATATGCGCCATCAGACTAGACCCAATATGCGACGCGGGCGTGGGCGCGGCGATACAGCCAGAGGGCAAAAGCAAGCCCGGCTACTGCCATGCCGATGCACAGGCCCCAGCTTACCGCCGGTACCACCGCGCCAAGCAACGGCGCCCGCACGATCTCGATGAGGTGATAGAATGGGTTGAGCGTCACAAAGGCTGGCCGGCTCGGCAGAGATTCGGGCGACCAGAAGATCGGGGTCAGAAAAAACACGACTTGGATCGCATTGACGATCACCTGCGGAACATCGCGATAGCGGGTCGAGAGCACGCCGACCGCCAGCGACATCCACGCGGCGTTAATGAGGAACAGGATGAAGCCGGGAATGAACATCAGGCCGTTCCATCCGGGGACAAACTCGAACCAGACCACCATGACGAGGTAGATCGCCATGTTGAAGCACCAAATCATGACATTGCGTGCCATCATTCGGTAAAAATGGACGCTGAGCGGCATGGGGAGATTGCGAATGTCGGATTCCGCGGAGATGAAAACCGTGGTGCCTTCGGTGATGCAACCCGTAAGCAAGCCCCAGAAAATGATGCCGGTCGCGATATAGGGCAGCGTCTTGGCAATATCCTGCTGAAATAGAGCAGAGAATACGAAGCCGAGCGTCGCGACCATAACGCCCATCGAAAGCGTCAGCCAGAACGGACCGAGCACCGAGCGCCGAAACCGCTGGCGGATATCATGGAAGGCTAGTCGCACCCACAGCTCGTAGAGCCGGGCACCGTTGAGGATATCGGCGAAAGCTTGCGCCGGTACTGTTTCCGCAGATATGCGGATGACGGGCGTTTTCTGCCTGGGAGGGGCGGCCGTGGCCGCGCCGGCGTTCAATTGGGAAATTTCGCGACTCCTTCAAAAGACCGGCGCGCGTTTAACACATATTCCCGGGCAGCGTCACGCTCTCGCTGACCGACTTTATTCCAGGTACAAGACTTCAAGGCACTGAACCCACATGCAAATTCACGCACGACATGCGGCCCGCCGGTACGTTTCGGGTCATTGCAGCGAGCGTGCGATCAGGGTTTGTGGTCTTCGCTGCGCATCATTTCGAAAAGGCCTGCTTGCGTGTCGATAGCGGGCTTCCAACCTGCCGACACAAGCTTGCTGGTGTCGACAACCAAATTTCCGCTGAGACGCGACCAAAGATCGTCGCGGCCGCATATCTTCAACAATAAACGCATGACAACTTGCGGAACGTAAATGGTCGACAACGAACGTCCCTGCACCCTGCACAACGTCGTCAAAACCTCCCTGATTGTCATGGGCTCGGAATCCGCAACCAAGTAGGTCTCGCCGATCGTGACTGGATTATTCAGCGCAAAAATAATCGCAGAAATAAGGTTTTCGACTCCAAGCAATGACCGCCGACTCGTCAGGTTCCCGATCGGGAGCGGAATGCGGGACCGCGCGAATTGAACGACCGTCTGCATATTCCCTTTAGGCTCCGGGCCATAGATGACGACCGGCCTGAAGATCGTAAACGGTACGCCGGAAGCACGGATTGCTTGTTCGCCGGCAAGTTTTGAGCGACCATATTGGTTGGTGGGGCGAGGCTCGTCCTGTTCGCGCACGACTTGTACCGCCGATGCGCCGATCTGGGCCCGCACCGACGAAATATAGATAAAGTGTTCAATTCTCGCTTCTTTGGCGGCGTCGGCCAGCCGTTGCGTCGCAATCCAATTGACTTGATCGAATTCGGAATATGCGTTCTCAGGAATCTTGCTGTGGGCCGGACCGGCCAGATGAACGATGATATCCGCGCCCTGTAGAATTGGAGTCCAGTCAAAGGAATTTTTTAAATCCGGAATAGTTACGACATCGACCGAATCCGGAAAGAATGTTTGACTGCGCGTCACTGCCCGAACCGCGTAACCAGCGGTGAGCAAAGCGGCCACGAGGGGATGGCCAACAAAACCCGAAGCCCCAGTAACCAATACCCGTTTTGTTTTCATGTCATTCAGGCAAATCATACAACTAATAGCAAAATATCGCAGTTAATTGAGCTGCGACGTTATGGCGTATCCCATCGGATAATGGTTCTGCTTGTGCCGACTTGCCGGGAATAGGCGGCTAGCCCTGCAAGGACATCCCCATCGGCCACTTATACATAGCACGCTGGCAATGCAGGCAGCTGGCTGCCCGAGCCGAGTACGAACGTCACTGATCCTGGTAACATCTTAGTTACTGTTATCAGAATGGTCGCTATGGTTGCAAGAAATTAATAATCGCCCATAACGTGAGTGGATGATGTATAAGGCATCACGCCCTGCTGGCGGCTAGTTGAAGTTTCGGCGTGCGGCGCGGTAACAAGGTGCCGCCTATAATACGCCTGAGGGTCCTCGCGAGCGCACGGAGCGCGGCCGATATCGAGAGAGAAACCGAAAATCTGCAATCGCCAGGGTTTCGCGGCGGCGGCAGGCTTATCCAACAAGCAATCCATCCGATTCCGCGCCACACTTTTACGACGGCTTTAAAGTGTCCATGCCGGCCAACAGCGAAGTTGCCATTGGGATGCCGCACGCGAGCTTCGGTTCGGCGCAGATTGCGATATTAATGTGCACGAAAAACGGCGCGGCGTTTCTTAGCGAGCAACTACAATCGATCGCCGATCAAACACATACAAATTGGACTTTGTACGTGTCCGATGACGGTTCGACTGACGATACCAAAAAGATTCTCCAGCAGTTCGCCGACTGTCACGAGCAGAAAACGGTCGTCAGAAACGGCCCCGGAGAGGGTGTCTGCGCTAATTTTCTCTCATTGGCGACCGATCCAACGATCGACGCAGACTATTTCGCTTTCAGCGATCAAGACGATGTGTGGTACAAAGACAAGCTCCAGCGCGCGCTGAGTTGGCTGGTCACGGTCGCCAGTGACGTGCCGGCGCTCTATTGCGGCCGCACCGAGTTGGTATCAAACGACGGACGATCCTATGGGTTCTCCCCCCTCTTCACCCGCCCGATAGCGTTCCGCAACGCCCTCATCCAGAGTCTAGGAGGGGGCAACACGATGGTGTTTAATAAAGCAGCAAAAAGACTCTTAGAGACGGTGGGGAGGCTTGAGGTCGTTTTGCATGACTGGTGGATGTACCAATTGGTTTCGGCGGTCGGCGGCGCAATCCGATACGATCCGCAGCCGACGCTCAAGTATCGGCAGCATCTCGACAATCTTATCGGATCGAATCGTGGCTTGCGCGCTCGCGTCATTCGCATTCGCATGATACTGAGCGGGCGTTTTAGCGAGTGGAACAAGATGAATATCGCCGCGCTTGAGCGAGTCCCGCCCCATTTGATCAAGCCGCAAAACAGCGCGGTATTGCAGCTGTTCGCCCAGGCAAGAACGACGACGCTGCTTAAGCGGCTTTATTATCTGCGGCAATCCGGCGTTTACCGTCAGAAAACGGTCGGCGACATCGCTCTGCTTTTGGCTACGGTCCTCAAAAGGATTTGAAATGGGAACGGTTGCTTCGATTACCGGCGCACGCTCGCTCGAAAAGCCGATCCTGGTGACGGGCGCGGCGGGATTTATAGGGGCGAATTTCGTTCTCGATTGGCTTGGTCTCGACCTCGCCCCGGTCGTCAGCCTCGATAAACTCACCTATGCGGGCAACCTCGATAGTCTCGCGGGCGTTGCAAATAACTCGCGCCACGTATTCGTTCACGGCGACATAGGCGACATCGAACTTGTCGAAGGCCTGTTGAAGCGATATCGGCCCGTTGCTGTTGTCAATTTTGCGGCTGAATCGCATGTGGATCGCTCGATTCACGGCCCCGACGATTTCATCGCAACCAACGTTGTGGGCACATTCCGATTGTTGGAAGCGGCCCGGGCGTTCTACGACGGTCTGGCTGCGCCGGAAAAAGCGGCTTTCAGATTTTTGCATGTCTCGACCGATGAAGTTTTTGGCTCCCTCGACAAAAACGAACCGGCGTTTGCAGAGACGAATCGTTATCAACCGAACAGCCCGTATTCGGCGAGCAAGGCGGCGTCCGATCATCTTGTCCGCGCCTGGCGCCATACCTATGGGTTTCCGGTGTTGGTCACCAATTGTTCGAACAATTACGGGCCCTATCAGTTTCCGGAGAAGCTTATACCCTTGACGATCCATCACGCGCTGAGCGGTATGCGATTGCCGGTCTATGGCGACGGCCAGCAGCGCCGTGATTGGCTTTTTGTCGCCGACCACTGCACCGCGATTCGCGCCGTGATCGAGCGGGGACGCCTCGGCGAGACTTACAATATCGGCGGCGGCAGCGAAAAGGCGAACATCGAGGTCGTTCACACCTTGTGCAATATTCTTGATGCCGAGAGGCCACGTGCGGATGGCCGCTCATACCGGGAGCAAATTGAATTCGTCGGCGATCGTCCCGGTCACGATCGTCGCTATGCCATCGACGCGACGAAGATCGGAAGCGAGCTTGGATGGACGCAATCCGAGACGTTTGAAACCGGAATTCGCAAGACAGTGCGCTGGTATCTGGACAATGCCAAATGGGTCGAGCGCGTCATGAGCGGCGCCTATCGTGATTGGCTGCAAAAAAATTACTCCAATCGATGAGCCGATCCTCTTGATCTACAAATTCATCCGGCCTTGGCAAAACTGCCAACTCTGATAGAGATGCAGCATTATCGGCGGGCATTTGGTAAAGATTGAAATTGATGACGCAGAAGAAGAAACGAAAAGGCATTATCCTCGCCGGCGGCTCGGGAACCCGGCTGCATCCCGCGACACTTGCAGTGTCCAAGCAATTGCTGCCGATCTTCGACAAGCCGATGATCTATTATCCGCTCTCGACGTTGATGCTCTCCGACATTCGCGACATTCTGATCATTTCCACCCCACAAGACACTCCACGCTTTGAGCAAATGCTCGGCGACGGCAGCCAATGGGGGCTTCGTTTCTCCTACGCGGTGCAGCCCTCGCCCGATGGGTTGGCGCAAGCGCTCATCATCGGCGCGGACTTTATCGGCGATGACGACGTCACCTTGATTCTCGGTGACAACGTCTTTTACGGCCACGGATTCGCGGCTTTGCTGGCGAACGCGTGCGAGCGCGCAAGCGGCGCGACCGTCTTCGCCTATCACGTGACCGATCCGGAACGCTACGGCGTAGTCGAATTCGACGAGAACCGGAAAGCCATATCGATCGAGGAAAAGCCGAAGCAGCCGAAGTCGCACTATGCTGTGACCGGACTGTATTTTTTCGACCGCGATGCTGCCGCCATTGCCAGGCGCGTGAAGCCGTCCGCACGCGGCGAGTTGGAGATCACTGACGTCAACCTCGCGTATCTCCAAGCCGGCCGGCTCACGGTGGAAATCATGGGACGCGGTTATGCCTGGCTCGATACCGGAACGCACGACTCGATCCTCGAAGCCAGCCAGTTCGTGGCGATGATCGAACACCGGCAAGGCGTCAAGGTCGCCTGCCTGGAAGAAATTGCATTCAGCAAAGGCTGGATCGAAGCTCGACAAGTCACGCAGGCCGCCGAAGCGCTCGCGAAGACGAGCTATGGCCAATATTTGCGTCGATTGCTTCTTGACGAGCGACAGCGATGAAGGTTGCGACGACCGCACTACCCGGCGTGCTGGTCCTCGAGCCGAAAGTATTTGAGGATGAGCGCGGTTTCTTTTTCGAGAGCTTCAATCAGAAACGCTTCGACGACGCCACGCGGCGAGATGTTTGCTTCGTGCAGGACAATCATTCCCGTTCGGTAAAAAACGTTCTGCGTGGATTGCACTATCAAATCCGCCGGCCGCAGGGAAAGTTGGTACGCGTTACATCCGGAGAAGTCTTCGATGTGGCTGTCGATCTACGCAAGAGCTCGCCGACGTTCGGAAAATTCGCGAGCATCGTGCTGTCGGCGGCAAATAAGAAACAGCTCTGGATCCCGGAGGGATTCGCTCACGGATTCCTCGTGCTGAGCGACACGGCGGACTTTCTCTACAAGGCCACCGATTATTACGTGCCCGATGACGAACGCTGTGTTGCTTGGAACGATCCCGATATCGGAATCGATTGGCCCAAGGACAGCCAACCGATACTGTCCGCGAAAGACCAACTGGGACTTCCACTCAGCAAAGCCGAGGTCTTTGCATGAGGCTGCTGGTCACGGGCGCTGGAGGCCAGGTCGGGTGGGAACTCAACCGAAGCCTGATGCCGCTCGGTGACGTCGTTGCGCTCGACCGGCGCCGGTGCGATTTGTCGCAACCCGAACTCTTGCCAAAGCTCATTGGCAGCATAAAACCTGACGTCGTCGTGAACGCTGGCGCCTATACGGCGGTCGATAAGGCGGAGCAGGAGGAAAAACTCGCAACCACGGTCAATGGCACGGCCGTCGGCGCGATAGCGGAAGCGGCGCGCAAGGCCGGAATCCTGCTCGTCCATTACTCGACCGACTATATCTTCGATGGCGCCAAGGAGACGCCCTACACCGAGGACGACGCGCCGCATCCCATCAACGCCTATGGGCGCAGCAAGTTGGCGGGCGAAACCGCGCTGCGCCAAGCCGGCGGCGATTATGTCATTTTGCGTACGAGCTGGGTTTATGCCGGACGCAAGCAAAACTTCGTGCGCACGATCCTGCGATTGGCGGCCGAACGCGAGGAATTGCGCATCGTCGACGATCAGATCGGCGCGCCGACCTGGGCCCGCAACATCGCGGACGCGACGGCGCTGATCGTGCGCGCCGCTAGCCAGGAACGGGCACAGGGCCGGTTCGCATCGGGAATTTTCAATCTGACCGCGTCCGGTGCAACAAGCTGGTACGGATTTGCCCAAGCCATTCTGGAGGATGCACAGCGCCACGGCTTGCTTTCCGCGCAACGCCTGCCGCGGCTCAAGCCGATTCCGAGCAAAGAATATGCGGTGCCGGCCGCGCGGCCGAAGAATTCCTGTCTTGCCCCGGAGCGGCTCAGCCAGCGATTTGCGACCGCGCTGCCGGACTGGAAGCAGGCTCTTTCGCTTTGTATTGAGGAAATGAAAACGGGCGAACCATCCGCCAATTGAAGGTCAACCGATCTGCGCAGGATCGCTTGCGGCCTATCTGGATGGATTATTGCCGATACAGTAGTCTCAACCGCCAATAAGAAACGTCAGATCAGCGCGAGGCAACCACTATGCGCCGTTTGTTGTCGATTTTATCTGCTGGTGTACTTCTCGGCATTGCGGCGGTTTCACAAAGTTGGGCCGCAAGCGATTTTCCCAATCGCTCGATTCGCCTCATCGTCGGCTTCGGACCGGGCGGCGCCACCGACACATTCGCCCGCATCTTGTCGGGTCCGCTGAGCAAGGAGCTCGGACAGACGGTGTTCGTCGAAAACGTTGCCGGCGCCAGCGGCTACGTCGGCTGGCGAACCGTGGCCTCGGCGAATGCCGATGGCTACACGCTGATGATGGCGGAAAACGCATTGGTGATCCGCGCCGGTTTCAAGGACATCAAGCCGCAATTCGATCCAACCACGGAATTCACGCCGGTCGCCTTTGCCGCGACGTCGCCGCTGGCAATATGCGTGGCCAATACCGTGCCGGCCAATGACATGAAGGAACTGGCCGCGTTGTCGCATGCATCGGCCAAAAAACTGACCTTTGCATCGGCCGGCGTAACCTCGGTGTCGCAATTGGTATGGGACGTGGTGCGCGACGGCGGAAATATCGATGCCATCGACGTGCCCTATCGTGGCGGCGGCCCGGCCATGGCCGACCTGATCGCAGGGCATGTCGACCTCACGCTGCCGTCGAGCCAGGTGGCGAAACCTTTGGTCGATACCAAGCGGATCAAATGTCTCGCGGTCACCGGCAAGGCGCGCTCGCCGGCGATGCCGCAGGTGCCGACGCTGGCAGAAGCCGGCGTCAAGCACGCCGACGTCGATCTGCGCTTCTGGTTTGCGGTGTTCGGACCGAAAGCCTTGCCGGCCGACGTGACGGCGAAATTGCAACAAGCGATTCAGGCCGCCTTGAAAACACCCGAACTCAGCGAACGACTAAAGGCGCTCGACATCACATCCGATTACGCGCCGGGGCCGGAGCTGCAAGCGCGTGTGGTGAGCGACGTCAAGAACTGGGGGGCCTTCATCGAGGCCAAAGGCCTGAAAGGGCAATAACCGTTCGCGTTCTAACGTTGAGCGCCGGCCGTTGCGCCGGCGAGATTTTTTCTAGAAATCAGGAGGCCAGTTTGAACGATCGCAGCCGGCGCGCGCAAAAATGGGTGAACGAGGAATTCTACAAGGTCCTCGACGTCTTCGGCTTCCGCTCCGTGATGTTCGTCGAATGGGGCTTCCGCCCCGCCGACGTGCGCCGCACCACCGAGCGCATCAAGCATCCGGCAGCGGTCGTCAAGCAATGGGTGCGTACCGCCGAACAGGAGCAGAAGCTCGCCGAGGAGGCCGAAGCGAACGGCCATCGGGAGAGCGCCGCCGAGTTCTACTACCGCGCGGCGCTCTATTACGGTCCGCCCTGCGGCGTGCTGCACGCCAACACGCCGCGCAAGCTCGAGCTGTATAAACGCCTGGTCCATTGCTACACGCGCTTCACTGAATTGTTCGACGAAGCCCCGGTGCGCCGCGTCGAGATCCCGTTCGAGAACGGCAAGACGATTCCCGGCATCTTGCAGACCGTGCCGGGCGCCAAAGGCAAAACGCCATGCGTGCTGGTCATCCCCGGCATGGACACCATCAAGGAATACATGCCGAGCCCCTATCACAATCATTTCCGCCGCCGCGGCATGGCGACGCTCTCCATCGACGGTCCTGGTCAGGGCGAGAGCAACACGCGCGAGACCTGGGTCACGCTCGATAATTTCGAGCGCGCCGGCAAGGCAGCGATCGACTTCATCGAGACCATTCCCGAGCTCGACGCAAGCAAGGTCGGCATCTACGGCTGGAGCATGGGCAGCTATTGGGGGCCGCGCGTCGCCGCCTTCGACCCGCGGGTGAAGGCGCTGGTCGGCGCCATGGGCAACTATCTACAGAAGGACACCATCTTCAAGCACTCCAAGCCCGCCTATCGCGCCAATTACATGTACATGTCGAACGTCCGCGACGAGGATGCGTTCGACGCCATGGCGGCGCAGATGACGCTCGAGCCGCTCGCCGGCAAGATTAAGTGTCCGACGCTGCTGGCGATGGGCGAGTACGACGAACTGTGTCCGCTCGAGGACGGCGAGCGCATGTTCGATCTGCTGTCGTGCCCGAAGGAGATGTGGGTCTACGAGGACGAGACGCACGTTTTCGGCAGCCGGCTGCCGGACTTCTATCTGCAGGTCGCCGACTGGATGCGCGATGCGCTCGCGGGAAAATTTCCGCCCGGCTACAAGAGACGCATCGATCAGGCGGCGCGCTAGGACGAAACAGATCTACATATTGTCCGCGAGCCAGTCGGCGGCAAAGTCGATGCCGACCTGGCGGTTGTCGACATGGGCGTGCTCGGCACCGCCCTCCTCGGCCGTGAAGATCTTGATCGTCTTGTTGGCCGAACCGGCCGCATCATAGAGCTTGCGGGCATTCTCGACCGGCACCACCCGGTCGTTACCGCCGTGCGTGACGAGGAAGGGACAGGTGATGTTCTTCGCCACGTCCTTCAGCGTGAATTTTTTGGCGATCTCGATGCCTTCGTCTTCGTCCTTGGCGCCGGCGACCCAGCGCCATTGGAAGTTCGACTGGGCGACCGATTTCGGTGCGTTCTTATTGGCGTCCTTGATCTTCTGCTGCCAGGCGGCGAGATCCCAGTGCAGCGCGGACAACGCGATGCAGGCGGCATAGCGCTTCTCGAAGGCCGCGACGCGCGCGGAGTAATAGCCGCCGAAGCTGTAGCCCATGATGGCGATGCGTTTGGCATCGACATCCGCGCGCTTGGCGAGGAAGTCGAAGGCCGCCGCGCCGGGGATTTCGTAGTCGAAGCGGCTCGGCATGTCGCGCATGCGCCGCGTCTCGCCCATGCCAGGGCCGTCGAGACATAGCGTGTTGTAGCCGCGGCGGGCGAATTCGAGGCCGCAGAAAAATACGCTCATCTCTTTGGCGTTATCCATGCCGTTGAGGACAACAACTGTCGGCGCCGCCGCCCCGGTCTGCGCCTTCATGAACAGTGCCGGCAGTGTGGTGCCGTCGTAGGGCACTTCGGCGAATTCGACGTTCGGGCAACGCAGCGTGATGCCCTGGTGCCAGACCTTGTAGGCCTGCGCGCCTTGCGCCTTTTTTTCCGGGCCGGGAACGATGAAGCGCTCCGCGTTGTAGTGATAGATACCGGCGCGAAGGTAATAATCGCCGGCGGTGATCGGGTGGCCTTTTGCCAAGGCGTCGTCGCCTCGCTGCTCAATCAGCTCGCCCATGGCGCGCCATTCTTGCCGCCACGTCAACCCGCGGTCCGGCTCGCTCTCGCGCGCACGTAATTTCTCGCAGACACGATCGATCTCCTCGAGCGACACGACGCCGTAGGGCGCCATCCCCTTCAGGATCAGAGTCGCATTTGACCAAAGAAAATTATCGCCGAAATGATCGATCCAAGGGCCACGACTCATAGAACGCTCCGTTGCGCGGGGGGCGGCTGCCAATGCCTGCTGAGGTATATGCGGATTATTGCGGTGTTACGCCGGAATCTTTGATGACCTGGGCCCAGCGGGCAAGCTCGGCCTTGATCAAATCGCCGAACTCCGCCGGCTCGCTGGCGACCGGCGCCATGCCCTGTTGCTTGAACTGCTCGACCAGGTCGGGCGCTGCCACGGCCTTGGCGACTTCATCGCGCAGCTCCTTGGCGATCGCCGGCGGCGTGTTCGGCGGCGCCAGCAAACCGAAATAATTGCTCACGACGAAATCCTTGAAGCCGGACTCGTTCATGGTCGGCACATCGGGCAACGCCGGGGAGCGCTTGGCGCTGGTGACCGCCAATCCGACGACGTTGCCGGCTTTCACCTGCGCGACCTCGACCGGCATTGCATCGAACATGGCGTCGATATGGCTGCCGAGCAAATCGTTGAGCGAAGCCGCGGCCCCTTTGTAGGGAACGTTGACGATGGTGATGCCGGAGCGAAGCCGCAGCAATTCGGCCGCCAGGTGCAGCGAACTGCCGGCGCCGCCGCCGGAACCGAAGGTCAGCTTGCCGGGGTTGGCCTTCCCGTAGGCGATGAGGTCGTTGATGGTCTTGAAGGGAAGCGTCTTACGCGAGACCACGATGAAGGGTCCGTCCGACACTTCCGTCACCGGCGTCATCTTGGCGAGATCGAACGGATAGTCCTTATGGAACGGCTAAGTGACAACCACGGCCGCCGAAATCATGAACAGCGTGTGGCCGTCCGGTGGCGCGGCCGTGAGCTCGCGCAAGGCAGGTTCAAAGGCGGCGCCTGGTTTATTCTCGACATAAACGTTGGTGTGCAGGCTTTCCGTCAGCTTTTGCGCAATCAGCCGCGCGGTCACGTCGGTGGCTCCGCCGGCCACCAACCCAACGATGATTCGTATCGGCTTGCCGGAGAAATCCTGCGCTTGTGCCGGCCGAACAAATGCTGAAACAAGCGCGCCACAGGCGAGCACAACGACGACTTTTGCCGCCTGCAATAGGTGTTTCACCGCCCCTCCCCGATCAAATTTTTAACGCTGCTTTTCATTTTTGTGCCCTGCCGACGCGACCGCCAAAGGTTACGGTAGCGGGCGACGGGTCATGGCCCTATCGTCGCGAAAGTTCAAGGCTGCCTTGCGCGCGTGAAGGAGTGCCGAATTAGAGAGGAAGCTACCTAAACCAGCACTTGTCTTCCAAATCGTGGGCAACGGTTTATCGGCGACAGGTCTGACCCACCGACCCAGGAACAAACTAATCTATTGATTTCAAATGGTTAGGTTGGATTTGGTTGCGGGGGTAGGATTTGAACCTACGACCTTCAGGTTATGAGGACAGTTGCCCATACTGTTTTTATTGATATAATTCGATTGTTTATACTTCTAGTTTACACTTATTTCGATCGATGATTCGGTGCCCCTAATGCCGTCGCCAAGTGCGCTCAAAGGCAAGATACAACAGATTCACAAGGGGCTCGCTATCTATCAAATCAACGCATCGCCTTATTGGTATGCCCGCATCCGTGACACCCGTTCGGGACGGAACATCGTCAGGTCGACTAAAGAAACCTCCCGTTTGGAGGCACGCAAGGTTGCCGAGGAGTTGTTTGTCTCAACTATCCGAAATGCCGAGTCGACTGTCCCACAGAACCAGACGTTTGGTCATTTTGCGGACGAACTAATTTCGCTTGAAAAAGCGAAAGGGCAACGGGGCGAACTCCATAATCGTTTGTGGGCAAACACTAACTTCTACCTCAACCATCTCAAGTGGGGGATCAATCGGAAATTCAATAAGACTTCGATCAGTGAAATTCAGACAACCGATTACCTCGAATATCTTGAATGGGTTCGAAAGAGGGACAGCGCCCTTAAACCAGCAACGATGAACCACCTGGCGAGTACGTTTTCCAAGGTTCTCAAATTTGCCCGTGACAAAGGGGTAATTTCCATCGTCCCTGCCCTGCCGAGGATCTCACGAAAAGACACCCCTCGCCCGTTCTTTCGGTTCTATCCGTTGGTCTCGAAGGAAGAGGACGAATACAAGAAATTGCTCGATACCGCCAAGGCAATGGCAGCTGAACACGTCCGTGTCAGGGAATCAGTCATCACCGATGAGCTGCACGATCTGATACTATTTTTGACGCATTCCTTCATCAGACCAATCGAGTCTGAGCTTTACCAATTGAAGCACAAACATGTGACGATATCTGATGATCCGAAAGCACTCTTGCTGACGATTGCAGATGGGAAAACGGGATACCGTGTTTCGACGACGATGCCCGCCGCGGTGACCGTCTATAATCGGATCAAAGATAGATATCCTGATCTTTCGGGACCCGGCAACTACTTGTTTTTTCCGCAATACAAAAATAGATCAAGCGCAAAACGGATTGCGCAGAGGCAATTCAATGCGCTTCTACAACGATGCGCTCTAAAGCAGAACCCAATCTTTGAACATACACACGCACTTTATTCGCTACGTCATACGGCGATTTGTATGCGGCTTACTCTTAGCAAGGGTAAGGTGAATATCTACACGCTCGCCAAGAATGCGGGAACTTCGGTCAATCAAATCGAGCGGTTTTATGCCCGCAATCTGCCGCTTTCCGCAGAGCTGGTGAAGAATTTGCAGAGCTTTGGCGGCGATACATAATTCTGGATGCAAATTACTAGTTTGGAATGTAAGATTAAGCGC
>DASXBN010000094.1:0-129733 GCA_036491675.1 Pseudolabrys sp. | reverse complement strand
CACGCTCGACCGCGCCGAGCAACTGGCGATGATCGACGTCAATGTGCGTATGCTCACCGAACTGTCGCTCGCCTTTGTCGACAGCCTGGCGCGTCATCGCGGCGGCATCCTCAATGTCGGTTCGATAGCCGGATTCATGGCGGGACCGGGTATGGGCGTTTATTACGCCAGCAAAGCCTACGTGCTGTCTTTCAGCGAGGCGCTGCACAGCGAGCTCAAATCACGAGGGATACGGGTGACGGTGCTTTGCCCGGGTCCGGTGCCGACCGAATTTGCGGTGCGCGCTGGCCTTTCCGCCAGTATGGCGCCGGCTATTCTCAGCCTCAGTGCGGAGCGCGTGGCGATCGAGGGTTATCGCGGACTGATGCGGGGCCGGCGGACCGTCGTACCGGGTTTCGTCAACAAGCTGGTCGTCCTATTAGTCCGCAGTCTTCCGCGCCGCTTGGTGCTGGCGCTGGTGGACGCCCGCCAGCGTCGGCGCAGGCCCGCGCGAACCACATAGCCGCCGCCCGCCGCCGATATTGCAAATCCCGGTAAAGCGGTTAGTAGTCGATCCCGGCGCAGAATCGCGCGCTGAATCGCCATGTTGAAACCGGTCCTTCTCATCCTGCACCAGGAGCATTCCTCGTCCGGGCGAGTCGGCCAGGTGCTGTCGAAACTCGGCTATCCGCTCGATATCCGGCGCCCGCGTTTCGGCGATCCGCTGCCGGAGACAATGGACGAGTACGCCGGCGCGGCGATTTTCGGCGGGCCGCAAAGCGCCAACGACAACGAGGAATTCGTGCACCGCGAGATCGACTGGATCGGCGTGCCGCTGCGCGACAAAAAACCGTATCTCGGCATCTGCCTGGGCGCGCAGATGATGGCGTGCCATCTCGGTGGCCGCGTCTATCCGCATCCGCAAGGCCATGCCGAGGTTGGCTACTACCCGATCCGTCCGACCGAGGCCGGTCGGGCAATCTGTCCCGATTGGCCCGACCATGTTTATCAATGGCATCGCGAGGGCTTCGATTTGCCGGCGGGCGGCGAATTGCTGGCCGAGGGCGATGCTTTCTCGGTGCAGGCGTTTCGCTACGGCGCCGGCTATGCGCTGCAGTTCCACCCCGAGGTCACGCACGCCATGATGTATCGCTGGCTGGTACGCGGCGCCCATCGCATGGAACTCCCGGGCACCAAGCAGCGCCACGAGCACATCGCCGACCGCGCGGTTCACGACCATGCCTCGCGCAACTGGCTCGCCGTCTTCATCGACCACTGGATCGGCCGCAAGCCGGCCAGCCACGCGGCCGCTATTGCCCATTAGCTTGCGCGCCGGCTATGTCGGCAACCCGGGCCATTGACAAATTGCTGTCAGGCCGGATCGTTGTGCCAGGGGACCTGGGGGGAGCCGGAGGCTGACGCTCGGAGGCGGGGCGGATGCTGGATTCAAACGACAATGGCCGGCCCCCTAGCCGGCAAACGCTCGCGGAGCCAGGCACCGTGTTGCCCGCGTCGGCCGGCATTCTCGACATGCTGCCGGTCGCAACCTTCATTTGTGACGCCCAGGGCACCATCCTCCAGTACAACAGCGGCGCCGTTGAGATCTGGGGTCGCGTCCCGCAACCGGGGCAAACGCACCAGGAATTCACCGCGGCCGCGCGATTCTTCGACATTGACGGCACGCCATTGCGGCGCTCGGAACTAGCCGAAGTGCTGGCGACCGGAAAGCCGGCGCGCGACGTCGAACGTATCGTCGAGCGTATGGATGGCGCGCGCGTGACGGTGTCGCTCAACATCGATCCGCTGCGCAACGCGAAGGGCGAAGTGATCGGCGCGGTGAATTGTTTTATCGATATAACCGAGCGAAAGCGCACGGCCGCCGCGCTGGAACAATCGCGTCTGCATGCGCTCGTGCAAGAGCAGCGTTTGGCGGCAACCTATGAGCATGCCGCGATCGGAATTTCGGAGATCGCGCCCGACGGCAGGTTCCTGCGCGTCAACGAGGCGATTTGCGCCATCACGGGCTACAGCCGCGAACATCTGCTCGCCAGCAGACTGTTCGCCCATACCTATCCCGCCGATGCCGACGCAGACCGCGAAGGCTTCCGCAAGCAGGTAAACGGCGATTTGGAGTTCTACTCGGTGGAGAAACGGTTCAACTGCAAGGACGGCCGGATCATCTGGCTGTCGGTGCGCTCCTCGCCGGTGCGCGCCGCCGACGGAAAATTGCTCTATCTGGTCCGCGTTGTGCAAGATATCACCGAACGCAAGGCAGCGGAGCAGCGCCAGAAGCTGCTGATCGACGAGTTGAATCACCGCGTGAAAAATACGCTGGCGACCGTGCAGTCGTTGGCGTCGCAGACTGCGCGCGGCGCTCCCACGCCGGCGGTTTTTCGTGAGAACTTCGAGGGCCGCCTGATCGCGCTCTCCAAGGCGCACGACCAGCTAACCAGACACCATTGGCAGAACGCCGAATTGCGTGAGGTCCTGTCAGCCAGCATCGCGCCCTATATCGGTGGCGGGCCGGACCGGATCGTGCTGCGTGGCGAGGACTTTGTGTTGCGCCAGCGCGCGGTGCTGACCTTGGCTATGGCGTTCCACGAGCTCGTCACCAACGCTGCCAAATACGGCGCGTTGTCGGTTCCGGGCGGCCGCATCGAAATCCGCTGGCAGGTTGATCGCGCTGCATCCAATGGTCCCGCCACCTTGCGCATCGATTGGGTAGAGCAGGGCGGGCCGGCGGTCGCCGAACCACGAAAGCGCGGCTTTGGCTCCAAGCTGATCGAAGGCAGTATCGCCAGCGAGCTCGGCGGTAGCGCCCGCCTCGCGTTCGAGCCCGTCGGCTTGCGCTGCGAGATCGTGATTCCGCTACCGGCGGCGACGATCGATTTCGATCGCGGATCCGCGGACAGTACGGATTGGTCGATTTGATTAACAGGACGCCCACCTGTGAATGCGGGCTGCCTTGCCAGCCGACGCTCCGGAGGAACGAAGGCTGGTGGAGCCGAGGGGATTTGAACCCCTGACCTCCTCATTGCGAACGAGGCGCTCTCCCAACTGAGCTACGGCCCCGCCTTCGCGGCGCAACGCTAGTCTTTGCGCGGTTTTCAGCGAGTGGGCGCCATTTAGGACCAGGGTTCCGGCCTGTCAAGGATACGGTTCGCAGGCCGCTCCATCCACCGGTCGGCTTGTTCAGGGCCATGCGACCCGCTAATTTCCGCCCACCTCGAACAGGCGGAAATTCATGCGCGCGGTCCTCGATATCATTCTGCTGGTGCTGCAAATTTACATCTGGATGCTGATCGCCGCCGCCGTCCTGTCGTGGCTGGTCGCCTTCAACGTGGTCAACACGCGCAACCAGGTCGTGCATATGGTGGGCGATTTCCTGTACCGCCTCACCGAGCCGCTGCTGCGGCCCATTCGTTCGATGCTGCCCCATCTCGGCGGCATCGACGTGTCGCCGGTGATCCTGATTCTGCTCATTCTGTTCCTGGAAAACGTGATCGTCCGCTACATCTATCCGAACGTATTTTGACCCTGCGCATGATCCCGAAAAGCATGTCCTCGACCCCGATCGGGGATGGGTACCGGTATTCGGACAAGATCATGCGCGAACATCTATAAAATGACCTTGGTGCGGCCATGGTCGGCGATGGCTGGCGGCGTCGCACTGAGCATTCGGCTGACGCCCAAAGGCGGCCGCGATTCTATCGACGGGGTCGAGCTGTTGGCCGACGGCCGTAGCGTTCTCAAGGTGCGGGTGCGGGCGGCGCCGAGCGAGGGCGAGGCGAATACGGCGCTGGTGCGGCTCATCGCCAAGGCGGTCAGTGTCCCACCGCGCGACGTTGCGCTCGCCGCGGGCGCCACGGCCCGCATCAAGCGGCTGACCATATCGGGCTACGGCCCAGCGCTGATCTCAGCCCTGGAGAAAATTGTCGCCGCGCGCTAAGGCTTGCCCGTCGGACGAATTCGAAAGTCAGCCCATGACGGCGCGCATTATTGACGGCAAGGCGATCGCAGCGGATCTGCGTGGCAAGGTGACGGATGCGGTGCACCGCCTCCTGCGCGATCGCGGCGTTGTGCCGGGTATTGCGGTCGTGCTGGTCGGCCAAAATCCCGCCAGCAAGATCTACGTTCGCAACAAGTCCAACGCGGTTACCGCGGCCGGCATACAGCCATACGATCAGCATTTGCCGGCGACCGCCAGCGAGGCCGAATTGCTCGATCTGATCGCGCGGCTCAACGCCGACGAGAAGGTGAACGGTATTCTGGTGCAATTGCCGCTACCGCCGCAGATCGATCCGAACAAAATCATCTCGGCGATCGATCCGGACAAGGACGTGGACGGGTTCCATCCGCTCAATGCCGGGCGGCTCGCCAGCGGGCTGTCGGGGCTAGTGCCCTGCACGCCGCTTGGCTGCGTGCGGCTGGCCAAGACCGTGCACGCCTCGCTCGCAGGCCTGGAGGCAGTGGTGATCGGCCGCTCCAATATCGTCGGCAAACCGGTGGCGCAATTGCTGCTGGCGGAGAATGCGACGGTGACGATCGCTCATTCCAAGACGCTCGATTTGGAGGCGGTGTGCGCCCGCGCGGACTTGCTGGTCGCCGCGATGGGCCGCCCCGAGATGGTTCGCGGCGCGTGGATCAAGCCGGGTGCGACCGTGATCGACGTCGGCATCAATCGCATTGCGGGCGAGGGCGGCAAATCGCGCATCGTCGGCGATGTCGCCTATGCCGAGGCGAAGCAGATTGCCGGTGCGATTACACCGGTTCCCGGCGGCGTCGGACCGATGACCATCGCCTGCCTGCTGCTCAACACGATGCACGCCGCCTGCCTGCAGAACGGCCTGCCGGCGCCGAAGATTTAAGACAATTCTTAGATTGTGAAGGAACGCCTCACTGCCAGGCGTAGGCCACCTTGTCGAGCGTCTTGGCCCCGAACCGTTCCGAGGACCGCGCCACCGCGCGGCCGCCGAGCGCGCGATAAAATTCCACCGCCGGCTCGTTATCGGAAAGCGCCCATACCACAAGGCTTTTCAAACCGCTCTGCGTAAGGTCCTTGCGCGCGGCGGAAAACAGGCGGCGGCCGAAGCCCAGCCCCTGGAACTCGGGACGCAGATAAAGCTCGTAGACTTCCCCGTCATAGAACAAGCTGCGCGCCCGGTTGCGCCCGTAATTGGCGTAGCCGGCGATCTGCTCGCCGAATTGCAGGATGGTGATGCGGCTGCCTTTGCGGATGGCGCTATCCCACCAGTCCGGTCCGCGCCGGTTGATCAGCTTGTCGAGTTCGTTGCCCGGGATGATGCCCTGATAGGCCGTGCGCCATGCCTGGTCGTGCGTGGTTGCGACGTCCACCGCATCGCAGGCCTTGGCACGGCGAATCTCTATGAGGGTCGTACTCATTGCAGAATAGAAGCAACGAACTCTGCGGCCTTCAAGCCCTATGTTTAATGATGCGTTAACGGTGTGGATTACTGGTCACAGTGCCAGCGGAAACATGCTGTAGCTGCTGATAAACCGCGTCGTTGGCGCGAGACGCTGCGCCAATCGCGCGCACGCACGGTGTTCACAACACGAGTTGAACGGCAGCGCCGCGCCAGGTGATTCGATTTTTCAGATTCGAATCGTCCCAATTTAGGACAGCATCGACACGAATGCGGCAGCCAAGGCTTAAACGGCCTCGGCTTCCTTTGCGCGATCGGCGCGCTTGCGGTCGGTCTCGTCGAGCAGCTTCTTGCGCAGACGGATCGACTTTGGCGTCACCTCGACCAATTCGTCGTCCTGGATATAGGCCAGCGCTTTTTCCAGTGTCATGCGGATCGGCGGCGTGAGGCGGACCGCTTCATCCTTCGAGGTGGTGCGGATATTGGTGAGTTGCTTGCCCTTGAGCACGTTGATGACCAGGTCGTTGTCGCGGGTGTGCTCGCCGACGATCATGCCGCGGTAGACCTTCCAGCCCGGCTCGATCATCATCGGGCCGCGGTCTTCCAGGTTCCACAACGCATAGGCCACCGCCTCGCCCTGGTCGTTGGAGATCAGCACGCCGTTGCGGCGGCCCTGGATCGTACCCCTGTGCGGCGCGTAAGAGTGGAACAGCCGGTTCATGATGGCGGTGCCGCGCGTGTCGGTGAGCAGTTCGCCCTGGTAGCCGATCAGTCCGCGCGTCGGCGCGTGGAACACCAGCCGCAGACGATGACCGCCGGACGGCTTCATCTCCAGCAACTCGGCTTTGCGCTCCGACATCTTCTGCACGACGATGCCGGAATGAACTTCGTCGACGTCGATGACGACCTCCTCGATCGGTTCCAGCTGTTCGCCGGTAGCGGGGTCATCGCGCAGCAGCACCTTGGGCCGCGACACCGACAGCTCGAAGCCCTCGCGCCGCATGGTCTCGATCAGGATGCCGAGCTGCAATTCGCCGCGGCCGGCGACTTCCATGGAATCTTTCTCGTCGCTCTCGCGCACGCGCAGCGCCACATTGCCTTCCGCTTCGCGCAGCAGCCGGTCGCGGATCATGCGGCCGGTGACCTTGCTGCCTTCGGTGCCGGCGAGCGGGGAATCGTTGACGCGGAAGATCATCGCCAGCGTCGGCGGGTCGATCGGTTGCGCCGGAATCGGCGTTTCCACCGACGGATCGCAGATCGTCATCGCGACGGTCGCGTTCGGCAGCCCGGCGATGGCGACGATGTCGCCCGCTTGCGCATCCTCTACTGGCACGCGCTCAATGCCGCGGAAAGCGAGCAGCTTGGTGATGCGGCCGGTTTCGATCAGCTTGCCGTCGTGGTCGAGCACCTTCACCGGCTGGTTGGGTTTTGCAGAACCGGAGGTGATGCGGCCGGTGACGAGGCGGCCGAGATAGGGATTGGCTTCCAGGATGGTGCCGAGGATGCGCAGCGGCCCTTGTTCCACCACCGGCGGCTTGACGTGGGCCAGGATGAGATCGAACAGCGGCTGCATGCCGTCGTCGTGCGAGCCGTCCAGCTTGGTCGCCATCCAGCCCTGCTTGGCCGAGCCGTAGAGGATCGGGAAATCGAGCTGCTCGTCGGTGGCGTCGAGCGCGGCGAACAGGTCGAACACCTCGTTGATGACTTCGACCGGTCTCGCGTCGGAGCGGTCCACTTTGTTGATGACGACGATGGGCTTGAGGCCCATCTTGAGCGCCTTCGACACGACGAATTTGGTCTGCGGCAGCGGGCCCTCGGCGGCGTCCACCAACACCAGCGCGCCGTCCACCATGTTGAGGATACGCTCAACCTCGCCGCCGAAATCGGCGTGACCCGGGGTATCGACGATATTGATGCGGACGTCTTTCCAGACCACCGAGGCCGCCTTGGCCAGGATGGTGATCCCGCGCTCGCGCTCGAGGTCGTTGGAATCCATGGCGCGCTCGACCACGCGCTGGTTCTCGCGATAGGCGCCGGATTGCTGCAGCAGCCGGTCGACCAGCGTGGTCTTTCCGTGGTCGACGTGGGCGATGATGGCGATATTGCGAAGATTCATGCGATGTCCAAAAAAAGCCGAAGCGCGGGCCCCAAAAGGATTTCCTTCGGAAATCCATCTTCCAAATGACAACAGGATTGCCGGTCGGCAATCCTGTGACCCGCGACGCGAAGCTGTTGCGGCGCAATATAGTCACGAAGCGGCCGGAAGCAACCGCTAGTTAGGCGGCCGCCGGTACGCGGTTAAGCCCCCACCGGCCGGCCCCAGGGCCCGGATTGGCTGCCTTCCGGCATCGCTTCCGACAGCATCACCATCGCACCGATGGTTTTGGGGATTAGAAGATTCAACCGGGCAGTGATGGTCGCGTACTGCGGGCGTTTCGATCGGATTTCGGCTCGATCTGTTTCGACCAAAGCGCCCGATCGTGGATATCCTTGAGAGTAGCCGTAAGCACGCCGGTCGTCCCATCGATCGCCACCCGGCCAAAGAACTGCAAGCCGAAGCAGGGGGCGAGGTTTTCGCCTTGCTCGCGGCTCGCAGCGCTTTGGTAGACCACGTGCAGACCGAACGTGGTGTCGAGCTTGCTCGGGGTCCATGTGCCGGCATGGATCGGGCCGGAAACGAATTCCCAGAATGGCTCGAAGTCCTGGAACACCGCCTGGTTCGGATCGAAATAGTGGGCGGCGGTGTAATGCAGGTCGGCCGTAATCCATAGCGTATTGCGAATGCTGGCTTGCTGCATGAACGACAGCAGATCGGCGATCTCAATGCCACGGCCGAGCGGCCTGCGGGCGCCGGGCGCGCCGGCAACGATCGTGCCGAGCGGCGTGTCGGAAGCAATCACCTTCCAGGTTGCCTTGGAGCGCGCGAGTTCACGCTTAAGCCAAGCAAGTTGGGCTGGACCGAGAAGGTAAACATCAGGGCCGTAGTGATCCGCCGGGCGCCCGTCATTCGGGCCGCGATAACTGCGCATATCGAGTAGGAACACGTCGAGAAGCGGACCGTAGGAAATTTTGCGATAAATGCGCCCCGGTTCCGCTGGCGTATAACGCAACGGCATGAACTCATGGAATGCACGGCAACCGCGCGCGGCGAGCAGCATCGCATTTTTCTCGACGTAGCCGCGCCGATTGAGCGGCTCGCCCGGCCACCACTCTTCCATGACTTCGTGATTGTCCCACTGCGCGAACATCGGCACCTCGGCATTGAAGGCGCGCAGATTCTGGTCGAGCAGGTTGTATTTATAGTTGCCGCGGTACTCGGCGAGCGTTTCGGCGGCCTTGCTTTTCTCTTCGGTGACGATATTGCGCCAGGTCCCGCCGTTCGGCAGTTTTAACTTCGCGGGGATCGCGCAATCGGCATAGATGTTGTCGCCGCAATGGACAAAGAAGTCGGGTCGGTTGTTTAGCATCGTCGCATAGGTGCGCATGCCGCCGCGCGAGGAGTCGATGCCCCAGCCCTGGCCGGCGGTGTCGCCCGACCACACGAACGAGACCGGGCGGGTGTCGCGGGGCGCCGTGCGAAAACGGCCGACCACCGGCTCGCCGATCACATTGGGCGACGACAGATCCTGAAACCGCAACCGGTAGAAAATATCTTGGCCTGCCGGTAGATCCTCGATCAGCGCCTTGGCCGTGAAATCGCTCTCCGGCAGTGCATCGACGTAGGCCGCATTGCGGATATCCTTGAAACTCTCGGTGGTCGCCGTCTCGATCAACATGCGCGCGGGACGGTCCGCGCGCGCCCACACGATGCCGGACTCGGCCGATACGTCGCCTGATTGCACGCCATGGGTGATGACCGGCCGCTCGGCCAAGCGGCTGAAGGCGGGCGCGGCCAGACCGCCGAGCGCGGTCCCCGCCGCCGCCGAGGCAATAGTCGTCAGGAACCGGCGGCGCGTTGGCGCTCTGCCGGCGCGCAAGACGCGGGACATAAAATGGGCTCCGCCGAATCACCGCGGAGGGTGGACGCGCTTTCTGACAGCCGGAAAAAGGAAAGACGACGGGTGGATGACTCCGTTCTCACACCCCCGCCGGACGGCCCCAGGGCCCGGATTGGCTGCCTCCGGGCATCGCTTCCGACAGCATCACCATCTCGGCGATGGTCTCGCCGGTGACCAAGCCGATCAGTTTGCCGCCGGCATCGGTGATGCCGACCGCCGGCGCCTGTTTCTGTTGCAGCAGCTTGAATGCCTGCTCCAAGGTTGTGCGGTGGCCGATGGTGGGCATGACCGCGATCATGGCGTCCGCGACGCGGGCGTCGGGGCCGCGCTGCTTGATGGCGCGGATCAGATCGCCGCGGCCGAGTACGCCGACCGGCAGGCCTGCACCATCGACCACCGGGAATTCGCCCTGGCCGGTTTGCAGCAAGGTCTGCACCGCAGCGTCCAGATGCTCCTCCGGCGTCAACGTCTCGAAATGCGTCACCATGGCGTGGCTCACCGGCACACCGCGCGAGGCGGCGCGCAGCGCCACCATGTGCGCTTCCGAGGAGGCGGCGAGATAGACGAAGATGGCGATGAAGATCAGGATCGGATTGACCATCAAGCCGATGAAGCCGAGCGCAAAGGCGACGAACTGGCCGATGGCCGCGGCGATCTCGGTCGCCCGCACGTAGCCGAAGCGGGCGGCAAGCAGCGCGCGCAGCACGCGGCCGCCGTCCATCGGGAAGGCCGGGATCATGTTGAACAGCGCTAGGAACAGGTTCACCGCCGCCAGCCGGTCGATCAGCGAAAACTGCGTGTTGTCGAGACCGGCCGCCGCGTTGGATTGCAATGTCGCGCCGCCGATCGCCACCAGAAGACCGGTAATGACCACGTTCACCAGCGGTCCGGCGATGGCAATGAGAAATTCCTGCCCCGGCTCCTCCGGAATGCGCTCGAGCTGGGCGACGCCGCCGATCGGCAGCAGCGTCACATAGGGCGTCGGCACGCCGAAGGCGCGCGCCGTGAAGATATGGCCGAACTCGTGCAGCAACACGCACAGGAACAGCAGCACCATGAAGGCCACGCTGTCCCACGCGGTGGCGGCGCCGCCCTGGCTGTAGCTCGCGGCGAAGATCCAGGCGAGAAACAGCAGGAAAGTGAGGTGGACGCGCACGACCGTGCCAGCCACTTTGCCGATATTCAATGACCAGGACATGAAATGCCTCGTATGGTCGGGATCGTCACATAAGAGGTAGGATCGCAGCGGACCCTTTGCGAGGGTCACGGCGTTGGTGGGGGAGGGCCGTCATGGCGCAGAAACTGACTTCGGATGCCCGCAAGGCCGCCTTGGGCAAGCTCGCCGGCTGGACCGAAGTGGCCGGCCGCGACGCCATCGCCAAGAAATTCACGTTCAAGGATTTCAACCAGGCCTTCGGCTTCATGACGCGAGCCGCGCTGGTGGCGGAGAAGATGGATCACCATCCGGAATGGTTCAATGTCTACAAGACCGTCGAGGTGACGCTATCGACCCATGATGCCGGCGGTGTCACGGACCTCGATATCAAGCTCGCCGAGGCGATGGATAAGCTCGCCGGCTGATTGCCTGCTCTGGCGCAGGCCGGATGGTAAATCGGGCGGCCTTGCGGCGGCCATTTGGGTCGCCCACATTAGTGCGATGGACTTCGCCCGCACCGAATTTTCGCGACCCAGCGATGAGGATGACAGCGCCCTGCGCGACAGTTTCTGGCGCAAGTTGCGCCGTGTCGCCGCGCAAATTCCGTTCGCCGAGGATTTGCTCGCCGCCTATTACTGCGCCTTCGATCGCGACACGCCGCTGCCGGTGAAGGCGACGCTGGTCGGCGCGCTCGCCTATTTCGTGCTGCCGATCGACGCCATTCCCGACGTGCTGCCGGTGATCGGCTTCACCGACGATGCCGCGGTACTGGCCGCTGCAATTAATCTGGTCGCGACCCATATCAGCCCGCTGCATCGCGAAGCGGCGCGTACTGCCCTGAACCGGCTTTAAGGCCGCAAGATCGCCTTGCCCATCACCTGACGTGCGGCGATCGCTTTGAGCGCGGCCGGCGCTTGCTCGAGCGGATAGACCGCGTGCACATGCGACGATAATTTTCCCTGCGCACACCATTCGAGAATTTGCGTCATGTTGGCACGATGGCCTTGCGGGTCGCGCAGAATCCAGGCGCCCCAATAGACGCCCCGCACGTCATAGCTGCGCAGCAGCACCAGGTTGAGCGGCAGCTTCGGCATGTCGCCGGCGGCAAAGCCGATGACCAGGAAACGCCCGCCCCAATCCATACCGCGCAGCGCGGCTTCGCCTTGCGTCCCGCCGATCGGATCGTAGACTACATTGACGCCCTTGCCCCCTGTAAGTGCCCGTAGCGCGTCCTTGAGATCGCTTGCGGCATAGTTCACCCCGTCGTCGGCGCCATGCTGGCGCGCGAAGGCGAGCTTTTCGTCGGACGACGCGCAGGCGATTACGCGCGCGCCCATCAGCTTGCCGAGTTCGAGCGCGGCGAGGCCGGTACCGCCGGTCGCGCCCAGCACGGCCAGCGTCTCCCCGGGTTTCAGCTTGGCGCGGTCCTTCAGCGCATACAGCGTGGTGCCGTAGGTGACGGTGAGGCCGGCGGCGCGCTCGAAATCCAGATCGGCCGGCATGGCAACGAGTTGCTCGGCGGCGACCGCGACCTTTTCGCGCGCGGCACCCCAGCCGATATTGCCGATGACGCGGTCGCCCGGCGAAAGCGTAGTGACGCCGGTACCGATGCTTTCGACTTCGCCGGCAAACTCGGCAGCCGGAGAGAAGGGGAAGGCCGGCTTGTGCTGGTATTTGCCCGCGATGATCAGGTTGTCGAAAAAGTTCAGCGCCGCCGCCTTGACGCGCACCACCGCTTCGCCCGGTCCGGGCACGGGGTCGGCGATGTCGGCAAGTTCGAGGTCGTCGGCAGTGCCGTAACGGGTGCAGAGCAGGGCTTTCATGGCGTCTCGGTCGAACGGGTCGGCGTTGCAATCTATCTAGCACGCCCATTGGCCGGTTTGGATGCGCCAGGTTTGGGCCTATAATTTAGCAATGGCGCGGCAGATTGCCGCCTTCACCTTGTCGATATTCGTCCTTAATGCGCTAATATCCAGATGTTCTTGAGGGGGCGGCTTGCATGCCGTCGTTCACTTCAACCGGTAGGACCCGATGACGAAGACGCTTTGGCAAAGCCCCGCGATTGTGATGTTGACCGCCGCCGCCGTGGTTTGTGGCACAGCGGCCTATGCGCAGACGCAGCCGACGCCGAAGGCTCCTGCAGCAAAACCCCAGGCAGCGAAGCCTCAAGCAGCGAAGCCCCAGCAAGCGCCGAAGAAGCCGGCGGCCAACGCCGAGCCCACCGAACAAGCGGTGCTGCTCGGTCAGTTCGGCGACTGGGGTGCCTACACGGCGACGCCCGGCGGCAAGAAGGTTTGCTTCGCGCTGGCCAAGCCGGCTTCGGCGGTGACCGACCCGGCGGGACGCCCTCGCGATCCGTCCTACGCCTTCGTCTCGACCCGGCCGGACGAGAAGGTGAAGAACGAGGTGTCGGTGATTGTCGGCTTTAAACAGAAGATTGGGCACGATGCGAGCGCCAGCATCGGTTCGGCCAACTACCCGATGTACACCCAAGATGACGGCGCCTGGATCAAGAACGCCGCCGAGGAAGCGCAAATGGTCGATACCATGCGCAAGGGCGCCGACCTGGTGATCAAGAGCGTATCCATCAAGGATACCAAGACCACCGATACCTTTTCACTGAAGGGCTTAGGCCAGGCGCTCGACAAAGTGGCGGAGGAGTGCAAGTAGGGCGTCCGCGCCCTATATTGTCGTCAATGCCGCCGCGCGCGGATATGACGACCGGAACCCATGACAAGCATAGTCGAAATTGCACCGGCCTCGGCGCCCTTCATCGAGAAGACGCCGCTTGAGCGCTATGTGGCACCGGACAGGCCGTCGCTGGTCGGCCTGACGCGCGCGCAGCTTGCCGCGCTCTTGGGCGCGATTGGCGTCCCGGAAGCGCAACGCAAGATGCGCGTGCAGCAGCTTTGGCACTGGATTTATTTCCGCGGGCTCACCTCGTTCGACGCCATGACCAGCGTTTCCAAGGAACTGCGCGCGGAACTGGCGCAGCGCTTCACGCTCGATCGGCCCGAGGTGGTGGCCGAGCAGGTTTCGGTCGATGGCACGCGCAAATGGCTGTTGCGGCTGCCGGGCGAGGTGCAGGGCGAGCGTCCGCATGAAGTCGAATGCGTTTACATTCCGGACACCGAGCGCGGCACCCTGTGCGTCTCCAGCCAGGTTGGCTGCACGCTCACCTGCTCGTTCTGCCACACTGGTACGCAGCGCCTGGTACGCAATCTCACGGCCGATGAGATCGTCGGTCAGGTGATAGTCGCGCGCGACCGCCTGGGCGATTGGCCGGGCGCTACGCGTCCGACCGACGGCATCGTCCCAACCGGCGAGCGTTGCGTCACCAACATCGTGATGATGGGCATGGGCGAACCGCTCTACAATCTCGACGCCGTGCGCGACGCGCTGCTGATCGTCGCCGACGGCGACGGCATCGCCATCTCCAAACGCCGCATCACGCTCTCGACCTCCGGCGTGGTACCCAATATCGAACGTGCCGGCGCCGAGATCGGCTGCATGCTGGCGGTGTCGCTGCACGCGGTGCGCGACGAATTGCGCAACGAATTGGTGCCGCTCAATCGCAAATACCCAATCGCGCAATTGTTGGACACCTGCCGCAATTATCCCGGCCTGTCCAACGCCAAACGTATCACCTTCGAATACGTCATGCTCAAGGGCGTCAACGATTCGATCGACGACGCCAAGGCGCTGGTTCGGCTCTTGAAGGGTATACCGGCCAAGATCAATCTCATCCCGTTCAATCCCTGGCCCGGCAGCAAATACGAATGTTCCGACTGGGAGCAGATCGAGAAGTTCTCGCAAGTGGTGTTCGACGCCGGCTATGCCTCGCCGGTGCGCACCCCGCGCGGGCGCGACATCTTGGCGGCCTGCGGCCAGCTCAAGAGCGCGACCGAGAAGCTTTCCGCCCGCGAGCGCATGGCGCTGCGAGCCATGGCGATGACGGACTAGCCGGTGGCGCTGCTTGGCCGCATTATCGTCATCCTTTTCGCCTTGTTCATGGCGACGATGGCCGGCGGCATCGCCGCTGCCATTGCGTTGCTCGGTGCCGAAATGCAAATGCTTGGACCCGATCCGGCCGAGCATATGCTCTTCTGGGGCACAGCAGCCTTCGCCTCCGGTGTCACCCTTGTCGTCGGCTTCCTGCCCATCCTGATTGCTGTCGTGCTGGCGGAAGCGTTTTCCATCCGCTCGCTCGTGATCCATGCGGCGGCTGGCGCCGCGATCCTGCTGCTGGGCTATTACAGCGTGGGCATTACAGCATCTTACGAGGAATCGATCGATCATCCGCCGCCGCCGATCTCACGCGAGGCTGAGATCGCGGCCGCAATCGGCGTGGTGTTCGGCTTCACTTATTGGCTGATCGCCGGCCGCAATGCCGGCCGTTGGCGCACCCGCTGACTTCCCTTCGCCGTCTTGCTCGGCTAGACGAGCGCCCATGAATCGCACCGGATTGTTCATTGCGCTTGGCCTGGCCGCCGTGGTCGGCGTGATCTTCGGGCTCTTTCCGCAGCTCGACCTGCTGATCTCCGCGCCGTTCCATCCGATCTACGACGCCGGTCACAACACGTTCGCCCTGCATCTTTACCCGAGCGTTCAGTTAGCACGCGATATCGGGCTGTGGGTGGGGGTGGCGATCATCATTCCGGTGGTAGCGGCACTGGTGCTTAAGCTGCTATTGCCGCGCCGGCGGCTGCTGATCTCGAGCCGCGCTATTGTGTTCCTGATCTCAACATTGCTGCTCGGTCCCGGCTTGCTGACCAACGTCATCCTTAAGGATCATTGGGGCCGGCCGCGGCCGATCGACGTGACGCAGTTCGGTGGCGACCAGCATTTCGTTGCCTGGTGGGATCCGCGCGGCGACTGTCCCGGCAACTGTTCGTTCGTTTCCGGCGACGTTTCCGGCGCGATGTGGACGATCGCACCGGCGGCGCTGGTACCGCCGGCCTGGCGGGCGCTTGCCTATGGCGCAGCCCTGGCGCTGGGTATCGGCATGGCGGCTGTGCGCATCGTCGCGGGTGCGCACTTCTTTTCCGATGCGGTGTTCGCCTGTGTATTCACTTACCTCATCGTCTGGCTGGTGCACGGTTTGATCTATCGCTGGCCGCGCACGCGGCTTACCGACGAGGCGGTTGAGCGCGCCATCGAGCGTCTCGCCCGGCCCGGCCACGATTTTATTGTCGGACTGCTGCGGAAGCGAAAAACCGAACTCTAGCCAGGTAACATCGACCGGCGGCCGGCGCTTTGGCTGAATAGCCGGACGGTCCTTCGGGTAACGTTGCGGCCGGGCGGCAGGCTGCCGATGGTCGTCAAGCGGCAGTGATTGAGCTATCACTTCTATGACAGCGCCGGCGCGCACAATGCTAAAATTGCTCCGATTCGTACCTGGAGGGCCCCGTGACCAAGCCGCAGGAAGAAATCAGGCGGGTGCTGCAAATCAAGCTGCGGGCGCTCGGCGAACCGCAGCAGGTGCTGGCACTCATCCTCAGCGCCGCGCCGTTCTACCGGACGCTCGGCGGTGCGAGCTTCCGCGTGCTGCAAAATGTCGATGACCGCGCCCAGCTCCTGATCGAGATCGAGTATGCGGCGCACGCCGGGCTCGAGCTCAACCGCCACAAAGTGGCGAGCGACCCGATGGTGCGCACCTTCCTGCAGGGCTGGCGCGCCATCCTGGCCGGCAGCGCGGATATGGACGTCTACGAGGACGTGACCGAATAGCCGGTGCCCTTGACCCGGGCATCCATCCTGAGTTCAACACAGGGAACAAGAGAGGCCGGGCCGCGGGTGGCGGCGTTCCGGCCATGGCAGAAAGAGCGAATATGCCGAACGGCAATGTGAAAAAGGATATCAAGAAGGTCGTGCTCGCCTATTCGGGCGGACTGGACACCTCGATCATCCTGAAATGGCTGCAAACCACCTATGGCTGCGAGGTGGTCACCTTCACAGCCGATCTCGGCCAGGGCGGCGAACTGGCGCCGGCCCGCGAGAAGGCCCTGCGCGCCGGCATCAAGCCGGAAAACATATTCATCGAAGACGTGCGCGAGGAGTTCGTCCGCGACTACGTATTCCCGATGTTCCGCGCCAACGCGCAGTACGAAGGTCTCTATCTTCTCGGTACCTCGATTGCGCGGCCGCTGATCGCGAAGAAGCAGATCGACATCGCGCGCAAGGTCGGCGCCGACGCGGTCGCGCACGGCGCCACCGGCAAGGGCAACGATCAGGTGCGGTTCGAGCTGTCGTATTACGCGCTGGAGCCGGCGATCAAGATCATCGCACCGTGGCGCGAGTGGACGTTCAAAGGCCGTGAGGAATTGCTGCAGTTCGCGCGCGACCACCAAATTCAGATCGCCAAGGACAAGGAGGGCGAGGCGCCGTTCTCGGTCGACGCCAACCTTCTGCACTCGTCGTCGGAAGGCAAGGTGCTGGAGGACCCGGCGAAGGAAGCGCCGGCGATCGTCTACCAGCGCACCATTTCGCCGATGGAAGCGCCCGACAAGCCGGCCGAAGTCCGCGTCGGCTTCGCCAAGGGCGATGCGGTCAGCATCGACGGCAAGGCTATGTCGCCGGCCGCGATCCTGACGAAACTCAACGAACTCGGCCACGACAACGGCATCGGCCGGCTCGACCTGGTCGAGAATCGTTTCGTCGGCATGAAGTCGCGCGGCGTCTACGAGACGCCAGGCGGTACCATCCTTCTGCAGGCGCATCGCGGCATCGAGTCGATCACGCTCGATCGCGGCGCCGCGCACCTCAAGGACGAGATGATGCCGCGCTACGCCGAATTGATCTACAACGGCATGTGGTTCACGCCGGAGCGTAAGATGCTGCAGGCGCTGATCGACAAGAGCCAGGAGCACGTCGAAGGCGAGGTGCGGCTAAAGCTCTACAAGGGCAACGTTATGGTCACCGGCCGCGAGAGCGTAAAGTCGCTGTACTCCTCGACGCTGGTGACCTTCGAGGACGACAAGGGCGCCTACGATCAGAAGGACGCCGAGGGCTTCATCAAGCTCAATGCGCTGCGTCTGCGCACGCTTGCCCAGCGGCGGAAAAATCTCAAGCTGCCATGATTTCTTGACGGTCGCGTCAGACGGCAGAAATCGACGAGGAGGCGTCCGATGAGCCAGTCAGCCGGAAACTGGTTCCTGATCGCGATCGTCGCCGGCGCGCTGGCAGGTTGCGCGGGCGACAAGAAGGCAGACGAGGTCAACCCGAATATATTTCCCGCCGATTACAAGCAGGAAATTATCGATACGCTGTCGCGCACGCTGATCGATCCGACCAATGTCCGCGAGGCCTATATCACCGAGCCGACGCTCGTCCCGCGCGACAAGGACACCCGCTACATTGTCTGCGTTCGCTCGAATTCGCGGGACCTATACCGCAACTATTCGGGCAGCAAAGACCGCATCGCTTACTTCTTCGGCGGCCATTTGAATCAGTTGGTCGACGCAACCCCGGAGCAGTGCGGTAAGGCCGTCTACAAGCCGTTTCCCGAACTGGAAAAGGTCTGCTTGTCCGAGCACAAATGTGTTTAGGCCCGAGCGCCGGGCATGACGGCTGAACGTTCGGCGCAAGTGTTTCGAAACGCTACGCTTGCCGGTCGACCATCGCTTTTTTCAGCTCGGCGATCTCTTTCGCCGGGTTGAGGCCCTTCGGGCAGGCCTTCGAGCAATTCATGATGGTGTGGCAGCGGTAGAGCCGGAACGGATCCTCGAGATTGTCGAGCCGTTCGCCGGTCGCCTCGTCGCGGCTGTCCTGGATCCAGCGATTGGCCTGTAGCAGCGCCGCCGGACCCAGATAGCGATCGGAATTCCACCAGTAGCTCGGGCACGAGGTCGAGCAGCAGGCGCACAGGATGCATTCGTACATGCCGTCGAGCTTGCTGCGATCCTCGTGGGTCTGCTTCCATTCCTTCTCGGGCGTCGCCGTCACCGTCTTGAGCCAGGGCTCGATGGAAGCGTATTGGGCGTAGAAATTCTTCAGATCCGGCACCAGGTCCTTCACCACCGGCTGATGCGGCAGCGGATAAATCCGCACCGGCGCCTTGGCGTCGTCCATCGCCTTGGTGCAGGCGAGTGTATTGGTGCCATCGATGTTCATGGCGCAGGAGCCGCACACGCCTTCGCGGCAGGAGCGGCGGAAAGTCAGCGTCGGGTCGATGTTGTTCTTGATCCAGATCAGCGCGTCGAGGACCATCGGGGCGCAGTCGTCGCGATCGACGTAATACGTGTCGACACGCGGATTGGCCCCGTCATCCGGATTCCAGCGGTAGATGCGGAACTCGGTCTCGTTGACGGCCTTGGGCGAGTGCGGCCAGGTCTTGCCCTGGGTGACCTTGGAATTTTTCGGCAGCGTGAATTCAACCATGTCGGCTATCCGCGTTTTGGGTCGGGGGCGCTGCGTCAGTAGACGCGGGCTTTCGGCTCGATATAGGCGATGTCGTTGGTGAGGGTGAAGGTGTGCACCGGCCGGTAGTCGATTTTCTCTTTGCCCTTCGCGTCCAGCCAGGACAGCGTGTGCTTCATCCAGTCCTTGTCGTCGCGATTGGGGAAGTCCTCGCGCGCATGCGCGCCGCGGCTTTCGGTGCGGTTTTTCGCCGACGCCATGGTGACGACCGCTTGCGCCATGAGGTTGTCGAGTTCGAGCGTTTCGATCAGGTCGGAATTCCAGATCAGCGAACGGTCGCTGACGCCGATATCGGACATGTTATCGAAAGCGTCGTGGATCAGCTTGTTGCCTTCCTCCAGCACCTCGCCGGTGCGGAACACCGCGCAATGGTTCTGCATGACCGTCTGCATCTTCAGCCGCAGCTTGGCAGTTTGCGTGCCGCCGGAGGCGTTGCGGAACTTGTCGAGCCGGCTGAGCGCGCGCTCGGCAGAATCCTTCGCCAGTTCGGGCTGCTTGTCGCCGGGCGAGAGCAGTTCGGCGCAACGCAGCGCGGCGGCGCGGCCGAACACCACGAGATCGATCAGCGAATTCGAGCCGAGCCGGTTGGCGCCGTGCACCGACACGCAGGCCGCCTCACCCAGCGCCATCAGGCCCGGCACCACGGTATCGGCATTGCCGTTCTTCTTGGTCAATGCCTCGCCGTGATAATTGGTCGGAATACCGCCCATGTTGTAGTGCGCGGTCGGCAGCACCGGGACCGGTTCGCGGGTGATGTCGACGCCGGCGAAGATGCGCGCCAGCTCCGCGATTCCCGGCAGCCGTTCGTGCAGCACCGCGGGGTCGAGATGATCGAGATGCAGGTAGATGTGGTCCTTTTTCTTGCCGACGCCGCGGCCTTCGCGCATCTCGATAGTCATGGCGCGCGAAACCACGTCGCGCGAGGCCAGATCCTTGGCCGACGGCGCATAGCGCTCCATGAAGCGCTCACCTTCCGAATTGACCAGATAGCCGCCTTCGCCGCGTGAGCCTTCGGTGATCAGGCAGCCGGCGCCGTAGATGCCGGTCGGGTGGAATTGCACGAATTCCATATCCTGCAGCGGCAGGCCGGCGCGCAGCACCATCGCGTTGCCGTCGCCGGTGCAAATGTGCGCCGAGGTGCAGGAGAAATAGGTGCGGCCATAGCCGCCGGTGGCGATCATGACCATGTTGGCGCTGAAGCGATGGATGGTGCCGTCATCCATATTGAGCGCCACCACGCCGCGGCAGCGGCCCTCGTCGTCCATGATCAGGTCGATGGCGAAATATTCGACGTAGAATTCGGCCGCATGCCGCAGCGCCTGCCCGTACATGGTGTGCAGCATGGCGTGACCGGTGCGGTCGGCAGCGGCGCAGGTGCGCTGCGCGGTGCCCTTGCCGTAATGGGTGGTCATGCCGCCGAACGGGCGCTGATAGATCTTGCCGTCTTCGCGGCGCGAGAACGGCAGACCCCAGTGCTCCAGCTCGTAGACCGCTTCCGGCGCGTTACGGCAGAGATATTCGATGGCGTCCTGGTCGCCGAGCCAGTCGGCGCCCTTGACGGTGTCGTACATGTGCCAGCGCCAGTCATCCTCGCCCATATTGCCGAGCGCGGCGGCGATGCCGCCTTGGGCGGAGACCGTGTGCGAGCGGGTCGGAAATACCTTGGTGATGCAGGCGGTACGCAGGCCGGCCTGGCTGCAGCCGACCACGGCGCGCAGGCCGGAGCCGCCGGCACCGATCACCACCACGTCGTAGCTGTGATCCTCGATCGGGTAGGCTTTGCCGTTGACCGCGGGCGCGCCATTCGATTTTCCGTTCGTTGCCATGGTTAGACTCCGAACGAGAGTTTGAGGATCGCAAAGGCCGAGGCGAGACCGATGGCAAAGCAGAAGAACGTATTTCCCAACAAAGTCGCGAGCTTGAGCTTATCCTCGTGCACGTAATCGACGATGATCTCCTGCATGCCAATCCACATGTGATAGACGGTGTTGATGATGAACAGCAGCATGACGATCGCCACGAGCGGCGATCCGAGAATTTGCACGACTGCCGCGTGATTGCGTCCGAGCAACGCGATGACGATGACGAACAGCGCGATGTCCAACGGAATCCCGGCCACCGAAGTCAATCGCTGCCGCCAGAAATCCTGCGTGCCGGTGTGGGCGGCGCCGAGCCCGCGCACGCGGCTCATCGGGGTGCGCATCTGATTTTCCTTCATCGCGGGCCTCCCATGGCGAGATAGCCGACCACCCAGACGATGAGCGTGAGCAACACCGAGCCGACAATGGTTGCCACCGCCAGAAATTCACGCTCGGCCGGCTCGAAGCCGAGGCCGAGGTCCCAGATCAGATGGCGGATGCCACCGAGCATGTGATGGAGCAGCGCCCAGGTGTAGCCGAACAACACCAGCCGTCCGATCAGGCTGCCCATGAACCATTCAAAATTGGCGTAGGCATTGGGGCCCGACGCTGCCGCGATCAGCCACCAGGCGATCAGCAGCATGCCGAAATACAGCACGGCGCCGCTGATGCGATGAAAGCCCGACATCACGAACGTCAGCATCAGTTTGTAGACTTGCAGGTGCGGAGAGACTGGACGGGACCGTCGCGGTCCTGTCGTTGAAGCCGCCTCAAGCTCGGTCATCGTCATTCTCCAGAACGCTCAAAGCTTGCCGTTTGATCGCGTCTACGATCGAAAGCGGTTCGTAACGACTATCCGCCGCCGTCGCAACGCACCAACCCGCGAGAAACTGAAAAACTTGAAGTCAAACTCTCGGCGCGCAAAACGGCGCAACAGTCTCGCATGTCTTGTGCGCGGGTCAGAACAACCCATTTCCGATCGCGATCGGCGGCCGGAATGGGCTAGTTCATCAATTACGAAGCTTGAACTTCTAAATCGCTTGGTGCAATATGTGTTTTGCGTAGCCTGCCTTCGCGAAATAAGAAGGTAGTATCCGAATGCGCTTTGACTTCACCGACCTCAACCTTTTCCGCCACATCGTCGAGGCAGGCAGCATCACGCATGGCGCGGCGCGTTCCAATCTGGCGTTAGCCGCCGCCTCGACCCGCATCCGCAAGATGGAACTCGCGTTCGGCACCAAACTGCTGGTGCGCGGTCGCCAAGGCGTGGTGCCGACCCAGGCCGGACGCACGTTGCTGCAGCACGCGCGCGGCATTCTGGCGCAATCGGAACGTTTGCAGGAAGATCTCACGCCTTATGCGCGCGGGCTCGCCGGCCAGGTGCGGGTACTGTCCAATACCAACGCGCTCACCGAATTCCTGCCGGAGACGCTGAGCTCGTTCCTGATGGCCTATCCCGACATCAGTGTCGACCTCGAGGAACGGCTCTCCGACGAAATCGTCGGCCTGATGGCGGAAGGCGCCGCCGATATCGGCATCGTTGCCGGCACCGTCGATTACGGCGGCCTGCACACGTTTCCATTCCGCAGCGACCGCTTCGTGCTGGTGGTCGCGCGCAGTCATCCGCTCGCCAGCCGCTCGCGCATCGGTTTTGCCGAAGTGCTCGAATACGACATGGTCGGCCTCGACCGCGCCAGCGCGATCCAGCGCTTCCTCGCCGACAAGGCGAACCGCGTCGGCCGGCCGCTGCGGCTGCGCGTGCAGTTGCGCAGCTTCGATGCGATCTGCCGCCTGGTCGAAGCCAATGTCGGTGTCGGCATCGTGCCGGAGACCACCGTGAAGCGGACCGAGCGCAACATGGCGATCAGCTCCGTCCGCCTCACCGATGCCTGGGCGTTGCGCGAATTGTCGATCTGCGTGCGCGACATCGACACGCTGCCGCCTTATGCACGCCAGCTCGTCGATCATCTGCGGGCGAGCGCTTAACGCGGCATCAGCACCCAATAATCGAGATCGAGGATCACCGCCGGATCGTACTCGTCGCCATTCTTGAGCGGGAATTCCGCGCACGGCTTGTCTTTCGTGGCGATCGTGCGCAGGCGCAGCGCGCCGACGTCGTTGCGGCCGGGCAATTCGGCCGTGGCCAGCACCTCCGACCAGGCGAATACTGTAAGGCCTGCGAACAGCGGCGCCACGTGCCGCCCGCCGTTGATCGCTGCCACGTGGAACGCATTGCCGAGCCCGTTGAATGACAGCGCGCGCGCCAGCGAAATGGCGTGGCCGCCATAGATCAGCCGCTTGCCAAAACGGCCTTTGCTCTCGGTGAAGTGGTCGAAATGGATGCGCGCGGTGTTCTGATAAAGCCGCGTCGCGATCATGTGCTCGGCGTCCTCGACCGTGATGCCGACGCTGTGGTCGATCTTCTCGCCCGCTTTGTAGTCCCCGAAGCGGTGCGGACTGCCGGCCAGCACATTGTCGTAAGATCCGCCATCGATCGGCGGGCAGGCGGAGCCAAGCGCGGCCGGCTCAACGTGTTTTGGTAGTTCAGGCACTTTATCGCCCGCGGCCGGCGCCGCTTCGTCGCGTTTGCGCACCATCACCCAGCGCGCGTAGTCGAGCACCGTATCGCCGTGCTGGTTGAAGCCGCGCGAGCGCACATAAACGATGCCGGTCTTGCGGTTGGAATTCTCCTTCAGCCCGATCACCTGCGACACTGAATTGAGCGTGTCGCCGGGATAGACGGCTTTCAGGAAGCGGCAATCGGCATAGCCGAGATTGGCGACCGCGTTGAGCGAGATGTCGGGCACCGTCTTGCCGAACACCATATGGAAAACCAAGAGATCGTCGAGCGGCGAGCGCGGATAGCCGATCTTGGCCGCGAAAACGTCGGACGACTGCACGGCGAAGCGCGGCCCGAACAGGCCGTTATAGAGCGCGACATCGCCGAGCGTCACCGTGCGCGGCGTGGCGTGGCGAATCTCCTGGCCGAGGCGGAAGTCCTCGAAAAAATTGCCGGTATTGATCTTTGGCGCGGGCGGCTGGTCCAACGTTGCGGCTCCTTCTTCCGGTACGGCCCGGCATGACCATTCTCACAAAACCGTGAGCCAAACGCTAGGTTGGAGCAACGGGAAACTGATGAGGACGTGTTTGGCGCTTGTGTTAGCGGATAGACGCCCAAGCTCATTCCTGAGGAGGACACGAGATGAAAAAGATCATTCTGCTTTCGGCGCTGATCGCGGCCGGTCTGGCTTTTGCCCCACTGGCTCCGGCGGCTTTCGCCGACGACATGAAGAAGGACACCATGTCCAAGGACACCATGTCGAAGGACTCGATGAAAAAGGACGCCGGCAAGGCGAAGGACGGCATGGCGAAGGATTCGATGAAGAAGGACGACGGCATGTCCGAGGACAAGATGAAGAAATAACTGCTGGTCCGCGGCCGGGCGCGTGCATCCGCGGGTCCGGCCGCGCCGTATACTCCTTGGGGCTTGCAATGGTTAGACTGGCTGGGATGACAAAGCAGGTTCGCGATGACCGCAGAAACCATAGCCACCATTCCGCACGACGCGACCATCCATCCCGGCTGGGTGCGGGTGTGCCATTGGATCAACGCGCTGGCGATCCTGGTGATGATCGGCTCCGGTTGGCAGATCTACAACGCCTCGCCGCTTTTCAGTTTTGAGTTTTCCAAGCATATCGCGCTTGGCAATTGGCTTGCTGGCGCGCTGCTTTGGCATTTCGCCGCCATGTGGGTGCTGGTCGTCAACGGCATCGTCTATGTCACGCTCGGGCTCGCCACCGGCCGCTTCCGCCGTAAGATCTTGCCGATCTATCCGTCCGAGGTGATCGCCGACGCCAAGGCCGCGCTCTCCTTCAAGCTCGCGCATGACGATCTCACGCACTACAACGCGGTGCAGAAGACGCTTTATGCCGGTGTGATCCTCACCGGCATCCTGATCGTGCTGTCGGGGTTATCTATCTGGAAACCGGTGCAGTTCCAGGAATTGACGACGCTGTTCGGCGGCTACGATTTTGCCCGCTACGTGCATTTCCTCGCCATGGCGGCAATCGTCGGCTTTCTCGCTGTGCATGTAACGCTGGCGCTGCTGGTGCCGAAGAGCCTGCGCGCCATGGTCACGGGGAGATAGCCATGCGCCAGCGCAAGATCGTCCCCGGCGTCGATCCGCAACTCCTGGTCAAGGATGCCGCCAAGCTGATGCCGGATCCGGCGCGGCGCGGCTTCCTGCGCGGCGCGGCGAGCCTCGGCGCGCTCGCCTTCTTGACCGGCTGCGACATCATCGACGGCGATACCGCCGAAGGCGTGCTGCGCAAGATTTCCTCGTTCAACGACGGCGCGCAGGCCGCGCTGTTCAGCCGCACCAAACTGGCGCCGACCTTCGCCGAGAGCGCGATCAAGCGGCCGTTCCCGTTCAACGCCTATTACGACGAGGACGAGGCGCCGGTCGTGGACGGCAGCACTTACAAGCTCGAGATTGCCGGCCTGGCCGAGAACAAGAAGCCATGGACGCTCGCTGAACTGCACGCGCTGCCCGAGGTTTCGCAGATCACGCGCCATATCTGCGTGGAGGGCTGGAGCGCCATCGGCTCCTGGCAGGGCGCGATGCTGTCCGATTTTCTCAAGCGCATCGGCGCCGACACCAGCGCCAAATACATATGGTTCAAATGCGCCGAGGGTTACACCAACACCATCGACATGCCGACCGCGCTGCATCCGCAGACGCAGATGTCGTTTAAGTTCGACCACAAGATCCTGCCGCGCGCCTATGGCTTCCCGATGAAGATCCGCATCCCCACCAAGCTCGGCTTCAAGAACCCGAAATACGTGGTGGCGATGGAAGTCACCAACACCGACCGCGGCGGCTACTGGGAAAACCAGGGCTACAACTGGTTCTCGGGGCTGTAGCGTTACTTGAGCTGGTCGGCGCTCACGAACGGCGTCGTGGTCGCCGGCCCCTCGCCGACGATCAGCAACACCGCGTCGACATCCTTGGCGCCGTCCCAGTGCACCTGCTTGTCGTAATGGGTGACGAACGAGCCGGCCGGCATCGGTACACTGGCATTGGCCGGATCCCAATTCGGGCCGCTGCCGATCCACCATGTTCCTGAGATCACCGTGATGAAACGGTCGTGCGGGTGGAAATGCGGCTTGCTGAAATGGTTGCCGGCCGTCCATTTGGTCAACACGCCGTAGAGGCCCGGCTTGGTCGGATCGCCGAACAGCACCGCCTGTTGCGCGCCGGCCGGGTTCACCGCGCCCCATTTGATCTGATCCGGCAGTTGATAGACGACGGCCTTCGGATCGAGTTCGGCGGCGCGGACTTGCATGGTCGGCAGCGCCAGCACAACGGCGCCGAGGATTGTCGCGATAATGCGGGTCATAGTCGCCTCCCTGTCTGGCGCTCTTGTCAGTAACTTTGCCGGCGCTGAATAAGCCAAGTGTCGCGCGCGCCTGGCCGGGCGTCCAGGGCCGCCTTGGCTTGCCAAGCGCGCCGCGGACCTTTAGCAGTCCGCGCAGTTCAGTCATGGCGAGGCGTAAAAAATGGCGACCCACAATCTCCTTCTGCTTCCCGGCGACGGCATCGGCCCCGAAGTGATGTCGCAAGTAAAGCGCGTCATCGATTTCTTTAATAAAAAGGGCCCCGACAAGTTCACCACCGAGGAAGCCTTGGTCGGCGGCAGCTGCTACGACGCGCACGGGGTCGCCGTTACCGACGCCACCATGGAGAAGGCGAAAGCCGCCGACGCGGTGATCTTCGGCGCGGTGGGCGGGCCGAAATGGGACAAGGTGCCCTATGAGGCGCGGCCGGAAGCGGGCCTCCTGCGCCTGCGCAAGGACCTCGCGCTTTACGCCAACTTGCGTCCGGCGGTGACCTATCCCGCGCTCGCCGATGCGTCCTCGCTCAAGCGCGAGCTGGTCGAGGGTCTCGACATCATGATCCTGCGTGAGCTGACCGGCGGCGTCTATTTCGGCGAGCCGAAGACCATCACCGATCTCGGCAACGGTCAGAAGCGCGCCATCGATACGCAGGTCTACGACACCTACGAGATCGAGCGCATCGGCCGTGTCGCTTTCGAACTTGCGCGCAAGCGGCGCAACAAGGTCACGTCGATGGAAAAGCGCAACGTCATGATATCGGGCGTGCTCTGGAACGAGGTGATGACGGCGCTGCACGCGCGCGAATACAAGGACGTGCAGCTCGAGCACATGCTGGCCGATGCCGGCGGCATGCAATTGGTGCGCAATCCGAAGCAGTTCGACGTGATCGTCACCGACAATCTGTTCGGCGACATGCTGTCGGACGTCGCCTCGATGCTCACCGGCTCACTCGGCATGCTGGCTTCGGCGTCGCTGGGCGAGGTCGATCCCAAGACCAAGAAGCGCAAGGCGCTCTATGAGCCGGTGCACGGCTCGGCGCCCGACATCGCAGGCCGAGGCGTCGCCAACCCGATCGCGATGATCGCCTCGTTCGGCATGGCGCTGCGCTATTCGTTCGATCTCGGCAAGCAGGCCGACATGATCGACCAGGCGATCGCCGCCACTTTGGCCAAGGGTCTGCGCACCGCCGACATCAAGTCGGAGGGAACAAAGGTCGTCTCAACCGAAGAAATGGGCTCGGCGATCCTCGCCGAGCTGGAGGTGCTCGCCGCCTAGAACTGCAGCCAAGGATTGTTCTTGCCCGGCAGCGTCCATACGTTGGGCAGCGCCGATTGGTTGCCGCCGAATGGCGTGTTGTCGAGCACGCTGGTGGCGTGATAGCCGGGCAGCTGCGCATAGTCGCGATCGCCGCGCTCGCCGGGGAATGTTTCGGTGCCCGGATCGAGATAGGACCGTTTCTGAATGATGACGCGGGTGCGGGTGCGGCCGTCCTCGTCGCGGCTGACGAATGTCGTATGGCCCGTCGTGGTGACCACGCGCTTTTTCTTGACCTGCGCGTCGGCCGGCGCGGCCAGCATGGCCATTGCCGCGGTCACGGCAAACGCTATGGCAAAAATCTTCAAACGCATGAGGTCCTCGCCGGTGGCTCAATACCGCAATGCATACTAGCGGGCTTCGGTTCGCTACAACAGGGCGAATCGCACGTAATTGTGACGCCGAATCCTTAAGAAAGCGGCCCCGCCGTTGCGGAGGGGCCGAATTTTCGCGTTATTGGCGAAGCCGCGACCCTCAGGGGCCATAGTTCTTCGCCAGGTATTCGGCAATCGCCTTGGCGTCGGCGTCGTCGATCGGTGAGCCGAACGCCTTGATCATCTTGGTGACCTCGGCGTTCCAGCCCGCGGCGTTGAGGATCGGCGACTTCATCGCGATATAGGCGAACGTGTGGCAGGCTTGCCAATTGGCCTCCACCTTGTCGACGGCTGGCGCAGCCTGAAAGAATTGCGCGGCTGCCATGGAAAGCACTGCAATCTCGCCTAAATATGCGAGTAGTTGCACAATGGTGGAGGGCAGCTCCTCACGCCAGGAATGCAGGGCCGGGTTCATGGCCTTGGGTCCGCAGGCCGCCGTTGTCTTACATCAAGTTCTCGCTTAGAAGCCCTGCTATCCAGTTGCGCCAGGGCTGGGCCCAAGTGCATATTTTTTGGAGCGTTGACAATGGGTTATAAGGTCGCCGTGGTGGGTGCCACCGGCAATGTCGGGCGCGAGATGCTCGCCATTCTGGCTGAGCGGTCGTTTCCCGCCGACGAAGTGGTGGCGCTCGCCTCGCGCAAGAGCGTGGGCCAGGAATGTTCGTTCGGCGATAAGACGCTGAAGGTGAAGGCGCTCGACCATTACGATTTTTCCGACGTCGATATTTGCCTGATGTCGGCGGGCGGCGCGGTGTCGAAGGAATGGTCGCCGAAAATCGGCGCGCAAGGCGCCGTGGTGATCGACAATTCTTCGGCCTGGCGCATGGACCCGGACGTGCCGCTGATCGTGCCGGAAGTGAACGCCGACGCGGTCGCCGGCTTCACCAAGAAGAACATCATCGCCAATCCGAACTGCTCGACCGCGCAGCTGGTGGTCGCGCTCAAGCCGCTGCACGACAAGGCGACGATCAAGCGCGTGGTGGTGGCGACCTATCAATCTGTATCGGGCGCCGGCAAGGACGCGATGGACGAGCTGTTCTCGCAGACCAAGGCGGTGTTCACGCTCGGCGAGGTCGAGAGCAAGAAGTTCCCCAAGCGCATCGCATTCAACCTTATTCCGCACATCGATGTGTTCATGGAGGACGGCTACACCAAGGAAGAATGGAAGATGGTGGTCGAGACCAAGAAGATTCTCGATCCCAAGATCAAGCTCACGGCGACGTGCGTGCGCGTGCCGGTGTTCGTCGGCCATTCCGAAGCGGTGGACATCGAGTTCGAAAAGCCGATCACGGTGGATGAAGCGCGCGAGGTTCTGCGCAACGCGCCCGGCTGCCTGGTGATCGACAAGCATGAGCCCGGCGGCTACGTCACCCCGCACGAATGCGTCGGCGAGGATGCGACCTATATCAGCCGCATTCGCGAGGACGCGACGGTCGAAAACGGACTGCAGATCTGGGTGGTCTCCGACAATCTGCGCAAGGGCGCCGCGCTCAACGCCGTGCAGATCGCCGAGTGCCTGATCAATCGCAAGCTGATCCAAGCGAAGAAGAAGGCGGCCTAATCCTGGCCCCGCTTGCGGGGAGAGGTGAGAGCGGTCAGACCTTGGGCGCAATACTCGGCGCCGCGCGCCCCACTGGCCGGAACTCCCCGCTCGCTTTGTCGAGCACCGACAGATCGCCGCTGGCGACGCCGAAATAGGCGCCATGCAGGGTAACGCTGCCGCGCTCGATCAATTTGCGCAGCCGGGGAAACGTCATCAGATTGTCGAGGCTGTTGACGACGTTGGCTTGTTCGAGCCGCGTCAGATAGTCGGAAGCCGGCTGCGCATGGCGCGGCCCCACTTTGGCTGCCGCCGGTGCCATCAGGCGCATCCACTTTCCAATGAAATCGCCGGGTGACAGCGGCTCGGCGTCTTCCGCAAAGGCTTTGACGCCGCCGCAATGGGCGTGACCGAGCACCACGATGTGCTTCACCTTCAACGCCGCAACGCCAAACTCGAGCGCCGCCGAGACGCCGTGCGCCTGTCCGTCCGGCGAGTAGGGCGGCACGATGTTCGCCACGTTGCGCACGACGAACAACTCGCCCGGGCTGGCGTCGAAGATCACCTCCGGCGAGACGCGCGAATCGCAGCAGCCGATCACCATGATCTGCGGCGATTGACCGCGTTCGGCCAGTTCGCGATAGCGGTCCTGCTCGCGCCGCAATCGGCCGCCGGCGAAGGCGCAGTAGCCGTCAATTAAGCGTTGTGGAAGGGTCATCGCTATCCTCGGCTTTGCGCTGCCTATTTTATTGGCGCTTCCGTGGTAACCAAGCAAACGTTATGCCTGAAACACGCCTCTTTCGCGCGCGGTGGGCTCGATTTATGACATACCGTCGGCGGCCCCCCGCCATATTCATTGGCTGTTCATGTGTAATTGACGACTGAAGGGCGTGCATGCTGCAACCGAATAAACCAACAATCGCAAGTCTGCCGACGTCGCGGCCCCAAACGCATGGCTTCTCGGCGTCGCAAATCACCGTGCTTTTCGCGGCGTGCATGTTGCTTATTTCGATCCCGATCTGGACGCATCCGCTGCCGCCGCTGTCGGACTACGTCAATCATCTTGCGCGCATGCATGTCATCGCGACGATCTCAAAGAATCCGCAACTCGCACACTTCTATGAGATCGACTGGCAGGTCATTCCCAACCTCACCATGGATTTGATCGTCCCGCTACTGGCGCGCGTCATGAACGTCTATATGGCCGGCCAGATCTTCATCGTCGGGATGTTCGCGCTCCTCGTTTCGGGAACCTTGGCATTGAACCGGGCGCTGATCGGCCGCTGGTCGGCGTTTCCGCTGCTCTCTTTTCCATTGGTCTATAACTACGTCTTCCTCGTCGGCTTGATGAACTACATATTCGGCATCGGCATCGCGCTATGGGCGCTGGCCGGCTGGATCGCGCTGCGTGAGCGCGCCTGGCCCGCGCGATTTATGCTGTCGACGGCTTGCGTGGTGGCGTTGTTCTTCTGCCATCTTTCGGCGCTCGGCATTTACGGCATCGGCGTGCTCGCATTCGAGATATCGCGGCTATGGGAACGGCGACTCGAACCTTGGCGGGGCCGCGTCGTCGATTTCGTCGCCAGCGGCCTGCCGTTCCTTGCCGCGCTGCCGCTGCTCAATGCCAGCCCGACCATGAATCTTTTAGGCGGCACCTATTGGGACCAGCGCGGCAAGATCGACGGCCTGATGTACGTCGTCAGCGTTTATTCCGACATCGCCGCTTTCGCGCTCATTGCCGTCGCCGTCGCCAGCATCGTGTGGACGGTGCGCCACCGGGTCCTGCACTTTCATCCGCTGGTCTTCACGCTGATCGTGGTCAGCATGGCGGTGTATTTGGCATTGCCGCGCGTCATGTTCGACACCTACATGACCGATCAACGCGTGCCGCTCGGCGTTGCGTTCATGCTGTTCGCCTGCGGCAATCTCGAGCTGCGTCGTCGCCTGGTGCGGCGGGCGTTCTTGGTCGTTCTGATTCTTATGATCGCCGCGCGGCTGATCGAGATCGACTACAACTGGTCGCAATTGTCAGATTCAACCAGCGAGTTCCGCTACTCCGTGCGTCGCATCGCGCCAGGCTCGAAGGTTTTCGTCGCCTATGCCGATCGCGCGCTCGGCGAGGACGTGCGCGACCTCGGTCTCGTGCACGCCGCCTGCATCGCCACCATCGAGCGCTCTGCGCTGGTTACGACGGTGTTCACCGTCGAGGGCAAGCAGGTGCTGCACGTGCGTCCGGAATTTCGCGACTATGCCGACCGGCGCGACGGCACGCCGCCGGCGGTAGCGCAGCTCATCCAGGCGGCCGATCACCCGTTGCCCTGGATGCCGGCATTCTGGCTGAATTGGACGCAGTTCGATTATCTCTACATTCTTTTCACCGAGGACGAGGCGGTCAATCCCGATCCCTCGCGCCTGAAGCTCATCGACGACGGCGATCGCTTCCAGCTTTACCGCATCATTAAACCGCAGGCCGCGGCCGCTAAATAATCAACGTCGATCGGCCGCTGAGCGGCCGCCCCGCTTGATAGTTTTCCGACGGCCTATAGAGTTGGCGGCATGATTATCCGTCCGCGCCGCAGCGTGCTTTATATGCCGGGCTCCAATGCCCGCGCCCTGGAGAAGGCAAAGACGCTGTCCGCCGACGGTGTCATTCTCGACCTCGAGGATTCGGTGGCGCCCGAGGCCAAGGAAGCGGCGCGCCGGCAGGTTGCCGACGCGGTCAAGGCCGGCGGCTTCGGCACGCGCGAGGTGTTCATCAGGGTCAACGGTGTCGATACGCCTTGGCATGCCGATGATTTGGCGGCCGCCGCCCATGCCGCGCCCGACGCCATCCTGGTGCCGAAGATATCGAACCCGGAAATGCTCGAGATGATCGGTCGCCGCCTGCTCGACATGGGCACCGATCACAAGACGCGGGTCTGGGCGATGATCGAGACGCCGCTCGCCGTCTTCAACATCCTGTCAATCGCCGCCGAAGCGAAGGATTCCGAGTCGCGGCTGTCGGGCTTCGTCATGGGCACCAACGATCTCGCCAAGGATACCCGCGCGCGTCTGGTGCCCGGCCGCGCGCCCATGCTGAGCTGGCTTTCCACCTGCGTCGCGGCGGCCCGCATCTACGGCATCGATATTCTCGATGGCGTCTATAACGATATAGGCAATGCCGACGGTTTCGAGACGGAATGCCGGCAGGGCGTCGAGCTCGGATTCGACGGCAAGACGCTGATCCATCCCTACCAGATCGCGCCCTGCAATACGACGTTCTCGCCGTCGCTCGAGGAGGTCGCGCTGGCGCGCAAGATGATCGCCGCCTTCGATCTGCCGGAGAACAAGAGCAAAGGCGTGGTTTCGATCGACGGCCGCATGGTCGAGCGTCTGCATGCCGACATGGCGCGCCGCACGGTGGCAATCGCGGGGGCGATCGCGGTGCGATAGCCAGAGGGAGGCCATCATGCGACGGCGCGATTTCATGATGCTGCTCGGCGGCGCAGCCGCGGCTTGGCCAATGATGGCGCACGCCCAGGCGACCGACTATCCCAACCGCCCGATCACGCTCATCGTTCCTTATGCGCCCGGCGGCGGCAACGACGTCTTGGCGCGCGGCGTCGCCGAGCCCATGAGCAAGGTGCTCGGCCAGCAGATCGTGATCGAGAACCATGGCGGCGCCGGCGGCGCGCTCGGCACGCGTCAGGTCGCCAAGTCCGCTCCTGACGGATACACGCTCGGGCTCGGCGGCACCGGCACGCTCGCCATCGACCCAACGCTTTATCCGAACGTCGGCTACGACCCGCGCAAGGATTTCGCGCCGGTCGGCCTGATCGCCACCGGCCCGCTCATAATCTTGGTGAACCCGTCATTGCCCGCCCGCAACGTGCAGGAGTTGATCGCGCTCGCCAAAGCGCAGCCGGGCAAGCTCAACTACGCCTCCGCCGGCAAAGGCAGCGGCATCCATCTCGGCACCGTGCTGTTCGCCGAAAAGGCCGGCATCGAGCTCACGCATATTCCCTACAAAGGCACCGGGCCGGCGCTCACCGACCTGCTCGGAAACCATGTCTCGATCTATTTCTCGTCGCTGCCGTCGGCCATCGGGCTGGTCAAGGAGGGCAAGCTGCGCGCGCTCGGCGTCACCGGCCTGAAACGCTCGCCGATATTTCCGGACGTGCCGACGGTCGCCGAGCAGGGACTGCCCGGATTCGAAGCGGTCCTGCACTACGGCATCGTGGCGCCGGCCGGCACGCCGCGGCCGATTATCGACAAGCTCAATAAGGCGCTGCGCGCGGCGCTCGACTCCGCCGAGGTACACAAGCGCATCGCTACCGAAGGCGCCGAGCCGCTGCCGACCACGCCTGACGAATACGCTGCCGACATCGACCGCGAGGAGACCAAGTGGTCGGCGCTGGTGAAAAAGAGCGGGGCCAAGGCGGAGTAACGTCGCGAGCTTACCGCCGGCTGACGTCAAGCTCGCCGAAAATCTCATCGTTATGCTGGCCGAGCGTGGGCGGCGGTGAATCGATCTGCGGGCCGCCGTGCGCAAACGTGAAGGCCGCGAGCGGCACGCCGAAGCCGCCCTCGATGCCGGGCGCGCTTGCGTGGCGGTGGATGATGCCGCGGGTCGCCAGTTGCGGATCGGCAACCGCCTCTCCCATCGTACGCACGCGCGCGGCCGGCACGTGGCGCGCTTGCAGGAATTCCTCCCATTCGTCGGCGCTCCGGGTGAGCATGATTTCCTCCAGCAGCGCGATCTCGCGCGCATGGTCGGCATCACGCTCGTCGTTGCTCTTCTTGACCATGTCGGGTCGCCCCATCAGTTTCCAGAGTCTCGCCTGCTGGCGCAGATTGCTGGCGCCCAGCATCAGCAGTCCGTCCTTGGTGGCGAAGGCGCCGTTGGTGGCGTGCGGATGGCGGTTGCCGCTCGGCTTCGGATGCGCACCGTTGCGCAAGAATCCGGTGAGATGCGAGCTCATCAGGATCATCGCCACGTCGAGCATCGCCATGTCGATGCGCTGACCCTTGCCGGTGCGCTCGCGCTGGAATAGCGCGGCGGAGAGCGCGAAGGCGCCGGTCATGCCGGTGGCGTAGTCGACCGCCGGCGAGCCGAATTTGATTGGATTGACTTCTTTCGTCCCGGTCATCGCCATGATGCCGGAAGTCGCCTGGATCACGTGGTCATAGGCCGTCTGCGGGCCGCGCGGCCCGTTCTGGCCGAAGGCCGAAAACGATGCATAGATCAGCCGCGGATTGATCGCTGCAAGCGCTTCGTAACCTAGGCCCAGCGCCTCGAACGCTCCCGGCCGGTAGTTCTCCACGAACACGTCGGCGGTGGCGACCAGCTTCTTTAATATCTCGCGGTCATTTTCCTGCTTCAGGTCGAGGGTGATCGATCGCTTGTTGGATGCTTGCGTGAGGAACGCCGTACCCATGTTGCGTCGGTTGAGTTCCTTGTCGGTGCCGGCGCCGCGGCTCTGGTCGGGATCATCGGGATGCTCGACCTTGATCACGTCGGCGCCCAGCACTGCCAGTTGATAGGCGGCGAACGGGCCCGCCAGCACATGGGTGACGTCGATCACCCGGATCCCTTCGAACGGTCGCATGTCGCTCTCCTCCGGCTTGCGCCAGCATACGACGTTAGCGGAGGATCGGTTCAAGCCCTTTCGCTTCGTACAAGGGGGCCGTCGACGGCGCGGCCAAGGCTGCGATGAAGGCTTGCGCGGCGTCGCGATGCTTTGAGGCGGCGGCGACGCCAGCCGCGAACGTCGTATAGACCTGCAGTTCCGGCGGAAACGGCCCCACCAGCTCAGCGCCCATGACCGGCACCAACTCGGGCACCTGTTGGATGGCCAGTTCCGCCTCGCCACGGGCGACCAGCTCTGCGATGCGGCCGGCAGGCCCAATCGTGATTTTATTGCGCATGGCGTCGGCGATGCCGAGCCGATTGATCAGCGTCTCGAAAGTTTTTCCACTGGCGCCGTCGCGCGAGCGCACCACCGATTTCGCGGCGAGCAGCGCGCGCTTGAACGCTTCGGCCGTCGCGATGTCGGGTTTGGGTGCGCCCCTGCGTACAGCGACGCCGAGACCGCAGCGGGCGATATCGGCGCAGCTGTCGCGGATGATCTTGCCCTGAGCGGAGAGTTCGTCGACCACCGGCCGCGTGATGATGGCAACATCGAACGGCGCGCCGCTGTCGATCTCGCGCTTGATCGCGGCGCTGGGATTGAAACTGAATGAAAGATGGTGGCCGCTCGCGCGCTCGAACGCGGGCACAAGTTCGTTCAAGATTTCAACGACCGCATGCGTGCTCAGAACTTTGATTTCGGTTGCGTTCACAGGGATTGCCTAAGGTCTGGGGATGACGAGCTTATTTCGTGTCGTCCGGCTGCGCCAGCGCCGGCGCTTTTGATCTAGATCATGGACAAAAGTAGTACAGCTTCTATCACAGCAGGTGCCGGGAATATTTGAGTGGGGAGGCAAGAATGCCTGCGCCTACTGTTTCCGATCGCCAAGCAACACATATCACCGAGATGATGGAGCGCCTCGGCATCGATCCGGGGGAAGGCGCAGTGCCGCGCCTCGGCTTGGCCTACGTCACCGCGTTTCACCGCTGCGAAGCTTGCCCGTCCAAGCAAGCCTGCCGCGAATGGCTCGACAGTATGCCGCGAGCGATGGCGTCCGCCCCGCGCTTCTGCCCGAATGACGATATTTTGTTCGAGTTGCGGATCAATCAGCCCGGGCGCGTCAGCATCGCATCCGAGCATCACGCCCATATTGCCGACCTTGAGCGGTTTGAAGACGAGATCGACGACCTTCTGCTGCAAAAGGCGGCTGATGATCCGATGTTAGGCGAACTCAAGTGCCGCAAATTTAAGCTGCACGACGAAATCGAATGGCTTCGCCGGAAAGCCGTCGCAAAAGGGCTGCCACATTGAGGATGCCCCGTAAATCCGACGATGCTTCGGTCACGCTGTGCCCGATTTGCGGCATGGCCATGGTGCTCGTGCGCATCGATACACGCGTCGCGTCATTTTCCGAATTGCACACATTCCGGTGTTTCGCTTGCGGCTATGTGCGCGCCATCGAACACGAAAATACCAATTACCATCCTGCCGCCGTTCAGAGCGCCAGCGCGTAGACGAACGACGTTCCATTCGCGCTGCGCTTTTTCGGCAACTATAACGTCTCGATAAAAGCCACCATCTTTCGACGCTGGTCGGAATCGGGCAGCGGGCCGCGCATCGCGGCAAGATTATCCGTCATGTGCGCCGCATTGCCGGTGCCGGGGATAACGGCGGTCACCCGCGCATCGCTCAGCAGGAATTTGAGGAAGAATTGGGCCCAGCTTGCGGCAAATCCCTTGGCCCAATCGGGAATCTCCTTGCCGCGCACGGATTGGAACAGGCGGGCGCGTCCGAACGGGAGGGCGGTCAACACGCCGGCTTTGACCTCGGCCGCCAGCGGCAGGATGCGTTTCTCGGCGATGCGGTTGTCGAGCGAATAGTCAATCTGCACGAAATCGGGCTTCTCGCGCCCAAGCACCGCTTCAACTGCGGCGAAGTCGCCGTGAAAAGTCGACGTGATGCCGATATAGCGGCACACGCCTTTCGCCTTCCAGTCCTTGAACTGCGCAAGGGATTGACGCGCATTGCGCACATTGTGGAGCTGGAGCAGGTCGAGTTTCGCGGTCTTGAGCCGGGCCAGCGAGCGTTTGAGCTCCGCGGCGTCGGGCTGCTCGAGCTTGGTGGCGATGAAGAGTTTGTCGCGCAGGCCGGCAGCCGCGATAGCCTCGCCGAGCACGCTCTCGGCATCGCCGTAGGTCGAAGCCGTGTCGATCAGGCGCCCGCCATTCGCTAGCAATGCCTGCACCACCTCGGCCGCCTTGCGCTTGGTTGCCGCATCGGCGGTGTCGAAAACCTGTGCGGTCCCCAGCCCGACCGGCGGCAACTGCTCGCCGCTGCTCGGGATGGCGCGCGTGAGGAGGGTTGCGTCGGTTTGCGCGTGCGCGGGCGGCACTAAAAGCGCCGATCCTGCCAGCGCCGCGAATTCTCGTCGCGTGATTTGCATGGCCATTTTAGCCTCCTTGCGCCGCCGCGGCGCCGAGCCGAGCGGCGCGACGTTCCTGCGTGCGTCCCAGCGCCGCCGACAGAACAAGCCAGCCGGCCGTCACCGGCAGCGCGCACAGCGCGATCGCTGCAAGCTTCAGTCCCAGCCCCTGCAGGCTGTCGAACACCCAACCGTATAACGCGTCGGAGCCGCGATAGATCACGACGTCGATCAGGTTCTTGGCCTTATACTTCTCTTCGCGCGTCACCACGGTGAAGAACACCTGCCGTGCCGGGTTCGCGATGGCGAAATTCATCCAACGCTGAACCACCTGAAGGGTAAACACGACGGCCAAAGTCGGTGAAACGGCAAGCGCCGCGAAGCCCACGACATAGACAAAAGGCAGCGCCCCCGCCGCGATGCCGGTGCCGAAGCGCTTGAGCAGCCAGCCGGTGGCAAAAACCTGCGTCGCCAGGGTCAGCAGGCTGACCGCCAGATCGATGCTGGCAAAGACCCGTGTCTGGGCGCCGGCGCCGTGTACCGTGGCCGAAACGATGTGGGCCTGTTCGAAATAGACGATGGTCGCGCCGAACGACAGCAGACTGACCCATGCGCCGACGCCGAGCAGGTAAGGCGAGCGGATCATCTCGATGAGCGCGGCAAAGGCGCCGCCGCCGATTTTTGGCGGCTCGGCTGCCTGTGCGCCGGCTTGCGCCGTGGCCGCGCGCTCGAGCCGGTAGACGCAGAACACCGCCGCTTCGAGCAAGACGATCGCGGCGATCAGCAGATTGGTCGGGCCGAGCGGCACCGACAGCGCAATCGTGATGACCGGACCGAGCAGAGCGCCGGCCGTTCCGCCGGCGCCGATGAAGCCGAACAACCGCTTGCCCTGCTCGGCGTCGAACAGGTCGGCCATGAACGACCAGAACACCGCGACCGCGAACAGGTTGAACACGCTGACCCAGACAAAGAACACGCGTGCGACGATCGCGGTCTCCACGCCCAGCGTCAGCAGCAGCCAGAACAGCGCCAGATTGGCGGCGAAGAAGTGATAGACGATTGGGATGAAGCGCGCGCGCGTCAGCTTCGCCACCAGCGCGCCATAGAGCGGCTGGGCGACCAGCAGCGTCACGAAGGTCGCGGTAAACAGCCACGGCAGATTCTTGACGCCGCCGGCGATACCCATCTGGTCGCGCAGCGGCCGCAGCACGTAATAGCTAGCCAGCAACATGAAAAAATAAGCGAACGACCACGCCGCCGCCGCACGTTCCTGCGGCGTCGCCGGCATCGCCCGCGCCAGCCAGCGCTGGATTGCGTTCATGGCGCCAGATTAAGCTTTTGCCTGAGCTCCGCGGCGCTCACCGGCTGGCCGTAGCCCGGATTGCCGCGCTGAAATCGCCTGGCATCGGCCAGCTTGCCGACCACGACGGGATCGAAGCCGGCCTCGTGTATCAGGCCTTCTGCGACCTTGACCGCTTCCGCATCGTCGCCGGCAATCGGGATCGCGAGTTTCGGATCGGGCCGGTTAGCCTCTTTCGCGAAGGTCATATAGGACATCGTATTGAAGCAGCGCACCAGCCGCGTGCCGGGCAGATATTTCTGCGAGGTGACGCCGATGCCGTTTTGCTCGACCTCCTCGGCGATGGCGCCGTCGCGCGCGGCCGTGGCGTTGCAAGCGTCGAGCACGATCTTGCCCTTGAGCGCCGCGGCATTGTCGCGGCCGACCTGCGGCAGCGCGCCATAGGGCACGGCGACGAAGACGATGTCTCCGAATGCGATCGCTTTGTCCACGGTGCCCGCCTGAGCGAGCGAACCGAGGCCCGCGACCATGTCCTTCAATGCGTCGGGATGGCGTGACGAGAACAGCACCGGATGCCCCGCCTTGACCCATAGCCCGCCGATGGTGCCCCCGATATGGCCCGAGCCAATGATGCCGATGCGCGATTTATTCTGCGCGAGCGACCGCGTCGGCGACAACGCCGCGCTCAGGATCAGCGCGCCGGTCGCACCGAGCACGGCCCGGCGGCCGCGGTCGACAGAATCATGCTTGGGCATCGTAGACCTCCCACATTGCTGCGTTCTTATGTCTATTGAAGTAACCCCGCACTCGAGGTGCAAGAACGTTCAGCGCATATCACGGTTGCGTGAGAAGCCGCCGCTTCACCGCGGCAGGGTGTCCGGCCTGTTGCAGGGCACGATCGCCAGGAGGGGCGTGATCGGACTTGAGGTTGCGCCGGCTGGTTTCACGCTGACGCGATAATCACGCCCACGGCCGCGCGGCCTTAGCCTTTTCCTCGTAGCTCGCGATCTTGGCGCTGTTCTGATTGGTCAGGCCGATATCGTCGAGGCCGTTGAGCATGCAGTGCTTGCGGTGCGCATCGATCTCGAACTTGACCATGCCGCCGTCGGGGCCGCGGATTTCCTGTTTCTCCAGGTCGATGCTGAGCGTGGCATTGGAGCCGCGCTCGGCGTCGTCGAACAGCTTCTCCAGATCCTCGGGGCTGACCCGGATCGGCAGCACGCCATTCTTGAAGCAGTTGTTGTAGAAGATGTCGCCGAACGAAGTGGAGATCACGCAGCGAATGCCGAAATCCATCAACGCCCAGGGCGCGTGCTCGCGGCTCGAGCCGCAGCCGAAATTGTCGCCGGCCACGAGGATCTTCGACTTGCGATAGGCCGACTTGTTGAGCACGAAGTCCGGGTTCTCGCTGCCGTCGTCCTTGTAGCGCATCTCGGAGAACAGGCCCTTGCCAAGCCCGGTGCGCTTGATGGTCTTCAGGTATTGCTTGGGGATGACCATGTCGGTGTCGACATTGATCATCTTCATCGGCGCGGCGACGCCTTCCAAAGTGGTGAACTTTTCCATCGCGGCTTCTCTTGGCTCGGGCCGGACCGGGAGCCGGCGGGCCGTTTCATGACGGCTTGGGCGGCGCCGGTCAAGGGCCGGTCTTAATCCGAGGCCTCAGGGGGGCGCGTAGCCGAAAAAGGTGCGACCGGTCAGGCCGATCCTGTGGGGGCCCTTTGGTACATTGCACTTTGGTGCATACCAAAATGCACCTGCGTACAATCGAATCTAAGGGGTAACCGGTTCAAGTTCGGCGTGACCGATGCCGGCCAGGGCGAAGCCTGGAAAATAGGCGTCGGCATGGGAGAACGTCATGAACTGGTCGCTTTACACCGCAGACCGTTCCACGCACCTCAAGATCGTGGTGGTTGGACTTTCGGCCGCATTGCTGGTCTCCGTCATCGGAATCGCTGCGAACACGCTCAATCTCGGCACCGATATCATGACCGCGCGGGCCCCGACGGTGATCAAGGCCGGTGCGCCCGTGGTCTTCACCGAAGGCAGCGGTTCGGTCGTCCGCTAGAGCCCGGGTGTAGGGCTATGCCCCCGCTGTTCAAATATCTTGCGACCGTCGCGGTTGTCATCTCCGGCGTGATGACCGTCGGCACTTTGACCATGAGCGAGATAGCCGTCGGCCTTTCAGCGGTCGCGGGGGCCCCGTCTACAGACGCCGCTCGTTGGAGCGCCGAGCGCCTCAGGGCAAAAGTGGACGTCGAATATGTCGGGCGGGGCTCTTTAAGCCCGATTTACCCGACAACTGCCGGCAAGGAGCTAATGGAAAAACCGGTCTACGCCGCTGCCCCGAAACGGGTCATCGTCCCCCAAGCGCAGCAACTGAACAAATTACCCCTGCAATTATTTCCTGAGTTCGCGCAAAACAATAATTTTCCGCGGCAAAGTTTAAGCTACGCGGAAACGCGGGCAACATCGCCGCTGCGCGCGCGTGTCATTTCTGGACACGAACTTTACTAAGCAAACGCTTTTACAGGTTGGCCAAATCATCGGAAGCCGGTGCGGAATTTCGTGCCGGCTCGGGCGCGACGCGAGGCTCGATATAGATCCGCGACTTCAGGCTGGCTGCTTAAAGCGCACGCACCATTTTGGTCTGAACGTTTCGCTATCTTCGGAGAGCAGTTGATCCTGCAAGATTCAGTCACGCACTCCATCAATGAGTTTCCTTTGCCCCCGCTCGGGTCTGTTTTAGGTGCCGCGGCCCTTGCCGTCGGCGACAAATTTGGCGGAACGACTTGCTTGGGTTCGCAAAACCCACCCCTTCCGCTGACCGTGGCGCGGCATTGCTCTATCGTGACGAAGCCGCAGTTCGCGCCTTGCTGTCAGATTTCCATTAAAGTTTGCGGTGATGTTGCCGCGGGTGACCTGCCGTGCGAAAGCCACATCGCCGCCGCCCGAAACAGACGTGTGATAGTAGATCATCGCAAAAGCAAAGCCCGGCTGCTGTGGCGTTGCCGCCAGGCTTCCGAAGAAACCGGGCACCCAAAACCCGACGCCGCCTTCGTCGGCCAGGGAACCGGTTGTTGCGGCCGTGACGGCGGCACAAGCAAGCGACGCGGCGACAAGACCTAACCGGTCGCTTGACCGATCAAGTAACCGCAAAAAATTTCGAATGGTGACGGCAAGTGTCGCCCAGCTGCTCGGCGCGATGATCGCCCCCGATGTTGCCGACTTCACCCTACGCGCGACTTTGAATAACCGAGCTTAGTCGACAACGAACGGCACAACCATTGTCCGGCGTTGAGAGCATCCGTCACGAGATTTGTGCGATCCATTCGATGAAAACTCGGTTTGCAGATGCCGCCTGCCTAAAGCTTTGAATTGATGGCAAGTAATTGCGCGCGGATCGGAATGCGTTCGATAGCGTTGCCTGCAATGCCGCACCGGAAAAGTTCCATCTCACACCTTTGTTATCGTGCGCCCGAAAAGACGGCTGTTAAGCTAAAAGTTGCGCTGCTCATTCGCGTACATGGCCGACGTGGGTGACCAATGGGCGAAATCGAAATCGCGACGCCTGCCCAGTCGGGGACAATTGTTTTTCCGAACATGATCTGGATTCCCGGCGGCACATTCCGCATGGGATCGGACAGGCACTATCCGGAAGAAGCCCCGGTCCACCGCGTTGCTGTCGACGCGTTTTGGATTGATCGCGCGCCGGTTACCAATCGACAATTCAAGGAATTCGTCCGCGCCACCGGACACATCACTACGGCCGAACGCCCGCCCGATCCGAAAGACTATCCGGGTGCGCTGCCGCATATGCTTTACGCCGGCTCGTTGGTGTTCACGCCCCCTGATCATCCCGTCGACCTGCGCGACTGGTCGCAGTGGTGGCAGTTCATGAAGGGCGCGGATTGGCGCCATCCATACGGACCTAAGAGCAACATCAACGCACTCGACGGTCATCCGGTCGTACACGTGTCGTTTTCGGATGCGCTGGCCTACGCAACATGGGCGGGTAAGGCCCTCCCGACCGAAGCGGAGTGGGAATTTGCCGCGCGCGGAGGTCTCGACGGCGCCGAATTCGCCTGGGGCGATGAGTTTATGCCGGGCAGAAAGCACATGGCGAATACCTGGCAAGGAGAATTCCCGCGCCAGAACGCAAACGAAGATGGTTTCGAGCGCACCTCGCCCGTGACCGCGTTTCCGCCGAATGGCTACGGCGTCTACGACATGATCGGCAATGTCTGGGAATGGACGGCCGATTGGTATGCGCAGAGGCATGAAGCCGATGCGCCCAAAGCCTGTTGCGTCCCGGAAAATCCGCGCGGCGGTCGCGAAGAAAGCAGCTACGACCCCTGCCAGCCCAACATCAAAATTCCGCGCAAGGTCATTAAGGGCGGTTCCCACCTGTGCGCACCGAACTATTGCCGCCGCTATCGCCCCGCCGCCCGCCACGCGGAGGCGGTGGATACGTCCACCAGCCATGTCGGATTTCGATGTGTGGTGAGGGAGAAGAGATTTTGAAGGCAACCTGCAACCCAAGGTGAGGAGATAGTGCGATGAAAACGCCCGGGATCGCCGACACTAAGCCTCCGACATCGCGAGGAGAGCTAACGGAACAAAATATTAGCCGCCGAAATATTCTCCTTGGTGGCACAACATTGGCTGCGTCGTCAGCCTTGGGATCGGCCGTGCCGATTGAAACAGCTCAAGCGCAAGCGCAGACAACACCGTCAGGACAGCGACCGAACATCATCGTCATCATGGGCGATGACATCGGTATGTGGAATATCGGTGCTTACCATCGCGGCATGATGGCGGGGCGGACGCCCAATCTCGACAAGCTCGCTGCCGAGGGCATGCTGTTCACCGACTATTACGCCGAGGCGAGTTGCACGGCTGGTCGTGCCAACTTCATCACAGGCGAACTCCCAATTCGGACCGGCATGACAACGGTAGGCCAGGCCGGCGCACCCACGGGCATACCGGCAGAGGCCGTGACGATCGCGACGGCACTCAAGGGAATGGGTTACGCCACTGGCCAGTTCGGCAAGAACCACCTTGGCGATAAGAACGAATTTCTGCCGACCGTGCACGGCTTCGATGAATTCTTTGGCTACTTATATCACCTCGATGCGATGGAAGACCCCGCGCACCCGGCATACCCGCAGGACCTACTGAACACGGTCGGACCGCGCAACATGGTCCACTCCTATGCAACCAATGCGGACGACGCGACCGTCGATCCGCGCTGGGGCAAGGTCGGCAAGCAGCGAATCGAGGACGCAGGAACGCTCTATCCCAAGCGTATGGAGACCGTCGACGACGAGATCCGCGACTTTGCACTGAAGTTTATCGACAAGGCCAAGGCCGACAACAAGCCGTTCTTCGTGTGGCTCAACCCGACCCGCATGCACATCGTCACGCATTTGTCGCCCAAGTACGAGGCGATGCGCAATTCCAAGAACGGCTGGACCATCCATGAAGCTGGCATGGCGCAAATCGACGACGACGTCGGCATCGTCATGAAGAAGCTTAAGGACATAGGCGTGGACGACAACACCATCGTTGTGTTCACCACCGACAACGGTACCGAAGTTTTTACTTGGCCAGACGGCGGACAAACGCCGTTCGCGCAAAGCAAAGGCACAGTTTTGGAAGGCGGCTTTCGCGTGCCATGCATGATTCGCTGGCCGGGAAAGGTGCCGGCCGGTAAGGTCGAGAACGGCATTATCTCAGGGATGGACTGGTTCCCGACTTTCCTAGCGGCGGCCGGCAATTCCAACATCACCGAAGAGCTGAAGAAGGGCAAACAAATCGGCGGCGTTACCTACAAGGTGCATCTGGACGGCTACAACCAGATCGACATGATCACCGGCAAGGGGCCGTCGATCCGTCACGAAATCTGGTACTTCGGCGAAAGCGAGCTGGGCGCCGTGCGTATCGATGACTACAAATTCCGTTTCATCGATCAAAATCAAGGTTGGGTCGGGGACAAAACTAAGCCCGACGTCCCGTACATCACCAACCTGCGTCTCGATCCGTTCGAGCGCACAGGCTGGCCCAACAACGGAACCAAAGACGGCGCACAACAATACTTCGATTGGTTCAAATACGAATTCTGGCGCTTCGTGTTTGTGCAGCAAGAGGTCGAGAAGCTGGCCATGACTGCGATCGAGTTCCCGCCGATGCAGAAGGGCGCGAGCTTCAATCTCGATGCCGTTAAGGCGAAAATCGCGGCGGCCCAAACGTCTATAGCCAAGTAGCGATACTAGGTTTTTGACAGGGACTCAGGCGGGCGACTCGCATATGAGCCGCTCGCCAGCTCAAAGTGACAAGTTTACCGCGGCTTACTCCGCCGCCGCGCCGGACGCGTTGCGATTGAATTTCGACTCGCGCTTAACCTCGCAAACCTGGACGCTGTACGACGCGTAATACGTGTCGCGTCCCTTGCGCTGCGCGTCGCGGTGCTCCGGCTGCATGCGCCAGGCGCGCTGGGCCTCCTCCGACTCGAATTCGACGATGGTGCAGCGCTCGCCGTCTTCGGCGAAGAATCCCTTGTGCGAGATATAGCCTGGCATGGCGGCGGCGAGTTCGACCATGCGATCGACCAGCGCCACGTAGTCGTCGCGCAGTCCCGGCATCAAGGTGGAACGGAAAACGGTGACGATCATGCGGCCGGCCTTTCGGGTTGGCGAATGCCGTCAGTATTCCACCGAAGGCGCCGGCCGTTCAAACGCATGTTTTCGATTGGATTCATACGGCCGGCTGATCGGCGGCAGATAACCCGTTTATCAGGCTGGCCGCGAGCCCCGAAAATATCGTAGCATGAGGGCGCGCTGCTGGGCGGAGACGGTCCGATGTTCGCCAAACTGAGAAAATTCCTAGCCTATATGCTGGGCGGCCTTTTCTACTGGATCGGCTGGGGTCTTGCAGTGATCGTGCTCGTGCAAGCGATTATTTTATCCTTGGCGTCCGGCAGTCCGGCCGTACCGGTGCTGCTCGGTGTCGCTGGCGTGATTCTTTACTTCATGGGCATCGGGATTAAGACTTTTCTGACAAGCGGCCCATCCATCCGCCACTGAATAGCCCGCGTCGCGAAGCTGACTGCGGCGCTGCGGCGTTCTAAGGAGCGCGGCCCTTTTCGTTGCGCGGGATCGACGCCAATTCGGTGACCCAGGGGCGCGCCGAGCGGAACCAGTTTTGCTGTTGCGGGATGAGCTGATCGCGCTGGCGCAGCGTGCCGGTGCGGATCATGTAGGCGTCCGGATTGTCGCCCGGCGACGTCGAATAGATCGGCGTCCCGCAGCGCGGGCAGAAGGCCTGCACCCGATGATTGCCGCTGTCGGCCGTGGTCTTGAGGTAACGCGTCGGCTCGCCGCTCAATAGTTTGAAGCTCTTGCCGGGCGCGCGGATGCTGGTACGGAACGCCGAGCCCGAGCCGCTCTGGCAGTCGGTGCAGTGGCAGATCGAAACATTCTGCGGATCGGCTTCAGCTTCAAAGCTGATGGTGCCGCAGTGGCAATGGCCATCGATTTTCATGAGTGGTCTCCTGTTAATCGACGCTCGCCTCGATCGCTTCCATGTCCGTGTCGGAGAGCCCGAAATGATGCCCGATCTCGTGCACCACGACATGGGTGACGACGGCGCCCAGGCTCTCCTCGTGCTCGGCCCAGTAGTCGAGGATCGGGCGCCGGTAGAGCCAGATCATGTTGGGCATCTGTTCTGGAACACTGGCCGACTGAAATGGCAGACCAACACCTTGAAAGAGGCCGAGCAAGTCGAATTCTGTTTCGACGTTCATCTGATCTTGCACGTCCTCGGTCGGAAAATCGGCCACCTGGATGATGAGATTTTCGCATAAGGCGCGGAAATGCGCGGGCAGGCGGGCATAAGCGTCCGCCGCCAGCGCCTCGATTTCGGCGAGCGACGGCGCCGGCACCCCGCGCCAAGCCAGAGGATCGTCAAATTGGCCTTTCATACCAACGTTCTAGGGCAGGACGCGGCGACAACCAAGCGGTTGACGGCGCGGTCCGAAAGAGCGACCGTTTGTCGTTGTCGCGTGGCGGGTAGGGGTGTGGACGATGCCGAAGACTAGGGTTTTCTTTGCTGTTCTGGCGGTGGTGCTCGGCTTGAACGCCGGGACGTTGGTACCAGTTTCGGCAGAGGTTGCCGGCGCCTCCACGCAAGAGCTAGCGGCGCAGGCGCGCCCGCGTATCACCATTCAGCCGCGGCAGGTCCATCCCGGCCCCAACGCCAAGCGCTACTGCCATTTCTGGCTGGCAAAGGAATACCGCGTCAGCGGACCGGTGATCGTCCCGCAGCAACACTGCTGGTGGCGGTAGTCGGCGCGGAGGAACTTCCGAGACAGTCGTTTCTTAGTCTGGGGGAAGGATTGGAGGTTCATCCATGTCGAAATTCCTGAGATTTTTCGCAATTGCGGCCCTGATTGCCGGCGCATTGGCCCTGACGCCTGGTCCCGCTGCGGCTCAATGGCATGGTGGCCACGGCGGTTGGCATGGTGGTGGCTGGCGCGGCGGCGGATGGGGCAGGGGCTGGGGTCCCGGCCTCGTCTTTGGCTTTGGCCCAGGTTGGGGCTGGGGCTATCCCTATTCGTATTACGATGGCTACTACGGCGCCCCGAACTGTGGCTGGGCACCCGTGCGCGTTTTTCGTCATGGTTACTGGGGTTATCGGCGCGCTTGGCGCTGCTGGTGACACAACGCCGCTGAAATAAAAAAGGCCCGCCATAATTGGCGAGCCTTTTGATTTACAGGCGTTATGCTACTTCCACTCTCTCACGTCGACGAAGTGGCCGGCAATTGCCGCCGCCGCCGCCATCGCCGGCGACACTAGATGCGTGCGGCCCTTGTAACCTTGGCGGCCTTCGAAGTTGCGGTTCGAGGTCGACGCGCAGCGCTCGCCCGGCTTGAGCTTGTCGGGATTCATGGCGAGGCACATCGAGCAGCCCGGCTCGCGCCAGTCGAAGCCGGCGGCCTTGAAAATCTTGTCGAGCCCTTCGGCCTCCGCCTGCTCCTTCACCAGCCCGGAGCCGGGGACGATCATGGCATAGACGTTGGCGTTGACCGTCTTGCCGGTGGCAACCCGCGCGACTTCGCGCAGATCCTCGATGCGCGCGTTGGTGCAAGAGCCGATGAACACGCGGTCGAGCTTGATGTCGGTGATCTTCTCGCCGCCGCTCAGCCCCATGTAGCCGAGCGAGCGCTCGGCGGCGGCGCGCTTCTTCTCATCGGCAATTTCGGCGGCGACCGGCACGCGGCCGGTAATCGAGACGACCTGTTCGGGGCTGGTGCCCCAGGTGACGAGCGGCGGCAGCTTGGCCGCATCGAGCCTGACCTCGCTATCGAAATGCGCGTTGTCGTCGGAGGAGAGCGTTTCCCAATAGCGCATGGCCTCGTCCCAGGCCTTGCCCTTGGGAGCTTTCGGCTTGTCCTTCAGATAAGCGTAGGCCTTCTCGTCGGGCGCGATGAAGCCCGCCTTGGCGCCACCTTCCACCGACATATTGCAGATGGTCATGCGGCCTTCCATTGAGCAGGCGCGGATCGCCTCGCCGGCATATTCCAGCGCATAGCCGGTGCCGCCGGCAGTGCCGATCTCGCCGATGATGGCGAGGATGATGTCCTTGGCCGTCACACCCGGCGGCAATTTTCCATCGACCACCGCGCGCATGTTCATCGATTTCTTCTGGATCAGCGTCTGCGTCGCCAGCACGTGCTCGACCTCGGACGTTCCGATGCCGTAGGCGAGCGCCCCGAAGGCGCCGTGCGTCGCGGTATGGCTGTCGCCGCAGACCAGGGTCGTGCCGGGCAGGGTAAAGCCCTGCTCGGGCCCGATGATGTGAACGATGCCCTGGCGCTTGTCGAACTCGTTGAAATATTCGACGCCGAAGTCCTTGGCGTTCTGCGCTAGCGCGGCGATCTGCTCCGCGCTTTCCGGATCGGGATTGGGCTTGTTGCGGTCGGAGGTCGGCACGTTGTGGTCGACCACGGCCAGAGTCTTTTCCGGGGCGTGCACCTTGCGGCCCGCCGTGCGCAGGCCCTCGAAGGCCTGCGGGCTCGTTACCTCGTGCACCAAATGGCGGTCGATATAGATCAGGCAGGTTCCATCCGGCTGCTCGTCCACCAGATGGTCGTCCCAGATCTTATCGTAGAGCGTGCGCGGCTTGGCCATCGTCGAAGTCTCCAATACTCAGAAGCTATTTAATCCTCGCGGGTTTCAAGAAAAAGGGGCCGAACGGCGGCCCCTTCATGCATTCTCGAATAGCCGCGAACCTATTCCTTGGCAGCCTCGGCCGCCGCTTCCGACCCGCCGGTCGCCTGCGCCTCGATGCGCGCCTTCTTGCCGCGCAATCCGCGCAGGTAATAGAGCTTGGCGCGGCGCACTTTGCCGCGGCGCACGACCTTGATCGAGTCGATCATCGGCGCGTAGAGCGGGAACACGCGCTCGACGCCTTCGCCGTAGGAAATCTTGCGCACGGTGAAGTTCTCGTGGATGCCGCCGCCCGAGCGGCCGATACAGACGCCCTCGTAGGCCTGGATGCGGCTCTTGTCGCCTTCCACCACCTTGACGTTAACCAGCACGGTATCTCCCGGCGCGAAGTCGGGAATCTCCCGGCCGGCTGAGAGCTTCTCGACCTGCTCTTTTTCGAGCTGTTGGATGATATTCATGGCTTATCTCTCCGTCGGCAGCGCCAGCAACCGGCGCGCGGTCTAATCTGGTCTGAATGGGTTGCGCGAGCTTCTAGACCAAAGATTGTGGCTTGTCACCCTCGCGTTTTTGGCCCGTTTTGGGGCTTTTTGCGGGCCTGATAGGCCGCCCAGAGGTCCGGGCGGCGCGCGGCGGTAAGCCGCTCGGCCTCAGTCCGCCGCCAGGCCGCGACTTTGGCGTGGTCGCCGGACGTGAGCACCTCGGGGATTGGCTCGCCTTCGAACACCGGGGGCCGGGTGTATTGTGGGTATTCCAACAGGCCGTCGGCGAAGCTCTCCTCGGCGATCGAAGCCTCCTTGCCCAGGACGCCCGGCAGCAGCCGCACGCAGGCGTCGAGCAGGGCGATCGCCGCCGGCTCGCCGCCCGACAGCACGAAATCGCCGAGCGAGACCTCCTCGAGCTTGCGGGCCTTGATTAGGCGCTCGTCGACGCCTTCGAAGCGGCCGCAGACGATCACGACGCCGAGCCCGGCGGCCAGTCGCGCCACGCGCGCTTGCGTCAGCGGCGTGCCGCGTGGGCTCATCAGCAGGCGCGGGCGGTGGTCATGCGGCACGGTGTCGAGCGCGCGCGCCAGCACGTCCGCTTTCATCACCATGCCGGGGCCGCCGCCAGCCGGCGTGTCGTCGACGGTGCGGTGCTTGTCGGTGGCGGCATTACGGATGTCATGGGTATCGAGCGACCAAATACCGGATGTGAGCGCCTTGCCCGCAAGGCTGACACCGAGCGGGCCAGGAAACATCTCCGGGAAGATCGTCAATATGCTGGCGCGCCACATTGGTCAGTTCCTCCCGTACGTCCCCGCGAAAGCGGGGACCCAGGAGTCCAAAATCGACGCGCGTGCTGTGCCGCTCTGGCTTCCCGCTTGCGCGGGAATGAACGGAATGTACTGCGCGCGCGACATCGCTACTCTTCTCTTACTTCGGTTTCGGCGGGCACCGCCACGACAACGCGCCCCGCCTTCAGATCGATCGTCGGTACCGTGGCCTCCGTGAACGGCAGCAGCAGCGGCTCGCCGCCGGCGGCCGGTGCGATTTCGATCAGATCGCCGGCGCCGAAATTATGAATGGCCGTGACGGTGCCGAACACGGTGCCGTCGCCGTCGACCGCCGCCAAGCCGACAAGGTCGGCATGATAGAACGTGTCGGCCTCCTCGATCGGCGGCAGACGGTCGCGCGGCACGAACAGATCGATGTTGCGCAGGCTCGAAGCCGCGTCGCGGTCGCCGATCCCTTTGAGCCGCGCGACCAGATGATCCTTGGCCGGACGCGCCGCCTCAATCTCGAAACGCCGGGCACCGTCCTCGGTTTCCAGCGGACCGTACTTCGTGACCGCCAGCGGATCCTCGGTGAACGACCACAGCTTCACCTCGCCGCGAATGCCGTGCGCGGCACCGATGCGGGCGACGCGGATGCGGTCGGCCACGGCGCTATTCGGCGAGCGTTAGCTCGCCGCCGGCGCTTCCGCCGGCTTTTCCGCCGCTTTGGCCTTGTCCGCGGCGGCCTTGGCGGTAGCAGCGGTCTTGGCAGCGGCGTCGCCGGCTTCCTTGGCCTTGGCGGCTTCTTCTTCCTTGGCCTTGCGTTCCTTGCGCGGCACTGCCTTTTCCGGATTGTTGCGCTTTTCCCGCTTCACGATGCCGGCGGCATCGAGGAAACGCGTCACGCGGTCGGACGGCTGCGCGCCCTTCTTCATCCAGGCCTGCACCTTGTCGAGATCGAGCTTGAGCCGCTCGGTCTTCTCCTTCGGCAGCAGCGGGTTGAAGAAGCCAAGCCGCTCGATGAAGCGGCCGTCGCGCGGCGAACGCGAGTCGGCGACGACGATGTGATAGACAGGGCGCTTCTTGGTTCCGGCACGGGCCATGCGGATGACGAGAGACATTTCAGGTTCCTTTCTTAGATTCCTTGCACAATGATCATTTCTTCTTTCCGAGACCGGGCAGGCCGCCCGGCAATCCAGGAAACTTTCCGCCCAGGCCCGGCAAACCGGGTGTGCCGGGGAAATTCTGCGGCAGCTTGGGCATGGTCGGCGCCAGGCCGGGCATGCCGGGCGGCAGTTGCACGCCGGGCGGCATGTTCTTCGCCATCTCCGCCATCTGCTCCGGCGTCGGCATTGCGGAGTCGAAGCCCATGGCCTGCGCCAGGCCGGCGAGCGGACCGCGCTTGCCGCTGCCCATCATCTTCATCATGTCGGCCATGCCGCGGTGCATTTTCAGAAGCTTGTTGATCGCCTCCGGCGTGGTGCCGGAGCCGGCGGCGATGCGCTTCTTGCGGCTGGCTTTGAGAATGTCCGGGTTGCGCCGCTCCTGCGGTGTCATCGAGTCGATGATCGCCATCTGACGCTTCACGAGTTTGTCGTCGAGGCCGGCATTGGCGATCTGGTTTTTTATCTTGGCTACGCCCGGCATCATGCCGAGCAGGCCGCTCATGCCGCCCATGGCCGCCATTTGATTGAGCTGCTCGCGCAAGTCGCCGAGGTCGAACTTGCCCTTGCGCATCTTCTCGGCCGCGCGCATCGCCTTTTCGGCGTCGATATTGGCGGCGGCCTTCTCGACCAGCGCGACGATGTCGCCCATGCCGAGGATGCGGCCGGCGATGCGGCTCGCGTCGAATTCCTCAATGGCGTCCAATTTCTCGCCGGTGCCGATCAGCTTGATCGGCTTGTTGGTGACCGCGCGCATGGACAGCGCGGCGCCGCCGCGGCCGTCGCCGTCGACGCGGGTGAGCACGATGCCGGTGAGGCCGACGCGCTCGTCGAAGGCGCGCGCCAGATTGACCGCGTCCTGGCCGGTGAGCGCGTCGGCGACGAGGAGCACTTCATGCGGCTGTGCCGCGTTTTTTACTTCGGCCGCTTCGCTCATCATGACGTCGTCGAGCGTGGTGCGGCCAGCGGTGTCGAGCAGTACTACGTCGTAGCCGCCGAGGCGGGCGGCCTCGAGCGCACGCTTCGCGATCTGCGGCGGCTGCTGGCCTTCGACCACCGGCAGCGTGTCGATGCCGGCCTCGCGCCCGAGCACGGCGAGTTGCTCCATTGCCGCCGGCCGGCGCACGTCGAGCGAGGCCATCAGCACCTTGCGCTTCTGCCGGTCGGTGAGGCGGCGGGCGACCTTCGCGGTGGTGGTGGTTTTGCCGGAGCCTTGCAGGCCTACCATCATGATGGCGACCGGCGGCGCGGCATTGAGATCGATACCCTGGCTGTCGGCGCCGAGCGTCGCGACCAATTGATCGTGCACGATCTTGACGACCAGTTGGCCGGGGGTGACCGATTTCATCACCTCGACGCCGACCGCCTGCTTCTTGATGTTGTCGGTGAAGGCGCGCGCCACGTCGAGCGCGACGTCGGCTTCGAGCAGCGCGCGGCGCACTTCGCGCAGCGCGGCGTCGACGTCGGCTTCGCTGAGCGCGCCGCGGCGGGTGAGGCGGTCGAGTATGCCGCCCAGTTTTTCCGACAGTGAGTCGAACAACTTTTTAGCCTCTTAGAACGGCCATCCCTTCGGGAGGCCTATATCAAAACACCTTTACGCCCGAGGGCGCATTGCGCTGTCGGGCGGTGGCCTCCGGCCTCTCAAGGACCGGGCGGCGGAACTGGAATTTCAAGTCTTCAGAAAAAGCGGGCGGAACCTAGGATTGGTAGGCCTACAAGTCAAGCCACGGGGTTTACGAGGTTAATTCGAAGCTGACCGTGACGACGGCCCGCAGCGTCTGCTCGCCGGGGGCGATCGCGGGGGCCGCGCCCGCGCGCATCGGCTGGTACAGGCGTGGCGGCGGAGCCGAGCCCTCCTCGGAAATCGCCATGACCCGGCCGACCTTCATGCCGGCGGCATTGGCATAGAGTTCGGCCTTGCGGCGGGCGTCGGCGATCGCGTCGGTGCGGGCCTTGTCAAGCAGCTTGGCCTGCTCTGACACGACGAATTCAATGCCCGACATCTCGTTGGCGCCGGCCGCGATCGCCCGATCGAGCACCGCCGACAATCTGTCGATATCGCGGATCTTGATCGTGACCTGATTGCTCACCTGAAAGCCGACCAGACGCGCGGCGCCGGTCTGTTTCGGATCGTATTGCGGTTGCAGCGACAACGTCGTGGTCTGGATATCGCGGTCGGCCACGCCACTTTCCTTGATCGCCGCCAGCACGACGCCCATGTCCTTGGCGTTCGCATCGCTGGCCGCTCGCGCGGTCTTGCCCTGGCTGGCGACGCCAAGGCGGATCATCGCGTTATCGGGGGCCGCCGCAATCGTGCCCTCGCCGGTGACCGTCACCAGCTTGTCGAGCCTTTCGGCGGCCTGCGCCGAGAACGGCGGCAGCGCCGTGACTGCGATCACCAGAGCACAGCTCAGAACACGCGATATCGGCATCGTCATTTCACCGTCATTTCAGCGGAACGAACACGTTGACCACCAGTTTTTCCGCGTCGGTCTTTACCAAATCGGTGGCATATTCCTCGATGAACAGTTCCTTGGCCTCGAGGTGCTTGTCGTCGAGATAATTGGTGATCGCCTCATACGTCGAGTCCATAGCGTCATAGGAGCCGCGGTGGACGAACTTGAGCGCCTTGCCGGGCGGTGTCTGGCCGACGGCGATGTCGCCTTTCGGCGGATCGGCCGGCATTGCGGCGATCGGCATTGCGGCTTTGAACGAAAAGCCGTTGTCGTCGGTCTCCGTGTAGATGGTCATAGCCGCGCCAGTCGGCTTGATGCCCTGCTTATCGAGGTACTCGTTGAGCGACTTAAAGGCGTCGACCAGCGTATCGAAGGCGGCATCCCATTTGCTGCGGCCCTTCAGATAAATGATGGTCCGCTCCGGCAGCGTCACTTCCTCGCCGAAGGCGTCGCCCGGCTGCAACGGCGCCGGCGCATCCGACCGGTCAGGCGTCGGCGCGGCGCGTTGCGCGGGCGCCGGACCCCCGGTGAAGACGAGCGCCATGGCGAACAAAATCGGCGCCGCAATGCGCATGCACGACATTTATGTTCTCCGTCTGGGTGCGGCGATCCCGGCAGTTCGCGGCATTCTATCATAGGCCTCTGGTCAATCGACGTTTATTCGCCATATAAACCGGGCGAAAGCCGGGCAGTAGCCCGGGCTTGGCCGAATTCACAGGCGATGATTTGGGCACGCTCGCCAACCAATCCTTCGTGAAGATGAACGGTATCGGCAACGAGATCGTTGTAGTCGATCTGCGCGCGAGCGGTGGCGCAATCGCGCCCGAAGAGGCGCGCGCGGCGGCGGCACCCGAAGGCGCGCCTTACGACCAGCTGATGGCGCTCTATGCGCCGCGCACGCCCGGCACCGACGCCTTCGTCCGCATCTACAACAACGACGGCTCCGAGGCCGGCGCCTGCGGCAACGGCATGCGCTGCGTCGCCGATCTGGTGTCGAAGGAGAACGGCAAGACCGCGCTGACATTCGAGACCGCGGCCGGCATTCTCAATTGCTGGAAGGGCGTCGACGGCATGTTCACGGTGGACATGGGTCCGCCGCGTTTCAAGTGGAACGAAATCCCGCTCAGCGAAGAATTCCGCGACACCCGCGCCATCGAGTTGCAGATCGGACCGATCGACAAGCCGATCCTGCATTCGCCCGCTGTGGTGAACATGGGCAATCCGCACGCGATTTTCTGGGTCGAAGACGTAAACGCCTACGAACTGCACCGTTTCGGACCGCTGCTCGAGAACCATCCTATTTTCCCGGAGCGGGCCAACATCACGCTCGCGGCGATCAGATCGCGCGATCATATTGTGATTCGGACTTGGGAACGCGGCGCCGGCTTGACCCGCGCCTGCGGCTCGGCGGCCTGCGCCGCCGCGGTCGCCGCCGCGCGGCTCAAGCGCACGGACCGCAAAGTGAAGGTGACGCTGCCGGGCGGCGAACTGATCATCGATTGGCGCGCGAGTGACGATCACGTTCTGATGACCGGGCCGGTGCAGTTCGAATTCGCCGGCGAGTTCGATCCGGCCCTGTTCGCCTCTAACCAACCCTCCCCGGCAAGCGGGGGAGGGATAGGGAGGGGGCCATGAGCGTGGACCTGCTCACTTTCGGTTGCCGGCTCAACATCACCGAATCGGAAGTGATCCGGCGCGCGGCGGGCAACATCGACGATACGGTGATTGTGAATACCTGCGCGGTCACCGCTGAAGCCGTGCGCCAGGCGCGCCAGAACATCCGCCGCATCAAGCGCGAACGGCCGGACACGCGCATCGTGGTCACCGGCTGCGCGGCGCAGACCGAGCCAGGCACGTTCGCGAGCATGCCGGAGGTCGACCGCGTCATCGGCAATGAGGAAAAACTCCATCCGCGTTCGTGGACCGGCGGACCGCGTGTCACCGTCGGCGACATCATGGCGGTGAAACATCACGCCGTGCCCGCGGTCGATCATCTCGAAGGCCACACACGCGCTTTCCTGCAGGTGCAGAATGGCTGCGATCATCGCTGCACGTTCTGCATCATTCCGTTCGGGCGCGGCAATTCGCGCTCGCTGCCGATGGATGAGGCGGTGGCGCAGGCGCAGCGGCTCAGCGCGCGCGGCTATCGCGAGCTGGTGCTCACCGGCGTCGACGTCACCAGCTACGGCGCAGATCTCGCTGGCGCGCCACGCTTGGGCGCCCTGGTCAAGCGCATCCTCAAGGAGATTCCCGAACTCGCGCGCTTGCGGCTGTCGTCGATCGACTCGGTGGAAGCCGACGGCGATCTGCTCGACGCTTTGGCCAACGAGCCGCGCTTGATGCCGCACCTGCATCTGTCGTTGCAGGCTGGCGACGACCTCATCCTCAAGCGCATGAAGCGGCGCCATTCGCGTGAGCAAGCGATTGCGTTCTGCAACAAAGTGCGTGCGCTGCGGCCCGATGTCGTGTTCGGCGCCGATCTGATCGCCGGCTTCCCGACCGAGACCGAGGATATGTTCGCGCGCTCGCTCGATCTGGTGGATGAATGTGGGCTGACGCAATTGCATGTTTTTCCGTTTTCGCCGCGGCCCGGCACGCCGGCCGCGCGCATGCCGCAGCTCGACCGCGATATCGTCAAGCAACGCGCCCGCGCCCTGCGCCATAAAGGCGAGGCGGCATTGCGAACCCATCTTGACGCGCAAGTCGGCAGCCGGCGCCTGGTGCTGACCGAGCGCGGCGGCGTCGGCCACACCGAGCAATTCACAGCGGTGAAACTTGCGGCGCCGATAGCGCCGGGTGCTATTCTCGATCTGGCAATGATAGGGCACGACGGCAGACAATTATTGGCCGCATAAGGGGAGCAGATTATGAGCGCCAGCGATCATTTGATCACGACCATGGAGCAGCTCGAAGCGCTCTACGGCGAGAAAATGCCGGCCGCCGTCGTCAAGGAAATCGACCACATCAACGACAGCTATCGTCAATTGATCGAGGCGGCGCCGTTCGTGGCGGTGGCGACCAGCGGGCCGGAGGGACTCGATTGCTCGCCGAAAGGCGACCCGCGCGGCTTCGTGCGCATCCTCGACCAGAAGACCATCGCGATTCCCGACCGGCCCGGCAACAACCGCATCGACGGCTTTCGCAACATCGTGCGCGACCCGCGCATCGCATTGCTGTTTCTGATTCCGGGTGTGGGCGAAACCCTGCGCGTCAACGGACGCGCCGCGATTTCAATCGACCCCGAGCTGATGCAGGGCTTCGCGGTCAACGGCAAGCTGCCGCGCTGCGTGCTGATTGTGCATGTCGACAGCGTCTTTTTCCATTGCTCGAAGGCGATCGTGCGCTCGAAACTGTGGGACGCGGAGACCAAGATCGACCGCAAGAGCCTGCCCTCGACCGGCACCATCATCGCGGAGTTGAGTAAGGGCAAGCTTGGCGGCGAAGATTACGACCGCGCCATGCCGGAGCGGATCAAGGCGCAGCTGTACTAGCTTCCGCTGTCCATCCGCACGCGCTCAATGCCGCGCGCATGTGTTGCGGCACCGGCGCCACGGCTTTCACCGGCGGCTTGTTCTTGGAAATCGGCACCACGATCTCGTGCGATTGTAGATGCAGTGGCGGGCCGCCCACGCGCGGCGCCCGGCCGTAGATGTTGTCGCCCAGGATCGGCCATCCCATCTCGGCGCAATGCACGCGCAACTGATGCGTCCGCCCGGTTAGCGGCTCGAGCGCAAGCCAGGTCAGACCATTGCCGCGTCCCATCACCTTCCAGGTGGTGACCGCCGGTGACCCCTGTAGATCCGGCTTCATCCACCAGCCGCGCGTCTCGTCGAGCTTGCCGAGCGGTATGTCGATGCGGCCTTCCTCGGCGGCGGGCGAGCCCTCGACCACCGCCCAATAAGTCTTGCCGATCTTGCCCTGCTTGAACAGCTTGCCGAGCAGAGCCAGCGCCTTGCGATGGCGACCGAGCACCAGGCAGCCGGAAGTGTCGCGGTCGAGCCGGTGCGCCAATGCCGGCGCGCGCGGCAGGCCAAAGCGCAGCGCGTCGAAATGGTCCTCCAGGCTCTCGCCGCCCTTCGGCCCGCGATGCACCGCAAAGCCGGCGGGCTTGTCGATCACCAGCATCAGGCCGTCGCGATAGAGCAGACGGCCAAGCATCTCTTCCGGTGTCATGCCGAAACCGCTATCACGGGCGCGCCGAGGACGCACCATGAACGACAGCACCCCAAAAAGCTGGTGGAATCGCCTGAGCGGCGGGCTCAAGCGCACCTCGTCGTCGCTTGGCGAAGCGATCGCCAGCCTGTCGAAGCGCAGACTAGATCCCGCGGCCGTGGAGGAACTGGAACACGATCTCATCCGCGCCGATCTGGGGCTCGAATTCGCGCAACGCATAGCCGATGTGTTCAGCGAAACCCGCTTCCACGAAGGCGCGCCGCCCGAAGAGGTGAAAGCCGCACTTGCCGGTGAAATCGAGAAGGTGCTGACGCCTGTGGCCAAGCCGCTGGAGATAATGGCCAAACCCTTCGTCATTCTGGTGGCCGGCGTCAACGGTTCTGGCAAGACCACCACCATCGGCAAGCTCGCCGCTCGCTTCCGCGCGGAGGGAAAAACCGTGATGCTGGTGGCGGGCGATACCTTCCGCGCCGCTGCAATCGATCAATTGAAAATCTGGGGGACGCGCACCGGCGCTTCCGTCGTCGCGAGCGCGCCGGGCAGTGATGCGGCGAGTCTTGCCTTCGACGCCATCGCCGCGGCCAAAGCACAGGGCGTCGACGTGGTGCTGGTGGACACCGCTGGCCGTCTGCAGAACCGCGCCGAGCTGATGAGCGAGCTGGAAAAAATGGTGCGCGTGATGCGCAAGGTCGAGCCGGCGGCGCCGCATGCCGTCCTGCTGGTGCTCGACGCCACCGTCGGCCAGAATGCGCTCAATCAAGTCGATATCTTCGGCAAGATCGCGGGCGTCACCGGCTTGGTGATGACCAAGCTTGACGGCACCGCGCGCGGCGGCATCCTGGTGGCGATTGCGTCAAGGTTCGGCCTGCCAGTGCATTTCATCGGCGTCGGCGAAGGCGTCGATGATCTCAGCCCCTTTACCGCGCGAGATTTCGCGCGCGCCATAGTTGGACTGGATTCCTGAATTAAAGAAGATCATGGCCGAAAAGAAACAACTCAATCCCATCCTCAAGCTCACACTCGATATCGGACCGCTGGTGCTGTTCTTCGCCGCCAATGCGAAGTTCGGTATCTTCGCGGCGACCGGCACGTTCATGGCCGCTTCGCTGAGTGCGATCGCCATCACCTATGCACTGACGCGCCATCTCGCGATCATGCCGATGGTCACCGCCGTGATCGTGCTGGTGTTTGGCGGGCTGACGCTGATCCTGCACGACGAGACCTTCATCAAGCTCAAGCCGACCATCATTTATTGCCTGTTCGGCGGCACCCTGGCGGTGGGCCTAGCCTTCGGCAAGCCGCTGCTTGGGGTCTTGTTCGATCAGATGTTCCATCTGACCGACGAGGGTTGGCGAAAGCTCACCCTGCGCTGGGCGCTGTTCTTTTTCGCGCTGGCGGTGCTGAACGAGATCGTCTGGCGAACGCAGACGACGGATTTCTGGGTGACCTTCAAGCTCGCCGTCCACCTACCGCTGACGTTCCTGTTCGGCGCCGCGCAGATGCCGCTAATCAAGAAATACAGCGTAGAGCACAAGCCCTAGCGTGTTGCCGTTTTCGCTGCCGCCTTGGCGATTTCCGGTTCCAGCACCTCGACGAGGTTTTCGGCGGTGACCGGCCCGACCAGCTTGTAGGCGATGGTGCCGTCGCGGCCGATCAGATAGGTCTCCGGCACGCCATAGACGCCCCAATCGATCGCGGTGCGGCCGCTGGCGTCGACGCCGACGGCGACGAAGGGATTGCCGTAGCGATTGAGGAAGCGCCGTGCATTATCGGTCGGATCCTTGTAATTGATGCCGACCAGCCTGATGCGCTTGTCCTTCGACAGTTTATCCAGGAACGGCACCTCGTCGGCGCAGGGCACGCACCACGACGCCCAGACATTGACCAGCGTCAGCTCGCCGGGGAACGATGCGTTGGTCAGCCCCGGCACGTCCTTGCCGTCGCGGGAAAGCCCGGCCAGCGGCGGCAGATCGGTCTTGGGCGCGGGGTGCCCGATCAGCGCGGACGGCAGGCGTCCGGGATCGCCGGCGTAGAGGCGGACCAGGAACAAGGCCGCCAGGGCGAGAAACGCCAACAGCGGCAGCAGCACCAGAAGGTTGCGCCGCTTCTTGTCGGAACTTTCGCTCGCCGCCGAGCTCATCGGTCGTCCTTGCGCTGCGAGCGCCGCGTCACGCCGCGCTCCTCGAGATCGCCGAGAATGCGGCGCTGCGCCGAATAATCGAGAACGACCCAGGCGACCAGAGCGGCCACCACAAAAACCGTCACCGCATAGGCGGCGACGATGAAATCGGCATGCGGTCCAAGATTCATGATCGCGCCTCAGCCATTTCTTGCGCCTGTATCAGCCGCATGGAGCGCACACGCCGGCGCAGGATTTCATTGCGCATGGCGGTGAAATGCAGCGTGAAGAACAGCAGCGTGAATGCCACGGCCATGATCAGCAGCGGCCACAGTATGGCAGGATCGATGGCCGAGCCGCCGCTGCGCATGATCGAGGCCGGCTGATGCAGCGTGTTCCACCAGTTGACTGAGAACTTGATGATCGGAAGGTTGACCGCGCCGACCAAGGTGAGAATTGCCGCCGCGCGCGAACCTCGGCCTGGGTCTTCGGCGGTCCAATAAAGCGCGAGCACGCCAAGATAGAGCAGCAATAGCACTAGCATCGAGGTGAGGCGGGCATCCCACACCCAATAGGTGCCCCAGGTCGGACGGCCCCAGAGCGAACCGGTGATCAGACAAATGAATGTGAAGGCGGCGCCGATCGGCGCGGCGGCCTTGCCCGCCACGTCGGCCAGCGGATGCCGCCATACCAGCGTACCAAGTGCGGCGGCGCTCATCACGCCCCAGCACATCATGCCAAGCCAGGCCGCTGGCACGTGCAGGAACATGATCTTGACGGTGGCGCCCTGCTGATAGTCGTCGGGGGCGCTCATGGCGCGTGTCAGCCCGAACGCGAACAGCAAGATCGTCACCGCCGCCAGCCAGGGCAGTAGGCGATTGACCAGGGTTAAAAAACGCGTCGGATTGGCGAGATCGATAATAGCCATCGGCAGCCTTTTAGTCAGACGCGCCGGCCCGGGCAATGCCGGCCGGCGGCGAAGATATGCCTGTTTCCGGGTCCGGCCGGTTTGATTTGCATCATGCCGGCGACCGGCTATTTCGCTGGTAATCCGATCATTCCAGGCCGTGGCGAAGGGCGGCGGCGGCGGCAAGGGGCCCCAGAACCAAGCTCGCCAAGGATAACGCGCAAAGAATGGTGAAAGGTGGGCCGAACGGGGTGGGTCCGACGATGGCGGCATTGGCCGAGGCGACGCCGAAAATCAGCACCGGAACCGTGAGCGGCAGCACCAAGACCGCCAGCAGCAGGCCGCCCCGGCGCTGCGCCACCGATAGCGCGGCTCCGATCAACCCGATGAAGGTGAGCGCCGGCGTGCCGGCGAGCAAGGTCAGCGCCACGGTTCCCATGGCGCGCAGTTCGACATTGAGCATGAGCCCGAGCACCGGGCTGATCACGACCAGCGGCAATGCCGTGGTCAACCAATGCGCGATGGCCTTGGCCGCTACCGCCAGTTCGAGTGGCATGCGGCCCATCATCAAGAGGTCGAGCGAGCCGTCGTCGTGGTCGGTGGCGAACAGCCGGTCGAGCGCGAGCAGGCTCGCCAGCAAGGCGCCGAGCCACAGGATCGCCGGACCAATACGCGCCAGCAATGCGAGGTCGGGGCCGAGCGCGAACGGCATCATAGTCACAACGATCAGAAAGAACAGTGCACCCATCAGCGCGCCGCCACCGACGCGAATCGCGAGCCGCATGTCGCGCACCACCAAAGCGATGAACGCGTTCATGGGGGCCCCATTTTCAGTTCGCGCGGGCTTTCGAGCCCGATCGGCCCGTGTGCCGCCGCCACGATCATGCCGCCGCCGGCGAGGTGATGGCGCATCAAATCGGCCAGTCGTATTTGCGACTGCACGTCGAGTGCCGAGGTCGGCTCGTCCAGCAGCCAGAGCGGCCGCGGTATGGCGGCCAGCCGCGCGATCGACAGCCGCCGCCGCTGTCCGGCCGACAAATAGGCCGCCGGCAGGTTGACCAGCGGCGCGAGGTCGACGGCTTGCAGCGCGGTTTCGACGGGCCGTTCGACGGCGCCGAGGTAACGCGCCCAGAATTGCAAGTTTTCGCCCACCGTCAGCGACGGCTTAACAGCGTCCTGGTGGCCGACATAATGCGATTGCTCGGGGATCGATGCATCGCCCTCGCCGCCTTCGAGCGTCAGCCGGCCGGCGGCCACGTGCACCAGCCCGGCGATCATGCGCAGCAACGAGGATTTGCCGGCGCCATTGCGTCCGGTCACCACCAGGGCTTCACCGCCGGACAGGCTGAAATTGAGGCCTGCAAACACCTCACGCCCGCCTCGGCTGCAAGCCAGATTTTCCGCTTTGAGCTGCATCAGGCGCGCTTTAGCCTGCCCACGGCGGCTGGGAAAGCCATGCCGGCCGCGGAATACCCCGATATTCTGAGCATTTTTAGGGAAGATCCCTCGTTAATATAGCATCAGGCGCAAAAAGACCTTATAAGCCCGCCGTTGTCGCATTAACTTAGTGGAATTCGGGCGCAAGTCTCCCCGGCGAGAAAAGTCTTGTCTTGCTAAGAGCTTAGACCGAACCAGCGCCGATGTCCCGGCCGGGAATGGAAACCTCCGACATGACTTCGCTCGACAGTTTTAGATGCTGCAAGACCCTCCAGGTTGGTAGCAAAACTTACGCCTATTTCAGTCTCCCCACCGCCGAACGAAACGGCTTGAAGGGAATTTCCCGCCTTCCGTTCTCGATGAAGGTGCTGTTGGAAAATCTGCTGCGCAACGAAGACGGGCGCACGGTGACCAAGGACGACATCAAGGCCTTCGCCGAATGGCTTAAGAACAAGACGTCGGACCACGAGTTCGCGTTCCGCCCGGCGCGCGTGCTGATGCAGGATTTCACCGGCGTGCCGGCGGTGGTCGATCTCGCCGCCATGCGCGATGCCATGAAGGAACTCGGCGGCGATCCCAAGAAGATCAATCCGCTGGTGCCGGTCGATCTCGTCATCGATCATTCGGTGGCGGTGACCTTCTTCGGCAACAATCAAGCCTTCAAGAAAAACGTCGATGAGGAATACCGGCAGAATCAGGAACGCTACAAATTCCTGAAATGGGCGCAGCGCTCGTTCGACAATTTCAACGTGGTGCCGCCCGGCACCGGCATCTGTCACCAAGTCAATCTCGAATATCTGTCGCGCGTGGTCTGGAGCAAGAAGGACAAGGTCAAGGTCGACGGCAAGCAGGCGACCATGGACGTCGCCTATCCCGACACGGTGGTCGGCACCGACTCGCACACCACCATGGTGAACGGCTTGTCGGTGCTCGGCTGGGGTGTCGGCGGCATCGAAGCGGAAGCCGCCATGCTCGGCCAGCCGCTGTCGATGGTGCTGCCCGAGGTGATCGGGTTCAAGCTCGCCGGCAAGCTCAAGGAAGGCGTCACCGCCACCGACCTGGTGCTCACCGTCACCGAAATGCTGCGCAAGCGCGGCGTGGTCGGCAAGTTCGTCGAATTCTTCGGCCCCGGCCTCACCCATCTCACGATCGCGGACCGTGCCACGCTCGGCAACATGTCGCCGGAATACGGCGCCACTTGCGGCTTCTCGCCGATCGACGACGACACCATCCGTTATCTCAAGGATACGGCACGTCCAGCCGAAGTGATCAAGCTGGTGGAAGCCTATGCCAAGGCGCAGGGCATGTTCCGCGTAAAGACGACGCCTGACCCGATTTTCACCGACGTTCTCAAGCTTGAGTTGAGCTCGGTCGAAGCCTCGCTCGCCGGCCCCAAGCGTCCGCAAGACCGTGTGGCGCTGAAGGAAGTGAAGACCGGCTTTACCGGCTCCATGGACAAGGAATTCGGCAAGAGCGCGGAGATGAAGAAGCGCGTGCCGGTGGCAGGCAAGGACTACGATCTCGGCAATGGCGACGTGGTGATCGCGGCGATCACCTCCTGCACCAATACGTCGAACCCGAGCGTGATGATCGGCGCCGGTCTGCTCGCCCGCAAAGCGGCAGCCAAAGGCTTGACCGCCAAGCCCTGGGTGAAAACCTCGCTGGCGCCGGGCTCGCAGGTCGTGGCCGAATATCTCGAGAAGGCCGGTTTGCAGAAGGACCTCGACAAGGTCGGCTTCAACCTGGTCGGCTTCGGCTGCACCACCTGCATCGGCAATTCCGGCCCGCTGCCGGAGGAGATTTCCGAGGCGGTCAATGAGAACGATCTGGTGGCGGCCGCGGTGCTCTCGGGCAACCGCAATTTCGAAGGCCGCGTGAACGCCGACGTGCGCGCCAACTATCTCGCGTCGCCGCCGCTCGTCGTCTCCTACGCCATCGCCGGATCGATGTATGTCGATCTCGCCAAGGATCCGCTCGGCACCGATCCCAAGGGCAAGAAGGTCTACCTCAAGGACATTTGGCCCTCGAACAAGGAAATCGGCGACTTCGTCGCCAAGAATGTCACCAAGCAGATCTTTGCCAAGAAATACGCTGACGTGTTCAAGGGCGACGTCAATTGGCGCAAAATCGCGGTCAAGGGCGGCATGACTTACGCGTGGGACGATCGCTCGACCTACGTGCAGAACCCGCCGTATTTTGAAGGCATGGAGAAGCGCCAGCGTCCGATCGAGGACATCGTCGACGCCCGCGTCCTCGGGCTATTCCTCGACTCGATCACCACCGACCACATCTCTCCGGCGGGATCGATCAAGGAAGCAAGCCCGGCCGGCGAGTACCTGCGCGATCACCAGGTTCGTCCGAAGGATTTCAACCAGTACGGCACGCGCCGCGGCAATCATCAGGTCATGATGCGCGGCACCTTCGCCAATATCCGCATCAAGAACCAGATGGTCCCGGGCGTCGAAGGCGGTGTCACCATCCACTACCCGTCGAAGCAGAAGATGACGATGTACGACGCGGCGATGAAGTACAAAGCCGACAACGTTCCGCTCGTCATCTTCGCCGGCAAGGAATACGGCACCGGCTCGTCGCGCGACTGGGCGGCCAAGGGCACCGTGCTGCTCGGCGTCCGCGCAGTCGTCACCCAGTCCTTCGAGCGCATTCATCGCTCTAACCTGATCGGCATGGGCGTGATGCCGTTGGTATTCGAGGAGGGGACGTCCTGGCAGTCGCTCGGCTTGAAAGGCGACGAGCAGGTCACGATTCGCGGGCTGCATGGCGAGCTCAAGCCGCGCCAGCGGCTGATTGCCGAAATCGTCGCTGGCAATGGCACGCTCAAGCGTGTGCCGCTGATCTGCCGCATCGATACCGCGGACGAGTTGGATTACTTCAAGAACGGCGGAATTCTGCAGTACGTGTTGCGCCATTTGGCCGGTTAACCGGCGATTTGGCGCGGCCCTGCCGTCGAAATTCACTCACCGCGAAGTGAGTGGCGGGTGATCGGCAAGGCGCTTTATATGGTGCCGTGCCGGGGTGGGGGATAGTGGGACCGGTATGGATTATCGCCACATCGCCTTTGCGGGCGCATTGATTTGCACCGCTTCAATGATGCCGCCGCCCGCCGGCGCAGGCGAGATGCGCGCGGTCATTGAATTGTTCACCAGCCAAGGCTGTTCGTCCTGTCCGCCCGCCGACAAGTTGCTGAGCGAACTGGCGCGCGATCCGTCGCTGGTGACGATGAGCCTGCCGGTCGATTACTGGGACTATCTGGGCTGGAAGGACACCCTCGCTCAGCATGGCCATTCCAACCGCGAGCGGGGCTATGCCGATACGCGCGGCGACCGCGAGGTCTACACGCCGCAAGTCGTGGTCAACGGCATCGTGCATGTGTTGGGCAGCGACAAGTCGGCGATCGAAAAGGCGATTGAACAGACGCGTCAAAGCGCAAGACCATTGACGCTGCCGGTAATGCTGACTGTAGCGGACGGCAAGGTGTCCGTGAACGTTGCGGCGGCCAACGGCGAGAAGGGCAGCGCGGAAGTATGGCTTTGCCCGATCACCGGCAAGGCGGAGGTCATGATCGAACGCGGCGAGAACCGCGGCCACACGCTGGCCTACACCAACGTGGTACGCCGTTGGCTGAAGCTTGGCGAATGGAACGGCAAGGCGGAAACTTTCAGCGTGCCGGTGGCCAGTCTCGCCAATGCCGATTTTTCCATTCAGGACATCGACCGCGTGGCCGTGATTGTGCAACGCGGCGTTGCCGCCAAGCCGGGCTTGATGCTCGGCGCCGCCGCGGCGAGCCTGCACTAGTTTCGCAAATCGTCCCGCCTAAAAAAATTCGGGCCGGCGACTGGCCGACCCGAAGGCTTAGGGGATTGAACCGTACGCGGAACTCAACTTGACCCGGTCGGCTGCACCCCGGGGGGCTGGGGGGCTGAGGAATCCGGGGCACGAACCGGACCGGGTCTTTGAGGTAACGCTAGCCATATCGCAAGCCAGCGTGACCGGCGATTGACCGAAATAGGGCGTTATTGTGGGGGCGTTTAACGAGTTCGTGATCGATTTACCGCGATATCGGTCGTTTCCGCGACATTTGTTGACAGAAAGAGGCTCTTGCCGTGGGCACGGTCCGGCGCGATCATTGGACCAACAAAAGGAGGCGCCGTATGACGTTCGGTTCCGGCGAAATCGATCCCAGCCAGTCCCTCGGGGGCGGATCCCCGGCGCGCAGTGCACCCGCCCCCGTGAATCAAGTCACCTTCAGCCGCCGCGAGTTCAGACGCATCCTCGATCTTTATGGCCGCAAGGTCGCCGCCGGCGAATGGCGCGATTACGCCATCGATTTTTTAAAAGACCGCGCGGTGTTTTCGGTGTTTCGCCGCGCCTCGGAAGTGCCGATCTACCGCATCGAAAAAAGTCCCAAGCTGGCGCGCCGCCAGGGCGCCTACAGCGTGATCTCGGCGACCGGGCTGATCGTGCGCCGTGGCCACGAACTCGACCGCGTGCTGCGCTCGATCGACGTGTCGCTGTCCCTGGTGGCGAACTAGCGCGTTAGCGGTTAGTGCAGATTCGCACCCGGGTCCCCGCCATCGCGCGCTGTGGCGTCGGGATTACGTGGCGGGCTGATCGCTCCCGGTCCTAAAGCGAGTTGCATCAGTGGCGTGTCGAGCCAGCGGCCGAATTTCCAGCCGACGTTGCGCAAGTTGCCGGCGGGCGCGAATCCGCAGGCTTTGTGAACTGCGATCGACGCCGCTTGATTTGAATCCCCGATCACCGCGATCATTTGCCGGTAGCCAAGCGCGGTGCAGCTTTCGATTAGCTTGATGAGTAGGGCTTTGCCGACGCCGCGGCGTTGCATTTCCGGCGCGACATACACCGAATCCTCGACCGTGAAGCGATAGGCCGGCCGCGTACGAAATAGCGACGCATAGGCATAACCGGCAAGGGCACCGTCAATCTCAGCAATGAAATAAGGGAAAGTTTCGTCCAGCACCGTCTTCATTCGCCGCGCCATTTCGGCCTCATCCGGCGGCTTAAGCTCGAACGACGCCGTGCCGTGCTCAACGGCATGCGCATAGATGCTGGTAATGGCCGGAATATCAGAGGTCCTGGCGGGGCGGATGGTGATGCTCATGCGCGTCCAAGCTAGCAAAACAAAACGCCCCGGCACTAGGCCGGGGCGCTCAACTGTATCGGTCCGTGTCGGGCCTTAGCGACGGTCGCCCAAAGGCGCGTTAGCGCCGATCACCCAAGAAGCGCAGCAGGAACAGGAACAAGTTGATGAAGTCGAGATAGAGCGTGAGCGCGCCCATCACCGTCTTGCGGCCGGAGACGGTGCCGTCGTCGTTGGCGTCATACATCTCCTTGATCTTCTGGGTATCCCAGGCGGTCAGCCCGGCGAAGATCAGCACGCCGATGGCCGAGATTGCGAAGTCGAGCCCCGTGCTCTTCAGGAACATGTTGACGAGCATCGCCAGGATGAGCCCGAACAGGCCCATGACCAGGAACGACCCGATCGGCGAAAGATCGCGCTGCGTGCTGTAGCCGTACAGGCTGAGCGCGCCGAACGAGGCCGCCGAGATGAAGAAGGTGCGAGTGATCGAGGCGCCGGTATAGGCGAGGAACACCGACGACAGCATCAATCCGAGCAGCCCGGCATAGAGCATGAACAAAGCGAGCGCGGTGCTCGCCTGCAGCTTGTTGATCCGGAAGCTCATGAAGAAGACGATGCCGAGCGTGCCGAGGAACAGCACGATCGTTAGCGGTCCGCTGTAGATCGCTTGGCCGAACGGCGTGAGGCCGACGATTTTGCCGGCAACGTTGGTAACCACCGCTTGGCTGTAGGTAAGCCACGCGACGACGCCGGTCAGTGCGACGCCGGCGGCCATGTAATTGTAGACGCGGATCATGTAGGCGCGCAGGCCTGCATCGATCGCTGCTGCTTGCCCGGCGCCGAAGCCGCGGGCAGCGACGTTACGGTCGAAGTCCGACATCGAAGTTCCCTCTCTATGTGCCGGCTGGCTGCCGGTCGTGTCAGGCGCGTCGGTGGGTCACCGTCGCGTTCGTGCAGTGAATCTAGTGTGGGTCAAGCCTGTACGCCAGATATGGCTCGATCGTGGCCGGGTATTATTGCCGATCGTTAATGACCTGTCCTGCAACTATAGCCGAAAAGACGCCGGCAGCGGAGGGGGCCGCCGCCACGCGGCGGAATGTCGCTAATACTAGAGATTCCTCAATATCGGGGCGGGTTTCTGGCCCAAGGCCGTGAAAGTGCCGATCAGCCCTAACGCAACTGTGACAACAACCGCGGCCAGCGCCGCCGCCAGGGCGGGTAACGGCAGCCAGACGAACGATAAGTGCATCAAATCGGCCACGATCAACCAGCCGGCGAGCGACCCGCTCAGCACGCCGAACAGGGCAGTCGCGGTCCCCAGCAGCAAATATTCGATCGTATAGGCGGCGAGCAACCGGAGGCGAGTGGCCCCAAGCGTCTTCAGGATCACCGCATCATAGACCCGGTGGCGATGGCCGGCCGCAAGCGCACCGCCCAGCACCAGGGCCGCCACCAGCAACGTGAGCGCGCTGGCACCGCGGATCGCCAGCACCAAATTGCTGACGATGGCGCCGATCGCCTCCAGCGCATCCTTCACGCGTACGGCGGTGACCATGGGAAAGCTATCGGCGACAGCGCGCACGATTGATCCCTCCTGCGCCGGCGTGCCGCCATTGGGGTAGGTGAGGGTGGCGAGGCGGCTATGCGGAGCGCCGTCAAAGGCGTGCGGCGAAAACACCATCACGAAGTTGATGCCAAGGCTCTCCCAATCGACGGTGCGCATGTTGGCGATACGAGTGGTGATGTTGCGGCCGAGTACGTTGACGGTGACCGGATCGCCGAGCTTGAGGCCGAGGCCGTCGGCGATCTTCTTCTCGAATGAGAGCAGCGGCGGTCCGGCATAGTCCGCTCCCCACCATTTGCCTTCGACCAGCCGCGAGCCGGATGGGATCTCGCCCGAAAATGTGATGCCGCGGTCGCTTTGCAGAACCCAAGCGGCGCCTTCTTTCGGCTTGAGCTTGTCGGCCGGGATGCCGTTGGCGGAGACGATGCGCCCGCGCAGCATCGGCACTTCCTCGAGTTTTGCGTCCGGCGCCTGCGCGCGCACGAAAGCGTCAAAACGGTCGGCCTGGTCGGCGGGGATGTCGAGGAAATAAAACGATGGCGCTTTGGCGGGCAATTCGGCTGCGAATTGCCGGTGCAAATTGCCGTCGATTTCGATGACCGTGACCAGCAGCGCGATGCCCAGCCCAAGCGAGAGCACGATGGTCGCCGTCAGCGCGCCCGGCCGGTGGATATTGGCGATGGCCATGCGCAGGACGGTCGAGCGTGCGCGCGGCGCGCGACGGGCTGCCAGCATCAGCACGCCAGCGACCAGCCGGAGGGTGACAAATACGCCGGCGGCAACACCGACATAGATGATGGCTACGCGCCGGTCGTAGGCCAGCACGACTGCGAGCACGATCAGCGCAATCACCGCGGCCGCCGTCAGCGCGACGTAGGTTTTGCGCGGCCAGCGCGGCTGCGGCGCCACCGCGTCGCGGAACAAGGCGCCGACCGGCACGTCGTGAGCGCGGCCGAGCGGCCAAAGCGCGAAGGCGATGGCCGTCATCAAGCCATAGACCAGCGCCAATACCAGTTCGGCCGTATGTACGGCCGGTTCGATCGGCAGCGGAATGATCGCGCCGAAGGTCCACGAAATCAGAAACGGCAAAATCGCGCCGAGCGCCATGCCGATGGCGCCGCCGATGGCTGCTAGCAGCAGCACCTGCGTGAGGTAGACCGCGAACACGCGCTTTCCGCTGGCGCCGAGCGCTTTCATGGTCGCGATCACCTCGCGCCGGCGATCGAGATGGCTTTTCACCGCATTGCCGACGCCGACCCCACCGACTAGCAGTGCAGTTAGCCCGACGATGGTGAGGAACTGCGTGAAACGCTCCACGTTGCGCTCGAGCTGCGGCGAGGCATTCGTTCGGTTGCGGATATCCCAGCCGGCTTCGGGAAATTGCGCACGCGCTTTCGCCGTCACGTCTTTCGCCACCGCATCGCTGGCTGCGCTCGGCGGTAGGCGCAGGCGGTAGTGCCAGCGCACGACAGCGCCGGGCTGCAATAGCCCGGTGGCACGCAAGGCGTCCTGGCTCACGAGCAATCGCGGGCCAAAGCCGATTCCGTCGGCAAGCTTGTCCGGTTCACTGGTCAGCGTGGCGCGGATCTCGAAATTGGCGCTGCCGATGGTGAGCCGCGCACCCGGCTTGATAGCGAGCCGCGTCAGCAGGATCGGATCGGCCGCGGCGCCGAACACGCCGTCGCGCTGTGCCAGCGCATCGGCGAGCGCACCGGGCGGATCGAGCACCGCTTGTCCGAACAGCGGATAGGCGCCGTCCACACTCTTCATCTCGACCAAGGTCGCCTTGCCCTCGCCGGTTCGCGCCATGGCGCGCATGGTCGCGGCGCTCGAAACCTTGCCGTGACGGTCGATGAACGCCCGCTCGTCCGGCGTGACCTCGTGTTGGATCAACGTGAAAGACAGATCGCCGCCGAGGATGACCTGGCCTTGCCGCGCCAGCCCGTCGTCCAGGCTGGCGGCCAGCGAGCCGACGCCGGCGATCGCCATGCAGCCGAGCGCAATACACGTGATGAACACATAGAAGCCGCGCAAGCCGCCGCGCATTTCGCGCAGCGCAAAGCGCAGCGGTAGCCATCGGCTGCTTTCGTGCGTCGTCGCGATAGCGACGCTCATAGCGCGCTCACGCCATCGACGTGGCCGGAGCGTAGCCGCACGATCCGCCCGCAACGCGCGGCGAGCGCGGCATCATGCGTGACCAGCACCAGCGTCGAGCCGCGCTTGACCTGGCCGGCGAACAGCAGATCGATGATCTGCCTGCCGGTATCCTCGTCGAGGTTCCCGGTCGGCTCATCGGCCACCACGATCGCCGGATTGGGCGCTAGCGCGCGCGCGACCGCCACGCGCTGCTGCTCGCCGCCGGACAGCTCGGCCGGGTAATGGTGCAGCCGCTCGCTTAAGCCGACGCCGATGAGTTCACTGCGCGCGCGTTCTTGCGCGTCCGAGATGCCGGCGAGTTCGAGCGGCACAGCGACGTTTTCCAGCGCGCTCATGGTCGGGATCAGGTGAAACGACTGGAACACGATTCCCACGTGACGCCCGCGAAAGCGCGCCAGGGCGTCCTCGTCGAGCGCGTTCAAATCCTCGTTGGCGACCAGTACCGACCCCGTGTCCGCGCGCTCCAGCCCGGCCATCACCATCAACAGCGTCGATTTGCCGGATCCGGACGGCCCGACCAGGCCGATTGCCTCGCCGCTGCCTATATTCAGGTCGATGTCTTTGAGGATATGAACGCGGGCCGCCCCCTGCCCGAGCGAGAGATTGACGCCGGCAAGTTCGATAGCGAGTTGCGTAATGGCCGGCCCCGCCTGGGATGGTGCTTTCATGGTGTTCCACCGCTCACGATCCCGCACATATGGGCTAAAACACGGCCGGGTCCAATGCCTTGCAGGCTTGGCGCTGACTGTGCTGATTTGGTTGACGCCGGCGCTTGCTGACGAGCCGGTGAAGATCGTGGCGCTGGGCGATTCGCTGACGGCCGGCCTCGGCCTGCCGGTCGAGCAAGCGTTCCCGGCCAAGCTGACCGCCGCGCTGAGGGCCAAGGGCATCGACGCGAGGGTGGCCAATGCCGGCGTGTCGGGCGACACCACAACGGGCGGGCTTGCACGGCTTGGCTGGTCGGTGCCGGAAGGAACCCAGGCGGTGATCCTCGAATTGGGTGCCAACGACTCCTTCCGCGGCGTCGACGTGAAACTCATCAAGGCCAATCTCGAGACGATCCTCAACAAATTTCAGGACCGTCATGTCCCGGTCCTCCTGGCCGGAATGCTCGCTCCGCGCAATCTGGGCCCCGATTACGTCAATGCGTTTGATGCGATCTTTCCCGAGCTTGCCTCGACTCATGCGGTTGTCTTTTATCCATTCTTCCTCGATGGGGTGGCCGCCGATCCCAAGCTGAACCAAGCCGATGGCCTGCACCCAAATGCCGCTGGCGTCGACGTGATCGTGGCGCGTATCCTGCCGCGGGTCGAGGAGTTGATTACCGCTGCCCGTGCGGCGCGGGGGCCTTAGTTCGGACGATTCTAAAATGCCGCGGCTCTTCACCGCTGTTGAAATTCCCGCCGACGTTGCACAGGCTCTCGGCATGCTGCGGGGCGGTTTGCCGGGCGCGCGCTGGATCGATCCGGAGAATTATCATCTGACGCTGCGTTTCATCGGCGACGTCGACGATGTAACTGCCCACGAAGTCGCCTCGCTGCTGAGCCGCGTCAAGCGCCATGCATTCGACCTTTACCTGGAAGGCCTGACGTCGTTCGGCGGTCGCAAGCCGCGCGCGGTGGTCGCATCGGTCGCGCAGGCGCAAGCCTTGCTCGACGTGCAGGCCGAGCACGAACGGTTGATGCAGCGCATCGGGCTGGAACCGGAAGGGCGCAAATACACGCCGCACGTGACGCTGGCGCGCTTGCGCGATTCATCGAGCCGCGCAGTTGCCGAATATCTTTCAGCGCGCGGCTATTTCCGCACGCCGGCGTTCCGCGTCTCACGCTTCGTTCTGTTTTCCTCGCGCGCCTCGGTCGGCGGCGGTCCTTACGTGGTCGAAGCGAGCTATCCGCTCAATTAGCTGGCAGGCAAATCACGCTGGCCGGAACAGACGCGACTGCGCCTCGAAGATTGCGCCTGCAACACCGTAGCTGTCAGCCAAGGCCTCGCGCATCAGCGAGAGCGGCGTCGAGTGCGGCGGGTCGACTTCGCCGGTGACGCTGCCGAATTCGAACGAAAACTCCGCTTCGAACTTGCGCGCCAGCTGCTGCATTCGCTGATTTTCGGCGAGGCAGTCCATGCGCAGCGATTTGATGCCGCGGTTGCGCGCGGTCAGCAACGTGCGTTCGAGCAGTTCGGTCCCTACGCCGTGGCTCTGCCAGGGCTGCTCGATGCTGAAGGCGGCCTCTGCCTGATGCGAGAACAGCGATCCATTGTGCCGCAATTCGGCGGCGCCGCGCAGCACGCCGTCGATGAAGAACCCGTGCACGACGACGCCGACTTCGTTGGCGGTTGCCGCATGGGAGGCGATGACCTCGTCCGACACCGCGCCGGAAAAACGCCGATGGCGGCTTTCACGGTCGAGGCGGAGCAGGTGGTCGCGATAGGCGTCGGTTTCACCGATCCACAATTTGCGGATGGTCCCACCGTCGGGCAAAAGCTCGCTCATGTCGGGTCTCCTAGCGTTCGCGGCGCCCCGCATCGTCGCGATCCAACACCGGCGCTTTCCAAGACCCGGCGAATCGCCAACGCTAGATATATGGTGCAATGCAACAAAAAGATGATGATTTTTGCCGTAGCGGGACCCAATTCTGCAAAAAATGCATAGCTAACAAGGTATTAGCGTATATTTTGTGCATAAAATATTGCGTGGGAGCGCAGCAATTCCTGCTATCCGGGGCGCGCCCCATTTTTTCGCATTGATGCTCGATTTACAGACGGCGCAGATCAACCTAGGTCTCCCTCCGCCAGGCTGCGCCCGTCCCGCAAAGCTCTCTGGCGACACCCCGCTCGCCTGGTTCGCAATGTCCTAGCTTCATGCCCGACACGTTCAGAACGCGCTACGCGACGCTCATCGCCGGTGGAGAAATCGAGGCCGATCCCGGCCAGGCAATGCTGGCGGCCCAGCTGACGGCGCTCGCGCACCGCCTCGAGGAGCACCGGCTGGCGCGAAAATCATCCTCGCTCGGCTGGCTGTTCGGCAAGCGCGAGCAGGCCGGCCCACCGCTGAAGGGGCTTTACGTCCACGGCGAGGTTGGCCGCGGCAAGACTATGATGATGGATTTGTTCTTCGCGACCAGCGTGGTGAAGCGCAAGCGCCGCGTCCATTTCCACGAGTTTATGGCCGACGTGCACGAGCGCGTTTACACGTATCGGCAGGACATTAAGAACGGCGTGCTGCCCGACCAGGATCCGATCCAGCGTGCCGCCGCGGCTATTGCCGAGGAAACCTGGCTGCTTTGTTTCGACGAATTCCACGTCACCGACATTGCCGACGCCATGATCCTCGGCCGCCTGTTTACCCGGTTGTTCGAACTCGGCATTGTGGTGGTGGCGACGTCGAATCTGGCGCCCAACGAACTCTATAAGGACGGCCTCAACCGCGGGCTGTTTCTGCCCTTCATCGCGCTACTGCAACGGCATTGCGAAATTGTTCGGCTGGACGCGCGCATCGATTTCCGGCTCGAGAAGCTTACCGGCCTGCCGACCTGGTATGTGCCAGACGATGCGACGGCGCAAGCCGCGCTCGGCGAGGCTTGGCGGCGTCTTGCCGGCGAGCACGCAGGCAGTCCGCATGAACTGGTGGTGAAGGGCCGTATCGTGCGGGTGCCGAAGGCGGCGATGGGGGTCGCGCGCTTTACATTCGACGATCTCTGCGCTCAGCCGCTGGCGGCCGCCGACTATCTCAAGATCGCGCACGAATTCCATACCGTCGTGCTCGACCGTATTCCGGTCATGGATCATGCCCGTCGCAACGAAGCCAAGCGCTTCATCATTCTGATCGACACGCTCTATGATCATGCGGTGAAGCTGCTGGCCTCTGCGCAAGCCCAGCCGGACGAGCTCTACATCGCTACCGAAGGTTATGAGGCAAACGAATTCAAGCGCACCGCTTCACGTCTGATCGAAATGCGTTCGCAATCCTATCTCGGGCTACCGCATGGTCCGCGGCAAGGGCCCGCGATCGATGCCGGCAAGATCGTTGAAACTTGATCGAACGCGCGCTTTTTATGGGGTGCCATACCCTCGCAAAATCTAAACATGTCGCCGGCAGCGGTTCAAATTGCTCTAGACAGCGGGCATGACGTCTGTTGGTATATTGTATACACGTTCGGTTTAAGTGCAGGACCGTATTGCTGCAATACAGCAAACTCGATAAGCCACCTTTGGCCGCGTTCCGCGGCTCCAGCAATTCGAGAGTTTTCCCACCATGGCGCGTAATAAGATTGCGTTGATCGGTGCCGGCCAGATCGGCGGCACGCTCGCCCACCTCATCGGCCTTAAACAACTCGGCGACGTCGTGCTGTTCGACGTCATGGAAGGCATTCCGCAAGGCAAGGCGCTCGACATCGCGGAGTCCTCGCCGGTCAATGATTTTGACGCCAAGTTCACCGGCACCAACAGCTACGAAGCGATCGAAGGCGCCGATGTCTGCATCGTCACCGCCGGCGTGCCGCGCAAGCCCGGCATGAGCCGCGACGATCTGCTCGACATCAATCTGAAGGTCATGGGTCAGGTCGGTTCCGGCATCAAGAAATACGCGCCCAATGCGTTCGTGATCTGCATCACCAATCCGCTCGACGCCATGGTCTGGGCCTTGCAGAAATCTTGCGGCCTGCCGCAGCAGAAGGTGGTCGGCATGGCCGGCGTGCTCGACTCGGCGCGCTTCCGCTATTTCCTCGCCGACGAATTCAACGTTTCGGTGGAAGACGTCACCGCCTTCGTGCTTGGCGGTCATGGCGACACCATGGTGCCGCTCATCCGATATTCGGCGGTCGCCGGCATCCCGGTGCCCGATCTGGTGAAGATGGGCTGGACCACGCAGGCCCATGTCGACGAAATCATCAAGCGCACCGCCAATGGCGGCGCCGAGATCGTCAACCTGCTCAAGACCGGCTCGGCCTTCTACGCGCCGGCGGCCTCCGCGATCGCGATGGCGGAAAGCTACCTGCTCGACAAGAAGCGCGTATTGCCGTGCGCCGCTTGGCTCAACGGCGAATACGGCATCAAGGATATCTATGTGGGCGTGCCGGTGGTGATCGGCGCCAAGGGCGTCGAGCGCATCGTTGAGATCGAGCTCAACAGCGCCGAACGTGGCATGTTCGAGAAATCGGTCGCCTCGGTGCAGGGCCTGGTCGAGGCCTGCAAGAAGATCGCGCCCGCGCTCGCCAACTAGGAAAATCCGGCCGTCCGCCGGAAGCATTCTCATGAATATTCACGAATATCAGGCCAAGGCGGTGTTGCGCGAATTCGGCGTGCCGGTGCCACGCGGGGCGCCGGCCTTCAGCGTCGACGAGGCGCTCAAGGGCGCCCAGGAACTCGGCGGTCCGGTCTGGGTCGTGAAGGCGCAAATCCACGCCGGCGGCCGTGGCAAAGCCGGCGGCGTCAAGGTGGTCAAATCCCTCGACGACGTGAAAAAGGAATCCGCGCGCATCCTCGGCTCCACGCTGGTCACCCATCAGACCGGCCCGCACGGCAAGAAGGTCAACCGGCTCTATATCGAGGAAGGCTCCGCCATCGACCGCGAATTCTATCTGTCGGCGCTGATCGACCGTGAAACCTCACGCGTCGCCTTCGTGGTTTCCACCGAAGGCGGCATGGATATCGAGGAAGTGGCGCACAAAACGCCCGAGAAGATTCTCACGTTCTCGGTCGATCCGGCCACCGGCATCATGCCGCATCACGGCCGTCGGGTGGCGCAGACGCTCAAGCTCTCAGGCGATCTCGCCAAACAGGTCGAGGTCATTCTGCCCAAGCTCTATACCGCCTTCACAGCCAAGGACATGAGCCTCCTGGAGATCAATCCACTGGTGGTGACCAAAGACGGCAAGTTGATCTGCCTCGACGCCAAGGTCGGCTTCGACGACAACGCGCTCTACCGGCATCCCGACATCGTCGCGCTGCGCGATCTCAGCGAGGAAGACGACAAGGAAACCGAGGCATCGAAATTCGATCTCAACTACATCGCGCTCGACGGCTCGATCGGCTGCATGGTGAACGGCGCCGGCCTCGCCATGGCGACTATGGACATCATCAAGCTCTACGGCATGGCGCCGGCCAACTTCCTTGACGTCGGCGGCAGCGCCACCAAGGAGAAGGTCACGGCAGCGTTCAAGATCATCACCTCCGATCCGAGCGTGAAGGGCATCCTGGTCAACATCTTCGGCGGCATTATGAAATGCGACGTGATCGCCGAGGGCGTGGTGGCGGCGGTGAAAGAGGTCGGCCTAAAAGTGCCGCTAGTGGTTCGCCTGGAAGGCACCAATGTCGAACTCGGCAAGAAAATCATCTCCGAATCCAAGCTCAACGTGACATCGGGCGACGATCTCGACGACGCCGCGCAGAAGATCGTCAAAGCCGTCAAGGAGGCCGCGTAATGGCCGTCCTCATCGACAAGAACACCAAAGTCATCTGCCAGGGCTTCACCGGCAAGAACGGCACCTTCCATTCGCAGACGGCCATTGCCTACGGCACCAAGATGGTCGGCGGCACGTCGCCTGGCAAGGGCGGCTCGACTCATCTCGATCTGCCGGTGTTCGACACCGTCGCGCAAGCGCGCGAGGCAACCGGATGCGACGCGAGCGTAATTTACGTGCCGCCGCCGGGCGCGGCCGATGCCATTTGCGAAGCTATCCAGGCCGAGGTCCCGCTCATCGTCTGCATCACCGAAGGCATCCCGGTGATGGATATGGTCAAAGTCAAGCGCGCGCTCGCCGGCTCGAAGTCGCGGCTGATTGGACCGAATTGCCCCGGGGTGATGACGGCGGGCGAATGCAAGATAGGCATCATGCCGGGCAACATCTTCAAGCCGGGCAAAGTGGGAATCGTCTCGCGCTCCGGCACGCTCACTTACGAGGCGGTGTTCCAGACCACGCGTGAGAATTTGGGCCAGACCACCGCAGTCGGTATCGGCGGCGATCCGGTCAAGGGCACCGAATTCATCGACGTGCTGGAATTATTCCTGGCCGATGCGAAGACCACCTCGATTGTCATGATCGGCGAAATCGGCGGCTCGGCGGAAGAAGACGCCGCGCAGTTCCTGAAGGATGAGGCCAAACGCGGCCGCAAGAAGCCAATTGTCGGCTTCATCGCCGGGCGTACCGCGCCGCCAGGCCGCCGCATGGGTCATGCCGGTGCGATCATTTCCGGCGGCAAAGGCGATGCCGAATCCAAGATTGCCGCAATGGAATCGGCCGGAATCAGGGTATCGCCCTCGCCGGCGCGAATCGGGAAAACCCTGGTAGAAGTACTGAAATCCTGATTCAGTCCTAGGTCTTTTGTAGACTTACAGGCGTCATAAATAGCGTTAAAACAGCACTCCGCCGTTGGATGCCGGTCCCTCGGGCCGTTGCCGTTAGCGACGCGCCGTTTTAGCGCAAGGATCGAACCGCTATGTCCCGCCAGGACGCCAATGCAGCCTTCGCCCGCACCTCGTTCCTCTACGGCGGCAACGCCGCTTACATCGAAGACCTCTACGCCAAATACGAGGCCGACCCGAAGGCGGTCGACGCCGACTGGCAGGCCTTTTTCGAGGTCCTGAAGGACCCACCGGCCGATGTCGAAAAGAGCGCGCGCGGCGCTTCCTGGAAGAAACCGAATTGGCCGTTGCGTCCGGACGGCGACCTGGTGGCCGCGCTCGACGGCCAGTGGGCGGAGACCGAAAAACGCATCGGCGAAAAAATCTCGGCAAAGGCGCAAAGCAGGGGCGTCGAGATTTCCTCGACCGAAGTGCAGCAGGCCACGCGCGATTCCATTCACGCGCTGATGCTGATCCGCGCCTACCGCATGCGCGGGCACTTCCACGCCAAGCTCGATCCACTCGGTATCCAGGCCGAGCCGAACGAGGAGGAACTCGATCCGCGTTCCTATGGCTTCCAAGAAGTCGACATGGATCGTCGAATCTTTCTCGACAAGGTGCTCGGCCTCGACTTCGCGTCCATGCGCGAGATTGTCGCCATTCTGCGCCGTACCTATTGTCAGACCCTGGGCGTGGAGTTCATGCACATCTCCAACGCCGCGCAGAAAAGCTGGATCCAGGAGCGCATCGAAGGTCGTGACAAGGAAATCAGCTTCACCGTTCAAGGCAAGCGCGCCATCCTCAACAAACTGGTGGAAGCGGAAGGCTTCGAGAAATTCCTCGACGTCAAATACACCGGCACCAAACGTTTCGGTCTCGATGGCGCCGAATCGCTGATCCCGGCGCTCGAGCAGATCATCAAGCGCGGCGGCAATCTCGGCGTAAAGGAAATCGTGCTCGGGATGCCGCATCGCGGGCGCCTCAACGTCTTGACCCAAGTGATGGGCAAGCCGCACCGGGCGCTTTTTCACGAGTTCAAGGGCGGCTCGTCGACGCCGGACGAAACCGAAGGCTCCGGCGACGTCAAATATCACCTCGGCGCCTCGTCGGATCGCGAGTTCGACGGCAACCAGGTCCATCTGTCGCTCGCGCCCAATCCGTCGCACCTCGAGATCGTAGATCCGGTGGCGCTCGGCAAGGTGCGCGCCAAGCAGGACCAGCATGGCGCCACGCCCGACGAACGCCGGATGGTATTGCCGCTGCTGATGCACGGCGACGCCGCCTTTGCCGGCCAGGGCGTGGTGGCGGAATGCTTCGGACTGTCGGATCTAAAGGGCTACCGCACCGGCGGCTCGATCCATTTCATCGTCAACAATCAGATCGGCTTCACGACCTATCCGCGCTATTCGCGCTCCTCGCCTTATCCGTCCGACGTCGCCAAGATGATCGAGGCGCTGATCTTCCACGTCAACGGCGACGATCCGGAAGCGGTCACGTTCGCAGCCAAGGTCGCGACCGAATACCGGCAGAAATTCCAGCGGCCGGTGGTCATCGACATGTTCTGCTACCGGCGCTTCGGCCACAACGAAGGCGACGAGCCTTCGTTCACCCAGCCGCTGATGTACCAGAAGATCCGCGCGCATCCGACCACGCTGGAAATCTACGGCAAGAAGCTGATCGGCGAGGGCGTCATCACCACCGGCGACGTCGACAAGATGAAAGCCGACTGGCGCGCGAGGCTCGACGCCGAATACGAGGCGGCGCTGGGCTACAAGCCGAACAAGGCTGACTGGCTCGATGGCCGCTGGGCTGGACTCAAGCCCGCCCGCGGATTCGAAGATCCGCGCCGCGGCAATACTGGCGTCGATATCGCCGAACTGCGCGCGACCGGCAAGAAGATCACAAACGTCCCGCAAGGCTTCCACGTCCACAAGACCATCCAGCGCTTCCTCGATCATCGCGCCAAGACGATCGAGTCGGGCGAAGGCATCGATTGGGCGACCGCCGAGGCGCTTGCCTTCTGCGCGCTGCTCAAGGAAGGCCATCCCGTTCGCCTGTCCGGCCAGGACTCGGAGCGCGGCACCTTCTCGCAGCGACATTCGGTGTTGTTCGATCAGCAGACCGAGGAACGTCACACGCCGTTCAATCATTTGGGCGAGGGCCAGGCGCGCTTCGAGGTGCTCAACTCGAGCCTGTCGGAAGAGGCAGTACTCGGCTTCGAATACGGCTATTCCACCGCTGAGCCGAACGCGCTGACGTTATGGGAGGCGCAATTCGGCGACTTCGCCAACGGCGCGCAGGTGGTGTTCGACCAGTTCATCTCCTCGGGCGAACGCAAATGGCTGCGCATGTCGGGCCTGGTCTGCCTGCTGCCGCACGGCTACGAGGGCCAGGGGCCCGAACATTCCAGCGCCCGGCTCGAGCGCTTCCTGCAGATGTGCGCGGAAGACAACATGCAGGTGGCGAACCTGACGACACCGGCGAACTACTTCCACGCCCTGCGCCGGCAATTGAAGCGCGAAATTCGCAAGCCGCTGATCCTGATGACACCGAAGAGCCTGCTGCGCCACAAGCGTGCGATCTCCAAACTCGACGAGATGGCGGCCGGTACCGCGTTCCACCGCCTGCTGTGGGACGACGCGCAGGCGCTGCCAAATGAAAAGATCAAGCTGGTGTCCGACGACAATATCCGCCGTGTCATCATGTGTTCGGGCAAGGTTTATTACGATCTCTACGAGGAGCGCGAAAAACGCGGGATCGACGATATCTATCTGTTGCGTGTCGAGCAGCTTTATCCGTTCCCGACCAAGGCGCTCCTGTCCGAGTTGTCGCGCTTCAAGCAGGCGGAGATGGTGTGGTGCCAGGAGGAGCCGCGCAACATGGGCGCCTGGTTCTTCGTCGACGTATTCCTGCAATGGATCCTCAACCAGATCGGCGCCAAGCATCGCATCATGCGCTACGCAGGACGGCCGGCTTCCGCCTCGACCGCGGTCGGGCAGATGCCGAAACACCTGGCGCAGCTCAAGCAGTTCCTCGAAGAGGCGCTGGGTTAAAAGGAACGGTCATGGCTGACATCCGCGTACCCACCCTCGGCGAATCGGTCACCGAAGCGACCGTAGGGAAGTGGTTCAAGCAACCGGGCGATGCGGTAGCGGTGGACGAGCCGCTGGTCGAGCTTGAAACGGACAAGGTCACGCTGGAAGTGCCGGCGCCCGCGGCCGGCGTGTTGTCCGATATCGTCGCCAAGACCGGTGAAACCGTCGGCGTTGCCGCGCTGCTCGGCCAGATTACCGACGGCGCGGGCGCGGTGTCCACCAAGCCGGTGGCCGCCGTCAAACCGCCCGACGCTCCGAAACCGGCGCAAGCGCCGGCCGCCAAGCCCGCCGACATGCCGTTGCCGCCGTCGGTGCGCAAAATGGCGGCCGAAAGCGGCGTGGACCCCGCCAGGATCGACGGCTCCGGCATGCACGGCCAAGTCACCAAGGGCGACATGATGGCGGCGATCGAACGTGCCGCCGCGGCACCGACGCCAGTCGCAACGCCCGCGCCGGTACAGATGCGCGCGCCGTCGCCGGCCGATGACGCCGCGCGCGAAGAGCGCGTGCACATGACGCGGCTGCGCCAGACTATCGCGCGCCGCCTCAAGGACGCGCAGAACACCGCCGCCATGCTCACGACCTTCAACGAGGTCGACATGGGCGCGGTGATGGCCTTGCGTAATCAATACAAGGAACTGTTCGAGAAGAAGCACGGCGTGAAGCTCGGCTTCATGGGCTTCTTCGTGCGCGCTTGCATTCAGGCGCTAAAGGAAATCCCCGCCGTCAATGCCGAGATCGACGGCAGCGACATTGTCTACAAGAATTATTATCACATCGGGGTCGCGGTCGGCACCGAGCGCGGCCTCGTGGTGCCGGTGCTGCGCGACGCCGACACCCTATCGCTTGCCGGCATCGAGAAGACGATCTCCGAAATGGGCAAGCGCGCGCGCGACGGCGCGCTCAAGATCGAGGAAATGCAGGGCGGGACTTTCACGATCTCGAACGGGGGCGTCTACGGTTCGCTGATGTCGACGCCGATTCTCAACGCGCCGCAGTCCGGCATCCTCGGCATGCACAAGATCCAGGAGCGGCCGGTGGTGCACGCCGGCAAGATCGAGGCGCGGCCGATGATGTATCTTGCGCTCTCCTACGACCACCGCATCGTCGACGGCCAGCAGGCGGTCACCTTCCTGGTGCGGGTGAAGGAATGCCTGGAGGATCCGCAGCGCTTCATCCTGGAGCTGTGAGGCGGCAATGGCGAGCGACGAGTGCGGCAGGCTTGTGCCCCTGGTTCTGGCCAGTCTCATATGGGATCGGCTTCGTGCAGCCAGGGCCGTGAAGGGGAACTCGCGGTTCTTCTTCCCGGAGTTCGGGATCGATCGGGCGGAAAGCGGCGACGAGACCGGTTTCAAGAGACTCCGAGCCTTGGGTGACGAGTTCGCCGCAGTCCCGGCCATTGCAGCACGGGTAGAACAACTGAGGGCGGATGATCTGTTGGTGGAATTCTCGATCTACGACGAGCCGGCGGGGCATTTTCTCTGCGTCCGGGTGGAAGTGGAACCGCGCGGCCGCGCCGCACTGACTCAATAGTGGAAACGGTTATCCGAGGGGCGCCTCAGCAATGTCCAGCTACGACCTCATCGTCATCGGCAGCGGACCGGGCGGCTATGTCTGCGCCATCCGCGCGGCACAGCTCGGTCTCAAAACGGCCGTCGTGGAAAAGCGCGCGACCTTCGGCGGCACCTGTCTCAACGTCGGCTGCATCCCGTCGAAGGCGCTGCTGCACGCCTCTGAATTGTTCGAGGAGGCGGGGCACAGTTTCGGCAAGATGGGCATCGGCGTGTCCGCACCCAAGCTCGATCTCGCCGCCATGATGGCGTTCAAGGACCAGGGCGTCGACGGCAACGTCAAGGGCGTCGAATTCCTGCTCAAGAAGAACAAGGTCGACACCTTTCACGGCGCCGGCAGCATTGCAGCGCCCGGCAACGTCGAAGTCAAAAGCGCCGACGGCCAGACGCAGACGCTGGAGACGAAATCCATCGTCATCGCCACCGGTTCCGACGTGGCGCGTTTGAAAGGCATCGAGATCGACGAAAAGCGCATCGTGTCGTCCACTGGCGCGCTCGTGCTCGACAAGATACCCGAGCATCTGCTGGTGGTCGGCGCTGGCGTGATCGGGCTCGAGCTCGGCTCGGTCTGGCGGCGGCTCGGCGCCAAGGTGACGGTGGTGGAATTCCTCGACGGAGTGTTGCCGGGCATGGATGGCGAGGTACGCCGCCAGGCGCAGCGCCTGTTCGAGAAACAGGGCATGGTGTTCAAGCTGTCGTCGAAAGTCACCGCGGTCGATTCATCCGGCCCGCGCCTGAAGGCCACCATCGAGCCGGCGAAAGGCGGCGCGGGGGAAACCATCGAGGCCGATGTGGTGCTGGTCGCGATCGGTCGCGTGCCCTACACCGACGGGCTTGGCCTGAAAGAGATCGGCGTCAAAATGGACGAGCGCGGCCGCGTCGTGGTCGATCACTATTACGCCACCAATGTGCCCGGCGTCTGGGCGATCGGCGACGTCATCGCCGGGCCGATGCTGGCGCACAAGGCGGAAGACGAAGGCGTGGCGGTGGCCGAGATCCTGGTTGGGCAGGCCGGCCACGTGAACTACGACGCCATTCCGAACGTGGTCTATACCTATCCGGAAATCGCCACCGTCGGAAAATCGGAAGAAGAGCTGAAAGCCGCCGGCGTCGCATACACGGTCGGCAAGTTTCCGATGACCGCCAACGGCCGCGCCAAGGTCAATATGACGAGCGAAGGTTTTATAAAAATTCTCGCCGACGCCAAGACTGATCGCGTGCTCGGCGTGCATCTGGTTTGCGCCGACGCCGGCAACATGATCGCGGAAGCCGTCATTGCCATGGAGTTCGGCGCTTCCGCCGAGGACATCGCGCGCACCTGCCATGCGCATCCCACGCTGCCCGAGGCGGTGAAGGAAGCGGCGATGGCGGTGGCAAAACGCGCGATTCATATGTGACGCGTGCAACCCAGCGTCGTCATTGCCGCGCTTGACCCGGCAATCCATGATGACGCACGGCACGCAACAAAGGTAAGTTCATCACAAATGGCGTCACTGCATGGACCCCCGGGTTAAACCCGGGGGTGACGGCATGAGAGTGTTGCGTCGCCTGACTTTAAGGGGGAACGAAATGGCCAAAGGTCACAAGGACAAAGTTGCCGTCATTACCGGCGCGGCAAACGGCATCGGGCAGGCCTTCGCCAAGCGTCTGGCCGAGGATGGCGTGCATATCGCGGTGGTCGACGTCGCCAACGGCACCGAGACCGTGAAGCTGGTGGAAGCCTCTGGCCGCCAGGCGCTTGCCGTCGCTTGCGACGTGTCGTCGGAGCCATCGGTCGCCACCATGGCCAAGGCGGTGAACGCCAAATTCAGCCACGTCGACATCGTGATCAATTGCGCCGGCATCTTCCCGCAAAAGGAGTTTTCCGAGATGACCTTCGCCGATTGGCGGCAAGTGCTCTCGATCAATCTCGACGGCACCTTTCTGGTCAGCGCGGCCTTCGTGCCCGGCATGCGCGCGCGCAAATGGGGCCGCATGGTCAACATGGCGTCGAGTACACTTGGCTCGGTGGTCACCGGCTTTGCGCATTATGTCGCGAGCAAAGGCGGCATTGTCGGCTTCACCCGCGCGCTGGCGAGCGATCTCGCGGGCGATGGCATCACGGTGAATGCTATCGCCCCAGGCCTCACGCGCTCGCCCGGCACGCTGGTGCGTAGCCCTCGTCCGGGCTTCAAGACTATGGACGAGGAATACGCCGCGGTCGCGCAGATGCAGGCGATCAAGCGGCCGGAAGTGCCCGAGGACCTGGTCGGCGCGGTGTCTTTCCTCACCAGCGACGATGCCGCCTTCATTACCGGGCAGACGCTCAATGTGGACGGAGGTCGGGTGCGAACCTAGGCGCCTTAATTAAGGCGCGCACCCCTCTCAGGATCATTTCATGCGCCGCTGGCTTCGCCCGTTCTGGGTTGTTCTCGCCCTGCTGTTTCTGCTGGAAGCGTGGCTGTGGGACCATCTCGAGCCCATCGTAGCGCGCGTCGTCGGTCTCATTCCCTGGGGCCCGCTGAAGCAAAAGCTGGCACGGCTGGTCGATGTCCTGCCGCCCTGGGCGGTGCTGTTCGTCTTCGTCTTTCCTGTCATCGTCATGTTGCCGCTGAAATTCCTCGGATTGTATTTTCTGGCGACGAGCAATTGGCTTGGCGGAATAGGCGTCTTTGTCGCGGTCAAATTGCTCGGCCTCGGTCTCACCGCCTTCATCTTCGACGTGACGCGCGAGAAGCTGCTGCAGATGGCGTGGTTCCGCCGGATGTACGACTGGTTCCTGTGGGCACGCGACTGGGCGCATGCGCAGACCGAGCCGTTCCGGCAACGGCTGCGCCGCCTGGCCTGGCTGCTGAATCCACAGCGCGCCGGGCGATTTCTGCGCCGGTTTATGCGGCTGCGCCGCCGCGCCTATCGCAGCCCCGCGGCGTGAGGCGGCTTCGAATTTAGATGATGTGTATCCGGTCCGGCAGTTGATCGTGGCTCGCTTCGCTGCGCGGGAAATGCCGGGCGAGTTCGTTCCCGCACAATTCGACGGCGGTGACAAAACCATCCGCGATGCGGCCATCTCGCATATGTTCGACCAGCGCATCGATGGCCGCTTGCCATTGCGAATGCGGCACGCGCGCCGCGATTCCATCGTCGGCAATGATGCGCGCATAACGCTCGGCCAGCGAAACGAAGATCAGGATAGCCGAGCGTTCCTTTTTGCGCGCAAGATCGCGGATCGCGAACTGCTCCATGGCAGCGCGATGCGCAACTGCACGGCGCGCCTTGCGGGGTACCAACGCCACGCGAACGCGCGGCAACAGCAGGATTGCCGTCAGGACAACGAATAGTACGGCCTGCAGCGAGAGCATGCGGTAGATCGGCATCGCCGTGAAAAACACCAGCGCCCACGGCAGCGCGAGCGCGGCCAGCGCTGCCAGGAAGATCGGCAATGCCTTGAAGTTCGACGACGTGCGTGCCAGCACGCAAACAATCTCGCCCGACGTTTTTGCCTCGGCGGCGTGGATGGCGCTGGTAATGCGGTCGCGATCCTGTGCAGAAATGGTCATCACCAGCTCCCCGAAGCCCCGCCGCCGCCGGACGAACCGCCGCCCCCGGAAAATCCGCCGCCGCCGCCGGAAGAACTGCTGCTTCCCGAGGTGGCGGCGCTGAGTAGAATATCGATCATGACGTTCAACATAAACCAGCGGAAGCCGGGCGAAATGATCATCCCCGTGATGATCGCGATCACGATGAAGGCGATCAGCAAATTGATCATTTTGTCGGTGGGTTGAAAGTCGAGCCGCAGTGCCGGGCGCGCCTGCCATTCCGAGGCGTCGGTGGTCAGTGCCGTGATGATGTCGTCGACGCCGCGGGAAATGCCGCCGCTGAAATCGCCATCCTTGAAGCGCGGCGTGATCGCATTGGTGATGATGACCTTGGAAAGCGCATCGGTGAGCGTACCTTCGAGGCCGTAGCCGACCTCGATGCGAACGCGGTGCTCTTTCGGCGCGACCAGCAACAATACGCCGTTGTTCTTGTCCTTTTGGCCGAGCTGCCAATGGCGAAACAGTTCGTTGGCGTAAGGCTCGATTTCTTGGCCTTCGAGCGAGGCGACCGTGGCGACCACGAGTTGGATGCCGGATTTGGCTTCCAGGTCGCCGAGTTTCACCTCGATGGCGCTGCGCACATCGGCCGAAATGATGTTCGCCTGATCGACGACGCGGCCGGAGAGCGGCGGAAAGGTCAGCGCGACGGCTGCGGCGATCGTGCAGGCCAGCGCCACGATGACCGCGGCGATGTGCCGTTGCCATCCCAAACGCGGCAATGGGCCGCCTATGGTCATACGAAGCCTTGCTGTCAGCTGACGATCAGAATTTCACCTGCGGCGGCGTCTGCGCACCTTCGTTAGCGGCGAATTCCGCCATCGGCTTGTTGTTGCGGAAGAAGGTCGCGGCCCACAGCAGGCCGGGGAAGGTTTTCAGCGTCGTGTTGTAGACCCGCACCGCCTCGATGTAGTCGCGCCGGGCGACGGCAATGCGGTTTTCGGTGCCTTCAAGCTGGGACTGAAGCGCCAGGAAATTCTGATTCGACTTCAGCTCCGGATATCGCTCGCTCACCGCCAGCAACCGGCCGAGGGCGCCGCTGAGCTGATTCTGCGCATCCTGAAACTGCTTGAGTTTTTCGGGGTCGCTGAGCTGCGAAACATCGATCTTGACCTGCGTCGCCTTGGCGCGCGCCTCGACCACACCGGTCAGAACTTCCCTTTCTTGTTTCGCAAAGCCCTGCACGGTCGCGACCAGATTCGGAATAAGATCGGCGCGGCGCTGGTAATTGTTCTGCACATCCGCCCATTTCGCCTTGGCCTGTTCCTCGGCGGTCGGGATGGTGTTGTAGCCGCAGGCTGAGACGGTAAGGCCCAACAGAACGGCGATCAATCCGGCGCGTAAGCGTGAAAGGGATGAGGAGGTCATAATAGGTTCCTTTGAGATTGCAGCGTCTCGCAGTGAAGCTGCGCTCGACCGAAAGCACGGCGTGAGCGCGGAACGTTACCCTCATCAATGAGAAGCGTGCAGTAGAAAATCCAGGGCGTGCGGCGCCCAGAGTCCAAGTCCCATGAAGCCGAGCCCGGCCAAGCCAATCAGGCCGGACAGCCCGGCAAGCGCTGTTATGCCGGTGATGATAGTAGCGGAGGCCAGCACGATGCCGATCTGGAACGCGGCCGAGGCGAATTCATAATTGTGATAACGCGCCAGCTCCTCATCGCGCTCGTGTTCGGCGTGCTTGGCGCGCTCGGCGAGCTGCTTGCGACCTTCATTCGATGCCGGATCGTCATCATAGCGGGCGACATTCTTTTTCCAACCGTCGATCGTCTTCAGAAGCCGGCCCTTGACGTCGGGGTCGGTGGCGCGATCGGCCTCGGTCTGCATGTGCTCGGCCGCCGTGCTCAGCACGGCCATGCGGATGGTCTTGGCCTGGAAGAAGGCCCACAGGTCGTTAGATGTGACATTCAAGGTGATGGCGGTAGTTTGCGCGCTCTTGCCCAGCATTTCGGAAAACGCCAGGAACAGCGCCAGCACCGAGATTAATAACGCTATTTTCTTGTTGGAATGCGACGCGTGTTCGGCGTGTTCGGCGTGTTCCATATTTTCGTGTGCGCTCATCGCCCCCTCCGCGGTGAATACGGCGGCGACCTTGATATGAACTCAAGGTCTGCGCAAGGGGTCGTTAGGCGCGCGGGTGGGCGCTGGCATAAACCTCGAGCAATCGTTCGGAATCGACCGCTGTATAGATTTGCGTGGTCGATAGCGAGGCGTGACCGAGCAGTTCCTGGATGGCGCGCAGATCGCCGCCGCGCGCCAGCAGGTGGGTGGCGAACGAATGGCGCAAGGCGTGCGGGGTCGCCGTTTCGGGCAGGCCGAGTGCGCCGCGTAGCCGCGCCATCGCTAGTTGCACGACGCGCGGACTGAGCGAGCCGCCGCGCGCGCCAACAAACAGCGCGCCATCCGCCGGCAGGTCAATTGGACAGAGCGCGACATAATCGGCGATCAATTTGCCGATCTGCGGCAGCACCGGCACCATGCGCGTCTTGTTGCCTTTGCCGGTGACGGTGAGGGTATCGTTCGCACCGGCGTCCTTGCGCTTGAGCGAGAGCGCCTCCGAGATGCGCAAACCCGAGCCGTAGAGTAGCCCGAGCACGGCGGCATCGCGGGCGATGATCCATGGTTCGCATGTCTCGCCGGCGCGCAAATCCGTGTCCGCGATCCGTTTGGCTGCGGGGATCGTCAGCGGCTTCGGCAACGTCTTGCCGATTTTGGGCGCGCGCACCGCGGATAGCGCGCCAACCTTGCCCTTGCCGTTGCGCTCCAGGAAGCGCGCGAACGAACGCGCCCCCGCCAGCACCCGCATCAGCGAGCGGCTGGAGAGGCCGTCGCTGCGCCGCGCCGCCATGAAGGCACGCACATCGGCGGGCGAGAGCCTGGCCAAAGCCTTAAGCGATGGCGCGCCGCCCAGATGCCCTGCCAGGAAATCGAGGAACTGGCCGACGTCGCGTTGGTAGGCCTCCAGGGTTTTCGGCGACATGCGCCGCTCGGCGCCCAGAAACCTAAGCCAGCGGGCGACTTCGGCGGTCACGTCGGGGGCGGCAAGCGTGCTCATGCCCGGCAGGGTGGCACCGTTTTCTTCACCCTTCCTTAAGCGCGCGGAATCGGCCTAGATCAATCATTATGAGCACGCGCGTCGTCGATGTCCTGGTGCCGGTGGCGCTGGACCAGACCTATTCCTACCGGGTGCCGGAGGGCCTTGCGCTTTCGCCTGGCGACTTAGTCGCCGTTCCGTTGGGAGCGCGCGGCGAAACCATGGGCGTGGTCTGGGCCGACAACGCCAATCCCAATCCGCGCCTGCACAACCGCATGAAAGATGTGGCGGATAAGCTCGACATGCCGCCGCTGAAAACCGAACTGCGCAAATTTGTCGATTGGGTTGCCGATTACACGCTCTCGCCGCGCGGCATGGTGCTGCGCATGGCGCTGCGCATGGGCGAACATCTGGGTCCCGCGCGCGAGCGCATCGGCGTGCGGCTCAACGGCCCGCCGCCAACGCGCATGACGCCGGCGCGCGCCCGCGTGCTGGCGCTGTTCGCCGATCGGCTCACGCACGCCAAGGGCGATGCCGCGCGCGAGGCCGGCGTCAGCGCCGGCGTGATCGACGGGTTGATCGACGAGGGCACGCTGGAAACCGTGGTGCTGCCGGCGGAGCCGGTGACGCGGCCGCCCGATCCGGATTTCCGCAAGCCGGAATTCTCGCTCGGCCAACTGGCTGCTGCCGACGCGCTGCGTACGACGGTCGACCAGGGCGGCTACACGGTGACGCTGCTCGACGGCGTCACCGGCTCCGGCAAAACCGAAGTCTATTTCGAGGCGGTGGCGGAAAATATCCGGCGCAACCGCCAGACGCTGATCCTGATGCCGGAAATCGCGCTCACGTCGCAGTCGCTCGATCGTTTCACCGCCCGCTTCGGCACGCGGCCGGCGGAATGGCATTCGCAACTGACGCCGCGCACCCGCGCGCGCACCTGGGCGGCGGTGGCGGCGAACGAGGTATCGGTCGTGGTCGGCGCGCGCTCGGCGTTGTTTCTGCCGTATGCCGATCTGGGGTTGATCGTTGTCGATGAAGAACACGACCCGGCCTACAAGCAGGAGGACGGCGCGCATTATCACGCCCGCGACATGGCGGTGGTGCGCGGCAGCGTGGCGAAAATTCCGGTGGTGCTGGCCTCGGCGACACCCTCGGTCGAGTCCGAAGTCAACGCACGGCGCGGACGCTACAAGCGCATCCATCTGCCGGAGCGTTTCGGCGGCGCGCATCTGCCGCAGATCGAGGCAATCGACATGCGGCGCGAAGGCCCGCCGCGCAACCGCTTCATCGCGCCGCGGCTGGCGGAAGCGGTCAAGAACGCGCTCGAAAGCCGCCAGCAGGCGCTGTTGTTCCTCAACCGCCGCGGCTATGCGCCGCTCACGCTCTGCCGCGCCTGCGGCTTCCGCCTGCAATGCCCGAATTGCGACGCCTGGCTGGTCGATCACCGCTTCAAGCGGCGGCTGGTCTGCCACCACTGCGGCTTCTCCATGCCGCCGCCGGCGCAATGCCCGCAGTGCCACGTGACCGAGAGCTTTGCACCCATAGGCCCCGGCGTGGAGCGCCTGGAGCACGAAGCCGCCGAACTGTTTCCGGGCGCACGCATTCTCGTGCTGTCGAGCGACCTGGTGGAATCGATGGAGCGCCTGCGGGCGGAACTCGACGACGTGGCGCAGGGGCGCTTCGATATAGTCATCGGCACGCAACTGGTGGCCAAGGGCCATCATTTCCCCAAGCTCAATCTGGTCGGCATCGTCGACGCCGATCTCGGCCTCGGCAACGGCGATCCACGCGCCGCCGAGCGTACGTTCCAGCTATTGCATCAGGTGGTCGGTCGGGCCGGCCGCGAGGAGGGCCGGGGCGTCGGCTTTCTGCAGACGCATCAGCCCGAGCATCCGGTGATGAAGGCGTTGATCCTGGGCGACCGCGAGGCGTTCTATTCGAGCGAGATCGCGTTGCGCGAAAAAACCGGCTACCCGCCGTTCGGCCGCCTCGCCAGCCTGGTGATCACTGCCAACGATCGTCACGCGGCGGAGTCCTACGGCCGCACCCTCGCCGGCGCCGCGCCCCAAGAAGGGCACATGCACGAGCAAGTGCGCGTGCTCGGACCGGCGGAAGCGCCGATCGCCGTGGTGCGCGGCCGCCATCGTTTCCGCGTGCTGGTGAAAGCGCCGCGCGGCTTCGATCTTTCCGCCTATTTGCGGCAATGGCTGGCCGCCGCGCCTCGCCCACGCGGCAACGTGCGGCTCGAGGTCGACATCGATCCGCAGAGTTTCTTTTAAGAATTACTCCGGCATCTCGGTAGGTTTGACGTTCGGCTGCAACAAGACGGTCGCCGCGGCGCTGAAGATCAGGGCAAAACCGATCACGTCGTGCAAGTCGGGTCGCTCGCCAACGATTAGCGTCGATCCGACAACGCCGACCACGGGCGACAGCAATATGCCGAGCGTCGCGGTTGTCGCCGGCAGCCGATCAACGACGACGAACCAGAGAAAATAAGCCAGCCCCATGCCCAGCAGGCCGTTATAAACAATCCAGCCGACGACAGGTCCCGGCAGCGACGACACCTGCGGCAGCCCGTCAAAATAGAGCATGCCGGCGCCCAGGATGAGCCAGCCGAACATGAGCTGCCAGGCCGCCGCCGCCAGCATCGGTACCTGGATTTGAGCCCATTTCATATAAATCGTGCCCGCCGCCCACGACCACGCGCATCCCAAAGCCAGCAAAGCGCCGAGCGGAAAACCGGTGCGCATCAGCGGAAAGATCAGGACGACCAGGCCGGTGGCGCACAGCGCCAATGCCAGGAGCTTCACCGCGGTCAGCTTTTCCTTGAGCACGAGGCGCGCCAATAACGCCGTCCAGATCGGCATCGAATAGGCGATGACGATGGCGCGCGACGTTGTCCCATAGACCTGTGCGTAAGCGGAACAGATATTGAAAATGGCGACATTGAAAAAGCCGGCGACAAAAATTTTCGCCGCTTGTGCGCGCGCAATTATGAGACGCACACCGATGATGGAGGCGACGGCAAACAAGGTCAGCGTGCCGAGGCCGATACCGACAGCGCGCAACGTCCACGGCGGCAACACGGTGAGAATGACGCGGGCGGCGACCCAGTTGAGGCCCCACGCCAGCGCGACGACCAAGACCATCAGCTTGGCGGCGGCTTGCCCATCGCCTTTGCCGCGAATCACTCCGGCATCTCCGTGTGCTTCACGTTTGGCTGCAGCAGCACACAGGCGGCGGCCGAAAAGATCATCACGAAGCCGATGATGTCGGGAATGGTCAACCGCTCGCCGAGATAGAACGCGGACGCCGACACGCCGACCACCGGCACGATTAGCGAGCCGAGCGAGGCCGTGATCGCCGGCAGCCGGCCGATGATCGACCACCACAGGAAATGCGCCAGCCCGACGCCGAGCACGCCGACGAACAGCACGGCCAGCAGCGTATCGTTTTGAAGCGGCCACAAATGCGGATAGCCTTCGAAGGCGAAACTGCCGGCGGCGATGAACAACAGGCCGAACAGCAATTGCCAGGCCGCGTTGGCGAGTGGCGCGATCGTGACTTTCGCCCATTTGATATAGACCGTCGCCACGCACCAGCTCAGCGCGCAGCCGAGCGAATAAATTACGAAGAGCGGGATTCCGTTCGTGAACAGCGGCCATAGCAGGATCGCCAGGCCCGCCACGCACAGTCCGAACGCGATGATGCGGATGCGGTTCAGCCGTTCGCCGAGCACCAGAGTGCTGAGCATTACGGTCCAGATCGGCATCGAGTAGGTGATGATGATCGCGCGCGAGGTGGCTCCGCTCAGTTGCGCGAAGCCGGAAAAAATCTGAAACGCAGCGACATTGAGGAATCCAGCTACCATCACATGCAAATATTCGCCGCGCGGTATTTTCAGTCTGTGGCCGGTAATGATGGCGGCGCCGAACAGTGTGATCGCGCCGATGCTGGAACCGGCAACGCGCAGGCTCCAGGGTGAGATCTCACGCAAGGCGATTGCGGCGGCGATCCAGTTGAGGCCCCAGGCGAATGCCAGCAGGACGACCAGCAATTTAGCTGTGCCGGAGACCCCGGCATTGGCATTCGGCATTCTGTCGACCCCGACGTCGCGGCATCGCTCGGCCGCGGGGAACCGCGTCAGTCGAAGCGCTGCGTAACGCTATAGCGGACGGCGGGGGGCAAGCGAGGCATCCCTCCGATGCAAATTTGACGGTCCACCGACTGTCGGTAGCCAATGGAGGATTGCCATGCCCAGGAGGCGCCATGTTTGTTGCACCGTCCTTGCCCCTGTGTTAGCTAGCGCCTCGATTTCATGGGGGTTTCCGCGGACTTCCGCGACGTCCTCATGAATCGGAATTCCTCTTGGATTCCAATCATTTGCGCCGCCGTGCCGCGACGGCGCCCTGCCTGTGAATGAAGTAACGAAAACGAGCGTCAAGTGGCTGGCAAAGACCCGATTATTTCCGGCATGGCTGGGCGGTACGCTAATGCTCTGTTCGAGTTAGCGCTCGACAACAAAGCGGTCGATGCCGTCAAGGCCGATCTCGACCGGTTCGACGCCCTGATCGCCGACAACCCGGACCTCAACCGGCTTGTGCGTAGCCCGGTATTCGACGCCGACGCACAGTTGCGCGCGCTGGCCGCGATCCTCGAGCGGGCCGGCATCAAGGGGCTTGCCGCCAACTTCCTGCGTGTCATCACCACCAACCGCCGGCTGTTCGCCGCGCGCGACATGATTCGCGCCTACCGCGCGCTCGCCGCCCGCCACAAGGGCGAAGTCACCGCGGAAGTCACCGTCGCCGAACCGCTCAGCGACAAGAATCTCGCCGCTCTCAAAGACGCGCTCAAATCGGTGACCGGCGGCAAGGACATCGACTTCGACGTCAAGGTCGAGCCTGCCATTATCGGCGGGCTCGTCGTCAAGGTCGGCAGCCGCATGGTCGACAGTTCGCTCCGCACCAAGCTCAATGCGATCAAGATCGCGATGAAAGAGGCCCGCTGATGGATATCCGCGCAGCAGAAATTTCCGCCATCCTGAAAGAGCAGATCAAGAACTTCGGCCAGGAAGCCGAGGTGTCCGAGGTCGGCCAGGTCCTGTCCGTCGGCGACGGCATCGCCCGCGTCTACGGCCTCGACAACGTGCAGGCCGGCGAAATGGTCGAGTTCGAGAACGGCGTGCGCGGTATGGCACTTAACCTCGAAACCGACAATGTCGGCATCGTGATCTTCGGCAATGACCGCGAGATCAAGGAAGGCCAGACCGTCAAGCGGACCGGCGCCATCGTGGACGTTCCGGTCGGCAAGGGCCTGCTCGGCCGCGTGGTCGATGCGCTCGGAAATCCGATCGACGGCAAGGGCCCGATCAAGAGCGACACCCGCGCCCGCGTCGACGTGAAGGCGCCCGGCATCATCCCGCGCAAGTCGGTGAACGAGCCGATGGCGACCGGCCTGAAGGCGATCGACGCGCTGATCCCGATCGGCCGCGGCCAGCGCGAGCTGATCATCGGCGACCGCCAGACCGGCAAGACCGCGATCGCGCTCGACACTATCCTCAATCAAAAGCCGCTCAACGCGCAGCCGGACGAGAAGATCAAGCTCTACTGCGTCTATGTTGCGATCGGCCAGAAGCGCTCCACTGTCGCACAGTTCGTAAAAGTGCTCGAAGAACAAGGCGCGCTCGACTACTCGATCATCATCGCCGCCACCGCGTCCGATCCGGCGCCGATGCAGTACCTGGCGCCGTTTTCCGGCTGCACCATGGGCGAATATTTCCGCGACAACGGCATGCACGCCGTCATCATCTATGACGACCTGTCGAAGCAGGCGGTCGCCTACCGGCAAATGTCGCTGCTGCTGCGCCGCCCGCCCGGCCGCGAAGCCTATCCGGGCGACGTGTTCTATCTGCATTCGCGCCTGCTCGAGCGCGCCGCCAAGATGAACGACGAAAACAAGAGCGGCTCCTTGACCGCGCTGCCGGTCATCGAAACCCAGGCCAACGACGTGTCGGCCTATATCCCGACCAACGTCATTTCGATCACCGACGGCCAGATCTTCCTGGAGACCGACTTGTTCTACCAGGGCATCCGTCCGGCGGTGAACGTCGGCCTGTCGGTGTCGCGCGTCGGCTCCGCCGCGCAGACCAAGGCGATGAAAAAGGTCGCTGGCAAGATCAAGGGCGAGCTTGCGCAATACCGCGAGATGGCGGCCTTCGCGCAGTTCGGCTCCGACCTCGACGCCACCACCCAGCGCCTGCTGGCGCGCGGCGCGCGGCTGACCGAATTGCTCAAGCAGCCGCAGTTCTCGCCGCTGAAGATGGAAGAGCAGGCCTGCGTGATCTATGCCGGCGTCAACGGCTATCTCGACAAGTTCGACGTCGCGCAGGTGCGCAAGTTCGAGCATGGGCTGCTGGCGCTGCTGCGCAACGAAAAGAGCATCCTCGAGGACATCCGCAAGACGAACGACCTGACCGCCGACACCGACAAGAAGCTCAAGGCCGCAGTCGACGGTTACGCCAAGACCTTCACCTGAACGTGCAAGCGTAATCCGCAAGGATTGATCTGGAATGGCTTCACTCAAGGACATGCGCGTTCGCATCGCCGCTACCAAGGCGACGCAGAAGATCACCAAGGCCATGCAGATGGTCGCGGCGTCCAAGCTGCGCCGCGCGCAGGCGGCGGCGGAAGCGGCGCGTCCTTACGCCGAAAGAATGAGCAAGGTGCTCGCCTCGATCGCCGCGGCGGTGGCGGGCAGCGATTCCGCGCCCCGGCTGTTGGCCGGAACGGGCAATGACCAAGTGCATTTGCTGGTGGTCTGCACCGCCGAGCGCGGCCTGTGCGGCCCGTTCAACTCCTCGATCGTGCGGCTCGCGCGCGATAAAGCCAATACGCTGATGAGCCAGGGCAAGGACGTCAAAATCCTCTGCGTCGGTCGCAAAGGCTACGACCAGCTACGGCGTCTCTTCAGCAAGCAGATCATCGAGACCATCGAACTGCGCGGCGTCAAGCAGATTGGGTTCGAGCAGGGCGAGATGGTCGCCAAGAAGATCGTCGCTCTGTTCGATGCGGGCGCCTTCGACGTCTGCACATTGTTCTTCTCGCGTTTCCGCTCGGTGATCGCGCAAATCCCCACCGCGCAGCAGATCATCCCGCCGGTGTTCGAGGCGGGCAAGGAAACCGGCCCGGCCGCGGCCTACGAATACGAACCGGAAGAAGAAGATATCCTCGCCGACCTGCTGCCGCGCAATTTGTCGGTGCAGGTGTTCCGCGCGCTCCTGGAAAACGCCGCCTCCGAGCAGGGCGCGCGCATGAGCGCGATGGACAACGCCACCCGCAACGCCGGCGAAATGATCCGCAAGCAGACGTTGACTTATAACCGTACCCGCCAGGCGATGATCACCAAGGAACTGATCGAGATCATCTCCGGAGCAGAGGCGCTCTGACCCGAGCAATCGAGCTTCTAAGAGGATTAAACATGGCCCAAGCCAATAAAGTCGGACGCATTACCCAGGTCATCGGCGCCGTCGTCGACGTGCAGTTCGAAGGCGAATTGCCAGCCATTCTCAATGCGTTAGAGACAAAAAACAAAGGCATCCGCTTGGTGCTGGAAGTCGCCCAGCATCTCGGCGAATCGACCGTGCGCACCGTCGCGATGGACTCCACCGAAGGCCTGGTGCGTAGTCAGGAAGTCACCGACTCCGGCGCGCCGATTTCGGTGCCGGTCGGACCGGAATTGCTCGGACGCATCATCAACGTGATCGGCGAACCGGTCGATGAAGCCGGCCCGGTCAAAACCAAGGTCAAGCGCGCGATCCATCAGGAGGCGCCGGCCTACACCGACCAATCCACCGAGGCCCAGATTCTGGTCACCGGCATCAAGGTCGTTGACCTGCTGGCGCCCTACGCCAAAGGCGGCAAGATCGGCCTGTTTGGCGGCGCCGGCGTCGGCAAGACCGTGCTGATCATGGAACTGATCAACAACGTCGCCAAGGCGCACGGCGGCTACTCGGTGTTCGCCGGCGTAGGCGAGCGCACGCGCGAAGGCAACGACCTCTATCACGAGATGATCGAATCGGGCGTCAATAAGGATCCGCAAAAGGGCTCCGTCGAGGGCTCTAAATGCGCGCTGGTGTACGGGCAGATGAACGAGCCGCCGGGCGCACGTGCCCGCGTCGGCCTTTCCGGCCTCACGGTTGCGGAATATTTCCGCGATCAGGGCCAGGACGTCCTGTTCTTCGTCGATAACATCTTCCGCTTCACGCAGGCCGGCTCGGAAGTGTCGGCGTTGCTCGGCCGCATTCCTTCGGCGGTCGGCTATCAGCCGACGCTCGCCACCGACATGGGCACGCTGCAGGAGCGCATCACCACGACCCACAAGGGTTCGGTCACTTCGGTGCAGGCCATTTACGTGCCGGCCGACGACTTGACCGACCCGGCGCCGGCCACGTCGTTCGCGCATTTGGATGCAACCACCGTGCTGTCACGCGACATCGCCGCCAAGGGCATCTATCCGGCGGTGGATCCGCTCGACTCCACTTCGCGCATGCTGTCGCCGCTGATCGTGGGTGAGGAGCACTACGCGGTGGCGCGCCAGGTGCAGCAGATTCTACAGCGCTACAAGGCCCTGCAGGACATCATCGCCATCCTGGGCATGGACGAGTTGTCGGAAGAGGACAAGACCGCCGTGGCGCGCGCACGCAAGATCGAGCGCTTCCTGTCGCAGCCGTTTCACGTCGCCGAAGTTTTCACCGGCTCGCCCGGTAAGCTGGTCGACCTTGCCGATACCATCAAGGGCTTCCAGGGACTGTGCGAAGGCAAATATGACCATCTGCCGGAGGCCGCCTTTTACATGGTCGGAACCATCGAAGAGGCGGTCGAAAAGGGCAAGAAACTCGCGGCGGAAGCGGCGTAAAGCCGGACTGGAAATACGTCATGGCCACGTTTCATTTCGATCTAGTTTCGCCGGAAAAGCTGCTGTTCAGCGGCGAGGTCGAGCAGGTCGATGTGCCCGGCGTCGAGGGCGACTTCGGTGTGCTGGCCAACCACGCGCCGTTAGTCGCCACGCTGCGGCCGGGCATTCTGACTGTGTACGGCGCTAGCGGTGTGCAGAAGATCGTAGTGCTCGGCGGCTTCGCCGAAGTGTCGGCGCAGGGCCTCACTGTCCTCGCCGACGCGGCTGACGCGATCGAGGACATCGACCGCACAATGATTTCGACCCGCGTCAGCGAATTGGAGAGCCGAATCGAGAAGACCGAGCCCGGCGCCGAACTCGACAAACTGATCACGCGGCTCGATCATTTCAAGACCATTGACCGGCACCTGACCGGCACGGCGGCGCATTAACGCGCGAACTTCTCGAATTCCTTGACGATCCGCTCGTAGGTCTGCCGCTTGAACGGCACGACCAAATCCGGCAATTCGCTCATTTCCACCCAGCGCCAGTCGATGAATTCCGGCTCGTGGCCGCCGCCCGGAGTGAGAATATTGATTTCGCTTTCGTCGCCGGTGAAGCGCAGCGCATACCATTTCTGTTTCTGCCCGCGATATTTACCGCCCCACGCGGCGCCGACGATGTCGCGCGGAATATCGTAGGCGAGCCATTCGGTGATCTCGCCCAGTCTCTCGACCGACCGGATGTTGGTTTCTTCGTAAAGCTCGCGCAGCGCGGCCTTATACGGGTCCTCGTTCTCGTCGATACCGCCCTGCGGCATCTGCCAGACATGCGTCGCGTCGATATGCTCAGGGCCGCTCGATCGACGGCCGATGAACACGAGACCGCTAGGGTTAAGCACCATCATGCCGGCGCAAGGGCGATAGGGAAGGGTTTCGAAGGGGGGCATTCGCACTCCGTCATTCAGCGCATGATCCCGAAGATTGGTAACCGGTTTTCGGAAAAGATCATGCGCAAACAAAAAGCGCGCTTCGTTCGCGCCCTAGAATGACACTATGATGACTTTTCCTTCACCGCCACCATGGTCACCGGAACCAGCAAGAAGCCGCGCGCCTCCACTTTTTTCGCCCATTCGGCGATGCGGGAAATGGTTCCCGGCAGCGCGGAGGCGATCCCAATCGCCGTGCCATGATCGCGCGCCGCCATTTCCAGCCGGGTTAACGCGCGGTCGATCTCGGCCGGTGTCGGTACCGCGTCGATCACGACGTCGGACTTGGCGAACGGCAGGCTCTGGCTGCCGGCAAGCTGGCCGGCGACGCTGCGCGGCGAGGTGCCATCGTCCACATAGATCAGCCCGCGCTTGGCGGTCTCGCGCAGCACCGGCGTCAGCGACGGTTCGGATGCCGTGAAACGAGCACCCATGTAGCTTACGATTCCAACGTAGCCTTGGAAGCGGCTCATCAGCCAGTGCAGCCGGTCAATGTTCTGGTCGGGCGTAAGCGAGGTCAGCAGCGTCTGCGGGCCGGGATCGTTGTCGGGATAGTCGAATGGCTCCATTGGCGCTTGCAGTAGCACCTCGTGCTTTTCCGACCGCGCCCGCCCCACCAGATTGTCGAGGTCCGCACCGTAGGGTGCAAAGGCAAGCGTCACCGGCGCCGGCAATTTCGCCAATGCGTCGGCGGTACCCGTCGCACTGATGCCGAGCCCGCCGACGATGATGGCGATCCGCGGCGCGCCGGTCTTGTCCGCGGGCAGCTTGCGCGGATGGGCGTAGAGCGTGAACGGTCGCCCACCGTCCGACGCAATCTTCGGGATGGCGCCGTGGCGGGTATTTTCCAGGAGCCGCTGGTCGACCGGCGCCAACTGCGAGTTGCCGCTCGGCCTGCCCGGAACGGTCACGTTCTCTTGCTTGCCGCTGGAACCGTCGATGATGGTGATGATCTTACTGCCCGGGGGCGTGTCCGGGGCGGCTGGTGTGGCCACGGTCTTAGGTGGCGTCGCGTCGGATGGCGGCGAATCGCGGCGGGAGGCTTGCTGGCCGTCGGCTTCCGGTTTTACCGGCTTTTTGGCGGGCGCACCGGTGGCGACCACGGCGGTCGGCTCGCCGCCGAGCGGATCGTTCACAAAGATCGCCCAGGCCACCACTACGATACCGAACAGTCCAAGTGCACCCGCTACAATTTGTGGGATGGCAGCCGGAAGTTTCGGTCGCCCCTTGCGTTTGTCCTGGCCGAGGGGGGCGTTCAGATCATCCGATGACAAGGCCCAAATCCTCGCGAATCATTGACTAAGTCTAGCACGCGACGATTCCGGTGGGGTTTGCCACAAGCGAACGGGGCGGCCCTCGGGGCCGCCCCGCTGAAAATCGCTATTTTCGATCAGGCCATGCTCAGTTCGGCACCGGGGCCTTGGCATTCGGCGGGAAGGCCGAATTGACCTGGGTGCCGCGCAGCAGCTCCTCCGCCATGATGAGCGCCTTGTCGTTCTTGGGGTCCGGCGGAATGTAGGACTGCGAGCCGGTCTGCTCCTTGCCAGCGTCGCCCTTCAGGTGACCGCGCAGCGAGGCCTCGCCCTTGGTGCTGGTATCGGTCTTCGCCTTGATGTCCTCCGGCACGTCTTGCAGGACCTCAATGTCGGGCACGATTCCCTTGGCCTGGATCGACCGGCCGGACGGAGTGAAGTAGCGCGCCGTGGTCAACCGCAACGCGCCGTTGCCCGAGCCGAGCGGAATGATGGTCTGCACCGAGCCCTTGCCGAACGAGCGCGTCCCGATGACGGTGACGCGCCTGTGGTCCTGCAACGCACCGGCGACGATTTCCGACGCCGAGGCCGAGCCGCCGTTGATCAGCACAATCACCGGCTTATGGCTGGTGAGATCGCCCGGCCGCGCGTTGAAGCGCTGGGTCTCCTCGGCATTGCGGCCGCGGGTGGAGACGATTTCGCCCTTTTCAAGGAACGCATCCGACACCGAGATCGCCTGATCGAGCAGGCCGCCCGGATTATTGCGCAAGTCGAGGATGTACCCCTTAAGCTTGTCGTTGGAAACCTTTGCCGTGATGTCGGTGATCGCCTTTTTGAGGCCGTCGGTGGTCTGTTCGTTGAACTGGCTTAGCCGGATATAGCCAATGTCATCGCCTTCCACCTGCGAGCGTACCGAGCGCACGCGGATGATGTCGCGCGTGATTGATACTTCGATGGGTTTGTCCTGGCCCTTGCGCATGATGGTGAGCTTGATCTTGGTGTTCACCGGGCCGCGCATTTTCTCGACCGCTTGGTTCAGGGTGAGACCCTGCACCTGCTCGCCGTCGAGCTGAGTAATGATGTCGTTGGCCATGACGCCGGCTTTGGCAGCGGGCGTCTCGTCGATCGGCGCCACCACCTTGATCAGGCCTTCTTCCATGGTGACTTCGATGCCGAGCCCGCCGAATTCGCCGCGGGTCTGTACCTGCATGTCCTTGAAGCTTTTCGGGTCCATGTAGCTGGAATGTGGATCGAGCCCGGCCAGCATGCCGTTGATCGCGCTTTCGATCAGCTTGCTGTCGTCCGGCTTCTCGACGTAATCGGCGCGCACACGCTCGAACACGTCGCCGAACAGATTGAGCTGTCGATAGGTGTCCGAGGCCGCCGCTTTGGCGCTCGCACCGACGAAAATCATGTGTGGCTGTGTCGCGAGCAGCGTCATTGCCGCTCCAGCCGCCGCGCCGAGTAGAATGAGTGTGGTCTTGCGCATCATCCACGAACCTTTTCGCCTTCGCCAGCCGCCCACCATGGGCCTGGATCGACGGGTGTCCCGTCCTTACGAAACTCGATGTAAAGCACCGGTTGGCTGGAACCTGTCGCGAGGATTGCCGCGATATGGGAGCCATTTCCCATCACCGCAACGGGTTCTCCGGTCAGCACGAACTGTCCGAGATCCACTGATATCCGTTCCATCCCAGCGAGCAAGATATGATAGCCGTTGCCGACGTTGAGGATCAAGAGTTGCCCATAAGATCGGAACGACCCTGCATAGACCACCCAGCCGTCGGCCGGCGAGGTCACCTGCGCATCGGCGCGGGTCGCAATGGAAACGCCCTTTTCCACCCCGCCGGTACCGTCCGGCGCCCCGAATTCCTTCAATTTGACGCCATTAACCGGAATCGGAACTTGCCCGCGCAAGGACGCGAAGGCGATGGCCGGCGCTAGCCGCCCCGGATCGTGCAGCGCCGACATGGCCGGGCGCGTTTCGCCGCGGGCGGCCCGGGTCGCGGGATCGAGCCCCTGTTCGAGCTTGGCGATCAAATCTCTGAGATTGTCGACTTGGCGAGCCAGCTCGGCGGCGCGGGCCCGCTCGGTATCGAGCGCTTTCTCGCGTTCGGCCTGTTGCTTTTGGCGCTCGTCAACCAGCGCAGTCATGCGTGTGCGCTCGTTGCTGAGCGAGGCGATCTCGTTATTAAGCCGGTCGCGTTCAGCCGCAATCTGCTTGCGAACGTTGAGCAAGGCTGTGAGGTCGTTGGCGAGCGCCTCGACCTCGTGCCGCATCTCGGGTAGCACGGCTCCCAGCAGCATAGCAGTGCGCACCGATTGCAGTGCATCCTCGGGGCTGGCAATCAGCGCCGGCGGCGGACGGTGGCCGATGCGCTGAAGCGCGGCCAGCACTTCGCCGATTACGGCGCGGCGGTTGTCGAGCGACTTGCGAATCCTGCGCTCGTTGTTGTCGAGCGGCTTGAGCCGCGCCTCGGTGGCGGCGACCTGCGTTTCGACGCCGCGGATACGGCCGGCGGTGTCGATCAGATCCTGGTTGAGTTTGCGGCGGTCGGCGCCGATTTGTTCGATCTCGCGCTTGAGCGCGGCCTCGGCCTCGATCGACTTGCCCTGTGCATCGCGCGCGGTCTTGAGGTCCTGTTCGCGTTGTTTGAGCGCGTCGAGCTTCTCGGCTTTGTCGTTTTGCGCAAGCAGCGCCGGTTTTTCCTGCGCCAATCCCGCCGCAGCGAACATGACCGGCAATCCGAACGCCAACGCTGCGATAAACGCGGAGCGCGTATCGAGACCGCTGAATCCCCCAAGGCAAATCATTACAGCCACGTTATGCCCGCAGGTTGGGACGGCAAGACTTTTGTTCCATCGGACTATTGCCTGCGGATTAAGACCAATCTGCGACCGTTATGCTCTATGATACGGGTGGCCGGTAAGAATCGTGGTGGCGCGGTATAGCTGTTCCAGCAGCATGATTCGCACCAATTGGTGGGGCCAGGTGGCGGCGCCGAACGCCAGCCGCAATTCGGCCTTCGCCCGTAAAGTGGCCGCCAGGCCGTCGGCGCCGCCGATCATAAAGACCACCGCAGGCCGGTCGTTGCTGCGCCAATTGGCGAGCCGCGAGGCGAGACTGGCGCTGTCGAGGCTCTCGCCATGGGCGTCGAGCAGCACGACTGCGGCGCCTTGCGGTATAATATTGGCAAGTGCAATCGACTCCTCGAGCATGCGCTTGCCGGCGTCGTCCGCGCGGCTTTCCCGGATTTCTATGATCTCAATGGCGCGCAAGCCGAGCTGGCGGCTGGTTTGCGTGGCGCGCTTAGCGTAACGCTCGGAAAGTTCGGTTTCCGGGCCCTTTTTCAGACGTCCGACGGCGGCAACGACAATGCGCATCGCGCCGCAAATATATCAGCTATGCCGCCTCGCGTCGCTGCGGCTGGCCGACCACATCTTTTCGAGATTGTAGAATTCGCGCACTTCCGGCCGGAACACGTGGACGATCACATCGCCGGCGTCGATCAGCACCCAGTCGCCTTGCCGCATGCCCTCGACGCGTACGCTCGGCACGCCGGCTGCCTTGATATCCTTGATCACGTGCTCGGCGACCGCGCCGACATGGCGTTGCGACCGGCCGGAGGTCACGACCATGTAATCGCTTATCGAGGATTTGCCGGCGAGATCGATGGTGACACTGTCCTCGGCTTTCATATCTTCCAGACGCGCAAGGACGATGCGGAGGGTCTCCTTGGCACTCGGGCTCCGGGAGACGGGTTCGGGCATGCGACGCGTCGCCCGAGAAAGTGCAAGTTTGGTCAGAGGTTGTTTCCCTTTATGGTCGTTGCGCCCGGCCCGGCTCGCGCCGGGCACATGAGCAAGATAGCTATTTTGCTCGATTCTTTCCACTCACGGTCGCTTTCTTTCTGCTGACGCCGCCGGAACTTCCTCCGCGCCGGCGCAGGGCGCGTAGCGCGGTGGACGAAAGCGGCGATTTGAGGCCGTGCAGGAAGCTCCAGGCCGGCGGTTTGCGGTATGGCAAGGAGGCGGCTTCGGGTTCCGCAATGCGCGCGCGGGAGAATGCCTGGCCTGCCGGACTGGCCGAGGCGTAAAGGCTCGGGCCGAGGCGATCAACCACCACAAGCGGCACCAGCTTCGCTATTCCGCGCCATTTTTGCCAGCGGTGAAAACTCCGCAGATTATCCGCGCCCATGATCCAAACGAAGCGGACCCGAGGGCATCGGGTTCTCAGCCACTTTACCGTATTGAACGTGTATCTCGTTTTGATGACGGCTTCGAGACCGGTCACGTCGATACGCGGATGGTGCGTAAGCCCGCGGGCGGCGGCGATTCGCTGCTTCAACGGCGCAAGGCCCCTCGTGTTCTTCAAAGGGTTGCCTGGCGTGACCAGCCACCAGACGCGGTCGAGCTTGAGCCGTTTGAGCGCAAGCAGGCTGGCGGCAAGGTGAGCCTGGTGCGGCGGGTCGAAAGTCCCGCCGAACAGACCGATCTTCATTCCGGGCGCGTGGGGTGGCAGAACGCGTACGGTGCGGGCGGGTCTTTGCGCTTTCACGGCCGGGTCTGACCGCTTCCGTGAATGCGATATTTGAACGTCGTGAGTTGATCGACGCCGACCGGCCCGCGCGCATGCAGTCGGCCCGTTGCGATGCCGATCTCTGCGCCGAAACCGAATTCGCCGCCGTCGGCGAATTGGGTCGAGGCGTTGTGCAGCACGATCGCCGAATCCACCTCGCGCAGGAACTTCTCCGCCGTCGCGCTATCCTCGGTGACGATGGCGTCGGTGTGGTGGGAGCCGTAGCGCTCAATATGCTCGATGGCCGAGGCAATGCCATCGACCACCTTCACGGCGATGATGGCGTCGAGATATTCGGTCGACCAGTCTTCCTCGGTCGCCGGCTTGACGCGGCTATCCACGGCCTGGGTCGGCTTATCCCCGCGGATCTCGCATTTCGCGTCGATCAGCATTTCGACCAGGGGCATGAGATGCGTGGCCGCTGCCGCGCGATCGACCAACAGGGTCTCGGCCGCGCCGCACACGCCGGTGCGCCGCATCTTGGCATTGAGCACGATCTTCTTGGCCATCTCTAGAGAAGCGCCTTTGTCGACGTAGACGTGGCAGACGCCTTCGAGATGCGCGAACACCGGCACGCGCGCTTCCGCCTGCACGCGCGCGACCAGGCTCTTGCCGCCGCGCGGCACGATAACGTCGATATTGCCGTCGAGCCCGCCGAGCATCATGCCGACCGCGGCGCGGTCGCGCGTCGGCACAAGCTGGATGGCGGCCTCGGGCAGGCCGGCCTGGCGCAAGCCGTCGGCGAGCGCGACGACGATGGCACGGCTGGAGCGCAGACTGTCGGAGCCGCCGCGAAGGATCGCGGCATTGCCGGATTTCAGGCACAAGGCGCCGGCGTCGGCGGTCACATTCGGCCGGCTCTCGTAGACGATGCCGATGACGCCGAGCGGCACCCGCACGCGCTCGATGCTCATGCCGTTCGGCCGCGTCCAGGATTCGGTAACGACTCCAATAGGATCCTTGAGCGCGCGCACCGCATCGACGGCCGCGGCAATCGCCTCTACCCGCGCGCCGTCGAGCGAAAGCCGGTCGAGGAAGGCCCCGGACACGCCGACGGAGCGGGCCTCGGCGATATCTTCGGCATTGGCGGCCAAAATGCGGGATTTCTGCCCCCGGATGGCCGCGGCCATGAGTTCCAGGGCGCGATCCTTTTGGGCGGTGGAGGCGAGCGCCAGCGCGCGCGCGCCGGCCCTGGCCTGACGGCCGATCTCGCCCATGCAGGCGGCAATATCGCCTGTCCCTTCAATGCTTTTCAGCGGCGCGCTCATATCGAAAGGCCCGTCAAACCCCGTCCTGAGGTTCCTATCACGTCGGGCGGACGGGGGCGAGCTAGGCCGGTTTCCGGGGTTAACTGGGGATAGTGTGGATAACCCGCCAGCGCGCGAAACCAGTCAATTGACCTACACATTGGGCTGCCAGGGTGCGGCAACGCAGGAGGGTGTCATGGCGTATGGTTCAAGTCGTCTCCCGAGCCGGTTTCCGGTCGGCACCAAGTTCGTGATCGAAGGGCGGCGCGGCGGCGAAGGCCAAGAAGTGCAAGTCTTTAACCGGTATCTGGAATTTCCCGACGGCACGTTTTTCCCGCTGCCGGCCCGCCCGGTGCAGCGGAAGTCAGGCGCCACCCGCCGCTCCAAAAAACCGCATAGCCGCCGGCACTAGGCCGCTGACCGAGCGCCGGCTGGGCGGAAAAAGCGCCGCCCGGCCTGGTCGGCTAATGGCTGACCCCGTGCGGGGATAAACAGCGGGATGGCCCGCTTTCATGCTCTTAGAAGCGCGGAAGCTCGGCCGCGAGGAGCAGTTACTCCCCACCCAGAACAAGATCGTCGCGGTGGATCATCTCGGTCCGCCCGCTAAAGCCGAGGATGGCGGGGATATCCGCCGAGGAGCGGCCCTTGATCCGCTCGGCGTCCTCCGCGTCGAACGCAATGAGCCCGCGGCCGATCTCGTGGCCGTCCGGCCCGCGCACCAGCACGGCGTCGCCGCGCCCGAAGGCGCCCTCGACCTTGATCACGCCCGCCGGCAACAGACTTTTGCCCGAGCGCAGCGCCTTGACCGCGCCGGCGTCGATCACCAGCGCGCCGCGCGGCTCGAGCGAACCGGCGATCCACTTCTTGCGCGCGGTCACCGGATTGGCCGGCGTCAGGAACCAGGTGCAAGGCGCGCCGTTGGCGATGGCCTTGAGCGGATGCTGCACGTGGCCGGACGCGATGATCATATGCGTGCCGGCGGTGGTGGCGATCTTGCCGGCCTCGATCTTGGTCAGCATGCCGCCGCGCGCCAGCGCCGAGCTCGACGCGCCCGCCATCGCCTCGATCTCCGGCGAAATACGCGCGACCAGCGGCACCAGCGTGGCGCCGCCCTGCACTTTTCCTTCAAGAATGGGCGGCCGGTCGTAGAGCCCGTCGACGTCAGACAATAGCACCAGCAGGTCGGCGCTCATCATGGTGGCGACGCGCGCGGCCAGACGGTCGTTGTCACCGTAGCGGATCTCGGTGGTGGCGACTGTATCGTTCTCGTTGATCACCGGCACGCTGCGCCAGTCCAAGAGCTTGGCGACGGTCGAGCGCGCGTTGAGATAGCGGCGGCGTTCTTCGGTGTCGCCCAAAGTGACCAGCACCTGGCCGGCGGTGAGCTTGTGGGTGCCGAGTTGCTCCGACCAGGCGCGCGCCAGCGCGATCTGCCCGACCGCGGCGGCGGCCTGGCTGTCCTCGAGCTTGAGCGCGCCCGCCGGCAGCTTGAGCACGGCGCGGCCGAGCGCGATGGCGCCCGAGGAGACCACGATGACGTCGCGCTTCTCTTTATGCAGGGCGGCGATGTCGGAGGCGAGCGAGGCGAGCCACTCGCGCTTGAGGCTGCCGGCTGCGGCGTCCACCAAGAGCGAGGAGCCGACCTTCACGACGATACGGCGGAAGGCGGCGAGGGTGGGGGTTTTAGGCGATTTCGACATGGCCCGGCGGCACGCGTTAAATGTGGGCGCTGTCTAACACGGGTCTATCTCATTCGTCATGGCCGGGGTTGTCCCGGCCATCCGCGCCTTTCTTTATTCGTAGCAAGCAAGGCGTGGATGCCCGACACATGGCGGGGCATGACGAGTGATGATTTGCGGTTGTGCATCCCTCATCGGGAGCACCGGGTCACGCGCTTCGCGCGGCCCGGTGATGACCGATTGAGGTTTGAAGGCGAGCAGATTGGCCGCCGCCGGGACGTCGATGCGGAGCTGAGAGGCCTATTCTCCGCGTATAATGCGGAGAATAGGCCTCTCTATCCGGAGAATAACAGGCATAATCCCCGCAAGAGGTGCGGAGAATGGCAAAATACATCCATGAACGCCGGCGCTGGCCGAAATTCAGGTGGAGTCACCGGGACCTCGCCAAGCAACTGGCGGCGGTCCGTCATCGCCAGGGGCGGCTCATCGGCCGCATGCTGGCGCTCGGGTTTCCGCTGCGTGAGCAAGCCGTCCTCACGACCCTGACGGAGGACGTGCTCAAGTCCAGCGAGATCGAAGGCGAAAACCTCGACCGCGATCAGGTGCGTTCCTCGCTCGCGCGCCGCCTCGGCATGGACGCGGGCGCCTTGCCGCCGGCCGATCGCCAGGTCGAAGGCGCCGTCGACATGATGCTCGACGCCACGCAGAAATTCAAAGAGCCTTTGACCGCCGAGCGATTGTTTGGCTGGCATGCGGCGCTCTTTCCGACGGGCAGAAGCGGCATGAAAAAAATTGCTGTCGGCGCATGGCGCGACGACAAATCCGGGCCCATGCAAGTCGTCTCGGGCGCTATCGGCCATGAGAAAGTGCACTACCAAGCGCCGGCGGCTGACAAGCTTGAGGCCGAAATGAAGGCGTTTCTCGACTGGTTCAACGGTCGGGAAAATACCGACCCGGTGATCAAGGCTGCACTCGCTCACCTTTGGTTTGTTACCGTCCATCCGTTTGACGACGGCAGCGGTCGAATTGCACGCGCCATCGCCGATATGACGCTCACCCGCTCGGAAGACAGCCCGCAACGCTTCTACAGCATGTCGGCACAAATCCGGCTGGAGCGGAACGCCTACTACGACATTCTCGAAGCCACGCAGAAAGGCAATCTCGATATTACGCCGTGGCTCGACTGGTTCTTGGGGTGCCTTGATCGCGCCTTTGACGGTGCGGAAAAAATCCTGGCAGCGGTCTTTCAAAAGGCAGAGTTCTGGAAGAAACACGGCACCGCGCCGCTTAGTGAACGGCAGATCGACATGATCAATCGTCTGCTCGATGGTTTTGAAGGCAACCTGACGTCGTCAAAATGGGGGCAAATTGAAAAATGCTCGCCTGACACGGCGCTACGCGACATCACCGACCTCATCGCGCGCAACATTCTGAAGAAGGACGAAGCGGGCGGACGCAGCACCAGTTACTCGTTGCTCAATGGAGCGACATAACGGCGCCGCGCGCCGGTCCCGCGATGACAAGAATATGCTTCGAAGCCGGCATGACGAAGAGGAACTATTCTTTTTTATCCCCCCATAACCGCGCCCCGCCTTGTCTTATTCGCCAATATTGGCGAGTCTTGCGCCGCCATTTGATGCCGACCGGGGGCGCTCGAATGAAGCTGCCGATACTTCGCGTCAGCGCCGCAACGTGGCTGCTCCCGGCTGCGACCGCCTTGCTTGCGGCCGCCATTTTCGTCTTCGACACCATCTCCGATTTGGAAATCGCATTTCCTGCGTTCTATACCGTGGTTGTGCTGATGTCGGTGCGCTTTTGCGGCGCGCGCGGCGTCGTGCTGGTCGGCTTGGGCTGCATCGGATTGACGCTGGTGAGCGACGCCCTGACGGCGGCGAGCGGCTCGAGCGGCATCGGCGTCATCAACACCACGATCAGCATCCTGGCGGTCGCCACCACGACCTACCTCGCACTCAAGACCGAAGCGGAGAAGGCGGCGGCCTATGAGGCGCGCTCGCAACTCGCGCATGTCGGACGCGTGACCACGCTCGGCGAAATGACCGCCTCGATCGCGCACGAGGTCAATCAGCCGCTCGCCGCGGCGGTGATCAACGGCAATGCCTGTCTGCGCTGGCTCGCCGACAAGCCGCCCAATCTCGACGAGGCGCGGCAGGCGGTGACGCGGCTCGTCAAGGACGCCAACCGGGCGAGCGAGATCATCGCACAGGTGCGCGCGCTCACCAGGGGCTCGCCGCCGCAGAAGGATTGGCTCGCCATCAACGACATTATTCTCGCGACCCTAAGCTTGATTGAAGCCGAAATCCTGCAGAACCACGTTTCACTGCGCACTGAGCTGGCCGACGACGTGCCGCCTGTGCAGGGCGACCCCGTGCAGCTGCAGCAAGTCGTGCTCAATCTCGTTCTCAACGCGCTCGAAGCCATGAACCGGACGCCTGAGGGGACGCGTGTGCTCACCATAAGTTCCGCGCGCAACGAACCGAATGGTGCGCTCATCACGGTGCAGGACTCAGGCATCGGTCTGGCGCCGGAAAATCTCGACCGTGCCTTCAACGCCTTTTATACTACCAAGCCTGAGGGCATGGGCATGGGGCTGGCGATCAGCCGTTCGATTATCGAGGCGCATGGCGGACGCATCTGGGCGACCGCGAATACGCCGCGCGGCACAGTGCTGCATTTCATTTTGTCGGTGGGCATGGAACCGTGAGCGAATCCAAACCGATCGTATTCGTGATCGACGACAGCCCGGCGGTGCGGGAGGCGCTCAATGGCCTCATTCGTTCGATCCACCTCGACGTGCGCAGCTTCGGCTCGACGGAAGAATTTCTGCTGTTCAAGCGGCCCGACGCGCCCGGCTGCATCGTGCTCGATGTCCGGCTGCCGGGCCTTAGCGGTCTCGATTTCCAGCGCGAAATGACCAAATCGAACATCGCGCTTCCGGTCATCTTCATCACCGGGCACGGCGACGTTCCGATGTCGGTGCGCGCCATCAAGGCCGGCGCCATCGAATTTCTGCCCAAGCCGTTTCGCGATCAGGATCTGCTCGACGCCATCTATGTCGGCATCGAACGCGACCGCGCCCGGCGGCAGACCTCCGCCGTCGCCGCCGTGTTGCGCGAACATTTCGATTCGCTTACGTCGCGCGAGCGGCAGATCATGCTGAAAGTCGCCAGCGGCCGGCCGAACAAGCAAATCGCCGCGGAGCTCAAGCTCAGCGAGGTCACCGTGAAGGTGCATCGCCGTCACGTCATGCGAAAGATGAAAGCCAAGTCGTTGGCCGATCTGGTGCGCATGGCGGACAAGCTTTCGGGCAGTACCGAAACGGCGTAGCCGATTGGTACTAGGGTGTAGTTGTCGATTCGGATTATTTTCAATATCCAATTCTTGCGGGGAAGGTGGTTCGCCGAATAGCGCATTCGTCCGCTGTTCGAGCGATGGGTACGGATGCCTCGATAATGTCTATCAAACCGTCGATCGCCGTCGTCGAAGACGATGATTCGGTGCGCGAAGCCACCATCGGCCTTTTGCGCTCGCATGGATTTATCGCCAAGGGGTTTCCATCGGCCGATGCGTTTCTCAAATCCAATCGCATCCGCATCACGTCCTGCTTGATCGCCGACGTGCAGATGCCGAACATGAGCGGGCTAGCGCTCTATGGCCATCTGGTCGCAAGCGGCGCCCCGATCCCGACGATCCTGATCACGGCCTACCCGGACGACAACGTTCGTACGCGTGCGCTCAGCGCGGGCGTGACGGGGTATTTGACCAAGCCATTCAGCGAAAAAGAGCTGCTCGACTGTATCGAGGCGGCCTCCAAGCACAATGTGTTGCTGACGCCGATCAATCGGTAAAAAGTGCGCGCGACTACTGCGGCCTTCGCGACCGCCGTCGCATTCTGCGAACAATCAAAGCCTCGACAAGCGGCGGATTTCATCCGCCGCCGGAATGATTCGAGTCGATACCGGAAAGGCGTAGACGATCGACACCAGAGTGTAATCGCCCACGATGCCTAATTAGTGAACACTCGGCAAAAGACTCACGGCTGTGAAACTACGGGGGACCTGGACATGAGCGGCTCATCACGACGTTTGCGGTTGTGCTCGGGGGTTGCATTCTCAACTCTGATCGTGGTCCTGGGAGCGGGCGGCACCGCCTATGCCGACGAGGCAACCGACGCGCAGATCAAGGCGCTGCAAGCGCAGGTCGACGTGCTCGTGCGCACGGTCAAAGAACTGAAAGAGGCGCAGACGCACACCGCCGCCGACGCCAAGGCCGCGAAGAAGCAGGCGAGCGAAGCGGAGGCTACTTCGGCTCAAGCCAAGGCGACCGCGGCCGATGCCCACGTGCGGTCGAGCAAAGTCCCGGTCAAGACTGGATGGGCGGGCCTCGACAGCAACGGCCACTATTTCCTCGAACGCAAGCCGGGCAAGAGTCTCACTTTCTTTACGCCCGGCGGCGAGATTACCGCCTACGGTCAATTGGACGTCTCGTTGGATCTGGCGACGAAGGATGCAAAGGGCGGTCCGGTCGCCCCGGACGGCACGACGCCGGTCGGAAACTTCGGCTGGATGCCCGACATCTCGACCAATATTTCTTATTTGGGCGTGCGCGGTTTCCAGCGGATACCGACGCAATCCTTCAATTTCGTCTACCAGTTCGAAGCCGGAATCGACATTTCGGCGGCGGCCGGCACGAGACAATCCAACAGCAACCTGAGCAACCAGGTCAACGGCTCCCTGTTCAGCCGCAACAGCTATATCGGAATTGCCTCGGCGGAATGGGGCGCCGTCAAGGTCGGCAAGACCGACGCGCCCTACAAGAACTCGACGGCGGCGTTCAATCCGTTCTCCGGCATGTGGGGCGATTACGCAGTGATCATGGGTAACTCGGGCGGCGACAATCGCGTCGAATTCGGCACCCGGGTCAGCCATGCGATCTGGTACGAGTCGCCGAACTTCGGCGGCGGCTTCCAGTTCAATGTGCTATTCGCGCCGGGCCAGAACCGCGCCAACGACAGCAGCAATCTCGCCTCGGGCGAATCCGATTGCGCCGGCGGCAACGATCCGACCAGCGGCGCCAATCCGCTGGTGTCGTGCAGCGACGGCGCGTTCAGCAACGCGGTGAGCGCCAATCTCAGCTATACGCACGGCCCGTTTTATATAACCGGCGCTTACGAGTTCCACCAGAACGTCAACCGGTCGAGCGATCTCGCGGGCGCGTACGGCCTTGCTCCCGTTCTCAGCGGTTGCTCGGACCCGGCGTGGCCGACGCCCACCTCGATGCAACTATGCAACGAGGACACGGCGAACGAAGACGCCATGAAGCTCGGCGTCATGTACACGTTCCCGACCAAGACGACGGTTGGCGTCATCGGCGAACGTCTGCACCGCTACGTCCCGGCGGATTTGGATTTCCAAAATGAACGCACCCGTTACGGCACCTGGCTTGTCGTGAGTCAGGAAGTCACCCCCGTCGACAGCTTGCATTTCGGTTGGGCGCATGCGTTCCGCTCGCCCGGCAATCCAGGCCAGCACAACGACAGCACGCTCGCCACCGCCGATGGTGCCAGCTTTGGTCCGAGCGAAAACCAAGCGGACATGGTGACCGCGGCGTGGAAGCACAGGTATTCGGAGAACCTGATCTGGTACACCACGGTGGCGGCCACCTTCAACGGGCCGGACGCCCATTACGATCTTGGCGCCGGCGGACGGTCGGTGACCACCGATTGCCACGACGCCAATGCCGCGCCCGGCGGCATCTCCGCCAATCCGCACTGCTGGACGGGCACGACGCTGGTCGGGGTCTCCACCGGCCTGCAATGGAAGTTCTAAACTGCGGGGCGTGCGCTGGTCGGCGGCGGCCCGCGCCGCCGCGGTCAGCGTTGCGACAGCTCGACGCTGGGGTGCTTCTGCTTCTTGGCCGCTTGCTGCACGGTGGCGTGCGCGGCGCCGTGAAGGGCAGGTGATTTCGCCGCGCCGCTGTCGATCGTGGCGGTCATTTGTGAGCCGCGCCGCATTATCTTCACCTGCGCGCGCAGGGCCACTGCCACGTTGCCGCGCAGCTCCGGTGCGGGCTGCTTCGCCGCCTTGCGCGTCCCCGCGTTGCGCATCGGCGGCAGCGGGATGCGCTCAGGTCCGTCCCACGCCAGCAGGCCGGCAAACTCCTGGCAGGGCGCGTGGCGCTGCAGCTTGACGGCCGGGCTGCCGCGTTCGATCGCGGTCCAGTTTTCCGCCGGGCGGCCGGTGATGGTCTTGACGTAGTCCTTCGTCTCCTGCGGCAGCTTGCCCTTCTTGGCGAGCCAGGCCTCGATGCGTCGCGGCCCCGCATTGTAGGCGGCGGCGGCCAGCCCGAGATTGCCAAAGCGCCGCGCCAGATCGCGCAGCAGGCTGGCTGAGGCCTTGATCGCCTGCAAGGGATCGTACGGATTGTCGAGCCTGCGGTCGGCGGTGGTTTCCGGCATGAACTGCGCGACGCCCTCGGCGCCGGCCGGGCTGACCGCGCCCGGGTGGAATTCGCTTTCCTGGTACAGGAGCCGGATGAAAAACGGCGCCGGCAGATTGTTGCTGTACGCGGCGTCGGTGAGCCCGTCGCAGATTTCCGCGCGCGAGCGCGGGATGATCGGCTTCACGATCGGCTTGAGTTGTCGCGGGACATCCGGCACCCGCTCGGCGACCGGGTCGGGAATCTCATACTGATCGGCGTAGCCGGTCGAGGCCAGGATGGCCGCGCTCGCGGCCGCCGTCTGCGCGGGCGCCGCCGGCGCGGGCAGAATTTCCGCGCTGTCGGTGGGCGCCGCCGGCGCAGGCAGAATTTCCGCGCTGTCGGCGGGTGGCACGGCGGCTAAAGCGGGGCGGAGTTTGACGACGACTTCGGTGTCGGAGGAATTTTCGAGCGCGAGATCGGGACCGATCGCGCCCGGCAGCGTCATCAAGCACAAGCAGGCTGGCACAAACAAATGCCGCATTTCGTTCGGCCCTCGAATCCGCGGGGCGCCACGCCCGGCACGCCGCGACAGCTTGATGCAAAAAGGGATACCCCGTCTGCTTGCCGCTATGCGACCAAATCGGGTCAATTTTGTGGATGACCTGCAGGCCGACCTGCGAGGGAACCATAGTTCCATTGCCCGGCCATGAACGAAAATGGCCGAATATGAGTAAAAACGATTTGAGCGCGTGCGGCGAATGAGACGCGCGCGCGGTGCGCCTTTCGATCATGTTGCCGTGCGAGCGAAACCGGCCCTATGATCAAGACCTTGGGATGGCGCCATGCTGCCGTCACTGTCCGATCGCGCGAATATGTTCGTCGCCGCTGCCGCGGCTGTGGCGGTCGCGCTCTGCAATGTCGTGTTCGCGACCGACTGGGTGAACGAGCGGCCGGCCGTGCGGACAGTCGCGCTGGTTCCCGACGTCGCCGAACCGCCGATGGCGGCCAGCCCGCCGGTGCGGCCTGCGCTCTCCGCGCCGCCGGCCTCGCCTGCGCCTGCAAGACCCGCCGCGCCGCAGAAAGCCGCCCCACCAGCAAATGCCGCTGCGCAAGCGCCCGAGCCCGAGGCGTCGGCGGCGGCACCGGCCGAAGCCGCGCCACCGCTATGCGACGTGGACGCCTGCTCCGCGGCCTATCGTACCTTCAGCGCCTCGGACTGCACCTATGCGCCGAGCATCGGCGTGCGGCGCCTGTGCACCAAAGGCAAGCCGCCTCAGTAGATCACCACGCTGCGGATCGACTTGCCTTCGTGCATCAGGTCGAAGGCGTCGTTGATCTTTTCGAGCGGCATGGTGTGGGTGATCAGGTCGTCGATATTGATCTTGCCCTCCATGTACCAGTCGACGATTTTGGGGACATCGGTGCGCCCGCGCGCGCCGCCGAAGGCGGTGCCTTTCCAGACGCGGCCGGTGACGAGCTGGAACGGCCGCGTGGCGATTTCTTGGCCGCTGCCGGCGACGCCGATGATGATGCTCTCGCCCCAGCCGCGATGACAGCATTCCAGTGCCTGGCGCATGACCTGCACATTGCCGATGCATTCGAACGAGAAGTCGGCACCGCCGTCGGTCAAGTCGACGACCGCCGGCACGACCTTGTCTTTGCCGACGGCATCCGGGTTGACGAAATGCGTCATGCCGAATTTCTCGGCGATGACGCGCTTGCCCGGATTGGTGTCGATGCCGATGATCCTGTCGGCACCGGCCATGCGGGCGCCCTGGATCACGTTGAGCCCGATGCCACCGAGTCCGAACACGGCAACGTTCGCGCCCGGCCAGACCTTCGCGGTGTTGATGACGGCGCCGATACCGGTGGTGACGCCGCAGCCGACGTAGCAAATCTTGTCGAACGGCGCGTCCTCGCGCACTTTGGCCAGCGCGATCTCGGGCAGCACGGTGAAATTGGCGAAGGTCGAGCAGCCCATGTAGTGGAACACGGCGTCGCCGCCGCACCTGAATCGAGATGTGCCGTCCGGCATGACGCCTTTGCCCTGCGTGGCGCGGATGGCGGTGCAGAGATTTGACCTGCGGGAAAGACAGGTTTTGCAACTTCGGCATTCCGGCGTGTAGAGCGGGATGACGTGGTCGCCCACTTTCACGCTGGTCACGCCGGCGCCGATCTCGCGCACCACACCGGCGCCTTCATGGCCGAGGATGGCCGGGAAGAGGCCTTCCGGGTCGGCGCCCGATAATGTGTAAGCATCCGTGTGGCAGACGCCGGTCGCCATGACTTCGACCAGCACCTCCCCGGTTCTCGGTCCTTCGATCTCGATGGTCTCGATGCTGAGCGGCTCGCCGGCTTTCCAGGCGACGGCTGCGCGGGTTTGCATGGGGTTCTCCCGGATTACTTCGTCATGGCCGGGACAAGCCCCGCCATGACGGCGGTGGAATTTACGGATGCCAGGCTTCTTGTTTTGACTTTGGTTCTACCGCAGCGTCCGCGCGCGCGGCGTCGATCACCTTGAATAGCGCGCGCAGGACTTCCTGCACGCCTTGGCGCGAGGCCGACGACAGCAGCAGCGGCGTCTTCTTGCAGGCTTTCTTCAGCCTCGCGCTTTGCGCCTTGATCGCCTCCGGCGTCATGGCGTCGATCTTCGACAGCGCCACGATCTCGGGTTTGTCGGTGAGGCCTTGGCCGTAGGCCTCCAACTCGGCGCGCACGGTCTTGTAGTCCGCGCCGGCATCCTCGCCGGTGCCATCGATGAGATGCAGCAATACGCGGCAGCGTTCGGTGTGGCCGAGGAAGCGGTCGCCGAGACCGACGCCTTCATGCGCGCCCTCGATCAGCCCCGGCAGATCGGCCATCACGAATTCGCGGTTATCGACCCCGAACACGCCGAGCTGCGGATGCAGCGTGGTGAAGGGATAGTCGGCGATCTTCGGCTTGGCCGCGCTCACCGCGGCGAGGAAGGTGGACTTGCCGGCATTGGGCAGGCCGATGATGCCGGCATCGGCGATCAGCTTCAGGCGCAGGCGGATGGTGCGTTCCTCGCCGGGCTGGCCGGGATTGGCCTTGCGCGGCGCCTGGTTGGTCGCGCTCTTGAAATAGGCGTTGCCGAAGCCGCCATTGCCGCCCTTCATCAGCGTGACGCGCTCGCCGGCTTTGGTGAGATCGGCGAGCAGCGTTTCGCCGTCTTCCTCGTAGACCTGCGTGCCGACCGGAACTTTCAGAACCACGTCCTTGCCGTTGGCGCCATGCATGTCCTTGCCCATGCCGTTGCCGCCGGACTTGGCCTTGAAGTGCTGCTGGTAGCGGTAGTCGATCAGCGTATTGAGGCCGTCGACCGCCTCGACGATGACGTCGCCGCCCTTGCCACCGTCGCCGCCCGACGGGCCGCCGAACTCGATGAACTTCTCGCGCCGGAACGCGATGCAGCCGTTGCCGCCGGCGCCGGACGCCACATAGACCTTGGCTTCGTCGAGGAATTTCATGGCGTTAGCGTATATCGCGGTTTGCGGCGGATTTGCAGGAATAAATCAGACCTAAGTCCGATCTAGTCCCCTGAGAAGTAGGCGATCGCAGGGAGATTAGCCATGACGACGCACGATCACGGAGAAGGCCCGACCCGCCGCAAGGTACTGGAATGCATGACCTGGACCGGCACCGGGGTGCTGTGGACGCTGACCGGCGGGGTGCCGCATTCGCTCGGCCTGGTCGATCAGGCCATGGCGCAGGAGCAAAAGGGCTTCACCTTCCTGCAGATCAGCGACAGCCATATGGGCTTTGACAAACCAGCGAATCCAAATGCCAAGGGCACTCTGGAAGAGGCGATCGAGCGCATCAAGGCGATCCCGCAAAAGCCCGCCTTCATGATCCACACCGGCGACATCACGCATCTGTCGAAGCCGACGGAATTCGACGACGCCGAGAAGATCATCGCGCAGGCCAAGCTCGACGTGCATTACGTGCCGGGCGAGCACGACATCATCGATCCCGACATCAAGCTCTACAAGGAACGTTACGGCCGCGGCACCAAGGGGCCGGGCTATTACTCATTCGACGCCAACGGCGTGCACTTCATGGGTCTGGTCAACGTCGCCAATCTGAAAGGTGGCGGCATGGGCAGCCTTGGCGACGAGCAGCTCACATGGATTGAGGATGATCTGAAAAGCAAATCGGCCTCGATGCCGATCGTGGTGTTCGCGCATATCCCGCTGTGGGCGGTCTATCCGCAGTGGGGCTGGGGCACCGAGGACAGCGCCCGCGCGCTTGGGCTTCTCAAGCGCTTCGGCTCGGTGACCGTGCTCAACGGCCATATCCATCAGGTGATGCAGAAGGTGGAGGGCAACGTCACCTTCCACACCGCGCGCTCGACCGCGTTCCCGCAGCCGGCGCCCGGCTCAGCGCCGTCGCCGGGGCCGATGAAAGTGCCGGACGAACAACTGCGCACCATGCTCGGCACCGCCAGCGTGACCTTCAAGCAGGGCGAACAGCGCCTTGCGATCATCGACAGTCCGCTGAAGAGCTGAGCGCCATGACATTAAGCAGAATTTTCGCGCTTGGCGCGATAGCCGGGCTTGTGACTCTTGCGATCGCGGCGGCGCCGGCGCGCGCGGCGGACATCGAGGTGAAGATCGACAACTTCACCTTCAACCCGAAACAGATCACGGTGAAGGCCGGCGATACCGTCATCTGGGTCAATCACGACGACATCCCACATACAGTGACGTCGAAAACGCAGACATTCAGATCGAAGGCGATGGACACCGACGACAAGTTCTCGTTCACATTCGCGACACCGGGCACTTACGCCTATTTTTGCGCCTTGCATCCGATGATGACCGGCTCGATTGTGGTCGAGGCGGCCGCAGGAAAGTAGCGGCCGCAGGCGCGATGCAATACGCTTTGACTATAGGCGAGGCCGGAATTGCGATGATGGCGGGTGGCGTTGCCGATGCGAGCGATGGCAGCCGGGCCGAGCGTTTCAAGGCGCTCGCCCTGCCGCATCTCGACGACGTCTACACGCTGGCGCGCTATCTGCTGCGCAGCGCGAGCGATGCCGACGACGCGGTACAGGAATGTTACCTGCGCGCGTTCCGCCATTTTGACAGTTTCCGCGGCGGGCCGATCAAGCCCTGGCTGATGGCGATCCTGCGCAATGTCGCTCACGCAACCTCTGGCGCCAACGTCCGGCTCGTCTTCACGGCGGACACCGGCGAGCCGCAGGGCGGCGCGCAGATCCTGCCGCTCTGGCGCGAGGACGGCGATACGCCCGAGCAGGCAATGCTGCGGCGGCACGATTCCGAAACCATGCGGGCGCTGATCGCGCAATTGCCGGCGGAATTCCGCGAGGTGATCGTGCTGCGCGAGATCAACGATCTGTCCTATCGCGATATCGCGACGGTGATCGAGGCGCCGATCGGGACGGTGATGTCGCGGCTGGCGCGCGCGCGCGGCATGTTGCGCGAGGCCTGGATAGCGGCCGAAGGCAGGGGTCAATCATGAATTGCGACGAGGCAAAAGTCCTGATGCACGCGCTGATCGACGGCGAACTCGACGCCGGACACGCGCGCGAGGTCGAGGCGCATATCATGGGCTGTGCCGATTGCGCGGCGCGCTTGCGCGAGTTCCAGGAGCTGCGCAAGGCCATGACGCCGGCCGCCATGCGCTACACGGCGCCGGCGGGATTGCGCGAGCGCATCGAAGGCAAGCTGCCGGCGTTGCCCGCGACCGGAGCGAGCCGGCGCGCCGTCATCAAGGGCTTCGCGGGAGGCGCCGCGCTGAGCGCGATTGCCGCCTCGGGCGTGCTGGTGATGGTGATGCGCGGCGACGATCAGCGGCGCGTGCTGGGCGAGGTGGTGTCGGCGCATTTGCGTTCGCTGCAGGCCCAGCAGGCGCATTTGATCGACGTGCAATCGAGCGACCAGCACACGGTCAAGCCGTGGTTCAACGGCAGACTTGACGTCGCCCCGCCGGTGGTGGAGCTGACCGCGCAGGGCTTCACACTGCTCGGCGGCCGGCTCGATTACGTCGACGCCAAGCCGGTCGCGGCCATAGTCTATCGCCGCCGCGTGCACATCATCAACCTGTTCTGCGCGCCGGCGCCCGGCTCCGGCAACAGCGGCGCGACCATGGAAAGCCTGCACGGCTACAACGTGCGGCGCTGGAGCGAGAACGGCCTCAATCTGTGGGCGGTGAGCGATATCAACGCCGAGGAACTCGCCGAATTCGGCGAGAAATTCGAAGCGGCGCTCAAGCAATAAAATTGGCCGTTCCGTCGCATGCGATGCGCTCAAGCAGGTCGACTTCCCATGTCAGATATTCGTTCATGGCGGTCTTCGGGTCGCCCGGCCGCTCGTAAGGCTTGAGCCAGGCGTCGAGCGGCTCGTCCGCCATTTTGATATCGGTCGCGAGCGGAAAGCCGGCGGCTGCCCAGGCGGCGTTGCCGCCTCTCAGCCAGTGCACCGGGATTTTGCATAGTGCGCGCGCTTCCTCGACCGCGAGGCCCGCCAGCACGCCGTCCTCCGAGGTGAGCACCAGCATGCGCCGCAAGGGTATTTTCGGCAGCGCGCGGTCGAGCCGTCCACGGATGGCGAACCAGGCGCCCGGGATATGGCCGCGCCGGTAGTTCGGGCTGCGCGACAGATCGATGACGTTCACGTTGTCGATCGCCAGTACATCGGAATATTCGACGGCCGCGTCGTCCGGCAGCGTGCCGAGCATACTGTCGGCCGGCGTGCCTTTTTCGGCGCCTGCCTCCGGCAACACCGCAACCTCCTTCCAGCCCATCTGCTTGAGCCAGGAGGCGGTCATCACCGCGCGCACTTCGTTGTCGTCGAAGAGTACGATGCGTGCTTGCAGCGTGCCGGCATACTGGTCGGTGGCCTGCACCAGTTGTCCGCCCGGCGCGGAGAGGGCACCCGGGAAATGGCCGGCCTGGTATTCGGCCGGGTCGCGCACGTCGAAAAGGTAAGTCGTGCGGTTGTCGTCGGCGCGCCAGCGCTCGAGCGTCGTGCGGCCGATGCTCGCGATGCCGAAGCGGCGCGCGACGGCCGCCGCCTTTTGCTTCGCCCAGGCGAGGCCGGCGCCCGATACCGCCGGCGCGCGCTTGTCGTTGCCGCGGTCGCAGGCGAAACCGGCAAGATGCCAGCCCATGGTGCCGTTGCGCAGCGCGACGACCTTGTTCGGCACGCCGGCATTGATCAGCGACTGCGCGCCAATGATGCTCCGCGTGCGGCCGGCGCAATTGACCACGATCAGCGTGTCGGGCGAGGGCGCGATGTCGTGCACACGCAGCACCAGCTCGGCGCCCGGCACGTTGATGCCGGTCGGAATGGAGATGCGCGAGTATTCGTCATGGGGGCGGCTGTCGAGCACGACCATATTGGTGCCGGCGCGCATCAACGCGTCGAGTTCCAGGGCGCCGATCGAGGGCGTGTGGCTGGCATGCTCGATGAATTCGCCGAACGCCTTGCTCGGCACGTTGACGCCGGAGAACAGCTCGAAACCGGCGGCCTGCCAAGCCGCATTGCCGCCGTCGAGAAATGAAAGGTCGCTATAGCCGGCGCGCCCGAGCATGTCGGCGGCGCGCTGCGTCAGCCCGTCATTGTCGTCGATCAGCACGATGCGCGTGGTCTTGCGCGGCACCAGCGTTGCGAAACGCAATTCGAGCCGGCTGAGCGGCACGTTGCGCGCCCACAACAGATGGCCGCGCGAGAAGATCAACTCCTCGCGCAAGTCGATCAGCGCCAGCTCGCCGCCGTCGCCGAGCATGGCCTTGACGGCGACGGGACTGACGGCACGAAGGACAATTTGTATCGTGTGCAGGTTCACGACGCCTGCCGCGCTTTTATCTGCTCCACCGCACCAGTTGAGAGGTCAATCTTGATGCGGTTGATCTTTTCCAGGTCGGTGCCCGTGACGCGCACGAAGCGCGCATCGTCGGGATAGTCGATCGAGTGGATGGCGCCATCCTGGTAGATGCCGGCCTTGCCGGGCGTCAGGCGATATTTCTTCACCGGCTTGAGCTCGGCGCGGTTCGGATTGCGGCCGTCATCCTGGCGCGTCCATTCGGTCATGTCGGTGAATTTGGTGGCCTGGCCGTAGATCGCCCATGAGGCGCCGTGATCGTGCGGCGGCGACTTGTGCGCCTTGTCGTTGATGTGGGCGAGCACCTGGAAGCCGAGCTTGGCATCCTCGTACAAAACCTTCACGCCGCGCGGCTGGTCGTCGCCGCAATATTTGGCGATGAAATCCGAATTGCCGAGCAGCTTCTCGAGATTGAGGCGCACCTGCTCGCGCCCGGCCGGGCCGGGGTCACGGGTGAGCGACGATTTACAATCGTCGATGAACCGGTCGAGGGTGTAGGCCATCCCTGTCCTCCCTGGCGGCAGGCAAGAGAATAGTTTCACCCAATTCGACGCCACAGGCCAGCGGTCTAGGACGTGCTCTTGCCGCGCTCCGCCACCATCGCCGCCATGATCTCGGCATCGCCGTTGCCGCCGCGCAGGCCCGCAACGACGCCGGCCCGATCGGCCGCCGGCCGGTTCTGGCTGACCTTCCATTTGCCTTCGATGCGCGCGATCGGAATTTCAATCCCGACGATGGCCTTCAGTTGTGCGGCCACGTAGGGCTCGGGAGCGTCGGAAACGGCCCACGGCGCGGAGCGGGAGCCTTCATTATGCGCGGTGAGATCCTCGACTTGGCGCCGCAGCCAGCTTGCGTCGTCGATGATCCGCGGCCGGCCCCAGGCATGCACGGTGATGTAGTTCCAGGTCGGCACGACTTTCCCGTGCTCGTGCTTGGTCGGGTAGAGCGACGGGCTGATATAGGTCTGCGCGCCCTGGAACACGACCAGGCATTCGCCGACGGCGGCCAGTTCCTGCCACTGCGGATTGGCACGCGCGACATGAGCGCGCAGCGTGCCGTGCTCGCAAGCGCCAGCGTCGATCAAGAAGGGGACGAAGTTGGCCTGCAGCCCGCTTGGTCCCGCCGTGATCAGCAAGCCGAGCGAGTGCTCGCGGATCAGCGCGTGCTGAACCGCGAGCCGGTCTTCGCGAAAGTGCGGCGGTTGATACATGGCGTTGGTCCTGCAATGGCGCGGCTACATCACTTTCTTCATCCGGCCCCAGGTCTTGAGCGCAGACCAGATACCGCGTTCGAGCCGGAAGCGGTCGATCGGCGCCGACGACTTGATCGAGTTGATGCGGTAGAGGCCGACGCCGGTCCACTGGAAGCCGCATTTCTCCAGCACGCGACGCGAAGCTGGATTGGTGACGCGCGCGCCGGCCTGCAACGCGTCGTGCCCGAAATCGGCGAAGGCGTAGTCGATCACCGCGTGCAGCGCCTCGGTGGCGTAGCCTTGGCCCCAATAGGGCACGCCCAGCCAGAAGCCGAGCTCCGGCGTCGGGTCGAGCGGAGCGATGCCGCAGGCGCCGATGATCGTTTCGTCGCGCAGCATGATCAGGAATACCGTCTCGCCGCCGGCTTTGTTGGCGCCGGCAATAAAACTCTCGGCATCCGACATTTTGTACGGATGCGGAATGCGCGCCGTGTTTTCGGCGATGCGACGGTCGTTCGCGAGCGTCGCTACCGTTTTAGCGTCCTCGAGACGCGGCGCGCGCAGGCAAAGCCGCTTGGTCTCAAGGACGGGGATACTGCCTTCGTGGAAGGTCTCTCTCGGAATGCGTTCCAGCAGTGTCATGGCACGGGCTCCATTGTTTCAACGCGGGCTGCGTTGAAATGCGAAGAGGGGGAGCCGGTCACCCGTCTCCCCCTCTCGAAGCCCTCTGAGGCCCCGCCGGATCGACTGAATGACCGGCGGACCTCGATTTTGTCCACCGTCTTACTCGGCCGCAGCCTCCGTCATCGGTACAATCGACACGTAGGTGCGGCCTTTGGTTTTCTTAGCGAACTGAACCTTTCCATTAACCATCGCGAACAGCGTATGATCCTTGCCACAGCCGACATTGCGGCCGGCATGCCACGTGGTGCCGCGCTGGCGCGCCAGGATGTTGCCGGCGAGCACGATCTCGCCGCCGGCTTTCTTCAAGCCGAGGCGCCGGCCCGCGCTGTCGCGGCCGTTGCGTGAAGATCCGCCTGCCTTTTTATGTGCCATAGCTACTCTCTCGAATTCCGTTACTTTCTACACCGATTCCGTGAAGGAATCATCTCACTTTTTCTTGCTCTTGGCGGCGGGCTTTTTTGCGGCCGGTTTCTTGGCCTTGGTGGGCTTGGCCTCGCCTTCGCCTTCGGCCGCAGCCTCGACCTTCGGCTTGGGCTCGCGCTGGGGCCGCGGCGGCGGCTCCTTCGAGGGTTTGGCGCCGTCGGTCAGAATCTCGGTGATGCGGATCACCGAGAATTCGTGGCGGGAGCCTCGCTTGCGGCGCGAATTCTTGCGCCGGCGCTTCTTGAAGGCGATCACCTTGTCGCCGCGCGTGTGCTGGAGCACCTCGCCGGCCACCATCGCCCCGGCAACCGTCGGGGTGCCAAGCAACGGGGTATCGCCGCCGAGCACCAGCACTTCGCCGAACTCGACGATCTGGCCGGGCTCGCTATTCACCCGGTCGATCCGGATCACGTCCTCGGCGGCCACCCGGTACTGTTTGCCGCCGGCTCTAATGACTGCGAACATCGTTCTTCCCTCGTGTTCGGTCCCGGTGCTCGGAGGATTCCGGACCGGCTTCTTTCAGTCTGATTTGCTTGTGTTTTTAAGGGGTTGATGGCCACAAGGGCCGTCCCTAAAAAGCACGCGGACCCGAAGGTCCGCGACGGCCATGCTTATGGCGGGGAAGGGTGTGTTTTGTCAAGAAAACCGGGCAAGCCCGACCCGGCCGGCTTGGGCCGATCGGGACCGAGCCGTTCTGGCCCTTAGCCCCAGCGCGCCGCCGCGCCCCCCGCCGGCGGGGAACCGGCGGCCGGCGGCCTCCGGCGGAAGCGCGAAGAGGCCGCGCGTGCGATGCCCCACCAAAACAACCCGCCCAATCCGGACAAAGCGAACAGCCCGATGATGGCGGCGGCGGCGCCGAGGTCGTCAAGACTAATGATAGTGGTCCACATCGGCCAGGCGGCTTCGACCGCGCCAACCGCGAAGGCGGCGGCCATGCTGACGACGCGCGGGCGAATGAAAATTGCCGCCAAGGGACACAGGATCATCTTGGGCCAACCCAGCAGCAGGCCAAGCGCCACAAACAACATGAACTCGGCGGGGTCGGGCCAGTTTTTCGGGACGTTGCGCGCGCGCGTCTCATCGGCTTGCGCCGCGGCCAGGTCGCCGCGGGCACGGTAGATCTTCGCGCGATCGATGTAGAGGTCGGGTGCATTCGGCGCTACCTCGATCGCAGCATTGAGATCGGAAAGCGCGCTCGCCTTATCGCCGCGAGCAAGGTACAGCTTGGCGCGGCCGTGCCAGAACCTGCCGTCCTTCGGCGAGCGTTTGATCGCCTCGCTGTAATCGGCAAGGGCGTGCTCGAAATCGTTCATCGCGCGATAGGCTTCCGCGCGCTCCATCAAGATATAGACATGCTGAGGCAGGATTTCGCTGCGCTTGGTCAAGCTCGGGATCGCCTCGGAGTAGCGGCCATGCTTAAGCAAAATTTCGTAGCGCAAGCGGTGGCCAACCTCCCAATCCGGGTAGCGCGTCGTCGCGGTCTCGTAATCGGCGAGCGCAAGGTCGTCGCGGCCGCCCCCTTCGTAGGCGGCGCCACGATTGATATAGGCGACCCGCATCTGCGGATCGAGCTGGATTGCTTGCGTGAGGTCCGCGATCGCACGATCGAACTCGCGCAACTGGGCGAGCGCGTCGCCTCGTATGTTGTAGGCTTGCGCTGAATTCGGGTCGATCTTGAGCGCTGCCGTCGCATCGGCGACCGCCGCTTTCCATTCACTGTGCTCATGGTGCTGGCCGGCGCGCGCAATCAAGTCGGCAACGGCCCCGGCATTATCGGGGCTCGTCTGGCAGAGGCCGGAAAAAGCTCCGGCCAGGACCATCATTGAAGCGAGCAGAAGGCGACGCATGAGAGCCCCCAACGGCTGATCGACTTGGCGATGGTTGCGCGTTTATGAGCGCGTCTTCGCTTGGTTTCAGGACTCGCTCTTGGCCGGCGCTTCGGTGGCGGCAAAGGCGCCGTTCTCGGCTTCGCCCGACTGCGCCAGCCGATAGCCGACGCCCAATTCGGTCACCAGGATGTGTGGCGAGTCCGGATGCGGCTCGATCTTCTGCCGCAGCTTGCGCACAAAAATGCGCAGATAATGGGTGTCGTGCACGTGGATCGTGCCCCACACTTCCTTGAGCAGATGCTGGTGGGTGACCACGTTGCCGGCGTGCTGTGCCAACACCTGCAGCAGCCGGTATTCCTTCGGCGTGAGCGTCAGCCGCTTGTCGTTGAGCGTCACGGCGCGGGCGGCTAGATCGATGGTGAGCGGGCCCACCTTGACCGTCGGCTCGCCGCTCGCCGCGCGCATCTGCCGGCGCAGCGCCACGCGCACACGCGCCAGCAGTTCCGCCATGCCGAACGGCTTGACCACGTAATCGTCGGCGCCCAGCTCGAGCAGATGCACTTTCTCCGCCTCGGTGGAGCGCACCGAAAGCACGATGATCGGCACGCTCGACCAGGAGCGGATGCGCTCGACCACCTCGGAGCCGTCCATGTCGGGCAGGCCGAGGTCGACGATCACAAGATCAATCGGCCGCAGCGTGGCCGAGCGGATCGCCTCGGCGCCGGTGCCGGCTTCGTGCACCACGAAGCCGTTGAGCTCGAAGCCCGTGCGCAAAAAGCGACGAATTTGAATCTCGTCGTCGACAACGAGCACGATCGAGGATGGCTCACTCATCTGCGTCGCTTTCCAATTGCGTGACGACGGCTTGCGTCACCGGGAGTTCGATCGCCATGGCGGTGCCGCGGCCGGGTCCGTCGCTGACGGCATTTATCTTGCCGCCGTTGGCCGCGATGAAAGCGTTGGCGATCCACAGGCCGAGGCCGGAGCCGCTGGTGGTCGCGGCGTGGCGTTCGCCGCGCGCGAAACGATCCCATATTTTCGTCTGCTCGGCCTCGGTCAGGCCGGCGCCTTCGTCGCTGATGCTCAGAATCATGCGGCCGTCGCGCGCGCGCGCGGCCACCGAGATTTGCGAGCCGGTATGGGAATATTTCACCGCATTGTCGAATATCTGCACCAGCGCCTGTTGCACCAGCACCGGATCGACGTGGATGAGCGGCAGATCGCCCGGCAGATTTAGCACGAGGCGGCGATTTGACATGCGATGGCGGCAGCGCTCGATCGCCGAATTGACGATGTCGGCGGGATCCGCCCATTCGATATGCGGCTTGATTCCGTCGCTGCTGATGCGGCTGGCGTCGAGCAGGTTCTGGATGTCGTTGTTGAGACGCTCGGCTTCGTCGCGCACGTCGTAGACCAGCGCCTTGAGTTTCTTTTCGTTCGCCAGCGCCGGCGCCGCGCTCAGCACGGTGGCGGCGCCGAGGATGGACGCGAGCGGCGTGCGCAGCTCATGGCTGACCGAGCCGATCAACGCCTCGCGCAACTGGTCGGTCTGCGAGCGCATGCGCGCTTCGCTGATGGCGTGCGCGACGCCCAACCGTTCCAGCGTCGCAGTGGCGTCGGCCAGCACCGCATCGACGCGGATGCGCATCTCGTTCGAGCTTGCTTGCGATTCGCGGCCGAGATTGATCGCGATGACGCCGAACTCGGGGCTCTTGAACGATACCGCGCGGATCAGCCAGACGTCGCCGCTTTCCGCAGTCACCGTCACGCCGCTCGTGGCATCGCGCCGGCCGGACGCAACTTCAACCACTTCGGCGCGGACCTGCTCCGGCACCGAGATGCCGGCGCGTCTTTCGCTGCTGCCTGACGCCTCGCGCGCGCTGGCGAACAGGACGACCTTGCGCTGCATGACGGTGGCGAGGTGATCTTCGATGGCGGCGTGAATGTCGGACACATCGAAGGCCACCGCCAGCCGGCGCGAGAAGGCGTAGAGGTCGCGCAGGTCGATTTCGCGCTGCCGCGCGGTCTCGAGTTCATGCTTGAGCGCGGTCGCCAGATGGCTCACCACCACCGCGACGAAGATGAACAGGATTAGGTTGATGACCTCCTGCGGATCCACGATGCGGAAGCTGTAGAGCGGCGGGTAGAAGAAGAAAGCGGAGGCAAGCACACCACAAATCGCGGCAAGGATCGCGGACACGATGCCCCAGCGCGTGGCGGCAATCAGCACCGGGATCAAATAAACCACCGAACCGTGCTGGAGCCCGATTTCCCAGACCATCGTAAAAAGCACGAGAGTCAAAGCGCCGACCAATCCGAGCGTCATGCAGACGCCGGGCAATTCCTTGCGGATACGGTGGAATTTCGGAGCGTCGCGCATCGTTTGGCGGGTCCGCGGCCGGTTTCCCTTGGGGTGGGTACAATATACCGCCGCGGAGCCTGGTCTGTCTCTTGTCTCTCGTGGCCCGCTTGGTTAGATAGCGGCCGTCCAAATCGGGTCTTTTGAGGCTCTTTTCGGGCTCCGGAGAGGTGGCAGAGCGGTTGAATGCACCGCACTCGAAATGCGGCATACGGGCAACCGTATCGGGGGTTCGAATCCCTCCCTCTCCGCCACTTTTCGCCAGAATTCCTCGCTTTTTACAGCTCGCGCCCGAGCTTGCGATCGAGCGAATACGGTCCGCCGCCGCGCAACGCAATGGCGAAGCATAAGAGGCCCCACAGCAGCACATAC
>DASXBN010000093.1:0-1821 GCA_036491675.1 Pseudolabrys sp. | reverse complement strand
CGGGGCCGTGGGCCGCGCCGGGAATGCCGGCGAACATCTTGCGCTGGCTGTTCACGCGCCACGCGCCGTTGGTTTTGCGGCCAAGCTTCGATCACCATCAATGGCGATGGCTCGTTCGTTTCCTGCGCAACTGCAGCGCCGAACGCTTCGCGCGCAACAAGGCGCGCATGCAGCGCATCGCCCACTACAGCAAGGCCTGTCTCAAGGAGCTATGCGAGGACACCGGCATCGCCTTCGATCACGGGACCGGCGGCGTGCTGCAACTCTTCCGCACCGAGAAGGAGTTCGCCGGCGCGGCAAAGTCCACTCGCGTGCTGGCCGAATTCGGCGTCATGCATCGCATTCTCGATGCCAAAGGGGTGTTGGCCGTCGAGCCGGCCCTGGGTGCGGCGGCCGCCGAGTTCGCAGGCGGCCTGCACCTGCCCGATGACGAGACCGGCGATTGCCACAAATTCACGGTCGCACTGGCCGAGCTTCTGCGTCGACGCGGCGTCGTCTTCAACTTCAATACGAGCGTGAAACGGCTGCGTCTCGAAGGGGGCCGCATCGCCGGCGTCATCACCGATCGAGGCACGCTTAACGCCGACGCCTATATCGTGGCGCTGGGCAGCGCTGCCGTGCGCGTCTTGCGTCCGCTTGGACTTGATCTTCCGATCTATCCGGTGAAGGGATACTCCGTCACGATGGATGTCGATGCCAACGTGGCGGCGCCGCGATCCTCGGTCATGGACGATCATTACAAGGTCATGATCACCCGGCTCGGCACGCGCCTGCGCGCCGCCGGCATAGCCGAGCTCGCCGGCGATGACGTCTCAATTCGTGCATCGGGCCCCGCGACCGTGCTGCGCAGCCTGCGCGAGCTGTTCCCGCAAGCGGCGCTCGCCTGCAAAGGCGGCGCACCCAACGCCTGGGCGGGCTTGCGTCCGATGACGCCGGACGGACCGCCTTATCTCGGCGCCACCGGGATCGCCAACCTCTACGTCAACGTCGGCCAGGGATCGAACGGCTGGACGCAGGCCTGCGGAGGCGCACAGGTGGTCACCGACATCGTCTGCGGGCGCCGGCCGCAGATCGATATCGAAGGGTTCGGCATCAATCGCTAAAGACGGATAGCGCAGCGGACTTGGAGAGGAGCAGCGAGCGCCGCCGGCGCCAAGCTCGCCATCAAGCAGTTCTGATTTCGTGGTCGCGCGCTTCTGCAAGAGCATGTCGTCACGTGTTCGCCGCGCGCGCTGCGATCATCGTATTCACATAAATGGCCTTCACCTTGGATCGGACTAGCGTATTGTTCGGCCGGGCTCCAGTCCCACAGGTGCCCCGCAACAACGAGAGGATGGGATGAGCCAGGAGATCCTTTACAGCGTCGAGGAGAGCATTGCGACCATCACGCTCAATCGCCCCGAGCGCATGAATGCACTCACGCACGAGCTCGAAGCCGAGCTGCATCGGATCTTCGACCGGGCGGATGCGGACCGTGGCGCGCGCGTGATCATCCTCACCGGCGCCGGTCGCGCCTTCTGCGCCGGCTACGACCAGAGCACGACGGACAAGTCCGGCGCCCGCCATTCCGATCCGAAAGGCAAGTCGCATGCCGATTTTATCGAGTTCTGGCAGCGCACCGATGCCGAGCGCGTGGCGCTATGGACGCATATGTGGCGACTGGGCAAGCCCGTCATTGCAGCGGTCAACGGCTGGGCCATGGGCGGAGGCTTTTGGTACCAACTCGCCGCCGACATCACCATCGCGTCGGATCAGGCAGTGTTCGCGCAGCCCGAGGTCCGCCACATCTCGAATACGACATTTCTCTTCGGCGCGCTGTGC
>DASXBN010000092.1:0-5003 GCA_036491675.1 Pseudolabrys sp. | reverse complement strand
ACGTCATCGCCTTTACCGGCTCGGCCGACACCGCCGCGCGCGTGCGCGGCCATCCCAACGTGGTGGCAAGGAGCGTGCCGGTGAACATCGAGGCCGACAGCATCAACGCGGCGCTGCTTGCGCCGGAGTCCTCGCCCGGCAACGCGGCCTTCGATGCCTTCCTGCGCGAAGTCGTGCGCGAGATGACCGTGAAGGCCGGACAGAAATGCACCGCGATTCGCCGCATCTTCGTGCCCGCGGGGAAAGCCGATGCGGTCGCCGATGCGTTGGCGGAAAAACTCAAGGGCACCAAGATCGGCGATCCGCGGCAGACGGACACCCGCATGGGGCCGCTGGTGACGCGTGGCCAACAGGCGGCGGCGTTCGACGGCATCCGGCGCTTGGCGACCGAGGCTGCGATCATCTGCGGCGGCACCGATGCTCCGACCCTCGATGGCATCGACAAGAACAAATCGGCATTCGTTGCGCCGACCCTGCTCAAGCTCAAGGACGCGGGCGGCGCGCAGGCGGTGCACGAGGTCGAGGTGTTCGGCCCGGCCGCGACCATCGTGCCTTATCGAGATGAACAGGATGCCGCCGGGCTGATCGCGCGCGGAGGAGGTTCGCTGGTTGCTTCGGTCTACGGCGAGGACACGGATTTTCTCGTCCGCATCGTGAGCGAGATCGCGCCGAGCCATGGTCGCATTCTCGCCGTCGATCCTGCGATCGCCTCCGCCCATACGGGGCACGGCATCGTCATGCCGCAATGCAATCACGGCGGACCGGGCCGCGCCGGAGCGGGCGAGGAGCTGGGCGGCCTTTACGGGTTGCGCTTTTATCATCAGCGCCTGGCGGTGCAGGGATCGAGCGATCTCCTCGCGAGCCTGCAGGCGAAGGCCGCAAGCGTGCATTGAACGCCGCTCTTGGCGGCTCTCGAAGCGCGCGCATAAATCCTCTAACCTTTCGCCGATCAGCGGTTGGGTGGTCCGGTGTCGTCATCGCAAGAAAGAACGGCGCGCAGCTTCGTCGAGCGCCACGGCTTGTGGAGCGACGAGCAATTCGAGGCGGCGGCCCGCGCCGATAAATGGATCGAGGAACAGGGGCTCGAGGTCGTCCGCCTGTCGTTTCCCGACCAGCACGGCATCCTGCGCGGAAAAACCGTGGTGGCGAGCGAGGCCGCGGCCGCGATGCGCAACGGCTGCTCGATCACCACCACGCTGCTTGCCAAGGACACCGCGCACAAAACGGTGTTTCCGGTTTTCACCGCCGGCGGCGGGTTCGGCATGGCGGAGATGGAGGGCGGCGGCGACTTCCTGATGATCGCGGATCCCTTGACCTTCCGCGTGCTGCCGTGGGCGCAGCGGACCGGCTGGGTGCTGTGCGACATCTATTTCGCCAACGGCCAGCCCGTGCCGTTCTCGACCCGGCATCTTTATCGCCGCGTACTGCAAAGGCTTGCCGAGGCTGGCTTCGACTACGTCGCCGGGCTCGAAGTCGAGTTCCATATCTTCAAGCTCGATAATCCGCGCCTGGCACCTTCCGATGCCACTTGGCCGGGCGAGGCGCCGCAGGTGAGCCTGTTATCGCAGGGCTACCAGTATTTGACCGAAACGCGCTTCGATCAGATCGAGCCCGTTCTCGAAACGCTGCGCCGAGATATGGTCGCGCTGGGTTTGCCTTTGCGCTCGGTCGAGGTCGAGCTCGGTCCGAGCCAGTGCGAGTTCACGTTCCAGCCGCAGGTCGGACTTTCACCCGCCGACACCATGATGCTGTTCCGCAGCGCGGTGAAACAGATCTGCCGCCGGCAAGGCTGCCACGCCACGTTCATGACCCGCCCGAAGCTCGAAAACGTGATGTCGAGCGGCTGGCACTTGCATCAATCGTTGCGCGACCGGCGCTCCAGCGCCAACGTTTTCACGTCGAACGACGACGCCGCGCTTTCGCATGTCGGGCGCAACTTTTTGGGCGGATTGCTCGCCCATGCGCGCGCGGCAGCCGCCTTCACCACCCCGACGATCAACGGCTACAAACGCTACCGCAGCTATTCGCTCGCGCCCGACCGGGTGATTTGGGGCCGTGACAATCGCGGCGCGATGATCCGCGTGCTCGGCGGCCCCGGCGATGCGGCCACCAGGCTCGAGAATCGGGTCGGCGAACCGGCGGCCAATCCCTACCTCTACATGGCGTCGCAAATCGTGACCGGCCTCGACGGCATGGAGCGAATGCTCGATCCCGGCCCGTCGGCGGACACGCCTTACGAAGTTGCGGCGCCGCATTTGCCGAAAAGCCTCGAGCAGGCGCTCGCCGCACTGCGCGAGGATGCCTGCCTCGCCGCCGGCTTCGGCAAAAATTTCATCGACTACTATTTGCGCATCAAGGAGGCCGAGATCGCCCGCTACCAGTCGGAGGTCACCGAATGGGAGCAGCGGGAATATTTCGAGCTGTTTTAGCGGTAAAGGCGCTTCTACGAGCGCGATCTTGTCGGGGCGACTGCCAGCCGCTATGTTCAAACGACCGTTTTAATTCTCGGAATCGGCATGCCGCGACCAGCAAAGGTGACGCGAGTCTCGAAGGCCACGCGGGACAAGATCATCAAGGCTGCCTCCCACGCCTTTGCACGTGATGGCTACGAGGGCGCCAGCATCCGAGCCATCGTCGCCGAGGCCGGCGTCAACCAGGCCGCGATCAATTACCATTTCGGCAGCAAGGAGGGGCTTTATCGCGCGGTTCTGCAAACGGCGTTGCGCGCGCTGATGAAGGACGACGAGGTGCCACAGAACAACCTCCCGCGCGAAACGGCATTGCGGCGATTTGTGCGCCGACAACTGCGTCCGATGACCGCGCGCGACGAGCTCAGCGAATATGTGCGAATCTTCAACTGGGAAACGCTCAAGCCGAGCCCGGTCTTTCGCAAATTCATGGCCCGGGAGGTGGCGCCGTTCTTTGCCGTTGCGACCGAGTTGGCACGTCGATTCCTGCCGAGCAGGGCCACGGACCAGCAGGCGGTCGTCGGTGCGCTGTGGCTGTTTGGGCAATGCAGCATTTTCGTTCGCAACGCCGACCAGCTTGCCAACCCTCCGCTCCGCCTCAAGATCGACGAACGCTTCGTGGACGGGCTTGCCGATACGATCGCCACCTGGGCCGCGGACGGGCTCGCCCGGCTGCCAACGCGGACGCGGTCCTAGGACGCGTTCGGTAAAGCGCCGTCTTACCGCAAATCCTTCAGCGGGCACGTTTTTCGCCGCGCCCAGTCAGCGCTCGTCGCGTCAGGGCGTCACTTTTCCCTGGCTTTGTCACGCTTGCCTTTCCTTTTCGCCCTGAAGTTGTCTCAAACGCATGTTTGAAAATCAGTCAATCGTTTGAAATCTTTGAAAATCAGTCAATCGTTTGAAATCGGAGGGGATCGTGGGAACGAGATTTACTTTTCTGTCCAGATTTGCTGTCAAATTTGTCGAGGTCGCCGGGGCGGGGCTCGCGAGCGCGGCCTGCGCTTATGTCTTCGGCCAGATCGAAAGGCCGCAGCCTCCTGCGACCCCGGTCGTGCAGGTCGCGCCGGCGATCGCGGAGCGCGCGCCCATGGCGCGGGACGATCGCCCGCTCCTTGGCGAAACTGCGCGCAAGGAGACCGACAGCCAGCCGGAAAGCGCGGCGGCCACGCCGACAACCGTCTCGGCGCCGAAGCTTGCGAAGCTGACCCAGCCCGCATCACCGCGTCGCAATCAGAAGCCGGAGCAGGTCGCAGAGGCCAAGGCGCGCTCAGGCGAGCCGCTCGGGATTTCGCCCTCCAGCGCCGCATCCAATGCTGCGCCCAAGGCATCGGGACAAAGCGTCCGAGCGCCAGCCGGTTACGAGGGGTCCGCGCCATCCAATGGCGGCGAGGAGGATGGGCCACTGCTCGCGCGACTCAAACAGATCCCGTCCTGGTTCTTGCCCGAAAACGACAGGATTTTTGGCGAGCTTCCGCGACCGCCAATGCCGGTGGGTGAATTCCTGCAGAGCTCGATGTAGGCGGCGGCCGGTCGGGACGGATCGGGCGGGGAATCGTCAGTGTCGTTCCGGCCTTGCGGCTAGCACAGCCGATGACCATTTTTTGCGCGCCACCGGCCCGGCGGTTATTTGATCGTTGTGGGTTGGACTCGCTGGGCTATTAAAAGGGCTGCTTTGCGCCCCTCGATATCCCGCCTGCACCAGGTCAGCGTTGCCATGCCTCATATTTGAGCAACGCTCTTGAGTTTCTAGGCATTTTTCGTTCCCCCTTCGCTCCCGTTTCGCCGGCCTATGGCCCGAGTTCCGCCTCAGTTACGTCCATCAATGACGTGGGGAGTATCGACACACAGCAGCGCGCATTGCAGGAGAGGACATACGAAAAAGGGCGCGGTGACTGGGGGCATGCCGTGACTCGCTTTCGAGGATCAAAATTTGCCGCAACGCTGCAACCCCGCGGCGCGGCGAAATACGCCTTTGAGCTGGCGATCATCGGCGCCTGCTATTTTGTTCTGGCGAAAGCCGGCCTGACGCTGGCTTCGATCTACTCGAGTGCTATCCCCATCTGGCCGGCCGCCGGCCTTGCCTTGGCCGCCGTGCTGCTGCGGGGCTTGCGCGTTTGGCCCGCAATTTTTGCCGCAGCATTTTTCGCCGGCGCGCCGACCGATATTGCCGATGCGAGCGTTGCCGACTCGACCTTGCCGTCCTTGGGCGCAGCCGCGGGCGCCACGTTTGAGGCGATCGTTGGCGGCTATCTGATCAACGCCTGGTCGCAGGGCCGCAGAACCTTCGATACCGCGGCCGCAGTGGCGAAATTCGCCTTGGTCGGCCTCGGGCCCAGCACGATGATCGGCGCGCTCGTCGGCGCCGGCAGTCTCTATCTCGCCGGAGCCGTCGATTGGGGGAACTTCATCGCCATCGGCGTCACCTGGTGGCTTCGTGACGCGGCGGGCGTGCTGGTGATCACGCCGGTCGTGGTGCTGTGGGCGATCACCGATTTCCGCGCCTTCAACTTGGACAAGGTCTTGGCCTCCGGCGCC
>DASXBN010000091.1:0-1820 GCA_036491675.1 Pseudolabrys sp. | reverse complement strand
CGATTCCTGGCCGGGCATGATGCGCACGGTCTACGGCGACCATCAGCGCTTCGTGGACACCTATTTCAAGGCCTATCCCGGCAAGTACTTCACCGGCGACGGCTGCCGCCGCGACGCCGACGGCTATTACTGGATCACCGGTCGCGTCGACGACGTGATCAACGTCGCCGGCCATCGGCTCGGCACCGCCGAGGTCGAGAGCGCGCTGGTCGCGCATGCCAAGGTGTCGGAGGCCGCCGTGGTCGGTTACCCGCACGACATCAAGGGCCAGGGCATCTACGCCTATGTCACGCTGATGTCAGGCGAAAACCCGAGCGAAGAGCTGCGCAAGGAGTTGGTCGCCTGGGTGCGCAAGGAGATCGGCCCGATCGCCTCGCCCGATCTCATTCAATTCGCACCCGGACTGCCGAAGACGCGCTCGGGAAAGATCATGCGCAGGATTTTGCGCAAGATCGCCGAAGACGAGTACGGCAATCTCGGCGACACCTCGACGCTCGCCGATCCGACCGTGGTCGACGATCTCGTCGGCAACCGGCAGAACAAGAAGGCGCACGCTTAGCGGACGCACGCGCGACTCGATCGGCATGATTCGTCACCCGCGGGCTTGACGACGCAGTGTGAGCTTAGGCTGACGCTTCGGCGAGACGATGCACCGCGGGTGTGGCGCGCGCGGCACAGTCGCCGAGATTTTTGACCATTCACCAACCCTAACGCGCGGTTTCGGCTGAGGTCGCGCGCAGATTCGATTATTATGGTTACTGATCCGTCGCCGCCCGCTTCGGGGAATCCAAACGAATGGTCGGGCGTCGACGATCGAGGGGATAACGGGCAACAGACGCGGGTCAAATCATGCATCGGTCACGCGCTTTGGCGGCCGCTTCGGCCGCAGTGCTTCTTGCTGCGCTCATGCCGCAGCTGGCGCAGGCACGCGAAATCGTAGGATTTTCCAACACTTATTCGAGCGGCACGGTGGTGGTGAAAACCAGCGAACGGGCGCTCTATTACGTGCTCGGCAACGGCAAGGCCGTGCGCTATCCGGTCGGCGTGGGCCGCGCCGGCAAGCAATGGACCGGCACCGCCTACATCAATGGCAAGCAACTGCGCCCGGCATGGTCACCGCCGGCCGAGGTCAAGCGCGACAAGCCCTCGCTGCCGAACGTGATTCCAGGCGGAAGCCCAGGCAACCCTATGGGAGCCGCCGCCCTGACCCTCAGCGGCGGCGGGGAATACGCCATCCACGGCACCAACAATCCGGGCTCGATCGGCGGTTTCGTCTCCTACGGCTGCATCCGCATGTACAACGCGGATGTGCTCGATCTCTACAACCGCGTGGGCTGGGGCACGACGGTGGTCGTGACACGCTGAATCGCGGGGTTCAAAAGCGATCAGGGATCAGGGGTGTCGCCTGGTCCCTGATTTCGGCCGCCTGATTCGCACGTAGAGCGCGCCCGCGCCCCCGTGGCCGCTATGGGCGTCCTCGAAGCCGACGACGTAGCCGCGGAATTCCGGCAGTTTCAACCACTGCGGCACCTGGCGCTTGAGCACGCCGCGCTCGTCCCAGTCGTCGCGCGCGCCGCCACCCTTGCCGGTGATCACCAGGACGAATTTGGCGCCATGGCTCTGCGCCATGCGCAAGAAGGAAAGCAGCGCGGCATGCGCCTCGCTTTGGGTCTTGCCGTGGAGGTCGATGCGGTCATCGAGCGATTCGGTGCCGCGCGCAAGGCGTTGCTTGAGCCGCCGATCGAACGGCTCGAGCCCGGGCGCGGTCCGTGCACCGGCCGCGGCGACCCGCGCCGGCGGACGAACCTGGGTCGGTGATT
>DASXBN010000090.1:0-101806 GCA_036491675.1 Pseudolabrys sp. | reverse complement strand
TGCCGACCATGGCGTGCTCGACAACGGGCTTAAAGTTCGCACCATGGTGCTGCCCGATCTGTTCCTCGACCAGGACACCCCGGCCGCCATGTACGCCAAGGCCGGTCTCGACGCCCGCGGCATCGTCGCCAAGGCCTTCGAGGCGCTTGGAAGAGACGTTCGCGCCGAGACGGTGAAGCTGGCGTAGGCGTGTCGGCGAAAAAGGAGCGCATCGATCGTCTGCTGGTCGAGCGTGGCCTGTTCGACAGCCGCGCCAAGGCGCAGGCCGCAATCGCGGCCGGCCTGGTCAGCGCCAACGATGCGCCGGTGCGCAAGGCTTCGGAAGAAATCGCGGTCGATGCCGCGTTGAGCGCGAGCCCGGCGCATCCTTACGTGTCGCGCGGCGGAATAAAACTCGCTGCCGCGCTCGATCATTTCGGTTTCGACCCGAAAGGCCACACCTGCCTCGATGTCGGCGCTTCCACCGGCGGCTTTACGCAGGTTTTGCTCGAGCGCGGCGCCAGGCGCGTCTATGCGGTCGACGTCGGGCACGGACAATTGCACGAAAGCCTGCGCGGGCGGCCCGAAGTCGTGTCGTATGAAGAAACCGATATCCGCGCCTGTACCCCTGCCCGCTTCCGTGCGACGCCCAATCTCATCGCCATCGACGTCAGCTTCATTTCGCTGAAATTGGTGCTACCGGCAGCGCTCAAGCTGGTCGCGCACCGCACTCAACTTGTCGCGTTGATCAAACCACAGTTCGAGGTCGGACCGAGGAAAGTGAAGAAAGGCGTCGTGCGCGATGCGGTCTTGCAGGCCGCGGTCTGCGACGACATTTCAGCTTTCGTCGCCTCGCTCGGCTGGCGCGTACTCGGCATCGTCCCCTCGCCGATCGAAGGCGGCAGCGGCAATGCCGAATTCCTGCTCGGAGCCATGCGTGACTGAACAGCTCACCATTGCCCGCCTCGGCCACCGCGGCGACGGCATCGCCGACACGCCCGCAGGGCCGGTCTATGTGCCCTATACGCTGCCGGGCGAGACGGTGACGGTCGAGCCGGTCGCCGGCCATCCTGACCGCCGGCATCTCGACCACGTCGACAAACCGAGCCACGAGCGCAGCGTCCCGATCTGCAAGCATTTCACCCAATGCGGCGGCTGCGCCATGCAGCACTGGTCGCTCGCCGAATATCACTTATGGAAACGCGGACTGGTGGCCGAGGCGCTTGAGCATGCCGGCCTCATCGCCCCGCTCGCGCCGCTGATCGACGCACATGGGCAAGGCCGGCGCCGCGCCGTGCTGCATGCCCGGCGCGGCAGCAAGGACCTGCTGGAGGTCGGTTTCACGGCGCCACGCGCGCACCACATCGTCGCCATCGACCGCTGTCCGATCCTTGCGCCGGGCCTCGATGGCGCGATTCCGGCGGCCTGGGCGATCGCTGAAATCCTGAAACCGGCGGACAAGCCGCTCGACATCCAGGTGACCGCGACCGATTCCGGCATGGACGTGGACGTGCGCGGCTCCGGTCCGCTCTCCGCCGGGCGCACGACGCAGCTTGCCGGCATCGCGGAAAAGCACAGGCTCGCGCGCATCACGCGGCACGGCGAACTGGTGGCGCAGGCCGCACAGCCGCTGCTGAAAATCGGAAGCGCGCAGGTGCCGCTGCCGCCGGGTGCCTTCCTGCAGGCGACCGCCGCGGGCGAGGCGACACTGACGCATCTAGTGCTCGAGCATGCGGGTGCGGCCAAGCGGGTCGCCGATCTGTTTTGCGGCATCGGCACCTTTGCGCTGCGGCTCGCCGAACGCGCGCGCGTCACCGCCGCCGACAGCGAGGCGAGCGCAATCAAGGCGCTCGAACGTGCGGCGGCCAATACCAGCGGCATGAAGCCGGTGGCGTGCCAAGTGCGCGATCTGTTCCGCCGCCCGTTGATGGCCGCCGAGCTCAAGGGCTTCGACGCAGTGGTATTTGATCCGCCGCGCCAGGGCGCTGAGGCGCAGGCCCGCGAACTGGTCAAAAGCGCGGTACCGGTCGTCGTTGCGGTGTCATGCGACGCGGCAAGCTTCGCGCGCGATGCCCGCATCCTGGTGAATGGCGGCTACAAGCTTGTCGGCGTCACGCCGGTCGATCAGTTCCGCTATTCGTTCCACGTGGAGATGGTGGGCAAGTTCGAGAAGTAGCGGCTACTGAAAATCAAACCCGCGTCCGCCCCAACGTTCCTGCCACATCTTCTCGCCGATGGTGCAGGAAATGCGGGGCTTGTCGGCGGAGGCCGGCACCACGCGCGCCTCCGGTTCGCGACCGGAGATTTCCAGCACTAGTTTGGTGCGGGTCGCCTCGATGAACTGCTGGCGCTCGCGGATCGGCACCACGAAGGCGCCCGGCCCGCCGATCACGCAGTCCTCGTAATAGACGTCGAGGTCTTCGATATCCATGGTGCCCGGCATCGCGCGCTTGAGCATGATCGGCAGGCCGTTGATGGTGATGCCGGCAGCCAGCACGTCCTCGCGCGTCGGCACGATCAGTGGTCCGGCATTATTGGTGCCGTCGCCCGACACGTCGATCACCCGGCGCAAGCCGCGAAAGCCGCTGTTGTCGAACAGCGGCTTGGCGAAGCCGAGCGCACCGGCGATCGAGGTGCGCGAGGCGCGCCGGTAAGGCGCCCGCGCGATCTCGCTGGCGACCGCGTCGGCCGATTCCGGGCCTTCGATCAGCCGCCACGGCATGATGATTTTCTGGTCGAACGGACCGGCCCACTCGAAATAGGTGATGGCGATCTTGCCGTTGGCGCCCTCGCGCAGCGCCCGCATGAATTCGCGCGAGGTCAGCGCCTGAATGTAACCCTCGCGCTGCAACGCCTGCTCGTCCGGGTCCATCGAATAGGAGACGTCGACCGCGATCACCAACTCGACATCGACCGGGATCGCGCTCGGGCTCTTGTCGGCGATGCGGAAGTTCGGCGCGGCGGAGGCCGCGAGCGCCAGGCCTGTGGCCGTCAGTACGCCGGCGATGGCACTAAATAGACTGCGTCTTCCCATCGCGAAATGCTGGCACAGCGCCGGGGCAAAATGAAGACATTATCCCGCTTGGCGCATGATCGTTCCCGAAAACCGCCTCCCACTTTTCGGGATCATGCGCGGCTCAGCCTTCCAGCGTTTCGGTGCCCACGATCTCGATGCCGAAACCGCCGAGGCCGACATAAGTGCGCTTGCTGGAGGAGAGCAGCCGGATCGAGGAGATGCCGATGTCCTTGAGGATCTGCGCGCCGAGCCCGATCTCGCGCCATTGCCGCGAGCGCGCGGCCTCGGTGCCGGTGTCGCCCTCGTGCGGGATTTCCGCCACCGGAACGCCGGCGGTGCCGTCGCGCAGGTAGACGATGACGCCGCGCCCGGCCGCCTTGAAACGCGCGAGCGCGGCGCGGATCGTCTTGGCGCCGCCGAACACGTCGCCGATCACGTCTGCGCGGTGCAGGCGCGCCGGCACGCTCTTACCGTCGCCGATCTCGCCATAGACGAAGGCCATGTGATGCACGCGGTCGAACGGCGTGACATAGGCATAACCGTTGAGAACCCCGATCTCGGAAGCGACGTGGAATTCGGCAACGCGCTCCACCAGTTTGTCGCGGTTCTGCCGGTAGGCGATCAGTTCGGCGATCGACACTTGCACAAGCTTGTGCGTTTGCGCGAAGGCGGCGACGTCGGGCCCGCGCATCACCGTGCCGTCGTCCTTCATCAGTTCGGACAGCACACCGACCGGCGGAAGGCCGGCGAGCCGGCACAGATCGACGCAAGCTTCCGTGTGGCCCGAGCGCATTAGCACGCCGCCCTGGCGCGCCAACAGCGGGAACACGTGGCCGGGGCGCACGAAGTCGGCAGCGCCGCTGTTGCCGTTGGCGAGCGCCCGCACGGTGTTGCAACGCTCCTCCGCGGAAATGCCTGTGGTGAGGCCGTGGCGCACGTCGACCGACACGGTGAAGGCGGTGCCGAGCGGGGCGTCGTTTTCCGCCACCATCGGATCGAGATGCAGGCGGCGCGCGTGCTCGGCGCCGAGCGGCGCGCAGACGATGCCCGACGTGTTGCGGATGATGAATGCCATCTTTTCCGGCGTGCAGAGCGAGGCGGCGACGAACAGGTCGCCCTCGTTCTCGCGGTCGTCGTCGTCGGTGACGACCACGATCTCGCCTTTGGCGAAGGCCTTGATAGCGGCGTCGATCTTGCTATGGGCGTTGGACACGCGTTTACCTCGAAAGCCACATCAGGCGGGCTTGAACGGCCATGCCGTCCCCTCGCCCATCTGGCCGCGGTGCATCAGATAATGATCGGCCAGCACGCAGGCCACCATCGCCTCGCCAATCGGCACTGCGCGAATGCCGACGCAGGGGTCATGGCGGCCCTTGGTTGAGATTTCGGTGTCGCGGCCGTAGCGGTCGACGGTCTTGCGCGGGGTGAGGATCGACGACGTCGGCTTGACTGCGAAGCGCGCGACGATCGCCTGCCCTGAAGAAATGCCGCCGAGGATGCCGCCGGCATGGTTGGACAGGAACACCGGCTTACCGTCATTGCCCATGCGCATCTCGTCGGCATTGTCCTCGCCGCTCATCGCTGCGGTGGCAAAACCGTCGCCGATCTCCACGCCCTTGACCGCGTTGATCCCCATCAGCGCCGAGGCTAGATCACCGTCGAGCTTGGCATAGACCGGCGCGCCGAGACCCGCCGGCACGCCTTCCGCCACGATCTCGATCACCGCGCCGCAGGACGAGCCCGATTTGCGCACGCCGTCGAGATATTCCTCGAATAGCTTCGCTTGCTTGGCGTCCGGGCAGAAGAACGGATTTTTTCCGACCTCGTTCCAGTCCCAGCGCGCGCGGTCGATTTTATGCGGGCCCATCTGAACGAGCGCGCCGCGCACCGTCACGTCCGGCATGATCTTGCGCGCCACCGCTCCGGCCGCGACCCGCGCTGCGGTCTCACGCGCTGAAGCGCGCCCGCCGCCGCGATAATCGGTGATGCCGTATTTGACGTCGTAGACGTAACCGGCATGGCCCGGCCGGTACTTGTCCTTGATGTCAGAATAATCTTTCGAGCGTTGGTCGACATTCGCAATCAGCAGCATGATCGGCGTGCCGGTCGTCGCCTGGACACCATCGTCGCCGGTGAACACGCCTGACATGATCTTCACCGCGTCCGGCTCCTGGCGCTGGGTGGTGAAGCGCGATTGGCCGGGGCGCCGCTTGTCGAGAAAGACCTGGATGTCGGCTTCGCTCAGCGGAATGCGCGGCGGGCAGCCGTCGACCACGCAGCCGATCGCCGCCCCGTGGCTTTCGCCGAAGCTGGTGAACCGGAACATATGGCCGAACGTGTTGAAAGACATGGGTGATCCGTTTATCGCCGCGGTTGGTAACGCGCGCGCCGCCTGCGGTCAAATCAGCCGCCAGTGCCGGTTCTGCCCGCCGCCGGCTCTTAACCTCGGCGTCTACGTTCGGACACCGCCGCGCCGAAGGCCGCAAACAGCGCGCGGTTGATGGGGCTTCGCTGCGGGTCGTACTCGGCGTGCCATTGCACGCCCAGAGCAAAACCCGGCGCATCGGCAATACGGATCGCCTCGATGGTGCCGTCTTCGGCCACCCCTTCGACCACGATGCGCTTGCCGGGCTCGAGAATGCCTTGGCCGTGCAGCGAGTTCACGCGAATGGTCTCTTGGCCCAGCAGGGTTGCAAAGACGCCGCCCGGCACCAGGCGCACGTCATGACGCTCGCCGTAGATCACCTGCTGGTCCGGATGGATTTCACCCGTCGGCAATCGCGGCATGCGGTGATTCAAGCGGCCGGGCAACTCCCTGATCTCCGGGTGCAGCGAGCCGCCGAAGGCCACGTTCATTTCCTGGAAGCCGCGGCAGACGCCGAACAGCGGCACGCCGCGCTCGACGCACACCTTGACCAGTTGCAGCGCCAGCGCGTCGCGGCGTGTGTCGTAGGGCTCGTAGCTTGGATGTTCTTCGGCGCCGAAGTGCGCCGGATGGACATTGGCGCGGGCGCCGGTCAGCAGCACGCCATCGACCGTTTCCAACAAGGCGTCGATATGCGTGATGGCGGGATCGCCGGCAAAGATCAGCGGTAGCGCGCCGATGACGTCGGCCACCGCCTTCAGGTTTCGCTCGCCAACGCGCTGGGCGGGGAACCGATTTTCCGCGAGGTGCGCACTGCCGATCACGCCGACCACGGGCCGTTTCATCGCTGCTTTCTTCCCAGTTCATCCCGGCGTGCCTGGCCGCACGCAGGACCGTCACGCATAGCGTGTCAGCCTTTCGCCCTGAAATACATAGACCATGCCCTGCTCGATATCGAGCAAGGGAGCCGCCGCCGGCTTGGCGATGCCGAGATGGGCGATCAGCCCGCGCGCCGTGCCGCCGTGGGCGGTAACGACCGTGTCGGTCGTCAGGCTTTCATACCAGTCGCGCATGCGCCCCGCCACCATCTGGTAGCTCTCGCCGCCCGGCGGCACGAAATGCCATTTGTCGTGCTCGCGCTGTGCGATGCGCTGCGGGTCGCGGCTGTGCAATTGCGTGATGGTGAAGCCCTCCCATTCGCCGAAGGAGATTTCGGCCAGCCGCTCGTCGACGCGGTAGCCGTCGGCCGGCAGCCCAAGCGCGGAACGCGCCAGCGCCATGGTCTCACAGGCACGGCCGAGCGGACTGGACACGTAATCGAGCGCGGCGGGATCGCAGCCATCGCGCGCGAACAAGCCGCGCAGGATGTCGCCGCAGTGCACGGCCTGCGCGCGGCCGCGCGCGTTGAGCGGCACGTCGTGGCGGCCTTGCAGACGGCCGGCGACGTTCCAGTCGGTTTCGCCGTGGCGGATATAATAGACGGTGGGCCGCATCTCTTTTTGTCATGCCCCGCGCAAGCTGGGCAGCCAGCAATCGCGATGACAGCGCGAGGTCATTTCACCGTGAAATCCGGCGCGTCGGGATGCTTGATGCCGACGATATGATAGCCGGCATCGACGTGATGGATTTCTCCGGTCACGCCGCTCGACATGTCGGACAGCAAATAGACTCCGGTCTTGCCGACATCATCCAGCGTGACGTTGCGGCGCAGCGGCGTGTTGTATTCGTTCCATTTCAGAATGTAGCGGAAGTCGCCAATGCCGGAGGCGGCCAGCGTCTTGATCGGCCCCGACGAGATGGCGTTGACGCGGATGTTCTTGGCACCGAGATCGGCGGCGAGATAGCGCACCGAGGCTTCCAGCGCGGCCTTGGCCAGCCCCATCACGTTGTAATGCGGCATCCATTTCTCGGCGCCGTAATACGTGAGCGTGAGCATGGAGCCGCCATTCGTCATCAGCTTTTCCGCGCGCTGCGCGATGGCCGTAAACGAGTAGCAGCTCACCAGCATGGTCTGCGTGAAATTGTCCACGGTGGTGTCGACATAACGGCCGTCAAGCTGGTCTTTGTCGGAAAACGCAATGGCGTGCAGCACGAAGTCGAGCGAGCCCCAGGCCGATTGTACGGCCGCAAACACCGCATCGAGGCTCGCCGTATCGGTGACGTCGCAATGGCCGACGACGAGCCCGTCCACCTCCTCGGCGAGCGGCTCGACCCGCTTCTTGAGCGCCTCGCCCTGATAGGTGAAGGCGAGATCGGCGCCGTGATCGCGGCATGCGCGCGCGATGCCCCAGGCGATCGAGCGGTTGTTGGCCACGCCCATGATCAGCCCGCGTTTGCCGCGCATCAAGTTGGAGGTTTCCGCCATTAACTTTCCCGTCACGCCGGCGAACGCCGGCCGCTTTCGTATGGCATAGGGTCAGGGGGCCATCAAGCAATGCACCCGGTTCGACAAAATGTCACTGGTAAATCAATTCGTTTGCGGGAATATGATCGGGATTGAGGGGTTTTCTGGTAGCTAGCGGTTGCCGAAAGGCATGTGGTTTGGCGAAGGAGACCTGATTGGGCACGTTCGCGAGTAATGTCGAGGCGACGATCCCGGCGCTGCGCCGCTACGCGCGGGCGCTGACGCGTGACAGCGACATCGCTGACGACTTGGTGCAGGACACGCTGGTGCGCGCTTTGCGCTCCGAGCATCTGTTTCACGGCGGCGAGGTGCGCAGCTGGCTGTATACAATCCTGACCAATCTCAACCGCAACCGGCTGCGCTCGCTGGCGCGGCGGCCGGCGCTCTCGCCGCTCGATGACAACGACGCGCCCGATCTGGCGGGCCCGGAAGCCGGTGGTCGCGACATCGAGCGCGCGCTGGCGACTTTGGTGGAAGACCAGCGCAATGCCTTACTGCTGGTGGTGCTTGAAGGCCTGTCCTACCGCGAAGTCGCGGAGGTGCAGGGCGTGCCAATCGGTACCGTGATGTCGCGCCTGGCGCGCGCGCGGGTCCAGATCAAAAACTATCTCGACGGCGGGCGCCCGGCGCTGCGCCGCGTGAAATAAGAGAGAAGGTGAGACCATGATCGATCGCGATTCACCCGTGACCGAGGAAGAGTTGCACACTTTTGTCGACGGCGAATTGCCGGCCGACCGGCAGGAGGCCGTCACCGCCTGGCTCGGCGCTCATGCCGAACAGGCCGCACTGGTCGCCGCCTGGCGCGCGCAGGCAGATGCCATCCGCGCCCGCTACGGCGCGGTCGCCGAAGAGCCGGTGCCGGAGCGGCTTAAGCTCGAGCAGATATTGCGCAGCGGCCGCAACAAGCGCTCGTGGCCGGCAGTTGCCGCCGCGGCACTCGTCGCGCTGATGATCGGCGGCGCCGCCGGTTGGGTGGCGCGCGGCGCGTCGGTCGCGGCGCCTCACAGTTTCGAGGCGTTCACCGCCGAAGCGCTCGACGCGTATAAACTCTACGTCGTCGAAGTCCGTCATCCGGTCGAAGTGCCGGGCGACGAGCGCGCGCACATGACGCAGTGGCTGTCGAAGCGCGTCGGCGCCCCGCTCAACGTTCCGGAGTTGCAATCGCTCGGTCTCAAGCTGGTCGGCGGACGGCTGCTGCCGGGGCCGACGGGCGCGGCGGCTTTCTATATGTATGAGAGTCAATCGGGCGAGCGCTTCACCGTTTACTGCGCACGCTCGGCCTCGCCGCAGACCGCGTTGCGCTACCGCGACGAGACGCGCGCGGCGGCGTTCTATTGGGTCGAGAATAACGTCGCCTATGTCGTGAGCGGTCCCGCCGACCACGATCATCTGAAGCAAGTGACGCGGGCGGTTTGGGAGCAGGTCGACGGGCGGAAGTCGTAGGCCTCATGGTTCAAGACGCGCCGCTAACGCGGCACTCCTCGCCATGAGGCTTACTCCATATCCTTGCGCGGATCGTAGGGCTTGGCCTCGCGCCACTTGCGCATCAGTTCCTTGAACTCATCGTCGCTGCGCTCGGGCAGCATGATGCGCACGGTGGCGAGCAGATCGCCGGCGTCCCCCTTCGTCTTCAGCCCTTTGCCTTTGAGACGGAACGTGCGGCCCGAATTGGTGCCCGCAGGTATCGCCAATTCAACCGCGCCGTCGAGCGTCGGCACGCGCACCTTGCCGCCGAGCGAGGCTTCATAAAGCGTGATCGGAAGATCGAGCCGCAAATCGGCGCCGTCCGGCGTGAACAGCGGATGCGCGGCGACAGTCACGGTGATCAGCGCGTCGCCGGCTTTGCCGTTCGCGATCGGCCAGCCCTGCCCTTTCAGACGGATCGATTGACCGCTGGTGAGGCCGGCCGGAATCTTGACCTCGACGTCCTTGCCGGTCGGAAGATGCACGCGGGTGGTGGTGCCCCTGGCGGCTTCCGGCAGGCTGATGGTCATCTCGGCATGCAAATCCTGCCCGGTGGTGGGGCCGAAATCGTCCGGCTCGAACTGCGTCCCGAAACCGCGCGTACCGCCGCGCGCGGCGCCGCCGAACATATTGCGCAGAATGTCCTCGAAGGCGCCGCCGCCGCCACCGCCGCTCGAGCGACGCTGGAAACCGTCGCGCCCGAAATTGAAACTCTCGAAATTCGAGGCCCCGGGTCCGAAGCCGCCGCCGGGCTGCGCGCCGAAGCCCTCGAAGCCCTGGAAACGCGGCTTGCCCTCGGCGTCGATCTCGCCGTTGTCGAACGCCTTGCGCTTCTTTTCGTCGCCGGCGATCTCATAGGCCGCGTTGAGCTCGGCGAAGCGCGAGGCCGCCTTCGGATCGTGCTTGTTGGCGTCGGGATGCAGCTTCTTGGCAAGCCGCCGGTAGGCGCTTTTAATCTCAGCCTCGCTCGCACCCTTCGATACCCCCAGGATCTGGTAGGGGTCGCGCATCCGTCCAAACTCCCGTGAAAACCCCATCCCGCCGGTCGAATGCCGGCGACTCGATGCTCAATGTGGGGTTCAAGCGGTTCGGATGCAACGCGCTTCGGGGAAACCCCGGTCGATCAGGACCGCTTCCAGGGCTTGAGCGCGCGCACTTCCCAGCTCTTGCCCTGCTTGCAGGCTTCGCCCTGCATCCAGGACTGCGATCTTCCCTGCACATAGCTGGCGAGGAAATCCCGGCAGGTCAGGCCGTCCTGGGTATAGGCGGCAGCGATCGGGGTGACGGTCCCGCGCGCGCCGGTCTGTGGGTTTTCCCACGGCGCGCTGTCGTCCTTGCGGCCGCGGGCGAGAACATCGGAAGCGGCGGCCCGCGCATAGGCCAGATCGCCGGCGGGCGGCAATTCGTCGTCCGTTTTGGTGCCAAGCGGCGGCGTGACCGAGCCGGTGGAACCGGAGTTGTCAACGCTGGCGAAGATCGAATCGAGGCGCGAGCCGGAAATACTGCAGCCGCCGCCGGCGAGCGCCAGCGTCAGCCCCGCCACCAGCGGCAGGACGCGCCATAGGCGGGCGCGCGCGCATCCACTATAAAGGCGGCAGTTGGAACAGCGACTAAAACTACCGGCCACGCAGGCACCCCGAAAACAATGGCAGATACGGCTCCAATAGAACACCCAACTTGGTTAACGACTGGTGATTTCACCGCCGCCGACGAGCCTTTTCGGCTGTTTGCCGCCTGGCTCGGCGATGCGACTGCCGCCGAACCGCGCGACCCGACCGCCATGACGCTGTCCACCGTCGACCTCGGTGGACTGCCGAACGCCCGCATGGTGCTGCTCAAGGGCGTCGATGAGCGCGGATTTGTGTTCTACACCAATATGGATAGCCAAAAGGGGCAGGAATTGGACGTCCACCCGCAGGCCGCGTTGGTCTTCCATTGGAAATCGCTGAACCGGCAGGTGCGCGTGCGGGGCGCCGTGGAGCACGTCACCGAGGCTGAGGCCGACGCCTATTTCGCCAGCCGTCCGAAACAGGCGCAGATCGGCGCCTGGGCCAGCAAACAGTCGGCGCCCTTGGAAAGCCGGCTCGCTTTCGAGAAGGCGGTCGCGCTCTACGCCGTCAAATACGCCATTGGCGAGGTGCCGCGCCCGCCCAATTGGTCGGGCTACCGCGTGCTGCCGACCGCCATCGAGTTCTGGCACGACCGGCCGTTCCGCCTGCACGACCGGATCGAATTCCGCCGCGAGCGGCTGGGCGCGCCGTGGAGCAAGACGCGGCTCTATCCGTAGGCTAGAAGGACGCAATGCCGACCTCGCAATCAAACCAGCCGCGCCGGACCCTGCTGCTCACTGGAGCAAGCCGTGGCATCGGCCATGCCACCGTCAAGCGCTTCTCAGCCGCCGGCTGGCGCGTGATCACCTGCTCGCGCCATCCGTTCCCGGAGAACTGCCCGTGGGACGCAGGTCCGGAAGACCACATTCAGGTCGATCTCGCCGACGAAGCCAATACGCTCGCCGCGGTCGAAGAAATCCGGCGCCGGCTCGATACCCATGAGCTGCACGCGCTGGTGAACAATGCGGCGATCTCACCCAAGCGCGACGGCGGCACGCGGCTCGGCGCGCTCGACACGACCATGGACGTGTGGCGGCAAGTCTTTCGGGTGAATTTTTTGGCGCCGATTATCCTGGCGCGCGGGTTGGTCGACGAGTTGAAGGCGGTCAAAGGCTCGGTGGTGAACGTCACCTCCATTGCCGGCTCGCGCGTGCACCCGTTCGCCGGCGCGGCCTACGCCACCTCGAAGGCGGCGCTCGCTTCGCTCACGCGCGAGATGGCTTCCGACTTCGGCCGGCTCGGCATCCGCGTCAACGCCATTGCGCCGGGCGAGATCGACACCGCGATCCTTTCTCCCGGCACCGACAAAATCGTCGAGCAAATTCCGATGCATCGGCTGGGCACGCCCGACGAAGTGGCCAAGATCATCTATGTGCTGTGCACGGAAACCAGTTCTTACGTGAACGGCGCCGAGATCCACATCAACGGCGGCCAGCACGTGTGACCTCCCTAATTCCTCCCCCGCTTGCGGGGGACGGATAAGAAAGCCAACGCTCCGCACCCCGTATTCTTTACCGGCGCCGGGTACGCCGTCGTCTCCATCAACGCCCCCCGGAGGGAGCGGAGCGCCGAGAAACGCGGGGTGCGCGTGGCGCACGCACCCCGGGCGGCTGGCGCAGCCGCCCGACACGCCTTTGCGAGGCGCGTCGCCTCTCTGGCGAAGAGAGGCGCGCCTCTCGGCGCTCCACTGCGGCGATTTTTGTCCCCGGGGCCGTTCTTCCGGCAGCGGATGGGGGGCATCCCGCCCGCCCTGATCCGGGCGGCTTTCGCCGCCCTTCCTCCGCTCCCGTCCAGCCATCCAAGGCAGACCCTCTTAGTAGGGCCGGACGGCTACCCGAGACCCCCCGGTGCCGCGGTTACGAGCCGCGACAGCAGGCGCCACTCCCGGCTCCATCCACCGAACGTCTCCGGAAGACGCCCTCAGTGAACCGGGATGACGATAGGATTATAGTCTTTAGGAATAAAGTCAAGAATAATTTTTGACGCTGACGAATTCCCGCCCGGCTCAATTCACCGTCACCGTCATCTTCACCGACGGATGGATGTTGCAGCGGACCCTGACCGTTCCGGTCTTGTCGAAGGTATAGCTGAGCGTGGCGCCCGGCTTCTGCAGGCCGAGGTCCTTCTCGAATTCTCCAGGCCCGAAGATGTGGATGTTGTGGATAACGTCGTCTTCGTTGGTGAAGACGATGCGGTCGCCCTTCGCGATCGTCGCCGACGATTTGCTCAATAGCAACCCGCGCTGGTTGATCGTCAGCGTCGCCGCCGCCTGCACGGCGACGACGGCCCCCAATACGAAGGCGATGGCGGCGGCGATGGCGAGGCGATAAGGCATGGCGGTTCCCGTAAAATTCAGGCTCAATCAGCCAGTTGAACGGACGGCCGCGGCGGCTAGAGCCACTTCTTCCATTTGAAAAACACGATCGGCAGCACCGCCGCCAGCACGATCAGCACAAGCGCGTAAGGATAGCCGTAGGTCCATTCGAGCTCGATCATGCCGCTGTGGAAGTTCATGCCGTAGATCGAGGCCACCAGCGTCGGCGGCATGAAGATCACCGCCGCGATCGAGAAGATCTTGATGATCGCGTTCTGATCGATGTTGACGATGCCGAGCAGGGCGTCGAGCAGAAACATGATCTTGTTCGACAGATAAGTGGCGTGATCCGATAGCGAGATCACATCGCGCTGCATCGATTGCAGTTGCGTGCGCATGTCCTTCGGCCATTTCATGCCTTCGGCTTCGTTGGCGAGGAACGACAGCAGGCGGCCGACCGAGACCTGGCTCTCGCGCACCTTGGAGGTGAGATCGCCCTTGCGGCCGAGCGCCTTGAGCACGTCTCTATAGGATGGCGCGTCGGCCTCCTGCTCCGGTTCGAAGATCGAGTGCGAAACCTGGTCGACCTCGGCGCCGATGCGCTCCTGGATGTCGGCGGCGCGGTCGATCACCGCGTCGAGCAGGTCCATCAGCACCGACTCGCCCGATACCTTGGGCGGGCAGGCGCGCGCCAATTTGTGCTCGACGATGGCGAACGGACGCGGGTCGTCGTAGCGCACGGTCACCAGGCGATGGGCGGAGAGGATGAAGGTGACCGGCGTGGTCTTCGGCGTTGCAGTGTCCGACGCACACATCAGCGTCGCGGTCATGTAGCGCCCGCCGTTCTCGATATAGAGACGGCTACTGACCTCGATCTCCTGCATTTCTTCGCGCGTGGGAACTGCGATGCCCAGCAACGCCTCGACCAGCTTGTCTTCCTGCACGGTCGGCGTGACCAGATCGATCCACACCGCCGTCTCCGGGGGAGACTGACCGTGTTCAACCGGAATTCGCTCGAGCGAGGTACCACGCGGAACGTAGACCGAGAGCATTACGTCACCATCTCGCGCATGATCGCTTCCCCACATGCGGGATCATGCGCCGGCCGGGTCGTCTCTCATGACCCAATCGCGCGCCGTCGCGCAAGATAATAAATGCCGTCGCGGCCAAGCCTGACCGCGCGCGTCATCATAAAGGTGATGCGAAAAAGGGCCGCCTGGCGCCTATCGGCTGGCGGCGGGTCCGTCCGGCGACTCAGTCGCTTTCTTGCGGAAGGAAACGGGACTCATCGATATTGCGCAGCTCACCTTGGTGGTGAACCGCGGCGGCAACCGCGGAAATCCCGATCTTGCCGTAACGGTCGTCGAGGTTCCTATAGTGGCGTTGGGAGTCTTGGCTCTGCTCCGTCGCCCGTGTCGCGTTCATTTCCTACTCTCCAGTCCGTCCTTGGGTTCCGTCTGATGTGTATTTAGGCACACACTTGAGGCGAAATTGAGCGCCAATTCGTGTCCTATCGTGACTATTGCGGCATGGCTGCAACAATTGCTTTGACCTCGATCATATACGGCCCGTTATGGTAAACCTTCTCTTAACACCTTGCCGGCAAAGTCATTTTCCGGCTTGAGCGGGGCGATCGGCCGGAATCGCCCAGCTCGCCATAGGCGAGTGCGGCATTCATGCAACATATTGCGGGAAGCTTGTGTGGATAGGCGGGAAATCGTGGCAATTGCGCGGATTTTTCGTTTAATGGCGGCCTGAACGGATTCAGCGCGGTCGCTCCGCGAAGCGACCGGGGAGAGAGGTAGAGATGGCGGCAAGGGGGATATTGTTCGCACTACTCGGCGTCGGCGTTCTGCTGGGGGGCTGCATGCAGTCCACGATCGAGCCGGCATCGCAAGCCAACCTGACCGTGCGCGACAAGAAGCTGCTGGCGGCGGCGCCTTACGAGAATGCCACGATCCCCGAACCCTATCGCCGGCACATCGTCGAATATCACCGCAAGGAAGCGCCCGGCTCGATCCTGATCGATACCGATGCGCGCTATCTCTATTACGTGCTGCCGGAAGGCAAAGCGATTCGCTACGGCGTCACCGTCGGCGAAGAAGCGATGATCTGGTCGGGCGTGGCCAAGGTCGAGCGCATGGCGGAATGGCCGTCGTGGACGCCGACCCCGGGCGAGCGCGCGCGCATGGACGTGCCGGCCTATGTCAGCCCCGGCCCGCAGAACCCCATGGGTGCGCGCGCCATGTATCTGTTCCAAGGCAACAAGGACACGCTGTACCGAATTCACGGCACCAACCAGCCGGAATATATCGGCCAGGCGATTTCCTCGGGCTGCATCCGCATGACCAACGAAGACGTCATCGACCTCTACAAGCGGGTCAAGAACGGCACCGTCGTGGTGGTGCTGGCACCGCACCAGGGCGATTCGCCGTTCAGTCCGCGAGTGGCCTCGAGCGGCGCCTTGTTCCGCTGAGAAATTCTACGGGGGCTGAGAAAACGGCGCCTTCGGGCGCCGTTTTTGTTTTTGCGCGTTATGCCCCGAGCGTGACCCGCACGATCTCGGGCGGCGCGCCCAAACGCAACGGCACCTTGCTGCAGCCGAGACCGCCGGACACGATCATGTGGCGCCCCTGCTCCACGATGTGGCCATAGGCGAAGCGCTCGCCATATTCGGACGGCACCCAGAGCCGCGGCATCAGCGGAAATACGATCTGGCCGCCGTGGGTATGGCCGGCAAGCGTCAGCGCCACGCGCGGCGGCACATCGATGAAAATATCGGGCTCGTGCGCCAGCAGGATCACCGGGTCGTCGGTGGTGATGCGTGCGAGCGTGCCCGGCAGATCGTCGACGCCCTCGAACTCATTGGGCCCGAGCCAATGGGCGAGCTGATCGCCGAGCCCGGCCAGCCAGAAGCGGCGGCCGCGGTCATCCAGCAGCACAGCGTCGTTTTCCAACACCGGGATGCGCACCGCGGCCAAGGCTTTGCGTACGCCCACGAGGTCGTGCCACCAATCGTGGTTGCCGAGGATCGAATAGACGCCAAGCCGCGCATGCAGGCGGCCGAGCTCGGCCGCCCAAGCCGCGTGCGGCACGCGCTCGGTGATAAAACGGTGGGTGGCGAAATAATCGCCGAGAATCACGATCAGGTCGGAGTCGAGCGCTTGGGCGGCATCGACCACCTGGCGCACGCGCTGCAACCCCATATTGGGTCCGCCGGCATGCAGATCGGCGACGACGGTGATGCTCAGCCGGTGCGCATCGGGCCAGGCCGGCGGCACTGGCCGGTAGTCGGTGACGATGAGATCGCGGGCGGCCTGCGCCGCCGCATAGGTCGCCGTGCTCGGCATCACCAGGCCGGCAATACCGGCGAGGCCCAGCCCGCTCTTGAGCAGGCCGCGGCGGGTCAGGCCGGCTGCGGGCAACTTAGGTGAAGACTTGGACCGGACGAGGGAACTGGGCGCTTCGATCGTCATGCGGAAGGACTAACCCCGGAACTGTGATGCAAAAAAGGGAGGTGCACCTAGAGTTTGCGGGAATGCTTAACGGGCGGCAGCGGCGAGCGCCGGCCTCGGCATCGGCAGCGGCACATGCCCGCCAATAAATTGCGCGCTGGCGACTGCGACCGGTGGCGCGCGCACGTCCCACTCGCAAATGCGATAGCCCTGCCGGCGCCCGGCGAGGTCAAGATGAATATGGGCCTCGTGATAGCCGTCCGAGCCGGGCCCGAGCACGGTGGTGAAGCGCTGGCAGGCGCTCTCGCGCAGACCCGCGCGCAAATCCTTGGCAACCGTCATGTCGGTCAAGCCGATGACGCGGCCATCGGCGAGCGTGAACGAGCGGACATCGACGGCATTGCCCTTGCCGTGCTCGCTAATCTTGGCGCCGATGACCCGGTTGCGGCCGCGGCATTCGAAGTCGTCGTAGTTTTCGACACTGCGCAGAGCCATGCCGGCTTTGTCGAGCCGCGGCACCGCCTCCTCCCAGATCCAGGCGGCGAGCGACTCCGCCATCTCACAGCGCAACACCGGCGCCGGCCGGATTTCGATGCGCACGTGACCGGCGACCTGCACCGCATTGACCCGCACCATATCGCCGCCGCCGCAGGCGCCGGGCCCGATCAGGCGCGGCATCGCCTCAATCATGGCGATTTGCTCAAGCCGCTTTTGGCAATCGGACGGCGCGCTGGTGACCTCGGCGGAATTGAAGCCGGGTCCGGCGGCCGCACGGAAGCTCAATGGCTCCGCCCCAGCCGACGGGCGCAGCCGCGGCAATGGGGTATTTTCGGCGGCGGCGATGCCGCAGCCGAAAGCGGCTAGAAAAACGGTGGCTATGAGGGCCCGCACGAGAGCCGATCTTGGGCACGATTGCGGCATTAATGCGGGACACCCCGGTGAAGCCAAAACGGCCGCCCGGCCGTATTTCGACATGAGACGGTTGCGCCGCCCAATGCGGCAGCTAACCTTGGCTCCGGCTGGCGGGGGGCGCCGGTCCAAAAGCAAGCGCATGATCCCGAAAAGTGGGTACCGGTTTTCGGGCAAGATCATGCGCCAGCAAGACCAGGAGGGGATGCCATGCTCGGACTGATGCAGGATTGGCCGCTGCTGATCCACCGTATCATCGACCATGCCGCCAAATTCCACGGCGAGCGCAAGGTCATCACGCGGTCGGTCGAAGGTCCCTTCGTCGAGACCAATTACGCCGCAATCCGCGCCCGCTCCCTCAAGGTAGCGCAGCGGCTCACCAAGGACGGCATCAAGCTTGGCGACCGGGTGGCGACTTTGGCCTGGAATACCTCCCGGCATCTGGAAGCCTGGTACGGCATCGTCGGCATCGGTGCGATCTATCACACCGTCAATCCGCGGCTATTCCCCGAGCAGATCGTGTGGATCGTCAATCACGCCGAGGATCGCGTGCTGATCGCCGATCTCACTTTCGTTCCGCTCCTGGAGAAGATCGCCGACAAGCTTCCCACTATCGAGCGCTACATCGTGCTCACCGATGCCGCGCATATGCCGAAGACCACGCTGAAGAACGCGGTCGCCTACGAGGATTGGATCGCCGAAGTGGACGGCGATTTCACCTGGGCCTCGTTCGACGAGAACACCGCGTCTGGCATGTGCTACACCTCCGGCACCACCGGGCATCCCAAGGGCGTGCTCTATTCGCACCGCTCCAACGTGCTGCACGCCTACATCGCGGCGCTGCCGGATTCCAAGGGCATCAAGTCGAGCGACGTCGTGATGCCGGTGGTGCCGATGTTCCACGCCAATTGCTGGTCGCTCGCTTTCTCCACGCCGATGGTCGGCGCCACGCTGGTGATGCCGGGCGCCAAGATGGACGGCGCCTCGATCTATGAACTGCTCAACACCTTCAAAGTGAGCTTCACCGCAGCAGTGCCGACGGTGTGGCTGATGCTGCTGCAGGACCTGGAGAAGACCGGCGGCAAGCTGCCCCATCTCAAGCGCGTGGTGATCGGCGGCTCGGCCTGCCCGCGCGCCATCACCAAGACCTTCCAGGACGTCTACGGCGTCGAAGTGGTGCATGCCTGGGGCATGACCGAGATGAGCCCGCTCGGCTCGCTCTGCACCATGAAGCCGGAATATGCCGCGCTCACCGGCGAGGCTCAACTCGACGTCAAGATGAAACAAGGCCATCCGCCGTTCGGCGTCGAGATGAAGATCACCGACGACGCCGGCAAGGAACTGCCGTGGGACGGCAAGACCTTCGGGCGCCTGAAGGTCCGCGGGCCCGCGGTGGCGCGCGCCTATTACAGGGTCGACAGCGATCCGGTGTTCGAGAAGGACGGCTGGTTCGACACCGGCGACGTCGCCACCATGGACCGCTACGGCTACATGCAGATCACCGACCGCGCCAAGGACGTGATCAAGTCGGGCGGCGAATGGATTTCCACCATCGACCTGGAGAACCTGGCGGTCGGTCACCCGAAAGTGGCGGAAGCCGCGGTGATCGGCGTTGCACATCCGAAATGGGATGAGCGGCCACTCCTGGTGGTCGTGCTGAAAAAGGGCGAGGTCGCGACCAAGGAAGACATCCTCGGCTTCATGCAGGGCAAGACCGCTAAATGGTGGATGCCGGACGACGTTGTGTTCGTCGACGAAATCCCGCACACGGCGACCGGCAAAATCCAGAAGATCACGCTGCGCCAGCGCTTCAAGGATTACGTGCTGCCGAGCGTGCAAGCGGCGGAGTGATGCGCCGCCGCACGCTGTCCCGCCTGTTTTTGCCGATCAACGTTTGCCGGCCAGACGCAGGGTGACGCCGCCGTCCACGCGCTCGCCATTCATCTGGATGATGGTGATATCGCCGCGGATGGTCGGCTTTGCCTTGGCTAGATCGACCCTCACCTGGCCGGTCTGCCGCGGCTTCATGAGCAGTCCGACGATTTCGGCCTTTTCGCCGGCGATCATGAAGCCGCCTTTGTCGTCCGCCTTGAGACCATCGGTCTTGCCCTTTCCGGCGGTAAGGGCACGCTTCAATGTGTCGTCCAACGTCACGCGGATCGCGGCTTGCTCCTGCAGCAGTTGCGGCGGCACCAGGAACCGCAATGTCAGCCGTTCCTGCTCCCTGCCTATATTACGCACGATGAAGAAACTCGGCGGACTTGTGTCTCCCGGAGGGACGACCTTGATGTTGCGCCACGCCAGCGTGTTGTTGTTGCCCACGTCGGTGTCGATGCCCATGCCTTCGGTCGGCGGTGTCGCCTGCACACTGAGCACGCGCAGATAGAGACAGTAGTGATCGTTGGCCGGCGGCACCGGCGGCGGCGTCCACGGGATCGGGCCGATGCTCGTCGTCCCTGGCTCGAGGTGCAGGGCTATGAACTGGCGCGACTCCGGAATGAAGGTGAAGTCCGTGGGATAGGTCAGCCCCGAGGAAGCGAGCGCGTAATAGACGCCGACCTCGGCATAGACGACGCGCGGCGAACCGGGGCGCGTGTTGCGCAGCGTGCCGTAGAGGAAATTGGTGACTCCCGACACGGGATTCTCGTGATCGGCATCGCTGCCGCAATCGCGCACGATGCCGCCGCTGGTGTCATGATCGCCGTACGTATCGATTGGGGAAACGCAAGCGTCGGTCGTCACCAGCGCGCGCCGATTCCAGACGTCCGGGCTGATCCAATGCGTGCCCGGCGAGGGCACGGTGCCGTTGTCGACAATATCCATCGCGTTATCGGCCATCCACGGCTGTGCCGCCGAATCGGCCGGCGACGGGACGGTGCAGGCGCCCGAATGCAACGCACAATAGTTGCGGTACATCAGGTCGATAAAGCCGTGCCAGCGCCAGAACATCGTATCCTTAGGCGAACTGGCATTGCACATGCTGCCGAAGCCGGGTCCGGTGCTGGTTCCGAAAAAGGTGCCGGTGTGCGCACCAATGTTGCAATGAACCTGACCGTGAAAGTTGCCCTCAAATGAATTGCTGAAATCGGCGAGCGCCGCGTAGTCGGCGATCTTCTTGTGGGTGCCGCCAAGATGCGGATCGACCGCGGTGCCGCCTGTGATCGTGTAGTAGGTCGGAATGCGGTTGTTATCCGCCACGTAAACAAGCCGCAGCCCTGCATCGGCGTCGAACTGCGGCCCCGTGGGCAGCGCCCGTCCTGGGTACCAAGGCGCCACTTTATTGTACCCGAATTGCTGACGCCAGGTATCGAAGCGGCGGACGAACTCGCCATGCCAGGCAAGGAAGCCGAGCCAGTCCGGTGGGCCGCCGCCGACGAACTGGTGCCAGAAGATGTGCTCGTCCACCACATGGCCGAAGCCAGGATTGCTGGATGTCGCTGGGCGATGGTTCGAGGTGTAGAAATCTTCGGCCTGGCGCGTGATGTCGGTTTCGTTGCGCTCAACCGTGTACGTCGCGTTGACCGTGCAACTGCCGCCGCCGTTCTTGGTCACTGCCAGCGAGACGTTGCGGCTGAACGGTCCGTTGTTCGGCTCGAACTGGGCCGCACTCGGCACCCAGTAGAAGCCGACCGAGGCGGCGGCGAGATCGGCGGGCGCGAGCGCGGTCGTGCTCCAGGGGATGGGCGCGGCCAGCGCCGGCGAAGTTTTGGTGCCGAGATCCTCGTTGTAATCCTTGAGGGTGGGGCCATCGATCGTCCAGGCGAAGGTGGCAATAGTGAAGCCGCTGGGGGCGGCGGTGAGGATGACGTGTTCGCCGAAATTAAACGTCGTGGCCGCCACTGGCGACAACGTCAGGCTGTCGGAAGACGCGGTGATGGTGAGAGCGCCGCCACTGGCGCAAGGATCGGCGGCAGCCGTCGCCGCAGCCGTGAGGCCGCTCAGCAGGATCGATGCGGACAGCAAGAAGCGAGACGTCGTCATGTCGGCCCCCTGTCAATACTCGGACTGCAGCCTCGTTCTGCGGGATCTCCCGCGTTACTTCACCGGCACAAGCGCGCCGTAGAGTTCGCCATTGGGATAACGGCTCGTCGCCACGACGAGGCCGGGCTCGCCTTTGGCCTCCGCAAACAGGCGGGTGGCGACTGGCGCCGTGGGCTTTTTGGTGTCGATTTCATAGACCCCGGTCAGCGAGCCGCCGGTCTTCTTGTCGGCGCTGGTGAGTACGCGCAGACGCGGCAACGCCGCATTCACCTTGAAGGTGCGATCGCCAGGCGCAGGGCCGCTAACCATTGCAGCATTGGTCGGCGCGCCTAGGGTGCCGGCCACGGTGGCGGCGTAGAACACCGAAATCTTTCCATCCGGGAGGTGCGCTTCGCTCACCACCGCAGTGCCGGTGCCCTTTGAATCGGTGCCGGCGGCGGGCTTGAGATCGACGGTATAGTTCGACACCATGACCATCGCCTGGTTCGGCGACAATTGCCCGCGGATTTCCGGCTTGCCGTCGGCCGCGACGATTTCCACGTAGATACGTTCGGAAGCGAACTCGCCGAGCGTGCCGTAGTCGAGGACGCGGGCGTCGCTTCCTTCAAAGTGTCCCGACAGAGTAGCCGAAGCCGCCTTCGGACAAGGCTGCGCGGTCTCGCCGCACAGCACCTGCACCATCTTGCCGTCCTTGCCCGAACCGAAATTATAAAGCGCGATGCTCTTGGCACCGTCGGAAGCAAGGCCTTCGTACGTGAGCTTGTACGCCATCGTCCGCTTCTTGGCGTCGATCAGGAACGCGCCGGTTCCCGTTGCGGTCGAGGCGCTGCCGCCGACCACTTGCTTGGCGTCGAGCTGCGCGACGAACATGGTCGTCATGGCCATGTGATTCATTTGCGCGGCGGCAAAAATAGCGGAGCCGACGAGAATTGGCGTGGCCATCAAGAGGCCGCCGGCTGCGAGTTTTTTCATAGCGATCCCTCCGGCCTGTTGCCCTGCTTGCTGCGTCCAGTGCTTTTGCTGTTCGGCAACGCGGGCACGCTGATCGGAAACCCACATATTAACAAGCTACGGCAACATCATGCTATTGCTCGTCGCTGTTGCAGCCTTTCCAAATAACTAAACCATACTTCTCACCACATAGCAATCTATGGTTGCAGTTTTATGAAAATCTTGCGCAGAGCGAGTTGGGTGACGGGCCTCATCCGTTCCCGGCACGAGTCCAGTGGCCAGCCTTCCGGCAAAAAATAATGCCCGGCACAAAGGCCGGGCATTAAGTTTGGAGGTTTGCAGTTTGCTTCAGTAGATCGTTATTCGGCGGCCTGCGTCGTGTATTGCAGTCTGTCCTGCGCGGCGACGAGACGCTGCATCATCTTGCGGTCGCGCGCGCGCAATTGCAGGCAGGCATCCGCCCAGATCTGCACGATGCGGTCGAGCTCCTCGAGGCCGATCGGATTGACCATCTGGCCGGTCTTGAACACCGCGCGCGCGCCGGAGTGCCGGCGCTTGGTGCGCTGCATGTATTCGCGCGCGGCTTCGATCCCCTGCCCCGGTTCAACCACCATGTGCACCAGACCGATTTCCTTCATTTCCTCGGCGCTGTAAATGCGGCCGGTAAGCATCATTTCCTCGGCAAGCGCCGCGCCGACCAGCCGCGCCACCAGACTGAAGGCGCCCATGCCGGGGAACAGCCCGAACCTGGCCTCCGGGAAGCCGAAATTGGCGCCGCGTTCGGCGATGATGACGTTGAACGACAGCAGCAACTCGAGACCGCCGCTGAGCGCGTCGCCTTGCGCGAGCCCAATCGTGATCGCCGACAGGCCGAGCGTGTTCAAGTTCCGGTGCAGGATACGCACGCAGGACTCGCCGTAGCCGACCAGTCCCTGCCGGTCGCCGGCGTGAATCTTGGTCAGGAGATGTTGCAGGTCGGCGCCGAGATTGAACACGCCGGGCGTGCGCGAGCCGAACAGCAGATATTGCAGATCGCGCGGGCGGTCGGCGAACCTCGCCGAAATGCCGCGCTGCCAGGCGTGGAAGTCCTCGAGCAAGTCGGGATTGTAGCTCGGGCGGCCGCGCGGCCGCATGAAGGTCCAGAGCGCGCCCGCCTGCGCGTCCCAATCGACCTCAAGCTGTTCCAGCTTGAACAGGCGCCGCGCTTCAGCACCTTCCATCAGGTTGAGCAGCTTTGTTTCGTTGGGAGGTGTGGCCGGATCTTTCGTCGAGAGAGGCAGTGGCCAAGACAACGCCCGGCTCGGTGCCGAAGCGTGAAACAACGCAATACTCTGCATTTTTTAGGGCACCACATTTACACTTTCTTTACCCTACCAGAAAGTTGAGCATCCAACAATCTTCTATCGCTCATTAACCATGCGCATGGCGCATGTCGCGCCAACTTCGACGCAGCGCGCGTGCAAAAAGCGACCGAAAAATCTTTGCAATTGTTGCATTAACTACGAAAGGAACTTCCAATCGTTGCGCACGCGGCGATCCCAGTTCCATCGGGCACAACGCAGCGTTATGACGGATAAACGCCAACACCAGTGCGGGTCTGAAAAGAACTTAAAATTTTCACGCGAATGGGTGCGACGCCTTCACCAATACCGCCGATAGCTGGCGCAGTTTGCACTACGTTGAACAATGACAAGTAGGCTTGCAGGCGGCCAATAACCCGCACCGATCAAATGTTAATTGAGAAACTTTTTCAGACCCGCAGGGCGGACGCGAAACTCCCGACTGAGGTCCGCGCTGCGCTGGTCGAGTCGCTATTTGCTCCGATCACCTCGCTGATCGTCGGCGCCATTGGCTGCTCAATCATCGGGGTGACGGCGGCGTTGCGCGTCGGCGACGGCTGGCTGATGGCCAATTCGGTCGCGATTTTTGCGGTCGGAATGTTGCGTGTCGTGTCGGCACTGCTTTATCGAAACTACAAGAAGAGCGAGCAACTCGCGACCACGAAGCTGTGGGAACACGTCTTCGAATACGGTGCCTGGGCCTTCGCCGCACTCATGGGCCTGTTGTGCTGGCTGACGATCACCCAATCGACGGACACGTCGCTGCACATGGCCGTCACCACCGCGTCGGCCGCATACGCGGGCGCGATTTCGGGCCGCAACGCCGGACGGCCTTTCATCGCCGTCGGCCAATTGACGCTGATCACGCTGCCGATGGCTGCCGTGCTGCTTGCCTATCCCGGCTGGGTGCACAAATCGCTCGGCATACTGGTGCTGATGTTCACCTACGGGATGATGGACATCACACTCAGTATCCGCGACAGCATTATCCAGGCGCTGACGATGACGGTTAAGGAAGCCGCGCTCGCCGACCGCTTCGAGGAACAGGCGAACCGCTTCGACATCGCCCTCAATAATATGCCGCACGGCCTCTGCATGCTCGACCCGAAGGAGCGCTTGCAGGTCTGGAACGAGCGGTTCCTCGAGCTGCTGCATCTCCAGAATGCGCCGGTCCATGTCGGCATGCGGATTTCCCAGCTGGTCCGCCACAGCATCCGCGCCGGCAATCACAAATCCAAGAGCGTGAAACAGGTCATCAGCGACCTCGCGATCGGGCTGCGCGAGCAAAAGTTCGATCAGTTTCAGACCTCGCCCGACGGCGATCGGATTATCGCCGTGTCGCGCCGGTTGATGGCGGACGGCGGGTCGGTCGTCATTCTGGAAGACGTGACCGAGCGCAAACGCGCGCAGGAGCGCATCGTGCATCTCGCCAAGTTCGACGAACTCACGGGCCTGGCCAACCGGACCGAGTTCCGCGAGCGGATCAACGCCATGCTCGCGACCATGCATGAAGGCCAGGGTCACGTCACGATCCACCTGATCGATCTTGACCGCTTCAAGGCGATCAACGACACCCTTGGGCACCCGATCGGCGACAAACTGCTGAAGGAAGTTGCGTCCCGGCTCAGCACCGCCATCCGCAAGGGCGATATGATCACCCGCTTCGGCGGCGATGAGTTCGTCGTCCTGCAGACCGGCGCGCAGCGCCGTCAAGATGCCGATTGGCTGGCGCAACGCCTGGCGCGCACCCTCAAGGAACCGTTCGAGATCGACGGCCATCGCATCGACATCGGCGCTTCGATCGGCATCGCCATGGCGCCGAACGACGGTGCCGACGCCGACCAGCTTCTGAAGAAGGCCGACATGGCGCTGTATGCCTCCAAGAACGGCGGCGGCGGCGGCCACCGTTTCTTTGCCATGGACATGGAAGCGGCGGTGCAGGAGCGCCGCGCTCTCGAGCTCGACCTGCGCGAGGCGCTGGCCGCCGCGCAGTTCCACTTGGATTACCAGCCCTTGGTCGATCTGCACAGCGGCCGCGTCACCACCTGCGAAGCGCTGCTGCGCTGGACCCATCCGGTGCGCGGTGAGGTGCCGCCGGCGGTATTCATTCCCGTCGCCGAAGAAACCGGCCTGATCATCGCGCTCGGCGAATGGGCCCTGAGCTGCGCCTGCGTCGAGGCGGCGAGTTGGCCGCACGGCGTCAAGCTTGCTGTCAATTTGTCGCCGATCCAATTCAGGAACCGGGGACTTGCCTTGCAGGTGGTAACGGCGCTCGCGAAATCGGGGCTGCCGCCGCAACGGCTCGAACTGGAGGTCACCGAGCGCCTGCTGCTCGAGGACAACGACCGCACCCTGGCGACCATGCGGCAGCTCAATAACCTCGGCGTTGCCTTGTCGCTCGACGATTTCGGCACCGGCTATTCCTCGCTCAACTACTTAAGCAAATTCCCGTTCCACAAGATCAAGATCGACCAGTCGTTCATTTGCGATCTCGGTGACGAGCGCGAAGTCCGCGCGATTATCGGCGCCGTTGCCAGTCTGGGCGCCGGCCTCGACAAAATCGTCGTCGCGGAAGGCATCGAAACGGAAGAGCAGATGAAACTGGTGAAGTCGCAGGGTTGCCACGAAGGCCAGGGCTTTTTCTTCGGCCACCCCATGAGCGGGACGGCCATTCGCGCAAGGCTCGAGGCACCGGTCACTTCGGCCCAAATGGTCGCCTAGCGTCCGGGCGCCCCGGCGCCTATCCCGGTTTGCCGATACAATCGTGACGGATCGCCGCGTCTTGCAAGGAGGCGGGCGGAAGTCATTGCCCGCACGCGCGCTTCCCTTTATCCCTCTGCACTCATAAACAGTAGGATCTGTGCGGGAACAGGGTATGGCGCGACGTCCCATTATTGGCGATGAGCCGGTGTCGCGGCTGGCCGCGTGGTCCGGCCGCCTGGCGCTGTTCGCGCTCGCGGTGACGGCGCTCTCGATCATCATCGTGCGTTCCGGCCTCTTGGAGGTGGTTCCGGCGCTCACCACTTTTGCCGCCGCCTTGGTATTCGCTGCGTTGGCGGTGCTGCTGTCGATCATGGCCTTTGTCGCGATCTGGCGGCAGGGACTGTCCGGCCTCGGCTCGGCGCTGTTGGGTTTGTTCCTCGGGCTCATGCTGCTCGCCTATCCGAGCTATCTCGGCTATCGCGCCAGCAAGCTGCCGGCGATTTCCGATATCACCACCGATCCGGGCAATCCGCCGCGCTTCGACGTGCTGGCACGGCTGCGGCCGCGCGACCGAATCGACTATCCGGGTGGCGCCGTCGCGCAGGCGCAGCGCACGGCCTATCCCGATCTCGCGCCGCTACAACAGAGCGCACCGCCCAAACTGGTTTACGACAGCGCGCTTGCGCTGGTGACCAAGCGCAAATGGCACGTGGTCGATGCCCGGCCGCCGGCCGCCGGTCGCCGCGAGGCCGTGATCGAAGCGGTGGCCCGCACACCGATCATGGGCTTTCGCGACGACGTAGTGATCCGCGTGAGCACGACCGGCGACGGCGCGCGCGTCGATATGCGCTCGGCCTCGCGCTACGGCCTGCACGATTTCGGCGCCAATGCCGCGCGCATCCGCAGCCTGCTCGAGGAACTCGACGATGCAGTGAACTCGGCGCCCGAGCCGCGGCCGGACCCGGAGAAAAAGGCTCAGCCGGCGAAGCGGGCGACCGACAAGCGACGCTAGGCTCCAATCCGGTCAGCCCGGTCGGTAGTGCCTCTTTTCTTCCTCGGCGCGTGATCTTTTCCGAAAACCGGTTCTCACTTTTCGGGATCACGCGCGCGTCAAGCGGTAAACGCCATCGATCGCGGGCGTGCCGTCGGTTTCGATGAGCCCGCGTGTCACCAGATCCTCCATGTGCGCCAAGACCGAAAGCCCGGCCGCGCCGGTGAGGCGCGGGTCGATGCCGATATAGATCGCGCGCACGATCGAGGGGATGTCGGTTTCGCCCTTCGCAAGCCGATGCAGGATCGAGGCCTCGCGCGCCTTGCGATGCAGGATATAGTAGCTCACGAAGCGGCTAGCGTCGCGGATCGTGGGGCCGTGGCCGGGGAAGTAGACGGCTTCACTGCGCTTGGCGAGTTTTTGCAGCGAGGCCATATAGTCGCTCATGGCGCCATCGGGCGGCGCCACGATCGAAGTGGCCCAGCCCATCACGTGATCGCCGGCGAACAGCGCGTTGTTCTCCTTGAAGGCATAGGCCATGTGGTTGGCGGTATGGCCGGGCGTCGCGACCGCTTCGATGGTCCAGCCGGCGCCGCGCACGACCTCGCCATCCTTGAGCGCGACATCGGGGTTGAAGTCGCGATCGCCGCTCGAATCGAGCGGATTGTGCTCGCCGATATGCAGTGGCCGGGCCGCACGGTGCGGGCCTTCGGCATAGACCGTGGCGCCGGTCGCCGCCTTGATCGCGGGCACTGCCGGCGAATGGTCGCGGTGGGTATGGGTGACGAAGATCGCCGTCACCGTCTCGTTGCGCACGGCGTCGAGCAGCGCGCCGATATGGCGCTCGTCGGCGGGGCCGGGATCGACAATGGCGACCTGGCCGCGGCCGACGATGTAGCTCATCGTGCCCTTGAAGGTGAACGGCCCCGGATTGTCGGCCATCAGGCGGCGGATGCCGGGGACGGCCTCGTCCACGGTGTCAGGGGCAAGATCGAGGTTTTTATCGAAGGGGATATCGTCGGCCATGGGCGAACTACATGGCGACGGCGGACCCGCCCGTCAATGGAGTGGTTTGCCCAGTTAGCGAAGTTGCTTCAAAGAAGCGAGGTATTCTTGCTCTTCAACTAATGCCTCCCGCCGTCGGCTTCGCATTCGTCGCGCCGGTATCCCCGCATATGTTGTCCAAGGTTTCATCGGACGTCCGATCCGCGACATTGCCCCAAGGATCGAGCCTTCGGCGAATTTTGCTCCAGGCAGAACCATGCTTCCAGCGCCTACGCCTGAATGGCGAGCAAAGCTAATTGATGCGATCCGAGCAGTTCCAAATCCCGCCACGGTTGGGTTGCTCAAGGTGCGTCCGCTGATGTCTTCATTCGCCGTGTAAATGCCAACGTAGTGAGAAATATTGACGAAATCATCAAAATGGATAGCGGCAGGACCCACCAGTACAGAGTGGCTGCCGATATGGATATTGTTGCCGAACTCGACCCCGCCTCGCGCTGAGATGATGACGAACGGATCAATTCTGACTCGCGAGCCAAGCGAAATCTTGCTGCAGTCGACGATGACGACGGTGCTGTGGATGAGGACATCGTCGCCGAGACGCGCGAAGCCGAGCGCTTCCAAGGCTGTGCGCGGCAGAAATTCCCTGTTCAATCCAACCGGCAACGGATCGCCTATCTGCTGCGCAGTCCGCTTCATTTCAGGGTCGTGCGATATTCACGCACCAGATCTTGTAGTGCGATATTAGCTGGATTCGTCAGAGATCGGGACAACAAACCGTCGATCAAATGTGGCTGCAACTCCTCCCGGCTGACTTCGGCCATGCGAAGGAAGTGCAGCACGCGGATCTGGTCGGCAGTCAGGGCATTGGCCCCGAGATGGACGATGTCGTTGGCGGCGTTGAAGGCCGCCGGCAAAGTGCCGATGTCGATTCCCGCCCTGTACGCCATGATCGTGAGTGCGATCTGGCAGCGCATGAAGCTCCCGGTCGCCGCGGTCACGCGTCGGGTGGTTTCCGTCACCTGCGCAGCGAACGTAGCGAGCGCCTTGGCGTTCATGGCAACGAAGCCAAGATTGAAATAGGCCGGAGACATGGGCAGCGAACCGTCGGCATCCATGGAATACCGATGAGTGGCAATCGGCCACGGAATATCGAAGAGCGCGAACAACCATGGCCAGAAGGCAGGACTGGCCGGCGATGGCGCCGCGCTTTTGTCTCCGAGCGGCGGCGGAAAATGCGCCATGTGGCCGCTCACGGTCGGTCGCGCCAAGGGGAATTCGGTCAGCAGCGGATCGATGTCGCGAAGCAACACAGTGTCCGCATCCGAGAGGATGAAGACGTCGGCATCGCCGGCGGGGATGCTCAGCCGCCAGTTCGCCGTGCCCGCCCAATGAAACTCATTGAATATCGCGTCAGGCACTCGCTCCCAATCGATATTGAAGGCCTCGCTCCATCGGTTGGCGCGACGGACAGCGTCGAGATCGCAATGATCGCCGACGACGATCAGCAGCCGGGCGTCTCGATAATGCTGGCCGTTTAGACGGCGGAGGGCGAAGTTGAAGAAACGCACGAGAGAAAAGAATTCTTGCGTTGGCGATATGGGCAGCCTGAACTCGACTCTTTTTGGCGATTGAAACATGCTGTGGCCTACAAGAGCAGGACTTTATCCCCAGGTCATTAACGTGCAGCGCCAAAAGCCGCCGGCCCGCGCCTGCTACGATCGATAGTTGGATGCGACAAGATGAGGTTTCTCTACATCGATCCGCCGTTCAATTTTAACGCCCCCGATGTCGCCAAATATCCGGCCAAGGTCACCGGCAATTACCTCTTGAGATACATGGCCAACAGATTGGCCTGGCCGAGCTTCTCCAATCGCAGACTATACGATCTCGGTTGCGGCGTCCGGTTCGCCCCGCATGGTTGCCAATCTTGGCCTTGATTTCAACTGCTATGTCGGCATCGACGTCAACGCTGAGGCAGTCCGTTGGCTGCAAGAGCACCTGTCGGAACCCAAATTTCGTTTTGCGCACATTGACGCTCAAAACCTGCTGTACAACCCGCGCGGGACGCCGCTCGCCGAGCATCACGGGCTGCCGTTTGCCGCCGAACGATTCGATGCCGTCTGCATGTTTTCCGTCATCACGCATTAGGCGCCGCGCGACGCCGGAAGGATATTTTCGCTGATCCGAAGATCAATCGTGACGGAGCATCTCTATTTCATGGTCTTCATTGACGAAAATATCGACGACTACATTGAAGCCGAGCCAGCGACTTCGCCACTTTGCAGTACCTACAACCCGAACTTTATGCGGAGACTGTTGGCAGACGCTGGATGGCAACTTCAGCAAGTTCATGATCCATCACCCTTCCAGCTAACGGCGCACGTCTGCACACTGTGTTGACGGTTTACCCGGCCAGCGCACAATCCAAGGCATCGAGCACCAGCCCCGCCATTTCATCAGTTTCGCCACCGGCCGTCAGTGCACGCACCGGCAGAACGCACAGCCGATCCGACAGATTCTCGGCGACCGGGCAGGCCGCAAAGCGTCGGGTGTCGGGCCAACGTGAAAGACTCGGGCGGTAGTAGCGGCGAATCTCTACGCCTCGTGCGTAGGCAATTCGAATGAAGCTCTCGGCAATCGCCTCGCTTGGCAGCAGGATCGGAAAGCATTGCCAAGGTGCACAGCTTATGTCGCGGGGGCAAACCACCTCCGGATACGCTCCGAGCCGATCCCGGTAGAGCGCGGCACATGCCTGACGTCGTGCGACCCGATCCTCAAAGCGACTCAATTGCACGATGCCGATCGCGGCATGGAATTCCGACATCTTGCCGTTGAAGCCCCAAGACGGGCCTTGAGGCGCACCGTAAGTGCTCAGAGCAAAATTGAGCGATGAGCGCAGCGCGGCGTCGTACTGGCGATGGGCAAAAATTGCTCCCCCCTCGCCCACCGCGAATGGCTTGGTTGCATGCATTGAGAAGACCTCGAAGACGCCCTCTCCAAATCCTCTTGACGGGCGCGGCCCGCCGAGCCCGGATGCATTATCGATGACGACAGCCGCGCCCCGCTTCCGGCAAATCGCCAGCGCGGCCTGCCAGTCGCAGCGCATGCCAAAGGGCGCCACCAGCATCACCATGCTCGCGCCGGTTTCCGCGAGCGCTGCGTCGAGGAGGTCCTCGCGTAAAATCCAGATGGCGGGATCAACGTCTGCAACGATTGGTGTCATCCCGGCTGCGCGCACCGCCCCCAGCGAGGCCGGGAAGGTAAATGCCGGTATCAGAACCTGACCCGTTCGACCGGTCGCCAGCAGGGCGGCTGATAGTCCGGCGGTCGCATTACAGCACGTGACACAGGATTCATCGTCGCCACCGAAACGCCCCAACAAACCGCTTTCCAGGCGGCGCGTGAGCGGCCCGAAATTCGAGTACCAGCCATTTTGATGAATTTCTTCCAACAACGGCAAGTACTCGGCCGGCTCAGGTAAGTCAGGTACCACCGAACGGTATCGAAATGAAGCGACCAAATCTGCGGTCATCCACTGGGGCCAAGCCAAAGGGCTCACGAGGTATCAAAGTATAACAGCGTGTCTACCCCAGCAATAGGCCCAGGTTCTAAATATCGAACGCCGACGCGGAAGAAACTAACAGAACCAATAACCGTGATTTAGGCCACGGCTGACGTAATGCGCGCAGGCCCCCGTAAGGGGCCTGCGCGCAAGCATGGTATTATCTGAAGGTCGGCGACGAAGAGCATGCGCCGGCGCCCGTAATGATATTGCTCGGCCCGAAGCATACCGACGTGCCGCCGCCCAGCAAGCTTATGCCGGTCGGGCTGTTGGAGAGGATGCTGCGCGCGAAAGCGACGATGTTGCCGGCGCCATTAGCCTGCACCGCGAAGCTCGTATTGCCGTCGATGAGTGTTTTAGAGATGGACCCCACGTTGGCAACACCGTTGCCATTCACGTTCACACCTCCGGCATTCTCGGTGATGATCGAATCCTGAATGAAGACACGCGAGCTGGCTACGGTGCTATTCATATTAACGCCGTTTCCGGTGAAATGGTGGATCGTGGTGTTGAAAATGTAGACCGCTCCGGCGCTGAAGATCTTTACGCCATCGATCCCGGTGCCCAGCCCCTCGATATCGAGGCCATAGAGCACGATCTGGTCCGCCGCGCCGGCAACGATATTGATGCCGTTCGTGCCAGACACCAGGACGCCGGCTTCGAGCGCGACACATCGAATGGTTAGCGACTTGGTGATCGTCACAGCACCGAAGCCGCCGGGATCGAGACAGTCAATCTCACCGGCCGGCGCTGTCTTTGAAATCGCGCCGGCAAAGGTCTTGCAAGGGGCCGTGCGGCTGCATGGATTGGCGTCGTCGCCCACACCGGATACCCACGTGCGGGTCGCCTGCGCCTGCGCAGAGCCTGCCGACATCACGATCAACAGTGCGAAAGCGAATAAGCTCGCGCACCAATTAAAATAACGCATATGCCCCTCCTTTTGATGTGATGGACCGCAACCTATTCCCTGACCGTCCATCGAAGAATAAATTACATCATGCTATGGGTGATTTGTACTTGCAACTACAAGACGATTAAATATTCGTGACGCGTCCTGGCAAAAGGTGCCTCCCGGCCAGCTAGCGAACCACCAATACCCCATTGGTTTCTTGGTGAAAATCGTCGAAGAAATTATAGCTGCCGGGCGCCAGTGGCCGCAGCCGGATGATGCCCTCGCTGTTTCCGGTCACGACTTTCTCGACGCGCAGGCTCACGCTCTCGAATTCCATTGGAGTCGAGTCGAGGTTCTTCACCCGCAAAACGATCGGCACATTGGCCGGGGCATGCAACTCGGCCGGCTGAAAGCGATGGTTCTTCACGCTAATGCTGATGGTCGTCGCCTCCTGCGCATGCGCCGGCGGACCGAGCGTTAGCGCGCCGACGACAAGAAGCATAGCCATTGCAATCTTGACGGTAAAAGATGCCATGTAAATCCTCGATGACCATTTGATGTGATATCAGAATTCAACCGCGACCTTTAATTTTGCGCGGTGGCGTGAAAATTCCTCGAGATTGAGCGCCGCGCCGGGATTGTCCACTTCGCGCCCCCAGATTTGCGCGTTCCAGGCGGCGGCGACGAACATTTTCGAGTTGAGCTGAACGAACAGCGTCGGGCCGATGAAGACGGCGTCACCAGTGAAGCTGTTGAACCAGGCGCCATCGTAGTGGCGCAGATACCAGGCCTCGGCACCGATCATCACCGAGGGCACGACGCGATAAGCCAGCGCGGCGGAGACGCCACCCTTGGACTCCATTTCCCAGCCGGCACCGACGTGGTCCGGATCGTGCGTGGCTTCCGGCTCGTAGAGCAAATTGGCCCCCAGATAAAGCCGCTGCGGCACCAGCTCGAGATCGGCATTGACCTTCATTTCGAGCTCGAGATTGGTGACGCGTTCGCCGCTCGTCTCATCGATGCGGCGCCATTCGGGCTCGGCCGACAGCGTGATCGCGAGCGGCGATGACGGTCCGCGGTCGAGCAGCATGTAGCGGACCTCGCCAAAAAACCCGCCGACGGCAAGCTGGTTGCGGTTGTCGAGGTCGGTCACGTTGCTGATGCTGTGCGCCGAGACGAACGGGCCAAACTCGAACTGCACATATTGGTTGGGCGTGAACTCGAATTCGAGCTTGCTCTCGCTTGCAAAGTAGCGGCCGTCGCGCTTGCCGATGCGCGCCTCAGTGTCGAGCGAGAATTCTTTCTCGCCTTCCAGGCCGATGCCCGAGCCTTCGGTGAAACCGAACACGTATTTCGTTTCGATGTCGCGAAACACGACCGGCTTGTCCTGGGCGCGGGCTGCAACAACTGTCGCGACGAAAAAGAGCGCCGCTAACAAACACGCACGCGCGCAACGATCGATAGGCATTTTACTTTTTTCCTCATACGCCGGGTTCAAGGCCCGGCAACAAGTGCATTATCGCACGCGGCGCGCGCGACAAATTCAATACGAAAAATTTCCGCGCGGATGTCAATCCATCCAGGCGAACATTAGAGGGTTTCTAGTTCGGAGTTTTTCTAATTTGAATGTAGCTATGCGCGCGCTTCAATGAATCGCCATCAAGGGCCGGCAAATTCGCAACGGCGTACCGGCCTACTCCGCCGACTCGCCGGTTTCCTTGATGATGCGCGCATATTTGCCGCTTTCCGCGTGGACGAAGGCGCGAAACTGATCGACCGACATCGGTTCGACGTCGGCGCCGGCTTCCACCAGCCGCTGTCTGGTATCGGGCTCGTTGAGCACTTTGTTGATGTCGCTATTGAGCCGCGCAACAATTGCCGGCGCCGTCCCGCGCGGCGCGAAAACGCCTGCCCAGAGCGTAAAATCGAAATCCTGGATCCCGGCGCTTTCCGCAACGGTCGGCACCTCGGGCGCGATGCCCGAGCGCTTGGCGGACGACACCGCGAGCACCTTCGCCAGGCCGCCCTTGAGATGCGGAATTGCCGCGGGCATTCCGGGAAAATAGAGATCGACATGGCCGCCGATGAGATCGTTCAACGCAGGACCCGCACCCTTGTACGGCACGTGGGTGAGATTGCTATGCGTCTTGGTTTTGAGCAGTTCGCCGGCGAAATGGCCCGGCGTGCCGGTGCCGGCCGACGCGAAGGTCAGCTTGCTGTTGGGCAAGGCTTTGAGGAATTCAGCCATGGTTGAATACGGCGCCTTGGCGGGAACGAGCAGTGCGAGCGGGACAACGGCAAGCAAGGCGACCGGTTGCAGGTCCTTGTCGGGATCGTAATTGAGGCCCTTCAACCAGTGCTGGTTGATGGCGACTTCCGCCGTCTGGCCAATGAGCAGGGTCAGCCCGTCCGGCGTCGCGGCGGCGACACTGCGGGCGCCGATGGCACCGCTCGCTCCGGCGCGATTTTCCACGATGACCGACTGCCCGAGCGCCATCGAAAGTTTGGGCGCGACAATGCGCGCCACCACGTCGCCGGTGCCGCCCGCCGCGTAAGCAACGATCAGGTGGACCGGGCCGCTCGGATAAGTCTGACCCCACGCCGGAAGCGCCGTCGCGGCCAGCCCGGCCGCCAGTGTCGCAGAGCACAAGGTGCGCGATATCGTCAGCAACATCGTCGATCCTCCCCCATCGTGCCTTGGCGGCACGAACTTTTCCGGATCCGGTTCTTAGCGCGGGAGGTTCGGCTTTGTGCCGTAGCCCGGTCAACAAAAATATGCCGGACAACGGAGCGTCAGGCGACTTTCTCGGCCTTGGCGGCCAGCTTGGCGAAAAGCATTGCGATCTCCGCGGCCGGCCCGAAACTACAATATCGATTTTGCCGTCGGCTAAGGCGCTGATTGCACTGATGCTGCCAAGACCGTGGATGACTTCGAGCTCGACGCCGCTCGCTTCAATGAATTTCCGGCTCGCCGATTGCGCCGCCGGCGTTGAGAAAATCGAAATCGCAACCTTCGTCGGCCTGTCCGATATGCTGCGAATAGAGCGCGCCATAGCCGCGCGGATATTTCGGCGGCGGCGGCGTCCAGGCCGCCTTGCGGCGCGCCATTTCCGCATCGCTGACGTGGAGATGGATGCTGCGCTTGTCGACATCGATCTCGATCTCGTCGCCGGTCTTAACGAAGGCAAGCGGACCGCCGACGAAACTTTCCGGCGCCACGTGCAGGATGCAGGCGCCGTAGCTGGTACCGCTCATGCGCGCATCCGAGATGCGGATCATGTCGCGCACGCCCTGCCCTAACAGGCGTTTCGGGATCGGCAGCATGCCCCATTCCGGCATGCCGGGGCCGCCCTTGGGTCCGGCGTTCTTCAGCACCAGAATGTGGTCGGGCGTGACGTCGAGATCGTCGCGCTCGATCTCGCGCATCATGTGGTTGTAGTCCTCGAATGCGATCGCCTTGCCGCGGTGCTTGAGGAAGCGCTTGTCGGCGGCGGCCGGTTTGATGACGCAGCCATTGGGTGCGAGGTTGCCCTTGAGCACCGCGGTGGCGCCCTCGGCGTAGATTGGATCGTTCAACGAATGGATAACGTCGGGCAGGTGGACTTTGGCGCCCTCGATATTCTCGCCGACGCTCTTGCCGGTGACCGTGATGCAGGAGAGATCGAGCTTTTCGCGCAAGTTCTGCATCAGCGCGCGCAAGCCGCCGGCATAGAAGAAATCCTCCATCAGGTATTTGCCCGACGGCCGCACATTCGCGAGCACCGGCACCTGCCGCGACAACTGGTCAAATTTTTCCATGTCGACGGGAATGCCGGCGCGGCGCGCCATCGCCACCACGTGAATGATGGCGTTGGTCGAGCCGCCCATCGCCATGTGCACTTTGATGGCGTTGTCGAATGCCGCCGGCGTCAAAATCTTGCTCGGCGTCAGGTCTTCCCACACCATGTCGACGATGCGGCGGCCGGCAACGCCGCACATGCGCGGATGGTTGGAATCGGCGGCGGGGATCGATGAAGCACCCGGCAGCGACATGCCGAGCGCCTCGGCGATCGCCATCATGGTGGCCGCCGTGCCCATCACCATGCAGGTGCCGAACGAACGCGCGATGCCGCCCTCGATCTCGTTCCATTCCTGGTCGGTGATGTTGCCGGCGCGTTTTTCGGTCCAGTATTTCCACACGTCCGAGCCGGAGCCGAGAAATTCGCCCTTCCAGTTGCCGCGCAACATCGGTCCCGCCGGCACGTAGATCGCCGGCAGCCCCATGCTGATCGCGCCCATGATCAGGCCTGGCGTGGTCTTGTCGCAGCCGCCCATCAGCACCGCGCCGTCGATCGGATGGCTGCGCAGCAGTTCCTCGGTCTCCATCGCCAGGAAATTGCGATAGAGCATGGTCGTCGGCTTGACGAAGGTCTCGGCCAGCGAGATTGCCGGCATTTCGATCGGAAAGCCGCCGGCCTGCAGCACACCGCGCTTGACGTTGTCGGCGCGCGAACGCAGGTGCGCGTGGCACGGATTGATCTCGCTCCAGGTATTGACGATGGCGATGATCGGCTTGCCGGTCCAATCGACCGCATCGTAGCCGATGCCGCGCAGCCGCGAGCGGTGGCCGAACGAACGCATGTCGTCGGCACCGAGCCAGCGGTGACTGCGCAGGTCCTCCGGACGCTTACGCTTTGTCATGCGGAGAACGCCCGGAACATGGGAGCCTCACTCAATCGAGAGGTTGGCGGCGTGCACCACTTTTTCCCATTTGGCGGTCTCAGTGGTGAGAAACTTGCCGAAATCCTCCGGCGTGCCGGGAACAGGAATGCCGCCGAGGTCCTTGAGCTTGGTAAGGATGCCGGGATCCTGGAGCGCCAGATTGATCTGCTTATTGAGCACATCGACGATCTCTTTCGGCGTTCCGTGCGTCGTGCCGAAGCCAAAGAATGCGACGGCTTCGTAACCCGGGACGGTTTCGGCGACGGTCGGCACATCCGGCAGTTCGGGCGAGCGCTTCGCGGTAGTTACCGCCAGCGCCCGCAATTTGCCGGCTTTGATGTGCGCGATCGACGACGGCAGATTGTCGAACGTGACCTGGACCTGGCCGCCGAGCAAATCGGTGAGCATCGGCGCCGAGCCCTTGTAGGGCACGTGCGTCATCTTCAGGCCGGTCATCATCTTGAACAATTCGCCGGACAGATGGATCGAGGTTCCATTGCCCGAGGACGCAATGTTGACCTTGTCGGGATTGGCTTTGACGTAGTCGATGAATTCCTTGACCGTCTTGACCGGGACCGACGGATTGACCTCCATCACGTTCGGCACCTGGATGACGTTGCCCACCGGATCGATGTCGCGCAGGAAGACGTAATTGAGCTTCTTGTAGAGCGTGGCGTTGATGGTGTTGGCCGGATTCACCAGATAGAGCGTGTAGCCGTCGGGTGTCGCCCGCGCGACCAATTCGGTGCCGATATTGTTGCCGGCGCCGGGCTTGTTCTCGACGACGAACTGCTGACCGAGTTTAGTGCTCAGCCAGTTTCCGATAATGCGCGCGACGATGTCGGTCGATCCGCCGGCCGGATAGCCGACGATGATACGCACCGGCCGGTCGGGATAGCCGGCCGCCTGGGCGTTGCCGGCGGCGGCGAACGATAGGCCTAACAAACCAAGCAGCAGACCCGACAATAACCGGACGTTCGCTCGCATAGGCGTGACCCTCCCAAACCGGCCGGTAAGCTCCAGCCGCATCGTTTTTAGGACTGTGACGTTACGCGGGCCTGCGGCCCTCGCCAAGGGCACAGGGACGGCCCCCGGGAGGCGAAAGAGAAGCTCGCCCGCGGTGGCTTGGCCCGGCTTGGAATTGTGGCGTAAATGTCTGATTTATTGGTCGGAGTGGCAGGATTTGAACCTGCGACCCCCTCGTCCCGAACGAGGTGCGCTACCAGACTGCGCTACACTCCGACTGGTGGCGGTCTTATAACCACGGCTCCTTTAAAGGCAAGCTTGCGAGGAAGAATGACCGCCGAGCCGGGAACGCGGGTGATGAAGGCCCAAGGGCAAGAGATCGCGCAGGCGGTCGAGGCGGCGGCAGCCTGCCTCGCCGCCGGCGGACTGGTCGCGTTTCCGACCGAGACGGTCTATGGCCTCGGCGCCGATGCCGGCAACGGCGAGGCCATCGCCCGGCTCTACGCCGCCAAGGGCCGGCCGAGTTTTAATCCGCTGATCGCCCATGTCGGCAGCATCGAAGCCGCGCGCCGCCTTGCCCGCTTTGATGCCGCGGCTGAGAAGCTGGCGGCCATGTTCTGGCCGGGACCGCTGACGCTGGTGCTGCCGAGGCGGCCGGACGGCGGCGTCGCCGATCTGGCGCTCGCCGGGCTCGACAGCGTGGCGGTGCGCTTGCCGGCGCACGCCGTGGCGCGCGCTTTGCTTGCCGCCTTCAAGGGGCCGGTGGTGGCGCCTTCGGCCAATCGCTCCGGCCATGTGTCGCCGACCAGTAGCGCGCATGTGCTGGCCGATTTGCGCGGACGCATCGATATGGTGATCGACGCCGGCCCCTGCTCGGTCGGCCTTGAGTCCACGATCGTCGCCTGTCTGGGCGAGCCGACTTTGCTGCGGCCCGGCGGTCTGCCGCGCGAACAGATCGAACGCGTGCTCGGGCAGCCGCTGGCGGTCGCGACAATCGCCGACGACGCGCCGCTCGCGCCCGGTATGCTGTCGTCGCACTATGCGCCGAAGGCGCATCTGCGCCTCGATGCGGACACTGCGCGCGACGGCGAAACGTTGCTCGCTTTCGGGCCCGCGCCTGGCGCCACGCTGAATCTTTCCACGCGTGGCGATCTGATCGAGGCGGCGGCCAATCTGTTTTCGCATTTGCGCGCGCTCGATGCTTCCGGCGCCAGGCGCATCGCGGTCATGAAGGTGCCGCACGAGGGCCTGGGCGAGGCCATCAACGACCGGCTCAAGCGCGCGGCGGCGCCGAAAACGGGGACACCATGAACCTGCACAGCAAACCGCAGCCGACGCGCGCGCTGGCGCCGGACCTGCTCGCGCGCTTCGTCAACATCGTCGGCGAAAAATATGCCGTCACCGACAAGGCGGCGCAGCAAGCCTATCTGGTCGAGCTGCGCGATTTATTCCACGGCCAGACGCCGGTGGTGCTGCGGCCGGGCTCGGTCGAAGAGGTTGCCGCGATCCTCAAGCTCGCCAACGAGACGAAAACAGCCATTGTGCCGCAAGGCGGCAATACCGGGCTGGTCGGCGGGCAGATCCCGCACCACGGTGAGGTCGTGCTCTCGCTCACCCGGCTCGACAAGATCCGCGAGGTCGATGCCGTCTCCAACACCATGACGGTGGAAGCCGGCGTCACCTTGCAGCGCGCGCGCGAAGCCGCCGCCGCCGCCGACCGGCTCTATCCGCAGCTCTTGCCATCGGAAGGCACCTGCACCATCGGCGGCAATCTCGCGACCAATGCCGGCGGCACCGCGGCGATCGCGCACGGTATCGCGCGCTCGCACGCGCTCGGCCTCGAAGTCGTGCTGGCCGACGGCCGCGTGCTGCGCAATCTCAACAAGCTGAAGAAGGACAACACCGGCTACGATCTGAAGAACATCTTCATCGGCTCGGAAGGCACGCTCGGCATCATCACTGCCGCGGTGCTGCGCCTGGTGCCGCGGCCGCGCTCGGTCGAGACCGCCTTCGCCGGCGTGCCTTCGCCGCAGGCCGCCGTCGAGCTGCTGAACCTCGCCACGGATCGCACCGCCGGTGGCGTCACCTCGTTCGAGCTGATGTTGCGGGCCGGCGTCGAAGGCGTGGTCAAATTCGACGCCACAAGCCGCATGCCGCTTGCCGGCAACGACCCCTGGTTCGTGCTGATCGAGCTGTCGTCGCAGGCGAGCAGCGGTTTGCGCGCAGAGATGGAGGAAATCCTCGGCGTCGGCCACCAGAAGGGCCTGGTGCTCGACGCCACCATCGCCGACAGCGTGCAGCAGAGCAAAGCGTTCTGGCGCATTCGTGAAATGTTCGGCGAGGTGCAGCGCCATATCGGCGCCTCGATCAAGCACGACGTGTCGGTGCCGGTTAACGCGATCCCGGCTTTCATCGAGGAAGCCAACGCGGCGGTGACCAAGTTTATTCCGGGCAGCCGTCCGTTGCCGTTCGGCCATGTCGGCGACGGCAATATCCACTACAACGTGACGCAGCCGCCGGACGCCGACAAAAACGCCTTCCTCGCGCGCTGGGACGAGGTCAACGCCGTAGTGTTCGCGGTGGTGAAGAAATTTGGCGGCTCGATCTCGGCTGAACACGGCGTCGGCGTGATGAAGCGCGATATCCTGGCCGACTACAAAGACCCGGTCGCGCTCGAACTGATGCGCGGCTTGAAAAGAATGCTCGATCCGAACGGAATTTTGAATCCGGGCAAGGTCCTCTGACCGGCCAAATTTAGAACAACGCGCCCTGCCCGCTGTCCTTCTTGACCTTCGCGCGCTTCGCGGGCGCTGTGGGTTTCGCGGTTGGCTCCGCAGTCGCGCCAACCGGCTCGAGCAATTTCGCATTGTCGTTGCCGGTGCGGTTGACCGCCGTGGAAATCTCGTAGGCTTCCAGCAAACCGTCGGGCGCAGGTTGGATCAAAGCCTCCACGGTCTTTGCGTCGACGTCCGGGCAATTGAGCCAGAGATCGAACGCCTCGGGCGGCACGATCACCGGCATGCGGTCATGGATCGGCTTGAGCGTGCGGTTCGCCGACGTGGTGACAATGGCCGCGGTTTCAAGCTCCTCTCCGTTCGGCCCTTCCCAAGTCTCCCACAGGCCGGCGAACGCAAGCGGCGCGCCCGACTTGGCGCGTACGTAAAACGGCCGCTTGCGCTCGCCCGTAGCCTGCCATTCGTAGAAGCCATCGGCCGGAATGAGGCAGCGCCGCCTTTTCATGGCGGCGCGGAACGCCGGTTTCTCGGTCGCCGATTCCCCGCGCGCGTTGATCAGCAGCGTGAAGGTCTTCGGGTCCTTGACCCAGGACGGCAGCAGCCCCCAGCGCACCAGCGCGAAATGGCGCTTGCCATCGACCAGGCGCACGATGGCGATCGGCTGCGTCGGGGCAATGTTATAGCGCGGCGGGAAATTGGGCTGCTCCTCATAGCGGAACAGCGCCCGCAGCGCCGCCGGCGCGGAGGTGACGGTATAGCGACCGCACATTTTTGGGCCCCTCTATCGCGTGCTTAATCGCGTTTTAACCGTGTAGAATAACACTGCCGCCCGGCCAATGGGGGCGGCGGGGTCGCAATGAAATATCAGGATTGCGCCGAGGCGTTGCAAGCCGACGACGGACCGGACGACGCGGTCCGGCTTGCCGAGGCCAATATCAATCCCGCGACCGGCCTTGCCACCGACTACCTCAATCACTTCAACGAAGCGATCATGCTGCTCGAAATGCTGTCGAGCTGTCCGGACTGTCTGGACGATTTCCTCGCCTGGCGGCCGATGAGCTATCGCGAGCACTTCGAAGCCTCGCGCTTCAAGGGCCGCGCCATGGCCATTGCCGCCTACGATGCCGCCGATCCGAGCTTGCGCGGTTGTCTCGACACCTTGGCCGGCACCATGACCGCCGTGCTGGAAGCGACCCGCGCGGCAATGAGGTCGGATATTGAGCCGGACAGCGCGGTCGCGTTCGCCGACCGTGCCGCCGCACTGCTGCGGCCGCTGGTCGCGCGCGCCGGCGCGGTGATCAACGGCGAGGATGCCGCCAATGCCGGCGAGCCGATGACGCCGCAGGCCGTGGTCGACGGGTTGATGAAATAATAGTAAGCGCATGGTCCCCATGCGCGAAGAGCAATAATGACCGACCCGCGAACCTATCCGCAGCGCCCCTATCTTGCGGTCAGCGCGGCCATCATCCGCGACGGTAAAGTGTTGGTGGTGCGGCGTGCGCGCAACCCGGCGCTCGGCATTTACACCCTGCCCGGCGGTGGTGTGGAGACCGGCGAGACGCTCATGCAGGCGGTGTCCCGCGAAGTGCGCGAGGAAACTTCGCTTGCGATCGAGCCGGTCGCGCTTGCCGGCCACCGCGAAGCGATCGTGCGCGACGCGCAAGGCCGGGTCGAGCGGCATTTCGTCATCCTGTGTTTTGCATCGCGTTGGCTCGCCGGAGAAACGGTGCTCAACGAAGAACTCGATGATGCGCGCTGGCTCGATCCGGCAGAGCTATCGGGCCTGCACACCACCGAGGGCCTGGCCGAAATCATCGCTGCGGCGTTCGAGCGGCTTGCCCGGCCGGCCTGAGCCCCCACGTGCCTTGCGATTGCCTCAGAGCGGGGGCATATCAGCCGTCCCAATGGCCGGACCCGAGACGTGAAGAAGCTGATCACCATCGCTTGCCTCCTGCTCTGCCTTGCCGCGCCCGCGCGCGCGCAGACGGCACCGGCGCCGTTCGACGGCGACTTGCAGCGGCTCGCCGAAATCATGGGCGCGCTGCATTACCTGCGCGCGGTCTGCGGGACGCGTGAAGGGCAGAAATGGCGTAACGAGATGCAGGCCTTGATCGACGCCGAAACGCCCGATGGCGACCGGCGGCGCAAGATCGTGGCCGGCTTTAATCGCGGTTACCGGGGGTTCCAGCAGACTTATCGCACCTGCACACCGGCCGCCGATCTGGCCATTCGCCGCTATCTCGACGAAGGCGCCAAGATCGCCCGCGATATCACCGCGCGCTACGCCAATTAGGCGCATTATCTTTTCCGAAAACCGGGTCCCACCCCGAATCAGGTCCGCGGCGGGTTCTATGGAATCATGCGCTAGCCCGCCGTTATTAACCTTTCTTTAGCTGTGCGCTTGGTGGCTTACGCGCCCGTGCTAACGTCCCATTGCGATTTGGGTTTGGCGTCCAATTCCGGCGCCCCGGGGACAAAGGTTAATATGACGACGACCGAGCGATCCACGCACGCGCGCGAGCCAGTGCCGGACCACGAACAGAAACGCGTGGCTTTGGGCTACCTGCAGGAAGCCTGGGCGGAAGCCCGCCTCGACGGCGTCGAGGGTGATTGCTTGGCGCAGGCCTGCCTGTTCACCGCCCTCGCCGAATTCGTCACCACCTATGGCGAGGAAGCCGCCGCCACTTTCGCCGAAGGGCTCGGCACGCGCGTTCGCAACGGCGAGTTTTCACTCGACCGGCGCCGGCAATAGTCGCCGGCAATAGTCGCCGGCAATTGTCGAGCTTCCTTTTCGTACCATCGCTACCCGTCATTTCGGCCCGCGCAGGCCGAAATAGCGCTCGAGCACGACATCGACATCGGCCGGATAGAACGGCTTTTTCAAAAAGCCGAGCGCGCTCGACAAATGGGGGCGACTTCCGGTGCCTTTGACAAGCACCGACGACATTATCACGACCGAGGCACCCGGACTTTCGCGCTTGATCCCCAACAAGATGTCGGCGCCGTTGAGGCCCGGCATGTTGTAGTCAAGAAACACCATGCCGAAACCGCCGTTGCGCAACTGGTTGAGCGCGGCCGTACTCTCCGAGGCCTCATGGATATCCAACTCGAAACGGCTGGCCGACAGAATCTTGCGCACGACGCCGCGCAACGCGTCGGATTCGTCCACGATCAGAACCCGCGTCGGCATTTTCGCGCGGATGCAGATTTCGACCAGCTTGCACGCGTCGCCAGGATTGGCGGGAACCGGCAGCACGCCGTCGGTCTTATCGGGGCGCGTGCTGCCGCGCGGAGCGGACGCAAAGATCAGCGGCGCCGGCCGCTTGGCGCGCGCGGCCTTGATCACAGATGCCATGCCGGTGTCGTCCAGGTCGGCATCCAGCACGCATATATCGACCCCGCCTCTGCTTAGCGCGGCTTTGGCGGCGGCGGCATTGCCCGCGTCAAATTCGATCGGGACGGAGGCCTGGGCGGCGCCTTCGCGCCACAGGTCCTCGTGCGGCGGTGCGGCCCCAACCAAAAACATGCGGAGGGAAACAAGATCGCCGCTCATGGAATCCTGCCCTCCCGGTCCGGGGTTGGACGCGGGTGCTTTGGTACCGTTGATAAATATTGGCGAATGGTCTGCAATTCCACAGAAATAGCGTGAGATAAAGAGCCTGGGGAAAACTTCCTTATACTGAAATCGTCAAAACCAGCGTATTGCGGCAAGCAATGCCGTAACCCTTCAACTCGCCAAAGCCTCCAAGAAGCGGACGCGCTCCCCGCACGCTGGCGCGCTCAGACTGCCTTCCCACATCGCCTTGTGGCCGCGTATCACGGTACCTACCGGCCAGCCGGTGACGGTGAGGCCGGCGTAAGGCGTCCAGCCGGCGCGCGAGGCAATCCAGCGGTCGGTGATAGTCTCGCGCCGCTTGAGATCGACCACCGTCAGGTCGGCATCGTAGCCGACCGCGATGCGGCCCTTGGCGGCAATGCCGAACAGCCGCGCTGGCCCCGCGCTGGTGAGATCGACCAAACGCAGAAGCGAAAGCCGGCCGGCATTGACGTGGTCGAGCATCAACGGGACCAGCGTCTGCACACCGGTCATGCCGGAATGCGTCTTCGGATAAAGATGTGCCTTTTCCTCGCGCGTATGCGGGGAATGATCGGAGCCGATGCTGTCGATGACGCCCTGAGCGATAGCGTTCCACAGCCCCTCGCGATGGGCGGCATCGCGGATCGGCGGATTAAGCTGGGCGAGCGTGCCGAGCCGCTCGTAGCATTCGGGCGCGGCAAGCGTGAGATGGGCCGGTGTGGCCTCCGCCGTGGCAATGTCCTTGTGATCGGCGAGAAAGACCGCTTCTGCCTTGGTGGTGACGTGCAGCACGTGGACGCGCCTGCCGGTTTCGCGCGCCAGCCGAACCAGGCGCTGCGTGCACATGAGCGCTGCGGTTGCGTCCCGCCACACCGGATGCGAGCGCGGGTCGCCTTCGATGCGCAGGTTCATGCGCTCGCGCAGGCGATACTCATCCTCGGAATGGAAGGCGGCGCGGCGGCGGATGCTTTTAAGCACCGCGCGCACGCCCTCGTCATCCTCGATCAGCAGCGAGCCGGTGGAGGAGCCCATGAACACTTTCACGCCGGCGACGCCCGGCAGCATTTCCAGTTCGCCTAACGTGTTGGTGTTCTCGCGCGTGGCGCCGACATAAAAGGCGAAGTCGCAATGCATGCGGTGATGGCCGCGCTTGACCTTGTCGGCAACCGCGGCGGCCGTGGTGGTGGTCGGGTCCGTGTTCGGCATCTCGAACACCGCGGTGACGCCGCCGAGCACCGCGCCGCGCGAGCCGGATTCGAGGTCCTCCTTGTGGGTGAGGCCGGGCTCGCGGAAATGCACATGGCTGTCAATCACACCGGGCAGCAGGTGCAGGCCGCGGCAATCGATCGTCTCGCCAGCCGAAGCGCGCGCGAGATCGCCGATGGCCGCGAACCGGCCGGAACGAATACCTATATCCCGCACGCCCTCGCCGTCGTGGTTGACCACGCTGCCGCCCTTAAGGATCAGATCGTAGGTTTCCGCCATGCTGGACCGGCTCTAACGGGACTTGAGGCTTCGCCAACAGCGCTTACGTTTCGCCGCGAGTTCTGGCAAGAGATTTGGTATGAAAGCAGCACTCCTCCCCGACCGCGGCGTGGTTAAGGTCGCCGGCGACGACGCCCGGCGCTTCCTCAATGGGCTTGCCAGCAACGACATGGGCAAAGTCGCCCCCGGCCAGGCGCGTTTCGCGGCGCTGCTCACGCCGCAAGGCAAGATCATCGTGGATTTCATTGCTGCCGAGGCCGAGCCCGGGGACGGTAGCGGCTTTTTTCTCGATTGCCCGCGCGCGCTGGCCGCCACGTTATTGGAGAAGCTCACCTTCTACAAACTGCGCGCCAAGATCACGATCGAGGACCTCTCGGAAGCGCTCGGCGTGATGGCGTTCTGGGACGGCGCGGCATTGAGCGAGGACGGCCTGTCTTATCCCGATCCGCGGCTTGCCACGTTGGGCACCCGCAGCATCCTGCCGCCGCAACTGGCGGCGGACGCGGCCGCCGCGCTTGGCGCAGCGCTCACCGACCCCGATGCTTACGAGGCGCACCGCATCGCGCTCGGCGTACCGCGCGGCGGCATGGATTTCATTTATGGCGACACCTTCCCGCACGAAGCCGACATGGACCAGCTCGCCGGCGTCGATTTCGACAAGGGCTGCTATGTCGGACAGGAGGTGGTGTCGCGCGTCGAGCATCGCTCAAGCGCGCGCAGCCGCATTCTGCCGATCGGCTATGACGAGTTCGCGCCCTCCGCCGGGCTGCCGGTGATGGCCGCCGACAAGCAGGTCGGCACACTGGGCGCAACCGCCAAGGGCCGCGGGCTCGCGCTATTGCGGCTCGATCGCGTCGAGGATGCACTTGCCAGCGGCACGCCGCTGATCTGCGGCGGGGTTGCGATCCGCGTGGTGAAGCCGGATTGGGCGAAATTCGCCTGGCCGGGCGAGGCGAAAGCATGAGCGCGGCTGTCCATCACGCCGACGGCTTGCAGCGCTGCCCGTGGCCGAAGCAGGACCCGCTTTACGTGGCCTACCACGACGAGGAATGGGGCGTGCCGGAGTGGGACGACCGCGCGCTATTCGAGAAGCTCATCCTCGACGGCTTTCAGGCCGGCCTCGCTTGGATCACCATCCTGCGCAAGCGCGAGAATTTCCGCCGTGCCTTCGACGATTTCGATCCGGAAAAGATCGCGCGCTATCGTAAGCGCAAGATCGAATCCCTGATGAAGGACGCCGGCATCGTGCGCAACCGCGCCAAGATCGAGGGCGCGGTGGCGTCGGCGCGTGCCTATATCGATATCATGGAGCGCGGGCCGGGATTTTCCACGTTGCTGTGGGATCATCTCGATGGCCGGCCGAGGGTGAACCAGTTCCGCAGCACCAAACAGGTACCGGCGGAAACCGAACTGTCGCGCAAGATGTCGAAAGAGCTCATCGGCCGCGGCTTCAAGTTCGTCGGCCCCACCATCGTCTATGCGTTCATGCAGGCGGTCGGCATGGTCAACGACCATCTGGTCACCTGCCATCGGCATGCGGCGTGCGCCAAACTCACCAAGCGCAAATGAGCAAGGCGCGCAAAAGCACGGGTAAGGTCGCCCCGCGCGCCTGGCAGCGCATGATGTCCGGGCGCCGCCTCGATCTGCTCGATCCCTCGCCGCTCGACGTCGAGATCGAAGACATCGCACACGGCCTTGCCCGCGTCGCGCGCTGGAACGGGCAGACCAAGGGCGCGCATATTTTTTCGGTCGCCCAGCACGTGCTGCTGGTGGAGGCGCTGGCCCGCGCCAAGGCGCCGCGGCTCGATGCAGCCGGCCGTCTGGCGGTGCTGCTGCACGACGCGCCGGAATACGTGATCGGCGACATGATCTCGCCGTTCAAGGCGGTGATCGGCGACAGCTACAAGGCGGTCGAGCAGCGCCTGCTCGCCGTCATCCACCTGCGCTTCGGTCTTCCTGCGAAGTTGCGCGACCCCTTGCAAAGCCTGATCAAGGCCGCCGACCGCGCCGCTGCCTATCTTGAGGCCACCCGGCTTGCCGGCTTCGAGGCCGCCGAGGCGCGGGCCTTCTTCGGCCCGCCGCCGAAATTCTCCGCAACGCTCGAGCGCGATTATCTGACGCCCTGGCCGGCCGGCACCGCCGAGGCGCGCTTCCGCGAGCGGTTCAAGAAATTGCTGCGCGGCTAATACTTTCCAAGCAAGACGGTACGTCATAGATAAGTCGCAACGAATAGGTTCCATTGCGCCCATGATCCACGTCTGCTCCCTCGCACGCCTGTACGCCACGGTCGACGAGACCGGCGCTCGCCATATCGTCACGCTGTTGCGGCTGACCGACCGAGTGGAGCGGCCGACTCATATTGCTCCGGAAAATCATCTTGTGCTTCCCATGGACGATATCGTCGCGCCGATGGACGGCTACACCGCGCCCGCGGAGGAACACGTCGAGCGGCTGATCGATTTCGTCGTCCGCTGGGATCGCGCGGCGCCGATGGTGGTGCACTGCTTTGCCGGCATCAGCCGCTCGACCGCCGGCGCCTATGTGGCGGCCTGCGCGCTCAATCCGGCACGCGACGAACAAAAAATCGCATGGGATATCCGGCGTGCCTCGCGCACCGCCTACCCGAACCCGCGCATCGTTTCGATCGCCGACCAGTTGCTCAAGCGCGACGGCCGCATGGTGCGCGCAATCGAGACTATCGGCCCCGGCCACTCCGCCATGGAAGGCGAACCTTTCCGGCTCGATATCGCGTGAACGCTCCGCTACATTGATCTCGATTCAACACTCGGGGGCCACGTGACTAACAGAAATTACGGCGTCGTAACGCCCGCGGTACTCACGTCCTATGATGGGCTCGGCTTCCTGCAGGCAATCGTCAACGGCACGCTGCCGAACCCGCCGATGAGCCAAACCCTTGGCTTCCACCTGATCGAGGTCGGCAACGGCCGCGCGGTATTCGAGGGCATGCCGGAATACCGCCACTACAACCCGATCGGCACCGTGCACGGCGGTTTCGCGGCCACGCTGCTCGATTCCGCACTCGGCTGCGCGGTTTTTTCGACGCTGGTCAAAGGCGACACCTGGACCACGCTGGAGTTGAAATTCAACCTGGTGCGGCCGATGACCAAGGACACCGGAATGGTGCGGGCGGAAGGCCGCATCGTGCATCGCGGGCGCTCGGTCGCCACCTCGGAAGGCGACGTGAAGGACCGCGCCGGCAAGCTCTATGCCCACGCTACAACGACGACGATGATTTTCCCGGCGAAGGGCTGAAAGCTCTAGTTGTTATCGGCGGTGAACGACGGCCGCAGGCCCAGCGCATGGGTGCTGTGCGCACTGCGGATCACGTGCGCCCGGCCTTGATTGCGGGTGAATTCGCAATAGGCGAACCCCAGTCCCGCCACCGAGCCGCGAAAGCTTTGCTCGCTGGTGCGCTCAAGATTGAAACAGGGCTGGATCGGCAGTCCGCGCAGCGAGGCGCAAACCGATTCGCCTTTCACCCGCAGCGTGCCCGGCGGCAGCACGGCGTAGCGCACCTGGCCTTGACCGCGGAATTGGATGGAGCCGACCACCGAGCCGTCGGGATGGACGCGTCCCTGCCCGCGGGTGCCTTCGAAACAGTTGTAGGAGAACATCTTGCCGATGACGAAACGGCGCGCCTCATCGGCGCTCATCTCTCCTGCTACGGCCGGTACCGCGGCCAGCAGGCCAACCAGCAACGCAACGCTACGCACCATAACCGCACTCCGACTGACGCTACCGGTTTACCGAACTCACGGCCTGTTGTTCAAGCCTGCCGAACTGTACCTGCCGTTCGTCGCCAAATCCTGAACATGGTTACCCGATTTTGACCACGATTCGCCCGCGCACCGTGCCGGCCAGGATGGAACCTGCCGCCGCCGGAACTTCGGAAAGGTCGATTTCATGGGTCATCGACGCCAGTTTTTGGCGATCAAGGTCGGTTTCCAGGCGTTTCCAGGCCTCGCGCCGGCGCGAAATCGGGCACATCACGGAATCGATGCCGTAAAGACACACGCCGCGCAGAATGAACGGGGCAACCGAGGCCGGCAGGTCCATACCGCCGGCAAGCCCGCAGGCGGCCACCGCTCCCCCGTAGCGGGTCATCGACAAAAGGTTGGCGAGCGTGGTCGAGCCAACCGCGTCGACCGACCCCGCCCAGCGCTCTTTTGCCAAGGCTTTGGGCGGCCCGGCCAGATCATTGCGCTCGACGATCTCGGCCGCGCCAAGGCCCTTCAGATATTCGGCTTCCTGCGGACGGCCGGTGACCGCGCTGACGCTGAACCCGCGCTTGGCCAGGATGGCAATAGCAACCGAGCCGACGCCGCCGGCTGCCCCGGTGACTGCCACCGGCCCGCGCTCGGGGTTAAGGCCATGACCTTCGAGGGCCATCACCGCCAGCATCGCCGTATAACCCGCCGTGCCGATGGCCATCGCCTCGCGCGCGCTCATGCTTGCCGGCAGCGGCACCAGCCAGTCGCCCTTCACCCGCGCCTTCTCTGCGTAGGCGCCAAGATGGGTTTCGCCGCAGCCCCAGCCGTTGAGGATCACCTTGTCGCCCGGCTTCCATGCAGGATGGCTGGACGACTCGACCGTGCCGGCAAAATCGATGCCGGCGATCATCGGGAAGCGGCGCACCACCGGCGATTTGCCGGTGACGGCGAGACCGTCCTTGTAATTCACCGTCGAATATTCGACGCGGACGGCGACATCGCCGTCCATCAGATTGGCTTCGTCGAACTCGGCCAGCGCGGCCTTGGTGCCGCTGTCGGTCTTCTCGACCACGATCGCCTTGAATGTCGCCACGGCACGCACTCCTTCATCGCCTGTCTTAGCGGCCTATGTGGAACAAGTCGCCGGACCGGAACAAGTCCCGTCCGTACTAATACTACTGCGTGAAATAACCTCACTCTCGCCCTGAAACGGCCCGAGGCGACCCCTAGCAGAGCCGCGCTCGGTGGGGCCAATCCAGGAGTAAAATTTGATGCTCGTGCGCGTAAGCGCCGCGCTTTGCGGCGCCGTTGTTCTTTTTGTTTTCTCGTCAGCGGCAATGGCCGAGACTGGGATTGCGTCAATCTACGCCTATGCCGGTAAAAAAACCGCGAACGGCGAACGCGCAAAACCCGACGGCTTGACAGCGGCGCATCGTACGCTGCCGTTCGGTACGCGGGTACGCGTCACCAACAAACATAATGGACGCAGCGTCGTCGTGCGCATCAACGACCGGGGTCCGTTCGTCAGCGGGCGCGTGATTGATCTCACGCCTGCCGGCGCCCGCGCCCTGGGCTTTTCAGGGCTTACCCCGGTGACAGTGGAACACGTTTCCTAAACGTCGCGCGCGCCGAGACCTCAGGCCGCGACAGGCACGGTCTCGGCGCGCACCACCGGCTTCTCAACGATCGGCAGGTTGATGATCGCCGACAGCACGCCGAACAACACCGACAGCCACCAGACCGGCGTGTATGAGCCGTAGCTGTCGAATGCAAGGCCGCCCAGCCAGACGCCGAGGAAGCCGCCGACCTGGTGGCTGAAGAACGCAAAGCCGAACAGCATCGACAGCCAGCGCGTGCCGAACATCACCGCGACCAGCGCCGACGTCGGCGGTACCGTCGACAGCCAGAGCAATCCGGTGACGGCGCCGAAAATCAGCGTCGCGCCTATGCTCGGCGGCAGCAAAACGAAAACGACGATCGAGAGGGCGCGCGCGAAATAAATCGTCGAGAGGATGTAACGCTTGGGCACCCGATTGCCGAGGTAGCCCGACGTCAACGAACCGACGATGTTGAACAAGCCAATGATGGCGAGCGTCCAGCCGCCGACTTCGGCCGACAGGCCGCGATCGAGCAGATAGGACGGCAGATGCACGGTCACGAAGGCGAGTTGGAAACCGCAGGTGAAAAAGCCGAGGACCAGCAGAACATAACTGCGGTGACCGAAGGCTTCCGCTAGCGCCTGCCGCAACGACTGCGAATCCATGGTGGCCGCTTGTGCGGCAGCCTGCGCCGTGCCGCGCGGCGTGGCGAGAGCGATCGCCAGCGGCAGGATCAACAGCGTAACGCCGGCGAAGATGGTCAGTGCGGTCTGCCAGCCGACGGAATTCATCAGCGCGACGCCGATCGGTGAGTACATGAATTGCCCAAATGAACCGGCGGCAGTGCCAGCGCCGAAAGCGAGCGAGCGCCACTCCGGCGGCAGGAGCTTGCCGAAAGCGCCGAGCACAAGGTTGAACGAGCAGCCGGACAACCCCAAGCCGATCAACACGCCGGCCGATAAGTTGAGTTCGGCGGGCGTGGTAGCGTGCGCCATAACTACCAGCCCGGCGGCATAGAACAATGCTCCGGTAATCAGCACGCGGGTGGCGCCGAAGCGGTCAGCGATGCCGCCGGCAAGCGGCTGCCCGATGCCCCACAGCAGGTTCTGGATGGCGACCGCGAGCGCGAACACGTCGCGGCCCCAGTGATTGGCCTGCGACAGCGGCGTGAGGAAAAATCCGAGCGAGGAGCGCGGCCCGAAACTGATCAGCGCGATCAAACAGCCGCAGATCACCACCACCAAAGGCGTGCGCCAGCCCACTCCGGCCGCCGATTTTTCAACCGTGCCATGCAACGCCATCGTGGACTATCTCCGGCCGAATGGAACCGGCTGGACCATATAGACCCACCGGGCCGGGCCAAAACGAATTATTGTGATCGTGGGCATTTGAGCCGCGCATGGCTCGCGCGCGGCCGGTTCCGCCTACATCTTCTTGGCTTCCTCGGCCGTGGCCTTGGCATCGCCCCAAACCGGCTCTCCGGAACCATCGCCCCAGGCGCGCGGCCGATAGAAGATAAGCCCGCCGAGCCGCTCCATCTTTTTCATCTCCCGGACCCAGTTCGGGTGCGCCCAAGAGTCGTGATAGTGCGTCGACTTCGCCACGTCCGGCATCCACAGCTTGCCGTCGAGCATGTCGCGCGCGATATGCTTGGCGCGCGCCCACGCATCCGGTTCGGTGACCACGTCGGGAACGCCGTCGCAGGCGAAGGTGAACTGGCAGGCGAGATGCCGGTGGGCGTTCTGGTAGACCACGCCACAGACGTCATTTGGATAGAACGGCGAGAACACCCGGTTCATCACCACCTGCGCGACCGCGATCTGCGCGCGCGCCGGTTCGTCGCGCGATTCGAAATAGACCGCATTGGCGAGACATTTCTCAGCTTTGGCGCGCGCCGGGCCGCTAAGCGCAAGACGCTCGGCCGGCGATCGCGGATGCTGATCGACGCCGGTGACTTCGCCCTTGCTGGCAATTGTTTCGCCGGGTTTCTCGTCGCCGCCCGGCTGCGGCGGTGCGAGCGCCGACTGCTTGATGTCGGGATCGGCGGACGCCATCACCACCGGCGCCTCGCCCGCCGCCCAGGGCGTGATCGGCTCCTGATCTCCGGGAAGCGGATTGGTGCCGAAATAGATCTGCGTGCCGTCCTTGCGGCCGGACGAATGATCCGCTGCGGACACATGCGTATCGGACGACGTTGGTTGCTCTTCCGGCGCGGTGGCAAAATCGTACTTCGAATAGGGATCGAAGCGGCCGGCGGTTTCCTCGCTCTTGAGCGGCGCATCGGCTTGCTCCTGCGGAACCGGCTCGATGGCGGCGAGCGGCGGCAATGGCGGCAGCGGTTCGCGCGACCGCGCCAGGCCTGAGTCGCGTTTGCTTTTGCGATTGACGGTCGGAAACTGCAGCGGCGCGTTGAGGTCGCCGAGATACTGCGAGGCGATCGAGCCGGTGACGTCGGTCGGGTCGAAATTCGCCAGCGCATAAAGCGGCGGATGCGGGATGGCGGTGCCGAGCGGGCTCGGCAGGCTGAATGTGGCGGCGTGGATGGTGCCGAACGGCGAGGCGATCACGTGACTTTGTGCGCGCGCGGCAACGCCCGGCTGGCGTACCAGCAGTGCACCGAGATCCTGGAAGCCGATCGTGCTGGGCAGTAGCGCGAAGATCAACGCACCTAAACCGACCGATCCTCGTCTTCGCTGTCGACGCTTACGCGAAACCGCCATGACCCGCTCACGCCACGCAACAACTCTGACTCGGCGCACGATCAAAACCGGTTGCCATCCCCCGTCGAGTCGAGGACAAGCCCATCGGGATATGCGCTTGCCGGCATAGGCCGGCGGATCGCAGACAATGCGACCGGATTTTTTATGGACTGATTAACCTTGCGAACGCGTTAACCGCTCGCTGCGGCTACGCCGCTGTGCCGCACCCAATTGTCGCGGCGTGCAAGTTGTCCGCGATTTTGCGAGCAATTGATGGAAAACAAACGTTAACCATATCGCATGTGTACGCGGCTAAGGCCGCTCGGCCTTGCGAATAGGCGGCCGGCGCTCACGCGTCCCAATGTCACGCCGTGCTGGCCGCGACTTTTCCCAAGGCAGCCTGCGCGGCGGCGAGCCGCGCAATCGGCACGCGGAACGGCGAGCACGACACGTAGTCGAGTTTGATCGCGTGGCAGAAGGCGACCGAAGCCGGGTCGCCGCCGTGCTCCCCGCAGATGCCGACCTTGAGCTTGGGACGAACTTTCCGCCCGCGCTCGACACCGATGCGCACCAGTTCGCCGACGCCCTGCTGATCGATCGACACGAAGGGATCGGCCGGCAGGATACCGCGCGCGGTGTAGATGCCGAGGAAGCTCGCCGCGTCGTCGCGCGAAATGCCGAACGTCGTTTGTGTGAGATCGTTGGTGCCGAACGAGAAGAATTCGGCCGTCTCGGCGATCTCGCCGGCCAGCAGCGCGGCGCGCGGCAATTCGATCATGGTGCCGACCTGGTAGTCGAGCTTGGCGCCGCTCTCCTTGGCCACCGCCTTCGCCATGGCGTCGATACGCGCCTTGACCAGATCGAGCTCCATCTTGGTGGCGATCAGCGGCACCATCACCTCGGGCACCACCGGTTTGCCGGTGCGCTTTTGCGCCTCGACCGCGGCCTCGAAGATGGCGCGCGCCTGCATCTCGGCAACTTCCGGATAGGCGATCGGGATGCGGCAGCCACGGAAGCCCAGCATCGGGTTGAATTCTGCAAGTTCGCGCGCCCGGTCGGCGAGCTTGCGCGGATCGGCGCCCATGGCCGCCGCCACTTCCGCGATCTCCTCTTCGCCGTGCGGCAGGAACTCATGCAGCGGCGGATCGAGCAGCCGGATGGTCACCGGCCGGCCGCCCATGATCTCGAACAGCTCGACGAAATCGGCGCGCTGCATCGGCAACAGCTTGGCGAGTGCGGTGCGGCGCGATTTCTCGTCGTCGGCCAGGATCATCTCGCGCACCGCCTGGATGCGGTCTTCGTCGAAGAACATATGCTCGGTGCGGCACAGCCCGATGCCCTCGGCACCGAAGCGCACGGCCGCTTTTGCATCGGCCGGAGTATCGGCATTGGCGCGAACGCCGAGTTTGCGCACCTTATCGGCCCAGCCGATCAAAGTGGAAAATTCGCCGGACAGCTGCGGTTCGATCATGTCGACCTTGCCGGCCAGAACCTGGCCAGTCGAGCCGTCGACGGTGATGAACTCGCCCTTTTTGAAGGACTGCCCGCCGGCGGTCATGGTGCCCGCGGCATAATCGACGCGCAGCGATCCGGCGCCGGAGACGCAAGGCTTGCCCATGCCGCGCGCGACCACGGCCGCATGCGACGTCATGCCGCCGCGGGTGGTGAGGATGCCTTCAGCCGCGTGCATGCCGTGGATATCTTCGGGCGACGTTTCCACCCGCACCAGGATCACTTTCTTGCCGTCGGCCTTAAGCTGCGCCGCCTCGTCCGGCGAGAATACGATTTCGCCGGAGGCAGCACCCGGCGATGCCGGCAGGCCGCTCGCGACCACGCGCCGGTGCGCGCGCGGATCGATGGTCGGATGCAGCAATTGATCGAGCGCCAGTGGATCGACGCGCAGCACCGCCTCGTCCTTGGAGATCAGACCTTCGTTGGCGAGTTCGACCGCGATGCGCAGCGCCGCCTTGGCCGTGCGTTTGCCCGAGCGGGTCTGCAGCATCCACAGCTTATTCTGCTCCACCGTAAATTCGAGATCCTGCATATCGCGGTAGTGGCGCTCGAGCACGTTGTAGATGCGCTTGAGTTCGCCATAGGCCTTGGGCAGCGTGTTTTCCATCGACGGCTTGTCGGAGCCGGCCTCGATGCGCGCGGCTTCGCTGATTTCCTGCGGCGTGCGGATGCCGGCGACCACGTCCTCGCCTTGCGCGTTGATGAGGAATTCGCCGTACAGCTTCTTCTCGCCGGTCGACGGATTGCGGGTGAAGGCGACGCCGGTCGCCGAGGTGTCGCCCATATTGCCGAACACCATGGCCTGCACGTTGACCGCGGTGCCCCAGCTTTCCGGAATATTGTGCAGGCGGCGGTAGGTGTTGGCGCGCTGGTTCATCCAGGAACCGAACACCGCGCCGATCGCGCCCCACAATTGCTCATGCGGGTCCTGCGGGAATGGTTCGCCGCGTTCCTGCTGCAGACGCTTCTTGTAGAGTTCGACAAGCTCGGCCCAGTCGTCGGCGGTGAGATCGGTGTCGAGCGAGTAACCCTGACGCTCTTTGTGGCGATCGAGCAATTCCTCGAAATGTTCGTGGCCGACGCCGAGCACCACGTCGGAATACATGGTGATGAAGCGCCGGTAGCTGTCATACGCAAAACGCCGGTCGCCGGATTTCTTCGCCAGCGCCGCGACCGTTTCGTCGTTGAGGCCGAGATTGAGCACGGTGTCCATCATGCCGGGCATGGAGGCGCGGGCGCCGGAGCGGACGGAAACCAAAAGCGGGTTGCTCTTATCTCCGAAAATCTTGCCCGTTATACGCCCGACTTGGGCAAGCGCCTTCTCGACCTGATCGCGCAGCTCCTTCGGGTACTGCTTGTCGTGCGCGTAGTAGTAGGTGCAGACCTCGGTCGTGATGGTGAAGCCGGGCGGCACCGGAAGTCCGAGATTGGCCATTTCGGCAAGGCCGGCGCCCTTGCCGCCCAGCAGATTGCGCATATTAGGCTTGCCCTCGGCGCGACCGCCGCCGAATCCATAGACCCATTTTCGGGCTGCCGGGCGCGCCGCCGCCTTAGGCCTGGAAGCCTTTGGCTTGGAAGGCTTTGCCTTGGAAGACTTGGGCTTGGAGGCCTTGCGTATAGCCGGTTTTTTGGATTTGGCGCTCGCGCGCGAGGATTTTCGTTTGGCCATGGCTCAAAAAATGCTGGGGCGGGTTTGCGGCCCTAAAAACACCCTCAGGGACCGCGACGCAAGCCCACCTTTGTGATCAGCGGATAAGTCCAAGTCCGATGACGCCGATCAGGATCAGGTAGACCGCTACGATGAAGTTGAGCAGGCGCGGCATGACCAGGATGAGGATGCCGGCAATCAGCGCGACAATGGGCTGCAGATGAGCGATGCCGATGACCATGACGGTATCCTTATGTTGATGCTGGGGTGAAACGACGAGTCGGGCGGGCTGGTTCCGCATTTGCTTCCCTCTCCCCGTCCTTACGGTGAGAAGTAAAGATTAGCCCTCGATCTTTGAGAAATCCGCCACCGCGCGGGTGGCTTCGCGAATCTCGTTGAGCAGCCTGAGGCGGTTTTCGCGCAAAGCCTTGTCGTCGACATTGACAGTGACCTTGTCGAAGAAAGCATCGACCTTGGGGCGCAGCTTGGCCATGGCGCTCATAGCGACGGCAAAGTCTTCGTTGGCGACGGCCGCGGAGGCGTCCTTCTTGGCGAGATGCACGGCTTCCGCCAGCGCCATTTCTTCCGGCGCGGCCAGACGCTGGGCATCGGGTGCCCCGGTGTAGCTCGTGCGGTCCTTCTTTTCCTCGATGCGCAGGATGTTCGAGGCGCGCTTGACGCCGGCGAGCAGATTCTTGCCGTCGTCGCTGTCGAGGAATTTTCCCAGCGCCTCGACCCGGCGCACGATGAGCAACAGGTCGTCCTGGCCCGAATCGCTCTCGTTATTCTGCGCGAACACCGCATCGACCAGATCGTGCCGCGCGCCGTCCTCACGCAGCTGCACCTTGAGCCGGTCGGCGAGGAACGAGAGCAAATCGCGCGTCTGCTGGAGATAGGAATGGGCCTGCACCAAGACGGGACCGGCCAATTGCTTGGCCTTCTCCGACACCAAGACTTCGAGCTTCATCGCCAGCTCGATATCGGTCGCGCTCAAGTTCAATATCTGCTCGTTCAGGGGGTGCAGCAGCGTGATGGCTTCCGCCAGATTTTCATCGCGGCGCACCGTGGCGAAGTGCCGCCACAACTGCGCGCGCAGCGGCAGCCGCAATTCGTTTTCGATCACGATGCGAATGACGCCGAGCGCGGCACGCCGCAGCGCGTAAGGGTCCTTCGATCCGGTCGGCTTTTCGTCGATCGCCCAGAAGCCGACCAGAGTGTCGATCTTGTCGGCGAGCGCCACCGCGATCGCCACCGGATCGGCGGGAACGAGATCGTCCGGCCCCTTCGGCCGGTAGTGGTCCTCGATGGCGTGGGCGACCGCTTCGTCCTCGTCCTGCGCCTCGGCGTAATACTTCCCCATGAGCCCTTGCAGCTCGGGAAATTCCCCCACCACGTCCGTCAGCAAATCGGTCTTGCATAGTTTCACGGCGCGGCAGACCTTCTGGATATAGGCCTGCTGTTCTTCGTCGAATTCCTCCTTGGTCGGCTTCTTGCCGACGAAGAAATCCGGCCTGCTCGACAGCGTCGTTGCGAGCTCGGCCGCGAGCGATTCAACACGCTCGATGCGCTCGGCCTGCGAGCCGAGTTTTTCGTGGAACACGATATGCTCGAATTTTGGCAGCCGGTCTTCCAGCCGCGCCTTCAAATCGGTCTCGTAGAAAAACTTGGCATCGGACAGCCGCGCGCGGATCACGCGCTCATTGCCGGCGACGATGGCCTTGCCGCCGTCGTTGGCCTCCTCGTTGGCGACCAGGATGAATTTGTTGGTGAGCTTGGCGGTTGCGGCGTCGCGCAGCACGAAGCATTTCTGGTTGTTGCGGATGGTGGCGCGAATCACCTCCTCGGGGATCGCGAGGTACGCCGGGTCGAACGAGCCCATCAGCGTGACCGGCCATTCCACCAGGCCGGCGACCTCGGCGAGCAGGCCAGCGTCCTCCAAGAGTTCGTAGCCTTGCGCGAAGGCGAGATTCTTGGCGTCGGCCAGGATCATCTCGGCGCGCCGCGCCGGATCGAGCACCACCTTGGCGGCCTCGAGCTTGCCGATGTAATCGTCGAAGCGGCGCACCTTGAAGGGCGCCGGCGCCATGAAGCGATGGCCGCGGGTTTCGTCGCCGGCGGCGATGCCATCCACGCTGAAGGCGACAACGTCGGGCTCTTCGGTTTCCGGGCCAAAGGTGGCAAGGATCGAGTGCAGCGGGCGGACCCAGGTGAGCCGCCCACTGCCCCAGCGCATCGACTTCGGCCAAGGAAAACCGCGCACCACCTCCGGAATCATCTCGGCCAGCACATCGAGCGCCGAGCGGCCCGCCTTCTCGATCACCGCCACATAGAAATCGCCCTTCTTGTCGGGCTGCACTTTGGCCTGGTCGATCGATTGCAAGCCGGCCGCCTTGAGGAAGCCGGCGATCGCGTTCTGCGGCGCGCCGACGCGCGGGCCCTTCTTTTCTTCCTTGATGTCCGGCTGGCGCACCGGCACGCCGTGCACCGACAGCGCGAGCCGACGGGGCGTGGCGAAAGCCTTGGCGCCTTCATAAACGAGCCCGGCCGCCACCAGCCGGTCGGTAACCATTTTCTTCAAGTCGTCGGCGGCACGCGCCTGCATGCGCGCAGGAATTTCCTCGGATAAGAATTCGAGCAATAGATCGGGCATAGCAAGACTTTCAGCGTCGGGCCGGGCCTGCCTAGCAAGGCAGGTGCCCGCTGTCACCCATGGCTTTAATGCCGGCGCGTGATCTCATCCGAAAACCGGTACCCACATTTCGGGATCACGCGCTACCAGCCTCCCCCACCGCCGCCGCCGCCACCGCCGCCCGAACCACCTCCGCCGCCGGAGAAGCCGGAAGAGCCGGACGAGACCGGCACGGCGCTGGCCAAGGCGCTCGAGACGCTTGCGACGCCGGACGCGATCGCGCCGCTGAAATTGCCGCCCGACCAGCCGCCGCCGCTGCTCCAATTCGGCTGATAATGCCGCATCGGGTCGGCGTCCCCAGGGTTCGCGCGGCGCAGCGCCGCCTCGAAGGCATTCGCCCACGGCTTTTCGACGTCGAGGGCGACCGCATAGGGCAGCAGCGCCTCGAAGCGCTCGGCGGTGATCTCAGGTGCCTGCATATTGAGGCGATCGGCTTCCGCGGTTTCCAGATAGAGCCGGAAGCCCGACAACTGATCCATGACCGGCCGGCCGAGCGCCGTTGGCGCCTTCATCAAGTAAAGGAACAACCCATTAAGCGCGGCGAACGCGCCCATCAGCGCGAAGGAGAAAGGATAGCCGGATAGGAACGACGTAACCGCCGGCAGCGCGCCGCCGAAGCCGTTCGGCAGAATCGCGCGGAAGAAGTTGGTGCCGATCGAAAAGAATATGGCCACGACGATCAGCGACATCGCGCTTCGAAACAGCGCCGCGAAACCGGCGCCGCCGAACAGCGCCTGCAGAACCGGCACCAGGAATATGCCCACGATGAACCCGCCAAAGCCCAAGGCGGCCAAAATCGAAATATCCTGATCCTGTAAGCCGCCGAATGCGACCACACCGACAACAACCGCAGCAGTCATCGCCACGCCGGCGGCGACATAGCCGAGATTGCGCCTGAAAAAGCGGTTGCGGTTCTCGTTTTCGATGCTTTTGGTGAAGTCGGTGCCGACCTTGGCGACCGATTCGCCGTGCGCTTTGTCGATGGTGGCGAAGCCGCCCACATTGACCCAGCTATAAATCGCGCCCTCGCCGGCCGGCAGGCTCGCAAACCCGCCCTGCGGTTGGCGGCCGGTCGCTTTCAGTGAAAGCGTAGTGCCAATCTGGTCGAAATGGACGAGGCCGCGCACGGCAAGCGACAACGCCGCCGCCGTGAAGGCGCGCCATTTCTCGCGACCGAGCCCCCAATTGTGGATGTAATTGGCGAGCGCCGGCGAAATGCCTTGCGGCGGGTGGAACAGCGGAATGATAGTGCCGGGCTTGGGATCGCGGCCGACCGCTTCCCAGGCGGCGAAGTAATAGATGAGCACCACGAGAAAACCGACACCGCCGAAAATCCATTGCCGGTTGTCGAACAGCTGGTACCACAGCAACGCGTTCGCACTCGGCGGCTCGACAGCACTTTGCGGCAAGGCGGCGACCACAGTCAGGCCTTCGCCCGGCGCCAGCCGCCGCGTGGTCGCGACACTGAGCGTACCAAGGACGCCGATATTGCCTTGCCAATCGATACCGCGGGCGCCGAGTCGGCCGGTAAAGGCGGTCCAGCGCAACGGCGGCACGCCGCCGGGCAACTGCAAATGATACGTCGCGATCTGGATCGGGAAGCGCCAGAAATTGCCGGTCACGTTCCAGTTGAGCTCCGGCTTGCCGTCGAACCAGCGCACCTGCCGCCCGGTGCGGTAGCGAAAGACATAAGTGTGTTCGCCGGGCCGGATCAGCACGTTCTTGGCGCCGGCATAGATGCGGATGAAACCGTGCGTTCGTTCGGTGTGATAGGGCTCGGCCGCGCCGTCGCGCATGACGCTGAGCAGCTGGAAGGTCACCTCGCGCAGCGTGCCGCCGGCATCGCGAAAGGTGAGTGGAAAGTCGCGATAAATGCCGTGCCGCATTTCGTTGCCTTCGGCACGCACGCGCAAGGCTTCGATGACGGTGAGCTCGCCATCCTTGGCGACGCTGACGTTCGAATCGAACGATAGGATCGACTCGGCGGCAAAGACATGGCTGGCGCTCAGCAGGGCACTCAACAACACGGCGATCCGGAGAAGCCTGTTCATCGCGGCGCCGGATTCAAGCCGACCTGCGGCACGGCGCGTTCGGCCGTATCGGAGAGTTCGAAATAGTCGCGCTGTGCAAAGCCGAAGACGGCCGCAATCAGGTTGCTCGGAAACGACTGCACCAGCACATTCTGATTGCGCACCGCGCCGTTATAGTATCGGCGCGCCATCTGCAGTTCGTTTTCCAGCTCATTGAGCTGCTGCTGCAGGTCCAGAAAATTACCGCTGGCCTTGAGGTCCGGATAGCTCTCGGCCACGGCGATGAGTTTACCGAGCGCGACCGACAGGGCGCCTTCGGCCTGCGCGCGGCTGGCGACATCGTCGCTCGGCAGCGCGCGCGCGGTGCCGCGCAAGGCGGTCACATCCTCGAGCACCGAGCGTTCGTGCGCGGCATAGGCTTTGACGGTTTCCACCAGATTGGGGATTAGATCCGAGCGCCGCTTGAGCTGGACGTCGATCCCGCTCCAGGCCTCGTTCGCCATCTGGCGCGTGCGCACCAGACCATTAAAGACGACGATCGCGTAAACGACCGCCACCGCCACGATTGCAAGAATGACCCAGAGCACCATAGTGCTTTGCCGCCGCCCTAGCCGGAATCAGGCAATTATAGCTTTTTATGGCTGCCGTCGCAGAACGGTTGTGTCTTCGAACGCCCGCAGGCGCACCACCAATAGCTTTTGCCGGCCTCGACTTCGACCGGGATCGGCGCACGCCCGCCAATGTCTGGTTCGCTCATGGTTTTCCGCCTGTTGCCGCCGTCAGCAGTTGACCAAAGCCGATGCTCTGACGGTCGGGATCGTACACGGCAAATTCGCGCACGTTGTAGAACTGATCGCACAAGCCGTAATCAATGGTCGCGCCACGCGCCCGCATATCGTCGAACATCGATTGCACATCGTCGACCCAGAAATAGGCGTTCCATAATCCTTCGCTCGTCTGCCAATAGGGAACGATCGAATGCCCCTCGGGCGCCTGCTTCAGCATCGCGAAAGCGTTGCCGTATTCCATGATCGCGAATACAGGCAGCTCGCCAAAAATGCCGTATTTTTCGAAGCCGAGCTTTTCCTGCCAGTAGGCGATCGTCGCAGGCAGATTGCTGGCAAACAAGACCGAGGCCTGCCGCAAGATGCCCGCTTTGGTCATGACGCCCCTCCGCCCTCCGTCGCCAACCAGGCCTCGCCGCAGCCCTTGGCCAATTCGCGCACGCGCAGAATGTAGCTCTGCCGCTCGGTGACCGAGATCACTCCACGCGCGTCGAGCAGATTGAACACGTGGCTTGCCTTGATGCACTGGTCGTAGGCCGGCAGCGCCATCAGGTGACGCTTCTTGTTGCCCTCGGCCCAACCGTCGCCGAGATATTTCTTGCAAGCCGCCTCCGCCATCTTGAACTGTTCAAACAGCATCGCGGTATCGGCGAATTCGAAATTATGCCGCGAATATTCCTGCTCGGCCTGCAGGAACACGTCGCCATAAGTGACCTTCTTATCGTCGCTGCGACCGTTGAAATTGAGATCGAACACGCGGTCGACGCCCTGCACATACATGGCGAGCCGCTCCAGCCCGTAGGTGAGCTCGCCGGCGACCGGCGAACATTCAAAGCCGGCAACCTGCTGGAAGTAGGTGAATTGCGAGACCTCCATGCCGTCGCACCAGCACTCCCAGCCGAGCCCCCAGGCGCCAAGCGTCGGGCTCTCCCAGTCGTCCTCGACGAACCGGATGTCGTGGATCTTCGGATCGATGCCGATGACTTTCAGGGAATCGAGATAGAGCTCCTGGATGTCGGGCGGCGACGGCTTCAGGATCACCTGGAATTGGTAGTAGTGCTGCAGCCGGTTGGGATTTTCGCCGTAGCGGCCGTCCTTGGGCCGGCGCGAGGGCTGCACGTAGGCCGCATTCCAGGGCTTGGGCCCAAGCGCACGCAGGGTAGTAGCCGGGTGGAAGGTGCCGGCCCCCACCTCCATGTCATAGGGCTGCAAAATAACGCAGCCCCAATTCGCCCAATACTGCTGCAAGGCAAGAATGAGCCCTTGAAACGAGCGCGACGGGTCCAGATTGTCTGGGCGCGATCGGTTATTGGCGAGAAGATTCGCTTCGGCCATCGGAAATTACTGATTTTTAAGCACGGGAATGGATTGCGACCCTATCGACGGGTCAAAAGAGGGTCAAGGCGGAGGATAATTTACGGGACGTTGAATAGGACCGGATAGACCAGCAACCAAAGAACAAAACAAACAGAGTTGCAGGAGACGGCGGTGTTTGAATTTCAAATCTTTGGTTTGGCAATTTCGGTGCTGATTTTCGGCGCCATGATCACGGGTAACGGACGCGCGTCCGGCCGCTGAACGCGGCCGAATTATTACCGAAATAGCAAAATCTACAGACGATATTCGCCGGTCGTCGGGTCGCGGCGCAACGTCGGCCGGTTTTCCCGGTCGGAAATGCGCACCTTCGCGCGCTTGGCGTTATCGAGTTCCTCGTTGATCCGGCGCGCTTCCTTCACCGCCCAGTGCACGATCATGGCACCGCCCAGCGCGGCGAACGACCATTTCAGCAGCGGAGAGAGCAAAAACGGGGGCATGAGCGTCTCCGAATAAGCATCCGAAGAGAAAGTTCAGCCGCGAACAAGGCATTTTCGGGGCTGAACCGGCCATTTCCGCTGCCGGCGGATGGGCTATGATGCCCGGGCGCTTTTTCTAAATTTGCCGGGAACGGCCATCGCCAAAGAGTGGCCGGCCGGCGAATGGAGGAAACAATGAGATCGCCCATGAGCACCCGACGGGCGCTATCTGCGCTGATCGCAGCCGCCCTGGCGCTTTTGCCGCTGATGTCCGCTCCTTGCGCCGCGGCGGAGACCTGGCCGAACCGGCCGGTGCGGCTGATCGTGACGCTCGGACCCGGCAGCGGCGTCGATATCGGCGCCCGCCTTTTTGCCGACAAGCTGGCGGCGCGTTGGGGCCAATCGGTCGTGGTCGAGAACCGCCCCGGTGGTGACGGCATGGTCGCTATCACCGCCGTCCTTGGCACACAAGATGATCACACCTTTCTGGTCACGCCGGTGAGCTCGTTCACCGCCCACCCCTATTTCCACGACACGCTGCCCTACGACCCGAAAGACCTGATTCCGATCGCGCGCATCTCCAAGACCGTGGTCGCGGTCAGCGTGCCGACCTCGCTCAACGTCAACTCGCTCAAGGAACTGGAGGCGCTAGCGCGCGCCAAACCCGGTCAATTGAACTGGACCACAGCCACCGGCTTTACCGATTTCGTGTTCGCCGGGTTCTTGCAGAGCGTCGGCCTGACCATGGCCAAAGTGCCCTACAAAAATCCGGTCGCGGCGGTCTCCGATCTCGCGGAAGGCCGTATCCAAGTCTACATGCCGGCTTACGCCATCGTGCGGCCGCAAGTGCTGGCGGGCAAGGTCAAGGTGTTGGCCGTCACCAACCACCAACGTGCGCCGGCGATCCCCGACGTTCCAACGGCGCTCGAGGCCGGCTATCCGTCGCTCGAATTTGACGGGCTGGTCGGCCTGTTCGGCGCTCCGGGAATAACAGACGACGTGCGCAAAAAGATCGCCGACGATATCAAGGCAGTCGCCGGCGATCCCGAAATTGTCCAGAAGATGACCGCGACCGCGCAGATCGTCAGCCCCGGCAATTCAGCCGAATTCGCCGAGTCAATCGTGCAACAGAAGGCGCAGGTCGCCGCGGTGGCAAAGCTGTTCGGCAACAAGCCGGTGCAATAGCGTCAGAGGCCGTAGCGCGACCACAATGCGCGCGCCTCCAGCGCCGAGATGAGATCGGCGGCGAGACCGGGCTGGCGCGCCAGCGCTTCGAGCGAGCCCAGGCCCGGAATTTTGCGGCCGAAAAGGCCACGGCCCTCTGAAATCAGAGGCGTGTGCACTTTCTCGCCATAACGTTCGCGCAAGGTCGAACGCAGATCGCCGATCCCGTCGGCCAGCCCGAGATCGATTGCCGTCTGCGCGGTCCAGAACTCGCCGGAGAACAAAGTCTTGTCGTTGCTCTTCAGCTTGGCTGCGCGGCGTTCCTTGACCAGAGCAATGAAGTGCTCGTGGATGTCTTTCTGGATCGCCTTGATGCGCTTTAAGTCCTCCGGTTTTTCCGGCAGGAACGGATCGAGCATCACCTTGCGCTCGCCGGACGTGTAGATCCTGCGTTCGACGCCGAGCTTTTCCATCAGCTTGGGAAAGCCGAACGAGCCGCCGACCACGCCGATCGACCCGACGATGGAATATTGATCGCAAATGATCTCATCGGCGGCACAGGCCAGCATGTAGCCGCCGGAAGCACCGACATCCTCGACGAAGGCAATGACCGGCAGCTTCTTTTCTGTGGCCAATTGCCGGATGCGGCGCAGGATCAGATGCGATTGCGCCGGAGAGCCGCCGGGCGAGTTGATGATCAGCGCCACGGCGCGCGCATTGCGGGTCGCGAAGGCGCGCTCCAGCGAGCGGGCAACGCCGGACAACATCAGGCCGGGTCGCAGCGGTGTGCTTACGCCGATGACCCCCGCCAGACGTACCACCGGTACGACGGGAATGTCGGGGCGGAAGCGCCGCGGCAACAGCATGCGCAGCAGCTCGAGTGTGCGCTTGAGAATGTCGGGCATTGGTTGGGTCGGAGTGGTTGGCATGGCGGCCAGTTAGGCATCATTGGAACCCAAGTCAAAGCTGCGAGTTCGATATTGCGGCTCGGTCAATTCTAGGTGCGTCGCAATAGATTTTGCATAAACAGCCAGAAAATGCCGTTAAATGCCCACTTTTTAATTTTGGAATGGTTTTTGCAATGCGAAGGGGGCTCTCAAGAAACGCCGGTATTTGGACGAGGCTCGAATGGACCCCAAACTGACCATGCTGTTCCTGCTAATCAGCGGCGTTATTACGCTTTCGCATCTCAACGACGAGAATTTGGACCGCATGCGGCGCCAGATCACAACTCGGCGCTGGCGAAATTTAGTGCTGGGGCGGCGCAAATCCTAGGCAGATCGGCCCGCGTTAACTTTTCGCATAGGTAGCCCGCGTTTACGTCTCCGTAATATCCAGCGTTGCCCCGCCTCTCAGCACGGCTTCCGCAGCCGCGGTTGGCTTGTTGTGCCGATCGTTGAGGATGAGACCGGGATAAGTTAGCCCGGCGCCGCCACCCGATTTTGCCGCGCGCACCAGCACGCGAATCGCGGGCGCATCGGGACGTGGATATACCGGCAGCACGGCGATGCCGCCGAACTCAGCGGTCAGCGCGCGCTGCAATTCGGCCAGCGCATCGGCGCGCCAGATCAAGGTCAGCACGCCGCGCGGCTTGAGCAGCCGCGCGGCACCCGCGATCCAGCGCGGCAACAAACCGGGCGCCGCCGCATGCGCGAGACGCCGGCGCGGATCGGGCGAGACATTCTGCCGGGTCGCATCGTGGAACGGCGGGTTCATCAACACGCGGTCCGCGCCGCCTGACGGGAACGCGGCGATATCTTCGACATCGGCGTTGAGCACATCGACGCGGTCGTTCAGCCGGTTAAGCCGCGCATTGCCGGCGGCAAGCGCGCACAGCGCCGCATCGATCTCGACCAGCGTGACTTTGAGCCCGGGGACGCGCACCGCCAGCGCGAGGCCGGCGCCGCCAACGCCGGCGCCGAGATCGACCGCGCGCTCGCCCGCGCGGCCGCTGGTGGCGGCAGCAAGGAGGATCGCATCGTGGCCGACGCGATGGCCGGCGAGCGGCTGACGGAGCCGCAGGCGGCCGCCGAGCACCGCATCTTCGCTGGTTTCGAGGACGTCAGTCCTCATCGGAACGTAGCTCCTTGCCGAGCCCGGCGTCTTGCATGATCTGCCGCGCCGTGGACGCCTCGCCCTCGGCCACCAGGATTCGCCGCGGCAATACGCCGAGCGAGCCTTCCAGCACGCTCATGTTCTGGTCGAGCACCATATGACGAATGCCGGCGCCCTCGAGCAGCGCCACCACTGCCGAAACCAGAACCATGTCATTGGTGCGAATAAGCTCGCGCACGTCGCTTCGTTCCTGTTGCCTCGCCGACAGCGATTTTATAAGGCACTATTCTACGTCGTTTGGCATCGCTGCCGATATGGAATCTCAAAAACTCATGCCCATTATAGCGCGTGTTTTAGCGGCAATTCGGGGCCCGGATACGTCGCAGCCCTTCCAGCGGCTAGTCCCGTTCAATTGGGGCGGCGAATTGCGGGTCATTTTCCTCGGCATGCTGGCGTCGTTTCTGGTCGCTGGCTTCTGGTATCCGTACTACCGCATCGCCGACATGGATTTCTGGGTCGTCTACAACGCTTTTCTGCTCAACGTTCCAATGCCGCAGGAATATTTCGATCATCCAGGCTATTTGTCGATCCTGCTGGTGACCTATTGGCTGCGCGCGCTGCACGCGCTCGGCATCGTCCACGTCATATCGCTTTCGGAGATACCTCCGGTCAGCGATGCCGCCGGCTTCGCCCAGGCTTGGACGGCGGCGACACGGGCCGGGCGGGTGCTCTCGCTCATGTATGCGATGGGCTTCGTGCTGGCGTTTACCTATTTGCTGCGCGCGCTGGTGCGCGATTGGCGCATCGCCGCGCTCGGCGGTTTCATGCTGGCGTTCTCCGGCGGCATGGCGATGGAAATGCGGATCATGCGCACCGAGCTGTTGGCCGCCGCATTTTTCACAAGCGCGCTGCTGATGCTGCTCGTCGCCGCGCGACGCGGCGGTCAGTGGTGGCGGCCTCCGGTCATAGGCGCCGCCAGCTTGCTGATCACGCTGGCCATGCTCAATAAGATTCAGTTCGTGTTTCTCATCTGCGCTTTGCCGGTGCTGCTACTGCCGTTCGGTCCCGAAGCGCCGCGCTCCGATTTCTGGTCGGTGCCGCGCCGCGCCTGGCCTGCGCTCGCCGCCGGCGTGGCGATGGCGTTGATTGCGGTTTATCTCGCCAAGGACATCGTGATCTCCGGCCTATCGGGCACCGGATCGCTGCACATGCTGCCGATGCGGATTGGCGCACGGACCTATTGGGCGATGATCGCCGTCTGGCTGGGCCTTGGCATGACCGCTTATGCGATCGTGTGGCGCGTCGCCACGCTGGAAGTGCTTGCCGCCATGTTCGCCGCGGTCGCCGGCTGCATGGTTGGGCTGCTGGCGCTTTACATCCACTATCATCCCAACGACGTCGCGGTCGTATTCCATCCGCTTGAACAGCTGCTCACTTGGGCGGCGGGATCGGGGCCGCAACTCGCATCCGGCAGTTCGCTGATCACGGCCGAGCGCCTCAAGTTTCTGGCCGAGGCGATCGCCGGCGTGATCGCGCGGCGGACTTTCGTGCTGGCATCGTCGCCGCGCCCGACGATCTTCCTGGAATGGTTCGTCATCGCAGCGACAATAATTGCAATCCGCCGGCGCGAGTGGCGGCTGGTTATCCAGGTTGCGGCGCTCATGCTGACGGACTGGGGCATCGACACGCTCGGCATGGCGCGCGGACTGAAGCAGGAATACTTCCTGCTCACCGATCCGCTCGCCATCATTGCCGCCGCGCTGCTGATCGCGAAACTCACCGACCTGCAAAACCACCGGTGGACTTATCCCGCCGGCGTCGCGCTCATCGTCGCCCACATCCTGGTGAGTCAGGCCGAACCGGTGAAGCATATTTTCAAGACCGATGGGCCGGAGGTGCTGTGCGGACTGTATGCCGGCGCCAAAAGGGTCGAGCATTTCCCCGATTGCAAATCGCAATAGGCGTCAGCGCTGCCGCCGTTCCTCGCCGGGCGCCCGGTGTGTCAGATAGGCCAGCAACTTCATCTCGCGCCGTCCGCGTGTGACCGTATCGAGCACCAGCCCGATGGCGCCGGAAAGGAAAGCCAGAATCATCAAGCCGGTCGCCAGCACCGCGGTTGGCTGCCGCGGCACCAGGCCGGTCTCCAGAAAAGTAACCACGACCGGAATCGCAACGACAATGGCAACAATCGCCAGCATCAGGCCGATGCCGGTGAAAAACGGCAGCGGCCGTTCGGCGCGATAAAGCGCGACAATGGTACGCAAGATGCGGAAACCGTCGCTCCAAGTGTTGAGCTTGGAGGCCGACCCCTTCGGCCGCGCGTAATAGGGCGTGTCGATCTCGGCGACCGGGAGGCCCAGTCCGAGCGCGTGGATGGTGAGTTCGGTCTCGATCTCGAAGCCGCCCGAGAGCACCGGAAACGACTTTACGAAGCGGCGCGAGAACACCCGGTAGCCCGACAGCATGTCGTTGAAGCTTCGGCCGAACACCGACGCGACGAAGGACGTGAGCAGCCGGTTACCGGTGCGATGGCCGGCACGGTAGGCCGCCTGCTCGCGGTCGACCCGGTTGGCGACCACCATGTCGAGCCGGTCCTCGAGCAGCCGCTCGATCATGGCGGCGGCACTCGGCGCATCGTACGTGGCATCGCCATCCACCAGCACATAGATGTCGGCCTCGACATCGGCGAACATGCGACGCACCACGTAGCCTTTGCCCTGGCGCTTTTCGTGGTAGACCTCGGCACCCGCAGCACGCGCCGCCGCGGCGGTATTGTCGGTAGAATTATTGTCGAAAACGAAGATCGCGGCGCCGGGCAGCGCGGCGCGGAAGTTCTTGACGACCTGAGCAATCGCCACTTCTTCGTTGTAGCAAGGCACCAGCACGGCGACCGAATAGCCGCCGAAGCCGCTGGATTTTTCCGCCGCCGACTGTGAAGTTAGTTTCGCCAACCGGTGCCCCCTTGCGTGTCCCGTGCGCCCTATTCCCGTAAACGGACAATTTAACGCACTTGCCCCATTAACATAGCGTTTCTATGCTCCAGACCGTCACGAGCCCGGAGAAGCATTTTGGCCGTCATCGTCCCGTTCGAAAGCCCGCAAGGCGCCTCGCTCACCCGCCTCGCCGATCTGGTGGCACCTGATATGGAGCGCGTCAACACGACGATCCTGGCGCGGACGGGGTCGGACGTCACGATGATCCCGGAAGTCGCCAACCACCTGATCTCCTCAGGCGGCAAACGGCTGCGGCCGATGCTCACGCTGGCGATGGCCAAGCTCGCCGGCTATTCCGGCGATGGCCATATCAAGTTCGCCGCCGCGGTCGAATTCATGCATACGGCAACGCTGCTGCACGACGACGTGGTCGACGAGAGCGACATGCGCCGCGGCAAGCTCGCCGCCCGCATGCTGTGGGGCAACGAGGCGAGCGTGCTGGTCGGCGATTTCCTGCTCGGCCAGGCGTTCAAGATGATGGTCGAAGTCGGCAATCTACACGCCCTCGACATCTTGTCCTCGGCCGCCGCGGTGATCGCGGAAGGGGAAGTGATGCAGCTCGGCGCCGCCAAGAACACCGCCACCAATGAGGACGAATACATGGCGGTGATTCGCGCCAAGACCGCGGAACTGTTCGCCGCTGCCTGCGAGGTCGGCCCGGCGCTGGCGAATAAGGACAAGGCCGAACTCGCCGCCTGCCGCTCGTTCGGCATGAACCTCGGCATCGCCTTCCAGCTGATCGACGACGCGCTCGACTACGGCGGCAAGTCAGCCAAGCTCGGCAAGAACGTCGGCGACGATTTCCGCGAGGGCAAGATCACCTTACCGGTGGTGCTGTCGTTCCGCCGCGGCACCGAAAACGAGCGGGCATTCTGGAACCGCACGCTCGGCGCGGGCGAAGTCCGCGACGGCGATCTCGACGAAGCCATGACGCTGATGGCCAAGCATCACGCCATCGAGGATACGGTCGGGCGCGCGCGCCACTACGGCGCCATCGCCACGGATGCGCTCGCTCTGGTGCCGTCGTCGCCGATCAAGACGGCGCTGGAGGAAGCGGTCGCCTTCTGCATCGCGCGCGCGCACTAGAAGGGGTCATAACCGGTCCGCGGATCGCGATTTAATTGCTGGCGAATGAACGGGTCGGGATCCTGGCCGACATAGCGGCCATAGGTATAGACCGGCGGCGCGCAGCCGTTCGGCTGCGGCCGCGGATTGAACAGAAAGCCGTAGAGGGTCGGCCCCTGCCCGGCCCGATCGTCGCAGTGGCGGGCGACCTTGGGCTTGGCGCGCGCCAGCGCCGGATCGGCGGCGATGATGCTCGAAGCCGCGATGAACGCCGCGCCGGCATAAACCATCCACTTGAGTTTCATGGTGCTCTCCTGCTGCGCGACGCTGCCTGGGCGCTGACCGCCTAGCGGGCAACGGTTCCCGGCAAAGCGGGCATTTTCAAGGGCGTTTTTCCGCCGGACCGAGCCTGATCGGACAGACCCACCAATTCTTGCGCTCGCTCTTGAGCCGTTGCGCCGCCGCGGAGGCCTCGTCGTCGGAGGCAAACAACGCAAAGCAGGTCGGCCCCGATCCCGACATGCGCACGAGCCGGGCACCCGGCAAGGCGCTTAACGCGCTCAGCACGTCGGCGATCACGGGCACGCAGCCGATTGCGGGTTGCGTGAGATCGTTGCCGTGTTCGCCGAGCCATTCGATCAACGCCGCGCGCTCGCGCGGCACATCGGCCAGAGCCTTCTTGCCGGCTTGATCAATGGCAAACTTGGCGAATACGTCGCGGGTGGCCAGGGTCACGCCCGGGTTGACCAGCAGCGCGGGAAGCGACGGCAGATCGAGCGCGGCGGAAAGCTCTTCGCCGACGCCGCGCATGATGCGTGCGCTCGGCTCAAGGCAAACCGGCACGTCAGCGCCGATTGCCGGCGCCGCCGCCGCCAGCCGCGCATCGCTCGGATCAAGATCATTGGCGCGCGCGAGCAGCCGCAGCGCGGCGGCGGCATCGGCCGAACCGCCGCCGAGACCGGCCGCGGCCGGAATGTTTTTCGTAAGCAGAAAGCGCCCGGCCTTCAGCCCGGAGACGCGTTCGCGCAGAGCGTCGAACGCTTTCAACACCAGATTGCCGGCAACCGGCCCACAGGCGGCGGCGAACGGTCCGGTGATGCCGAGCGCAGGCTCGCCGCCCGGCTGCAGACTGAGCGTATCGGCGAGATCGGCGAATACCACCAGGCTTTCAAGCCGGTGATAGCCGTCCGCGCGGCGCCCGAGCACGCGCAAGGTCAGATTGATCTTGGCGGCAGCCTTTTCGACCAGCGCTGTACTCACCGAGGACTTAACCCCCGTCGCCGCTCTTCTTGCCGGCCTTGGCCTGCGAGGAGGTTTCTTCGGACAGCCCGTTTTCGAGCTTGGCTTCGATCTTCGGCAGGTCTTCCGGATCGGGCTTGAGATCGCGCGCATGCGCCCACTGGAATTTGGCTTCGAGCACGCGCCCGATGCGCCAATAGGCGTCGCCGAGATGGTCGTTGATGGTCGGGTCTTCCGGCTTGAGCTCGATGGCGCGTTCGAGCTGCTTGACCGCTTCCTCGTAATTGCCGAGCCGGAAATAGGCCCAGCCGAGCGAGTCGACGATGTAGCCGTCGTCCGGGCGCTGCTGCACGGCACGCTTGATCATGTCCATGCCCTGGTCGAGGTTCACGCCCTGGTCGATCCAGGAATAGCCGAGATAGTTGAGCACGTGCGGCTGCTCGGGAAAGAGCTCGAGCGCCTTCTTGAGATCGGCTTCCGATTTCGGCCACTGCTTGGAGCGCTCGTAGCAGATGCCGCGGAAATAGAAGATCACCCAGTTGTTCTTGTCCGGCTGCGCGATGGTGGCAATGCCCTTGGAATAGACGTCGGCGCATTCGGCGAACTTCTTGTGACCGCGCAGAACGTTGCCCAGCGCCATGATCGCTTCGAGATCGTCCGGGTGTTCCTTGATCAGCGCGTCGAGGTGTTTCTCGGCCTCGTCCGAGCGCTCGAGCGTATCGAGGTTGGCCGCCATCTGGATCGCGGCATTGCGGTGCAAAGGCGAACTCGGCGAGATGCGCTCATAGGCCTTGATCGCCAGCGCCGGCTTCTTGAGCGATTCATAGAGATCGGCGAGCGAGAGCAGCGCCAGCGGATGATTGGGCGCGAGATAGAGCGACAGTTGCAGATAGACCAGGCCGAGATCCTCGCCGCCGCGGCGGCCGAGCGAGGCACCGAGTCCGTAGAGCGCTTCGGCGGCGCCGGCCTGCGCGGTTGCCACCAGCGGCGGCAATTTCTCGTCGGCCTTGAGCTGGTTCATCGCTTCGACCACCAGCGGATGGCGCGGCAGCACCTTGTCGAAGGCTTCGAAAACGCCGAGGCCCCGTTTGGCGGATTCATTGCGCGACAGCCAGCTGCCATAGGCCTCGACCACCCGCAACGCGGTCGAATCGAGCTGATAGGCGTGTTCGAAGCGCTTTCCCGCTTCCTTCTTATTGCCGGAGAGATCGTAAATCATGCCGGCGTGCAGTTCCTTGAAGATCGCGTACCAATCCGGCCCGGTCAGCCGGTCGATCGCCGCCACCGCGCCCTTGGCGTCGCCGGTGCCGTACATGGACCAGGCCGTCAGCAACGTCGCCGTCAGGTCGGTGATCGGACCGCGGATCGACAGCGCCAGATTGCGGCGCGCGGCGGCATATTGCTTATGCTTGAGCCCCTGCACGCCGAGCACCAATTCGGCGACGCGATCGTTCTTGTCGGCCTGCGCGATGCGATCGGCATATTTCACGGAATCCTCGACGTTGCCGTCGACCAGCAGCGACAAAAAAGTGCGATCGAGCAGATCGGTGTTCTTCGGGTCGTGCTTGAGCGCGCTGCGGTAATAGGCGGCGGCGGCGGCGGCATCGCGTTGCTGGCCGGCATGGCGGGCGGCGAGATAGCTCCCCGAGGCCGTTATTCCGTTTAGGTCCTGCGCGGCCGGCGCCTGGGCGGCAAGCTCGATCGGCGCCGCTACCAGGAATACGGCAAGCGCGGTGCTGCTAACGCACCGGGCGAGACTCAAAGAAATCACGGGCGATGCTCCAATGAGGCGGCTGACCGCGGGTTGTGCGCGAACCGCCGAGGTTGGGCCGAGAATGGCCTTTTTGCGCCGCCCCCGCAAGAACGGCGGCCGCGGCATTCAGGCGTGAGGTTGAAAGCCTCGATGTGGCGGTATCGTGGCCGCGTTCGGCCGTCGCCATCACATGTTCGGGTAGTTCGGCCCGCCCCCGCCCTCGGGTGGAACCCAGGTGATGTTCTGATTCGGGTCCTTGATGTCGCAGGTTTTGCAGTGGACGCAGTTTTGCGCGTTTATGACAAACTTGGGCGCGCCGCCCTCCTCGACCCATTCATAGACCCCGGCCGGGCAATAGCGCGACGAGGGGCCGGCGAAGACGTCATGTTCGGAGGCCTTCTGCAGGCTGAGGTCTTTCACGCGCAAATGGACCGGCTGATCTTCCTCGTGATTGGTGTTGGACAGGAATACCGATGACAACCGGTCGAAGGTGAGCTTGCCGTCCGGTTTGGGATAGGTGATCGGCTTGCACTGCGACGCCGGCTTGAGCGTGGCGCTGTCCGGCTTGCCGTGCGAGAGGGTGCCGAACAAAGAAATGCCGAAGGTGTTGAGCCACATATCGAGGCCGCCGAGCGAGATGCCGACGAAAGTGCCGAGCTTCGACCACAGCGGCTTGGCGTTGCGTACCTTCCACAGGTCTTTGCCGATCGCTGAGTTGCGCCAGCTCGCCTCGTAGTCGGCAAGCTCGTCATGGCTGCGGCCGCCGGCAAGCGCGGCCGCGGCGGCTTCGGCGGCAAACATTCCCGACAGCATGGCGTTGTGGCTGCCCTTGATGCGCGGCACGTTCATGAAGCCGGCATCGCAGCCGATCAACGCGCCGCCGGGGAACGCGAGCTTGGGCACCGACTGGTAGCCGCCCTCGGTCAAGGCGCGCGCGCCATAGGCCAGGCGCTTTGCCCCGGCGAATGTGTCGCGCACGAGCTTGTGGGTCTTGAAGCGTTGGAATTCTTCGAACGGCGACAAATAGGGGTTGCTGTAGTTGAGATGCAGCACAAAGCCGACCGACACCAGATTGTCGTCGAAATGATAGAGGAACGAGCCGCCGCCGGTGCGTCCGTCGAGCGGCCAACCGAACGAGTGCTGCACCAGCCCCTTCTGATGCTTTTCCGGCGCGACCTGCCAGAGCTCCTTCAGGCCGAGCCCGAATTTTTGCGGATCGCGTCCTTCGCCCAGGCCGAACTTGGCGATCAACTGCTTGCCGAGACTGCCGCGCGCGCCTTCCGCGAACAGCGTGTACTTGCCGCGCAGCTCCATGCCGCGGGTGAATGAGTCCTTGGGCTCGCCGTTCTTGCCGATACCCATGTCGCCGGTGGCGATGCCGGCCACCGCGCCGTTGTCGTCGAACAGCACTTCGGCTGCAGCAAAGCCTGGATAGATTTCGACCCCGAGCGCTTCCGCCTTGGTCGCCAGCCAGCGGCAGACACTGCCGAGCGAAACGATGTAATTGCCGTGGTTGTTCATCAGCGGCGGCATGGCGAAATTCGGCAGCCGCAGCGCGCCGCCGGCGGAGAGCCAATAGAAGCGGTCGTCGCTGACCGCGGTCTTGATCGGCGTGTCTTCCCCGCGCCATTCCGGCAGTAGGCGGTCGAGCCCGACCGGATCGATCACGGCGCCCGAGAGGATATGGGCGCCGACTTCGGAGCCTTTCTCCACGATCACCACGGAAATGTCCGCATTGATCTGCTTGAGCCGGATGGCGGCCGACAAGCCGGCAGGTCCGGCGCCGACAATCACCACGTCGAATTCCATCGCCTCGCGGGCAGGTAGGTCAGCCATGCTCGTCTCCTCGCTCCCGATATTCCACTTTTGCACAGCGGGGGCAATCGCGCGCGGGCCGTGCTAGGCTTGGCGCATGCCTCCCATTCGCGAAAATCCGGCGCGCGACCTGCTCGACTTCTACCTGGAAGCCGGTGTTGATGCCCTGGTCGGCGAAACACCGGTAGACCGGTTCGCGCTCCCCGATATACCTCCTTCTGATAGGGGGAGGTCGGCGAGCGATGCGAGCCGGGTGGCGGTCGATGCCACAGCGAATGACCCCACCCGGGATCGCCTTCGGCGATCCGAGCCTCCCCTTGCAGGGGAGGGAAAGATTTTGGCGGCGCCGGACGAGGCCGCCATGGCGGCGCGCGAGGCGGCGAAAAGCGCCAAGACGCTCGACGAGCTGCGTGCCATCCTCGACAAATTCGACGGCTGCGCGCTGAAGGCGACCGCCACGCAACTGGTATTCGCCGACGGCAACCCGAAGGCGCGCCTGATGTTGGTCGGCGAAGCGCCCGGCCGCGACGAAGATATCGAAGGTCTGCCCTTCGTCGGCCGCTCCGGCAAGCTGCTCGACCGCATGCTGGCGGCAATCGGACTCGACCGCACAAACGTCTACATCGCCAATGTCGTGCCCTGGCGGCCGCCCGGTAATCGCACCCCGACGCCGCAGGAGACGCAAATCTGCCTCCCGTTCATCCTGCGCCAGATCGAACTGGTCGATCCCGACGTCCTGGTCTGCATGGGCAATCCGTCGGCGCAGACGCTGCTCGGCATCAAGGAGGGCATCACCAAGACGCGCGGGCGCTGGTTCAGTTTTGACACGGGGAAACGCGAGATCCGCGCCATGCCGACGTTTCATCCCGCCTTCCTGCTGCGCAGCCCGTTGCAGAAGCGTTTTGCCTGGCGCGATTTTTTGGCAATCAAGAAGGCGCTGGCGGGCTAAGACGCCGAGATTGCCTGTGTCCGCTCCGCCCATCTGGACTTTAGCTTGGCCCGCAAGCTCGCTACGATTTGCGTCCGTTTCGGCTTCATCGGCACATTTGCGAAGGAGGACGCATGTCGGGGTTGCGAATGTCCGCCGCATTTGGGGGCTTTGTTGGTGCTCGCGCTGCTCTGTTGGTCGGAGCACGCCGCGGCAGACGATTAAAATTACAGTGCGATCGCTTTCGCGGCCGACACGGGCGCAGTCGGCTATTCGAACGATTACGACTCTCGCGCCGGCGCCGAGGAACGGGCGCTTAACGAGTGCGGCAAGGGTTGCAAAGTGGCGTTGTGGGTCAAGGGTGGCTGCGACGCTCTCGCCACCGGCGACGGCAACAGTTACGGCACCGTGGACCGTTCCAAGCCCAGCTTCCACGGCGACGACATCGTCACCTATGAGATTCTTTCGGATAAAGGCGAGCGAGCCTCGACAATCGTCAACGTCAAGGTGCGATGACGGGTGCAGCTCTACCGGCCAAGTTCCATGCACCAGTAGCGGCGACCGCCGCCAGCGGCCGATGCGATGCCGTAACTGCGGACGTCGGAGCGCAGCATATTCGCGCGGTGTCCTGACGATTCCTCCCAGGTCTTGATCGCGCAGCTTTCGCTCGCGCATCCCCACGCCACGTTTTCGGCCCGTGCGCCACGCGGCCCGCGCTCCGAGTAAAAACCGTCGTGGTCCATCGAGTGACGGGCCGCCATGCTTTTGGCGTGTCGTTGCGCCATCGCCTGCAGGGTCCGGCTATGATGCAGTGCTGGCAGACCGTGCGTACGCCGGTAAGAATTTAACGTTTCGGCGAGCGCTGGCGCGCAGCAGGCCGCGAGAGCGACGAAGAACAGGACCAACGCGCGCCAACCGCACATCATCTCCCTCCCGCGCGACTAAAATTCAATGCACCTTCGAGCAACTGAGAACGCATTCATCCACTCACCGCAAACTTGATGACAAACAGCACCGCCAGCACCATGACCGCGGGAGAGGCCTCCGTCGCCTTGCCCGAGATCAGCTTCGCCGCCGCGTAGGTGATGAAGCCGAGGCCGATGCCGGTGGCGATCGAATAGGTCAGCGGCATGGAGATCGCCGCGACCACCGCCGGGGCATATTCGGTGATGTCCTCCCAGTCGATTTCGGCTAAGCCCCGCGTCATCACGCAGGCGACATACAAAAGCGCCGCCGAGGTCGCATAGGCCGGGATCATGCCCGCGAGCGGGGCAAACAACAGCGCCAGCAGGAAGAAGATCGACACGAAGGCCGCGGTCAGGCCGGTGCGCCCGCCGGCCGAGACGCCGGCCGCACTCTCGATGTAGCTCGTCGTGGTCGAGGTGCCGATCGCAGCGCCGAACATCGCGGCGAAACTGTCCGAGATCAGCGCCTCCTTCATGCGCGCAAGCTTGCCGTTCTTCATCAGGCCGGTGCGATGCGTCACGCCAATCAGCGTACCGGCGTTATCGAATACGTCGATGAACAGAATGGAGAAGATCACGATCAGGAAGGTGCCCTCGAACACGCGCGAGAAGTCGAGTTGCAGCAACGTCGGCTTGATCGATGGCGGCAGCGACACGATGCCTGAATATTTTGCCAGCCCGAACGGCAAGCCGATGACCGTCACCGCCAGAATCCCGATCAGCGTGCCGCCGATGACGCGCCGGTAATTGAGCGCGACGATCAGCACGAAGCCAAGCAGCATTAGGATCGCGACCGGGTTCTTCAGATCGCCCATGGTCACCAGCGTCGCCGGATGCGCCACGATGATCTTGGATTCCTCCAGCGCGATGATGCCGAGGAACAGCCCGACGCCGGCGGAAACCGCCAGCTTGAGGTTCTGCGGGATCGACTCGATGACGTATTGCCGGATGCGGAACACTGAGATCAGGAAGAACAGCACGCCCGAGCAGAACACCGCGGCGAGCGCCTGCTGCCAGGTATATTTGTAGGTCAGCACCACGGTGAACGCGAAGAAGGCGTTGATGCCCATGCCGGGCGCGAGCGCGATCGGATAATTGGCGTAGAGCGCCATCACCATGGTGCTCACCGCGGCAGCGACGCAGGTGGCCACGAACACCGCGCCCGGATCCATGCCAGTCTTACCCAGGATCGCCGGGTTAACGAACACGATGTAGACCATGGTGAGGAAGGTGGTCAGCCCGGCGATGAATTCGGTGCGGACGTCGGTACCCTGCTCCTTGAGCCCGAAATACTTTTCCAGCATCGCCGCGGCCGGCATTTCGCTCCCTGCCGTGGCTTTCGCGTCCGTCTGCTTTACGTGCTTGGCCATGGGAACCCCCTCCACCGGCTGCCTCACGCGGCAAGCCTAACCCGGGCGCGCGCGCCCTGCTGCAGCAAGTTTGGATGCTGTGGATACCGCGCCGCCTGCCCGCTACGATTTGGCGCAAGCGGCGGAACAGGACCGGCTCGCAAAGACTTTATTGTGGGCTTAATATCGCGCCTCGGGGGCTGAGCGCAGGGAGGCCGCGATGGATTTTGATGCCGTCCTGCTGGCGCGCTTGCAGTTTGCCTTCACCATCATTTTTCACATCATCTTCCCGAGCTTCACCATCGGCCTGTCGGCCTATATCGCCACGCTCGGCGCGACTTGGCTGCGCACCGGCGAGGAGCGCTACCAGCGGCTGATGCGGTTCTGGACCAAGATCTTCGCGGTCTCCTTTGCTATGGGCGTGGTGTCGGGGATCGTGCTGTCCTACCAGTTCGGCACCAACTGGAGCCGCTTCTCGGTTTTCACCGGCAATGTGCTCGGCCCCCTGCTCGGCTACGAGGTGCTGGCGGCATTCTTTTTGGAGGCGACATTCCTTGGCGTGTTGCTGTTCGGCTCCAACCGGGTGCCGCCCTGGCTCTACGTAATTTCGGCGGTGGTGGTGGCGACCGGCACCGCCATCTCGGCGTTCTGGATCCTGTCGGCCAATAGCTGGATGCAGACGCCGGCCGGCTACGTGCTCAAGGACGGGATCGCCACTCCGACCGACTGGTTCGCCGTTATCTTCAATCCGAGCTTCCCATATCGCTTCGCCCATATGCTCAATGCTGCCTACCTCACCACCGGCTTCGTGGTGCTGGCGGTAGGCGCGCGCTACCTGATCGCCGGCCGCCATGTGGAAGAGGGCCGCATCATGTTGCGGATGGCGATCGGGTTGACGTCCGTGCTGGCGCCGCTCCAGCTCATCATCGGCGATCAGCACGGCCTCAACACGCTCGCGCATCAGCCAATCAAGATCGCGGCGATCGAGGCGCATTGGGACGGCAGCAAGCCGGGCGATTTCGAGATATTCGCCTGGCCGGACGAAAAGGCGGAAACCAATCGGTTCGCAATCTCGATCCCGAAAAGCGCCTCGCTCATTCTCACCCACAAGATGAACGGACTGTTTCCCGGCTTGCAAAGCGTGCCGGCGGATGAGCGGCCACCGGTCAAGATCGTGTTTTTCGGTTTTCGCATCATGCTGGCAGTCGGCTTCTTCATGATCGCAGCGGCGCTGCTCGGCGCGTTCCTGTGGTGGCGCGGCACGCTGTTTACGACGCGCTGGTATCTGCGCGTCATGGCGCAATGCTGGTGGATCGGCTTCGTCGCGGTCATCGCCGGCTGGGTGGTGACCGAGAGCGGACGTCAGCCCTGGATCGTCCATGGCCTGCTGCGCACGGCCGATGCCACCTCGCCGCTGCCGGCTGCCAGTATCGCCGGCACGCTGGCGCTGTTCGTCGTCGCCTACGGCGTCGTGTTCTGGTTCGGCATCTACTACATCAACCGCCTGATCGCGCGGGGCCCGAGCGAGACGACACAGGAAACCGGTCATTTCTCCGGCAGCCCCATTTCGGCCGCGCATGCTGCCGGACGCGAGGCTTTGCAGAAAGGCGGCGCGTGATGGAATGGTATCTCCCTGTCATCTGGGCCGCCATCATCGGCATCGCCGTCGCCATGTACGTGATCCTCGACGGCTTCGATCTCGGCATCGGCGTGCTGTTCCCGTTTGCGCGCAGCGAAGGCGAGCGCGATCAAATGATGCGTTCGGTGGCGGCGTTCTGGGACGGCAATCAGACCTGGCTCGTCCTCGGAGGCGCCGGCTTGTTCGTGGCGTTTCCGCGCGCCTATGCGGTGCTGATGCCGGCGTTCTATCTGCCGGTGATCGTTATGTTGCTGGCGCTGGTGTTTCGCGGAATCGCGTTCGAATTCCGCACCATCTCGCACAGCAAGACCTGGTGGAGCGTGGTGTTCACCGGCGGCTCGACGCTCGCCGCCTTCGCGCAAGGCGTGATCCTGGGTGGGCTGATCGACGGCGTTCCGGTGCGCGACGGCGCCTATGCCGGCGGCTCGTTCAACTGGGCAACGCCATTCGCCTTGCTGTGCGGGCTGGCGTTGGTCGTCGGCTATGCATTGCTCGGCGCCACCTGGCTGGTGATGAAAACCGAAGGCCCGGTCGCCGAGCGTTCGCGCGGCCAGGCAAAATGGCTGTTGCTGGCGGTGCTCGCCTTCATGGCGGCGGTGAGCCTGTGGACGCCGCTCGCCGAGCCGCGCATCGCCGCACGCTGGTTCTCGCTACCGAATTTCTACTTCCTGTGGCCGGTGCCGGTGGTGACCGCGCTCACCGCATTTCTCTGTTGGCGTTGGCTTGAGACCGGCCGCGAAGTGCCGCCGTTCCTGGCGGCGATCGCGCTCTTCATGCTCGGCTATCTCGGGCTGGTGATTTCCGATTTCCCCTATTTGGTGCCGCCCTCGCTCACCGTCTGGGACACCGCCGCCACGCCGGCGAGTCAGATCTTCATGCTGATCGGCACGCTGCTGCTGCTGCCGTTCGTCATCGGCTATGTGGTGTTCGTCTACTGGCTGTTCCGCGGCAAGGTGCGCGAGGGCGAGAGCTACCACTGAACGGGGGGACTTTAGGGCGCTTGCGGCCGCACGACCGCCCAGCCGAGCCGGATCAGCGGCAGCAGGCCCTGCATCGAGCGCGCGAACGAGCGCTGCACTTCCGGCACCATGGCAGGAAATTGTGCCTTCAGCGTTGCCGGCGGATCGCCGGCAGGCCAAACCATGAGGCCGCCGTCGCGGCGGAAATCGGCGGGGCTCGCCCACGGGCTACGCTGCGGCGCCCAGTCGAAATAGACATGCGGCCGGCTCGGGCTCGCCAGAGCGATGAGCGGCGCGAGTTGCGCGTCGCCGGTGACATAGCCGAGCGGCTTGCCGATGCGGCGCTGGAAATTGTCGGCGAAAAAGCGTCCCTCGGCATTGGCTGGCTGCGACACATTGAGGTCGATGACCAAAGTCCACGGCAGCAGCGCGATGCCGAGTACAATGAGCACCGGCGGCGCCACCAGCAGGGCGAACCAGGTCGAGGACACCATGCGCTCGCGATAGAGCCGCAGCTGGTCGCCGGCGGCGACCACCACCGCAAGGCCAGACAGCACCAGCAGCGGTGCGACGCGATCGAGCGGGCCAAGCCGGCCGCTGACGAAAACGACGGCGATCGCGGAGGCGGCCGGCATCAGCGCGAAGAAATAGACGAACTGCCGCGCAAGCGGCTCGACCGGATTGCGCTCGATCAGCGGCGCGCGCTCGCGCGGCCGGCGCGGCCAGCCGCTGGCGAACGCAACCAGCAGGCCGAGGCCGAGATGGCTCGACACCAGCACGAAACAGAATCTAATACCGAGCGACAGCACGCCCGCATCCTGCGCGTCATCGTTGAGACCGGAAATGACGAGCGAGTTCGCGTCCGCCAGCCACGCCAGATGCGGGAACACGACGATGACGAAGGGCAGCACCGCGATCCACGGCTCGGGGCGCAATAGCGCCGCCCGACCGCGCGCCGTCGCCAGCGTGAACACAACGACCAGCGCGATCAGAATCAACCCGGCATAGCTTGCCAGCAGCAGCAAACCGAGGTCGACCGCCAGCAGGAACCAGTAGCCGCGTTCGCCTTCGCCGAGCGCGCGCCAGTAGTGCAGCAGCGCCAGCGCCCACAGCGGCGCTGCCAGCACGGCGGGGCCAAATTCCGGGCTCGGCACCGTGAAGGCCGCGATGCCGACCATCAGCAGCACGGCGAGCACCGCATGGCGGGTGCCAACGATGCGGCGGCCGAGCGCGAACACCGCCCAGTAGGTGACGACGATGCAGGCTTGCGCCAGCGCATAGAGACCGAACGCGCCGCCCAGACTGAACGCGACCTCGCCCAGCCAGAACGCCAGCGGCGGGCCGCGATAGCTGCCGAGGACGAATTCGTGGCCGATGGCGAGCAGCAGCGGCACCTCGCCGGGCGGCGCCGAATAGAACAGCGCCGGCATCAGCGTCCACAGCGCGGCTTGCGTAAGCGCCACGGTCCAGAACACCGCCGCTGGGCGCCCGCGCAGGAATTCAATGATCAGGGAGACGTAATGCATTGGCCCGCGGCGGGGGTGAATAAGGGTGGGGCCAGAGATAGAGAAGCCGGGCTAAAGAGGCAACAACTCGGCGATGACCTCGTCTGAGACGCCGCCCAGTGCGGCAAGCCTGGCCGCCACCGGCGCGAAGGACTTGCGGTGGTGGACCGTCGGCCCCAGCCGGGCGAGCGCTTCGAAATGCTCGGGAACCGAATAGCCCATGTGGCGCTCGAAGCCGTAGCCGGGGTGCGCCAAGGCCAGCCGTCCCATCAGCCGGTCGCGGGTGACCTTGGCGACGATCGAGGCCGCCGCCACTGAGAGCACCAGCGCGTCGCCCGACACCACCGCCTCGCAGTCGCAGCCGCAATCGATCTTGATGTTGCCATCGACGAAGACCAGCTTCGGCGCGATCGGCAGCGCCTTCACCGCGCGCGCCAGCGCCCAGAGCGAAGCGCGCAGGATGTTGTCACGGTCGATGCGCTCGACCGTACCGAAGGCCACCGCCACCTGCGCCGAGGCGCAGATCTTCTCGTACAATTTCTCGCGTTCGGGCGCGGCGAGTTTTTTGGAGTCGTTCAAGCCGCGTGGGATGCGGTTCGGATCGAGGATGACCGCCGCCGCCACCACCGGACCGGCGAGCGGCCCCCTGCCCGCCTCGTCGCAGCCGGCGACCGGGAATATGCCCTTGTTGAGCGCGCGCCGCTCGCGCCGGAAGCTCGGGCGCAAGATCGGCTCCTTCAACGGCAGCCGCGGCGGAGGTTTCGGCTTGCGGGCCATGGCGCGATCAGTGCGCGGCGCGGTCCGTCAAGTCAATTGCCGCAACCCGCCTATGTGGATGACGGGGATTCTTCGCGCTATGCTAGAGGCATAAAGGTCACCCGCGCATCAGACGCGGAACCTCAGGGAGGCACCCATGCCGAAACGCTTCTCCAGACGCGACGTTTTGAAAGCCTCTGCCATCGGCGTCGGCGGCGCGCTATTCGCGCAGCCACTGCGTGCCGCCATGCCCGAAGCGGCGAGCGTGACGCCGGCCTTGATTGAAGCGGCGCGCAAGGAAGGCAAGATCGCCTTCTACACCGCGCTCGAGTTGAACGTCTCCGAGAAGCTGGCGCGAAACTTCGAGGCGAAATACCCCGGCATTGCTGCGCGTGTCGAACGCTCCGGCGCCGAGCGGATTTTCCAGCGCATCGGGCAGGAACAGGACAGCCACATCAATGCCGTCGATCTGGTCTGCAGTACCGATCCGGCGCATTTCATCTTTTGGAAGCGCAAGGACTGGATCGCGCCCTATGTGACCGACGACATGGTCAAGCATCTGCCGCGCGAGCAGGTGCACGAGGATGGCACCAGCGCGACGGTTTGCGCCTGGTTCTCGGTGATCGGTTACAACAGCGAGTTGGTGAGGCCCGAGGACGCGCCGAAAAGTTATGCCGACCTGCTCGATCCGAAATGGAAGGGCAAGATCGCCAAGGGCCATCCCGGCTATAGCGGGGCCATCCTGACCGCCACCTATCAGATCGCACGCGACCTCGGCTGGGAGTATTTCGAGAAGCTGGCGAAGCAGAACGTCATGCAATTGCAGTCGGCAGCCGAGCCGCCGCGCAAACTCTCGGTCGGCGAGCGCGCCGTGCAGGCCGACGGCAACGACTACAGCCTCACCCTGTACAAGGATGCCGGCCGCCCGGTCGAACCGGTCTACGCGACCGAAGGCACGCCCATCATCATCGTGGAAACCGGCATCTTCCGCGGTTCGCCGAATCCGAACGCAGCGCGGCTGTTCCAGCATTTCCTGTTCAGCCCGGAGGGCCAGCAGATCTTCGTCAATTACGCGCACCGCTCGTTTCACGCCCAGGTCAAGGACCGCCCCGGGCGCGTACCGCTGTCCGCGATCAAGACTATGAAAAGCGATCCGGCCGCGGTGGAAGCGCAGAGCGAGGAAATCAAGGCGCGCTACAGCAAGATTTTCGGGGTGTGAGGCCCATTTCGTCGTCCCGGCCGAGCGTATGCGCGAGGGCCGGGACCCATACTCCGCAGTCCATCGATAACGCTCGGCGCACGGGTCCCAGCCGGAGCCTGTCATCGGACCGCGCTTCGCGCGGACCCGTTGGCGGGGACGACACTTGAGAGTCAGAACAGGTTCAGTTGCTCGCTCGCCGGCTTGGGATGGCGGAAATGCGCGGTCGAGAGCGAGAGTTTGCTGGCGTTGAGCCCGAGCTTTTCGCAGGCCATCTCGAAGCGCCGCCCGATCATCCAGGCGTAAGGGCCGGTGCCCTTCATGCGCCGCCCCCACGTCGAATCGTAGTCCTTGCCGCCGCGCATGTCGCGGATCAGCTTGAAGACGTGGCGGTAGCGGTCGGGATAATTCGCCATCAGCCATTCGCGGAACAGGTCGCGCACCTCGAGCGGCAGGCGCAGCAGCACGTAGCCCGCTTCCCTGACGCCGGCAGCCTGCGCGGCGTCGAGAATGCGCTCGATCTCCATGTCGTTGAGCGCCGGAATCACCGGCGCCACCATGACCGTCGTCGGCACGCCGACTTGCGCCAGCCGGCGCAGCGTCTCCAGTCGCCGCATCGGCGTCGCCGCGCGCGGCTCCATCTTGCGCGCCAATTCAGGATCGAGCGTGGTCACCGATAACGCGACTTTAGCCAGCTTGCGCTCGGCCATGCGCGCGAGAATGTCGAGATCGCGCAGCACCAGCGCCGATTTGGTGACGATGCCGACGGGGTGTCCGGCGCGGTCGAGCACTTCCAGGATGCGGCGCATGACTTTGTAGCGCCGCTCGATTGGCTGATAGGGATCGGTATTGGTCCCGATGGCGATCACCTTCGGCTCGTAACCCGGCGCCGAGAGTTCGCGCTCGAGCAGTTCGGCCGCTTCCGGCTTCACGAACAATTTGGATTCAAAATCGAGCCCGGGCGAGAGGCCGAGATAGGCATGGGTCGGGCGCGCGAAGCAGTAGACGCAGCCGTGCTCGCAGCCGCGGTAAGGATTGATCGAACGGTCGAAGCCGATATCGGGCGAGTCGTTGCGGGTGATGATCTTGCGGGTGGCGTCGGTTTGCACCGTGGTCTTGAACGGCGGCAATTCGTCGAGCGAGCGCCAGCCGTCGTCAAACGCAATACGCGCCATCGGCTCATAGCGGCCTGCGGCATTGCTCTGCGCGCCGCGCCCGCGCCGGCGCTCGAATTCAACCGCCACGCCGAGCAATTCGGCGGCGTCATCGACATAGACGCCCGCCGGCGTGGAGGGCAGCTCCTTTTCCGGCGGGCGTCTCAGGGCTGACGTTGATCGAGCCATGGCGGTAACTTAGTAACCGATTGTGAACATAACAAGAACATTTTAAGATGGCCCACAATTTGAGCATTTTGGGGCGGATATCGTAGGGCGGCCGGCAAATTCCACATGATATGGTGCAACCCGATCCACAAGATCCGGGTTCCATGCTCAGCGCGATCATTTCCACCCACGAATCGGAGCGTACGCTGGTGCCGACCCTCTCGGCGCTTGTGCCGGGCGCCACCGCCGGCCTTCTTGGCGAGGTGGTAGTGGCCGATGCCGGCTCGCGCGATGCGACCGCTGAGGTGGCCGATATCGCCGGCTGCCGTTTCATCGCCTCGGACGAGCCGCTGGGCGCCCGGCTGAAGGCCGCCGCCGCGAGCACGCGCACCCCCTGGCTGATGTTCCTCCGCGCCGGTTGCGTGCCCGAACCGGGCTGGGTCGAAGCGGCGGAACGCTTCATCGAGGCGACCGACCGGCTCGACCGCGCCCGCGCCGCGACATTTCGCCCGCCGGGGTTCGCCGACTTGCTGCGGCCGGGGCTGGCCGAACTGATCGCGCTCGTGCGCGTCACGCTCGGCGGCGGCGCGCGGCCCGAGCAGGGCCTGCTGATCGCGCGGCAGCACTATGACCGCATCGGCGGCCACCCCGACGGCACCCACGCCGAGGCCGCGATGCTGCGCCGGATCGGCCGGCGGCGGATCGTCATGCTGGCGAGCGGGGCACGCTCGGGCGCTTGAGATCTGATACTTGACTTAGTCAAGTATTTCGCCGACCCTGCCGCCATGACCGCGCTTGCGCAACGCACCTCCGCCGTGCGCCGCTTCAACCGCTTCTACACGCGGCAGATCGGTGTCTTACGCAAAACCTATCTCGATAGCCCCTACTCGCTCGGCGAAATGCGCGTGCTGTATGAGATCGCGCAAGCTGACAGACTTGGCGATGGCGTGACGGCGAGCGACATCGCGTGCGCGCTCGATCTCGATGCCGGCTATCTCAGCCGTGTGTTGCGCAATTTCGAGAAGCGCGGGCTGATCACCCGCAAGGCGTCGCCTGAGGACGCGCGCCAGAGCCACCTCGCTCTTACGTCACGCGGGCGCAAGACCTTCGCGCCAGCCGAGGAACGCTCGCAGCGCGACGTTGCCGCCATGCTCGGCAAGCTCGGCGGCGGCGACCAAGCCAAGCTGGTCGCGGCCATGCAGACGATCGAAAATCTGCTTGCTGAAAATTTCACCGCCACGCCCAAGCCCGATTATCTTCTGCGCGAACCGCGGCACGGCGATTTCGGCTGGATCGTTTCCCGCCACGCCGAGCTCTATGCTTCAGAATACGGTTGGACCGAGCCGTTCGAGGGTCTGTGCGCGCAGATCGTCGCCGACTTCGTCAACGATCACGACGCCAAGCGCGAGCGCTGCTGGATCGCCGAGATGAACGGCGAGAATGTCGGCTGCGTCATGCTGGTGAAGGACACCGATCAAGTCGCGCGCCTGCGCCTGCTGCTGGTCGATCCAAAAGCGCGCGCGCTCGGCCTCGGACAGCGGCTGGTCGACGAAGCGACAAATTTCGCGCGGCAAGCCGGCTACCAGAAGATCACGCTGTGGACGCACAGCATCCTCAGCGCCGCCCGGCACGTTTACGAAAAAGCCGGCTTCACGCTCACCTCGAGCGAGAAGAAGCGCAGTTGGAGCAAGGACGTCGTCGCCGAGTATTGGGATTTGGAATTCTAACCCCCCACCCCCGCAAAGCGGGGAGAGGTGAATTACACCGTCGCGCCTTTCGCCTTGGGCCGCCGCAGGTGCTCGTCGAGCCGCGGCAGGATCTCCACGAAATTACACGGCCGGTAGCGGTAATCGAGCTGGTGCACCAGGATCTCGTCCCAGGCGTCCTTGCAGGCGCCGGGCGAGCCCGGCAGGCAGAATATGTAAGTCGCATTGGCGACGCCGGCGGTGGCGCGGGTCTGGATCGCCGAGGTGCCGATCTTCTTCTCGCTCACCAGCAGGAACATGGTCGAAAAGCCGTCCATTTTCTTCTCGAACAGCGGTTCGACCGCCTCCGGCGACACGTCGCGCCCGGTGAAACCGGTGCCGCCGGTGGTGATCACCACATCGATGAACTTGTCCTCGATCCAGTCCTTCACGCGCTGGCGGATCGCACGCACGTCGTCCTTGACGATCGAACGCTCGGCGAGCGCGTGGCCGGCGGCACGGACGCTCTCGGCGAGCAGCGTGCCGGACTTATCGTCGGCGCGCTCACGGGTGTCGGACACCGTGAGCACCGCGATCTTGAGCGGCACGAATTGTCTGCTTTCGTCGATACCGGGCATGATGCGTGTCCTTAAAGCGTTCCCGCCCCGAAAGTATCGCAGGCCGACAGCTTGCCTTGCGCGAAGCCGGCCGAGAACCATCGTTTGCGCTGCTCCGCCGAGCCATGGGTAAACGCATCCGGCACGATGCGCCCCTGCGCGCGCCTCTGCAGCGTGTCATCGCCGATTGCGCTCGCAGTGTTCAACGCCGCGTCGAGGTCGCCCGGATCGAGGAAGCTATGGCGCTGCTCGGATCGGTTTGCCCAAACGCCAGCATAGCAATCCGCCTGCAATTCGACCCGCACCTGGATGCGGTTGGCGGCGGCCTTGTTGCCGGCGGCCCGCTGCGCGTCCTGCGCTTTCGGAAGCGTGCCGAGCAGATTCTGCACGTGATGGCCGACCTCGTGCGCGATCACATAAGCCTGCGAAAATTTGCAGGCGTTGCCTTGGCAACCGTGGAACCGGGTCTCGATTTCGCGGAAGAACGAGGTGTCGAGATAAATTCGCCGGTCGGTGGGACAGTAGAACGGACCCATCGCCGCTTGCGCGAAGCCGCAGCCGCCCTGCTCCGAACCGGAGAAAAGCCGCAGCCGCGGCGGCCGATATTGCTGACCGCCCGCCTGAAAAATTGCGCTCCAGGTGTCCTCGGTGTTGCCCAGCACGGCCGCAACAAATTGTCCGGTCGGGTCGGTCGGAGTCCCGGTCCGCCGGCTGGATTGCCGGTGAGGCTGCTGGTATTGCGATCCGCCGTTCACGAGTTCCGCGCCGCCGATCAGGATGCTCGGATCGATGCCGGTCGCCCAGCCGATCAGGCCGAGGATGATCACGGTTCCGATGCCGAGCCCGCCGCCGCCGACTGGTATTCCAAAACCGCCGCCGCCGAAACCGCCGCCGCCGCCGCGATCGTCTTCGACATTGTCGCTGCGGCGGAAATCATCCCAACGCATTCAATACGCCTCCCGAAACTGTCATTGCGATCATTACGCAAGCTCGTCGCGGCGTCCAATGTGACTCATTTTGCGACACCGTCGTCACATCTTAAGCCTCGGTTAAATAGGCAGAATTTGCCCAGTTGCGAGAGGGCCGGATAAACCGTTTCTTCACCTTGAGCCGACATGATGTGGGTCTGTCGGTTGTAGGTCCCGCGTCGCCGACCGCGTCACCTGAGTCAGAGTCCTGAGTCATGGTTGTGTCGCGTCGCGGGGCGCCCTCACGGGCGCCCCGTGGAGTTTCAGAGACTCCGCAACAGCACCGCATCTTGGTCGGCGACTGCGTCGCCGAGATGTCAAAGCTGCCGGCGGCTTCCGTCGATCTGGTGTTCGCCGATCCGCCTTACAATCTCCAGCTCGCCAGCGATTTAAAACGTCCGGACGATTCGCACGTCGACGCGGTCACCGACGACTGGGACAAATTCGACAGCTTCGCCGCCTATGACGCCTTCAGCGACGGCTGGCTCACCGCGTGCCGCCGCGTCCTGAAGCCGGCCGGCACTATCTGGGTGATCGGCTCCTACCACAACATCTTCCGCGTCGGCACGATCATGCAGGATCTCGGGTTCTGGATCTTGAACGACGTGATCTGGCGCAAGACAAACCCGATGCCGAATTTCCGCGGGCGCCGCTTCACCAACGCGCACGAGACCATGATCTGGGCTTCGCGCGACGCTGCCGCCAAGGGCTACACGTTCAATTACGAGGCGCTCAAGGCCGGCAATGAAGACGTGCAGGTGCGCTCGGACTGGACCTTCCCGCTTTGCACCGGCGAGGAGCGCCTGAAAGGGGCCGACGGCAAGAAGCTGCACCCGACTCAGAAACCGGAAGCGCTGCTGGCGCGCATCATTCTCGCGGCCTCACGCCCTGACGATCTGGTGCTTGACCCATTCAACGGCACCGGCACCACCGGCGCGGTGGCGAAACGCCTTGGCCGCCGCTTCATCGGTATCGAGCGCGAGGCGAAATATGCCAAAGCGGCGGAAAAACGCATAGCCGATGTGCAACAGGTGCCTTCGCCGTCGATCGCGCCCTTTGTGACCGCGCGCGAGGCGCCACGGGTCGCGTTCTCAGTTCTGATCGAGCGCGGGCTGGTGACGCCCGGCGCGCTGCTCACCGATGCCAAGAAACGTCACAAGGCCACCGTGCGCGCCGACGGCGCGGTCTCGCTCGGCGACACTGTCGGCTCGATCCACCGCATCGGCGCGCTGGCGCAGGGTCTCGAAGCCTGCAACGGCTGGACCTTCTGGCATTTGCAGACGCCGAAAGGGCTGCGCCTCATCGACGAATTGCGCGCCCAGGTGCGCGCCGAAATGGAGCCGGCCTAGGCGCCGCTTGCCGCGCCCGCTGCCAGCGGGCAATCTCGATCCATGCGTGCACTCGGACGAGCCCTCGCCAAGCTGGTGGCCTTCGTGGTCATCGCGGCGACCGCGACCTGCCTCTATTTGATCGGCGCCAACGTTTACGGCTACTGCGCCGATGGGCCATGGACGCCGAGCGAACAGGCACAAGCCACCATGGCCAAGCTTGCGGATGCAACGCTGTATCCTGGTTCGCTCAACAACTTTCGCGAACTTTTCGGCGAGCCGGAGCATGTCGAGCATTCCAGCAGCGAAATCAACGTCGACCAATATCGCTGGTATCGCGGCGCCATCCGCGTTCGCGCCGCCGGCGACTTGCCGATCAGAATCGAGATCGGCAACGGCGGCTGGTTCGATATTCTGCCCTTTGGCCGCCCGGATTTTCCCGGCACGTTCCTTGATCTGAGGATCGGCGGCCCGGCGCCCACGCCGGAACAGGCGGCTGCCTTGCGCGAGCGCGCGGTCGCGTGTTGCGAGGCCGCGCTGCTCAAATGGGGCGAGAGCGGCAACAGGGTGACCTGGATCGACTATCAGCGAAAAGTGCTGCGCCTCAAAGGCTACTAGCCGAGGCTTTCCAGCAGGAATTCGAGCGCACGCCTCGTGAAGGCGTCCATGTTGGCCTGACGATCGGTGCTGCCGGTTTCCAACGTAATCGCCCGCTCGATCGGTCCGGCGACCGCGATACAAGTATGGCCGGCCGCGTCTCCGTAGCGGTTGCCGGTCGGGCCGGTCGCACCGGTTTCTCCGAGACCCCAGGTCGCGCCATGCCGCTCGCGCACTCGCCGCGCACCCAATAACGCATAAGCCTCGGTCGAAGGCCGCAAGCCTTTCATCTCGGCGTCACCAATGCCGAGCAGCGCGTTACGCGCGGTTCGCGTATAGACCACCGCGCCGCCGACGAAATAGGCGGAGGCGCCCGGCACCGCCAGCAAGGCCGCCGCGATCAGCCCTCCGGTCGACGACTCGGCAATGGCAATCGTTTCTTTGCGCGCGATCAAACGCTCCGCGATTTTTTCCGCGAGCGGAAAAAGCAACTGCATGATTTAAATTTCCCCGTTTCCCAATTGGCACAGCACGCGAAACACGCCAACCTCGGCGCCGGCAAATTGCTCCGCCAAACGTTCGCCGAGCTTTTCGGCCTCGAGCTGGCGCAGCGTATCGACCATCAGGCAGGCTTTGATCTTCTTGTCGCCGCCGCGCAGCTTTTCTTCCATCGACACCGGCTGGCCGGCCGGGTCGACCGCCGTCCAGATTTCGCAGGCGGCGATGCCGGCATCCTGCACCAAGATGTCCGCGAGCGACGTCAGTCTAGCCGTGTCCGGCGCCTCGTTGAACCGCGCCGTGACCGCGTAGCCGCCGCGATAGCCGCCGCGGCGGAGCGTGCGGCGGCAAATGGTACGGTTCATGTTGATGAATATTTCCGACATCACCTTGCGCGTCAGCGGCGTCGGGTTGTCGAGCCGCTCCAGATAGGCCTTCGACGTCAGCACGGCGGAAGATCCGGTGAGGTAGAAATTGAAATAGGAGGCCGCTCCGGAAATCGCCGCATGTCTCCGGCCGAACAGGAAGCCGGGAACGCTAAGCCGCTCGATGAGATGCTCGCCCTGGAACCATTCCTCGAACTCGACCTCGCGGCCGGACGCGCAATCGTTCCAGATTGCCAGGATGCCGTGTTGCGCGGTTACTTACCCGCCACCACCATGATCTCGACCTTGTAGTCGGGCGCGGCGAGCTTGGCTTCGACGGTGGCGCGCGCCGGCGTGTTGCCGGGCGATACCCAGGCATCCCACACCGCGTTCATCTCGGCGAAATTGGCCATGTCGGTGATCCAGATATTGGCCGATAGCAATTTGGTCTTGTCGGTGCCGGCTTTCGCCAGGAAATCGTCGATCTGCCCGAGGATATTTTTGGTCTGCTCGGTGACGCTTTTACCCTTCGGATTATCGGCGACGATACCAGCGAGATAGACGGTGTCGCCGTGCACCACAACCTTGCTCATGCGGGCGGCGACGTCGTGACGTTCGATCTTCATGGCGTACCTCTTGGTTGTTGTTCAGCGTGTCTTGATAGCGTGCGCCAGCACCTTGCGCATCACGTTCGGCAGGGCTTCGCCCGGCAAATCGGCAAGCTTGACCCAGCGCGCACCCTTGGGCGGGCGCGTCGCGCGCGGCACGTGCGCAGTGAACACGGTAAGCTCAAGCGGGAAATGCGTGAACACATGCGTCACCACGCCGGACAATTTGCGCCATTTCAGCTTTGTCTTGAAGCGCGGCGCGGCTTTTAGCGCCTCCGCCCCATCGAAATCATGCGCCCACACGCTGCCCGGCACTTCGGTCATTGAACCGAGCAAGCCCTTCTCGGGACGCCTGCGCAGCAGCACGCGTGCGTCGGCGCGCAGCGCGACATAAGCCGCGCCGCGCCGCAATTTTCCTTCGCGCTTGCGCGCCTTGCGCGGAAACGTCTCCGCGTCGCCGCGCTCGAACGCGGCACAAGATTCGTTCCACGGGCACAGCGCGCAGGCCGGCCGCTTCGGCGAGCAGATGGTGGCACCGAGATCCATCAGCGCTTGCGCGAAATCGCCGCTGCGGTGCGCCGGCAGCAACGACGACGCCAGCCGTTTGATCTCCGGCTTAGCCGCCGGCAACTCCTCCTCAACTGCAAACAAGCGCGTCACCACACGCTCGACATTGCCGTCCACCGGCACCGCTGCGCCATCGAACGCGATCGCCGCAATAGCAGCGGCAGTGTAGTCGCCGACGCCGGGCAGCGTGCGTAAGCCTTCCAGCGTTTGCGGAAATTCCCCCTTGTGAAGCTCGACCACCGCGCGGGCGCAAGCATGCAAATTGCGGGCGCGCGCGTAATAGCCAAGCCCGGCCCAGGCCCTCAGCACGTCGTCGAGGCTCGCACGGCTAAGCGCTTCAACCGTCGGCCAGCGCATCAAGAATTTTGCGTAATAAGGCCCGACCGTCTTCACCGTGGTCTGCTGCAGCATGATTTCCGACAGCCAGACCCGGTATGGATCGGGCGTCTCGCCGCGCCGCGCGCGCCACGGCAGTACGCGGCGGTGGCGGTCGTACCAGGCCAGCAAATCGGCCGGGTCCGGAAGGGCGGACGCTTTCTTTCGCGCAAGGGCGCGGACTGCTACGCTCATGCCGCCGACGATGGCACGAGACCGCACTTCCATGAACAAGCCCTCGCGCAGTTTTCCCCGCCCGCTTTCCGAGTTCACGGGCGCCACCTTGGGCGACAGCCTGAAGGCGCAGGGCTTCGCCTCGACCGAAATCATCGCCCGCTGGGCCGATATCGCCGGACCGGAAATCGCCGCCCATAGCGAGCCGATGAAGATCAATTGGCCGCGGGCAATTGGCGAGGAGGCCCCGGAACCCGCCACCTTGGTGCTGCGGGTGGAAGGCCCCGCCGCACTCGAAATCCAGCATTTGGCGGCGGTTATCCTGGAACGGGTTAACCGCTTCTTCGGCTGGCAGGCGATCGGCCGTATCGCCTTGCGCCAGGCACCACTGCGCCGGCGCGAGCCGCCTACTCCGCCACCGCCCCTCGATCCCGAAGTCGCCGCCCGTATTGCCGACAGCCTGCCAATGATTGAAGACGAAGACCTGCGCCAATCGCTCGCGCGCCTGGGCGCGGCCATCAAGCGAAAGTGAGCCTTTTTGACGCCTTGGCAGAATGGCCCGCCATTGCCACAATTATCGTATCCAGCTAGCCAAGCCCGGACGGAACCACGGTTTAAGCCAACGGAGTTTCAGTTGCATATCACCCGACGCGAATTTTGCCTGAGCACCGCCTCTCTCGCCCTCGCCACCGCCGTGCTCGGCGCCTCGGCGCTACCGCCCTTCGCCGGGACCGCGCGGGCGGAAAATGTCCCGATGGCCGACTTGATGAAACCGGATGCGCAGCCGGACCTCGCGTTGGGCAACGACAAGGCGCCGGTGACCATGGTCGAATATGCCTCGATGACCTGCCCGCATTGCGCGCATTTCCAGGAAACCACCTTCCCCGAACTCAAGAAGCGCTACATCGACACCGGCAAGGTGCGCTACATCCTGCGCGATTTCCCGCTCGACAACCTGGCGGGCGCGGCCTTCGTGCTCGCGCATTGCGCTGCCGGCGACGACGCCGGCAAATATTATTCCATGATCGACACGCTGTTCAGCCAGCAGCGCACCTGGGCAGTCGAAAAACCGGTCCCGCCGCTGATGGCGATCGCCAAGCAGGCCGGCCTTACCGAACAGAGTTTCAACGCCTGCCTGACGAATCAGAAGGCCTGGGATGCCATGGAAAGTGTGCGTCAGCGCGCCATGAACCAGTTCAAGGTGCAGTCGACGCCGACATTTTTCATCAATGGGACGCAGGTTACCGGCGCCGTCTCGATTGACGACTTTGCCAAGGTGATCGACCCCTATCTCAAGGGCGGATAAGGGTTTTTTGGGACGGCGCGGGCGGCGCGGCAGCGCCATTTTGGCGGCAATCCGCCCGAAAGGTCTGGAAAACCACGCTTCTTTGCCGCTGGCCTGTTGCTCAAGCGAGCGCGGCGATTCATTCTCCGGCGGATGCTGCACAAGGTAACCGGGTTTCGGGGCTATCCCCCGGACAGGACTACGATTCTGCAAATTACGTCGGGACCTGAAGTATGAAGCTCACGCGGCTGCGCCTGCTCGGATTCAAGTCGTTCGTCGAGCCGACCGATTTCCTGATCGAGCCCGGGTTGACCGGCGTGGTCGGCCCGAACGGCTGCGGCAAATCCAATCTGGTCGAAGCGCTGCGCTGGGTGATGGGTGAGTCCTCCTACAAGTCCATGCGCGCCTCCTCGATGGACGAGGTGATTTTCTCCGGCACCAATAATCGCCCGGCGCGCAATAACGCCGAAGTCGGGATTTCGATCGACAATGCCGAACGCTCGGCGCCGTCGGCGTTCAACGATTCCGACGCCATCGACATCGCGCGCCGCATCGAGCGCGAAGCCGGCTCCACCTATCGCATCAACGGCCGCGAGGTGCGCGCGCGCGACGTGCAGATCCTGTTCGCCGATGCCTCGACCGGCGCGCGCTCGCCGGCGCTGGTGCATCAGGGCCGCATCGGCGAGATCATCCAGGCCAAGCCCGAGCAGCGCCGCCGGGTGCTGGAGGAAGCCGCCGGCGTCGCCGGCCTGCACGCCCGCCGGCACGAGGCGGAATTGCGCCTGAAGGCGGCGGAAACCAATCTGCTGCGCATCGAGGACGTAATCGGCCAGCTCGCCGTCCAGGTCGACGGACTGAAGAAGCAGGCGCGCCAGGCGATCCGCTATCGAACCGTCTCCGCGCAAGTGCGCAAATCGGAGGCGACGCTCTACCATCTGCGCTGGACCGCCGCGAACGCCGAGGTCAGCGAGGCCGAGCGCGCCAAGGACGTCTGTGTGCGTGAGGTCGCGACCCGCGTGGGCGCGGAAGCGGAAGCCTCCAAGCGTCAGGCGCTGGTCTCGGCGACATTGCCGGAACTGCGCGAGGCCGAGGCGCGCGCCGGCGCCGCCCTGCACCGGCTCAACGTCGCGCTGCAGGACCTCGACCGCGAGGAGCAGCGCGCCAAGGACCGCATCGCCGAACTCGATCTGCGGCTCGTGCAGTTCGCCGCCGACGGCGAGCGCGAGCGGAAACTCGCCGCCGACGCGGAGGCCGCGCTTGCGCGGCTTGCCGCGGAAGAAGAAGGCATCCGCAAGGAAGCGCGCGAAAGCGCCGGCCGCCGCAGCGGCGTCGACGCCAAGGTGGCGCAGGCCGACGGCGAACTCGGCGCCGCCGAGACGATTTTCTCCGACTTGACCACGGCGCTCGCCGATCTCACCGCCCAGCGCCACCAGCACGAGACCGCCGCGCGCGAACAAGGTGAGCGCATTGCGCGCATCGCCGGGGAGATCGCGTCGATCGAGCGCGAATTGGCGACGCTTCATGCCGGCGGCCACGCCCCGCTCGCCGCCGCGGTCGAAGGCGCGCAAGCCGCGGTGACCGAGGCGGAAGCGGCCGCGGTCGCCGCCGAGGCCGCGCACAACAATGCGCGCGCCGATCTGGAAGCCGCGCGCTCAGTGTTGAGCGAATCCGAAAAGCGCGTGCAGCGGCTGGAGACCGAGGCCAAGACCCTCGGCCAGATGCTATCGGTCGAGACGCGCAACCTTTGGCCGCCGGTGATCGACCATGTCTCGGTCGACAAAGGCTACGAGAAGGCGCTCGGCGCCGCACTTGGCGACGATCTCGACGCGCCGGTCGATGCCTCCGCGCCCATGCACTGGTCGAAAATGGCAATCGACGCCAGCGATCCGGCCTTGCCGGACGGCGCCGAACCGCTCGCGCGCTTCGTGAAGGCGCCGGCGCAGTTGGCGCGCCGGCTGGCGCAGATCGGCGTGGTCGAACGCGAGGCCGGCGCCAAGCTCGCGGCGACGCTCAAGTCCGGCCAGCGGCTGGTCTCGCGCGAAGGCGATCTGTGGCGCTGGGACGGCTACGTGGCGGCGGCGCATGCTCCGACCGGCGCGGCACGGCGTCTCGCGCAACGCAGCCGCTTTGCCGAAATCGACGCCGAACTGGTGAGCGCGCGCGCCGAGGTCGACGGCAAGCGCAGCGCGCTCGATGCCGCGCAAGCGGCCTTCGACGCCGCCGGTCACGCCGAGAGCGAAACGCGCGCGCGCGAACGCGACCTCAACCGCCAGGCCGCGCGGCTTTCCGCACTGGCCGAAGCGCGCACACGCCTGACCGCGAGCCGCGACGAGGCGAGCGCCGCCAAGACCGAGGCCGAACGCGCCTTGGGCGCGCTTGCGCCGGCGGCCGAACTCGAAAGCAAGCTCGCCGCCGTGCGCGACGACATTACGGGCAAGCGCGCCAAGCTCGCCGAGGTACGCGCCGAGCAGCAAGCGATCGTGCGCGAGGCGGAGCTCGCCGACCGCCGCCTGGCGGCGCTCTCGACCGACAATGCCGGTTGGATCGAGCGCCGCGACGGCGCGCATAACCAGATCGCCACCCTCGACCAGCGCATTGCCGAGACCGAGCGCGACCGCGCCGAACTTGAGAATGCGCCGCAGGTTTTCGCCGAGAAACGCAAAGGCCTGATTGGCGAGGTCGCGAACGCGGAAACCGCGCGGCGCGCGTGCGCGGATCGCCTGCAAGAAGCCGAGAGCTCGCTGGCCGAGGCCGACCGCGACGCTCGCGCGGCCTTGGAGGCCGCCAGCGCCGCGCGCGAGGAACTTGCGCGCGCCGAGGAGCGTTTCGAGGGCGCCAAGCGGCGGCTCTCCGACATCGGCCGCGAGATCCACGACATGCTAGAGATCGAGCCGGCCGGCGTCGCCGCGCTGGCGGAACTGAAAGAGGGCGCGCCGCTGCCCGAACTGGCCGAGATCGAGGAGCGGCTGGAGCGGCTGCGGCGCGAGCGCGAGCGGCTGGGCGCGGTCAACCTGCGCGCCGAGGAAGAGCTGCGCGAGGTCGAAACCCAGCACACCACCCTCACCACCGAACGCGACGACCTGGTGCAGGCGATCAGCAAGCTGCGGCAAGGCATCCAGAGCCTCAACCGCGAGGCGCGCGAGCGGTTGCTGGCCTCGTTCGAGCAGGTCAACAAGCACTTCCAGCATCTGTTCACACGGCTATTCGGTGGCGGAACTGCGGAACTTCAATTGATCGAAAGCGACGATCCGCTCGAAGCCGGCCTCGAGATCATGGCGAAGCCCCCGGGCAAGAAACCGGCCACGCTCTCGCTGCTCTCGGGCGGCGAGCAGGCACTCACCGCGCTGGCGCTGATCTTCGCTGTGTTCTTGACCAATCCGGCGCCAATCTGCGTTCTGGACGAAGTGGATGCGCCGCTCGACGATCACAACGTTGAGCGCTTCTGCGACATGCTCGACGAGATGACCAAGTCCACCGACACGCGCTTTGTGATCATTACCCACAACCCGATCACCATGGCGCGCATGAATCGCCTGTACGGCGTTACCATGGCCGAGCGCGGCGTGTCGCAATTGGTGTCGGTCGATCTCGGAACCGCGGTGCGGTTCCGCGAAGCGGGCTAACCCGCCGCCCCTGTCCGCCACCCGTCCATAGCCTCGTCCGCAAGCCAAGCGGACTTTGTCGCCCAGACATGCTCCTGCCCGCAGGCCGGGCAAAGCATGCGGCCAGCGACTTTAGGCAATTTGCGGAAAACGCTCGGTTCGGTCTCGATCGCAGTCGACACCGGCTCCCCGGTTATGGGGCACTTGATCATCACGGAACTCATGGCCGACCCCCTTCTGAATAATTCAGCCCCCGGCAATGACAGATGGAACTCGCGCGATCATGCAACGGATGGATCATGACCGTCTTAAGATCGGCCGCTGCTTTGTGGATAAAGTCTAAGTGATCGCTGCCGACCCGGAACCAATCCTGCCCCACCGCGTTGTCGGGCGTACGTTTTAAAGTCGGGCGGCTCCCCCCTTACCCCCCGAATGGCCGTCTGGCGAAAAGACCTCGGGCTTCGGCCCGGGGTCTTTTTTTGTAACATCAACCGGTTAGCCGAAATGCAGCGGCGTGGCGCTATGCCGCCTCAGCACTACCCCGTTGCCGTTGGCGGCGCCCTACCCATCTAGGTTAGGCTTGTTCCGTCCGAATTTTTTGTGAGGAGCCGTTCCATGTCCACTACCGGCTGGGTCGTTCTCGGCATCGTTGTCGTGATCGTGATCTGGGCGATCAGCATCTACAACGGCCTTGTCGCCATGCGGCAGAGGACCAACCAGGCCTTTGCCGACATTGACGTGCAGCTCAAGCAGCGCCACGACCTGATTCCCAATCTGGTCGAGACCGTGAAGGGCTACGCCGCGCACGAGCGCGGCACGCTCGATGAGGTGATAAAGGCCCGCAACAGTGCGATGTCGGCGCAGGGACCGGCACAGGTCTCGGCCGCCGAAAACCAGTTGAGCGGCGCGCTCGGCAGGCTGATCGCGCTGTCGGAGGCCTATCCGGATCTGAAGGCCAACGCCAACTTCCAGCAACTTGCCGGCGAGTTGTCCGACCTCGAGAACAAGATCGCGGCCAGCCGCCGCTTCTTCAACAACGCGGTCCAGGAATACAACACCGGCATCCAGCAGATGCCGGTCGCATTGTTCGCCGGCATGTTCGGCTTCAACCGCAAGGATTTCTTCGATCTCGGCGCCACCCGCACCGAAGTCGAGGCAGTTCCGACGGTGAAGTTCTAAGGCGATGCGCGCCGTCTACTCCGGTCATTCCGGGGCGATGCCAACGGGTCCGCGTGAGGCGCGGCCCGATGACAGGCTCCGCATCGAACCCGGAATCTCGTCTCAGCCTCAAATCTCCGGATTCCGGGTTCACGCCTTCGGCGTGCCCCGGAATGACTGCATCTAGCAGAGCAGCGCATCATGGCCGCGTATGGTCTTTACACCCACATCGCATCGAACAAATTTCGTTCGATGCTGCTGCTCGCGGGACTGTTCGTTCTGATCTACGTGCTGGTCTATGCCGGCGCGCTGCTTGCGGAAGTGGTGATCGACAGCGACCGGTCGGTCGACGACTATCTAATGGCGGCATCGCGCGACCTGGTC
>DASXBN010000089.1:0-5281 GCA_036491675.1 Pseudolabrys sp. | reverse complement strand
GGCACCGTGATGTTCATCAAGCGCTCGCTGGCCTCGGGCTACGCCGGTATCGACAACCCGCTGTTCTACCGCGACAACACCATGATGCTGCTCGGCGACGCCAAAAAAATGACCGAGAGCATCGTCAAGGCTACGTGAACGCGAGCGCGATCCACGATAACGCAATGGCCGGGCTCGCCCCGGCCATTTCTTTTTTAGCGGGCGGATCTGGCCGGTAATCGTCTAGGCGACGGTTTCCACATCCCACTCGGGCGCACGCTCGGGCGGATCGGCGATGCGGACGTTTCGGCTGCGCAGCGCGGAAATCCGCCGCATCTCGTCCTCGCTGAGCGAGAAGTCGAAGACGTCGAGGTCTTCCTCGATGTGCGCCTCTTCGAGCGGGCGCGGCACCGCAGCCACCATCGGCTGCTGGATCAGCCAGCGCAGGCAGATCTGGCCGATGGTCTTACCGTGCGCCTTGGCAATGTCGCCGACCACCGGATTGTCGAGCAGCTTTCCGCGCGCCATCGGGCAGTAGGCGGTCAGGATCATGCCGTGCCGCTTGAGCGCCGCCAGCATGCGGTCCTGCGGCAGATAGGCGTGGTACTCGACCTGGTTGGTGATCAGCGGTTCGGGGCAGACGCGCACCGCTTCATCGAGCGTGGCGACAGTGAAATTCGACACGCCGATATGGCGCGCCATGCCGCTGCGCTTGGCCTTGGCCAGAGCGCCAAGTGTTTCCTTGAACGGTACTTTGGGCTGCGGCCAGTGCACCAGCAGCAGGTCGACATAGTCGAGCCCGAGTGTCTTCAGGCTGGTCTCCGCCGAGCGCAGGAAATCGGCCTCGCGCGCATCGAGTTCGGTGACCTTGGTGGTGACCCACAACTCCCCGCGCGCGATGCCGCTGGAGCGGATGCCTGCGCCGACCTTCTCCTCGGTGCCGTATTTGCGCGCTGTGTCGATCAGGCGATAGCCGCTCTGGATGGCATAGGCGACGAGTTCTGCGCCACGCTCAGGCAATTCCATGGTGCCGTAGCCGATCGCCGGCATTTTGGCGCTGTGGGCGGCGAGCGTGAAGGCCTTGGCAGGTTGCATCGAGAAACTCCGTGGCGGCGCAGCGCGGGGTTTATGCTGCACCGTAGGCTCTAGTTGCTCAACTTGATTCCGGCGGCCTTGATCAACTTCGCCCATTGCGGCGTTTCTGTTTTGATCGCGGCGGTAAATTCCGCGGGCGTGTTTCCGATAATTTCCAGCCCTTGTTGCGCCATGGTCGTGCGCACGTCGGGCAACGCCAGCACTTTGACCGTCTCATCGTGCAACTTGTCGACGACGGCTTGCGGCGTCCCCATCGGCGCCAGCAAGCCGAACCAGGGCACGGCCTCGAAGCCGGGGAAGCCGGATTCGGCCATGGTCGGCAGATCGGGCGCCAGCGCTGAGCGCTTGAGCGAGGTAATGGCCAAAGCGCGTAATTTCCCCTCTTTCGCCAGCGGCAACACGTTCACGATATTGGCGAACGACAGATTGAGCCGGCCGGCGAGCAGGTCCGGCATCAACGCGGTCGTGCCGCGATAGGCCACGGAGGTGATATCAACATGCGCCATGTATTTGAACAGTTCGGCGCCCAGATGCTGCGACGTGCCGACGCCGGCATGGCCGTAAGTGAGCTTGCCGGGTTGTGCGCGCGCGAGCGCGACCACATCGGCCACCGACTTGGCCGGAGATTCGGGCGGCACGACCAGCACGTTCGCCGCGACGAACACCTGAGATATCGGCGCGAAGTCCTTGATCGGGTCGAACGGCAGCTTGTCGTACAGGCTGGGGTTGATGACCAGCGAAGGATTTCCGCCCATCAGCAAGGTGTAGCCGTCAGGCGTCGCCTTGGCGACGCGGTCGGTGGCGATATTGCTGCCGGCGCCGGTGACATTTTCGACCGTCACGGGGACGTTCCAGGCATCGGCAAACTTGGTTGCGAGAATGCGCGCCGCGACATCCGGCGCCGTGCCCGGCGTGAAGCCGACAAGGATGCGGATCTGCCGGTTCGGGTACTCGGTCTGCGCTACGGCATGGCCGGCCGTCACCAGGACCGACAGCGCGACAAAGGCATGCAAAATGGACTTCATCCTGTCTCCCCGGCGGTTTGGGGCCGGTAACGTGACATCGGGTCCGTTCAGCCGCAAGGGCAGGGCGTCACATCGGCGCCTGCTCGACCGCCAGCACGCGCATGATGTCCTCGATGGCTTTGTTGCGGTCGGCGTCAGTGGTCGCGGCGGAAAGCCGCGTCTCGTAGGCGATGCGGGCCGGGCGGTGGAACACCATCACGCGGTCGCCGATCTCCATAGCCTCGTTGATCTGGTGGGTGATAAAAACCGCGGTCTTGTTGTTCTGCCGCACCAGCCGCACGAATTCGGCACGCAGGTCGCGCGCGGTCATTTCATCGAGCGAAGAGAAGGGCTCGTCGCACAGCAGGATTTCCGGATCGACCGCGAAGGCGCGCGCAATCGACACGCGCTGGCGCATGCCGCCCGAAAGCGCATGCGGATAGTCGTTCTCGTGGCCCGACAGGCCAAGCCGCTTGAGCCAGGCGCGCGCGGTCTCTTCCGCCTGCTTCGGCTCGCTGTCGAGGATTTGCAGGCCGAGCCGCACATTGTCGAGCGCCGAGCGCCACGGCATCAAGCGGTCGTTCTGGAACACGATGCCGATCTTGCCGCGGAAGAAGTCGAACTCGCGGAACGGGTCATGGCCGATGACCTTGGCCTTGCCGGAGCTCGGCTCGATCAGCCCGGCGACGATATTGAACATGGTGGACTTGCCGCAGCCGGTCTTTCCCAGCACCGCGACGATCTCGCCCTTGCCGATCTCGAACGACAATTTTTCCACGGCGACGAAATCGCCGCGCCCGTCCGGACGAGCGAAAGTCTTGCTGACGTCCTTGAAGCGGATCACCGGAGCGGACATGCGGCTACATCGCCCGCTCGGACACCGCGCGGTAGCGCAGCGCCCAGGCCTCGATGGCGTTGATGGTCTGCTGCACCACCAGCACGAACAGCACCAGCTGCAGCGTCCATGCCATGGCGCCGGCCATATCGAACAATTGCTGTTGACGCAAAAGCTGATAGCCGACGCCGCCGGTGGCGCCGACGAGTTCAGCCACCACCACCACGCGCGCGGCGTTGCCGAGGTTGACCTTCCAGGCCGTGAGAATGCCGGGCACGATGGTCGGTACCACCAGGAAGCGGAACAGCGTCCAGCGGCTCGGGCGGAACGACATGGTCATCTCGAACAGGTCCTTCGACATCGAGCGGATGGCGTCGAGAATCTGGAACGTGAACGCGGGCAGCGTCGTCATGATCATGATGAACAGCACGCGGAATTCCGTGCCGTGGAACCAGATGATGGCGAACACCACCCAGGACAGCGCCGGGATGCCTTGAAAGAACGTCAGCACCGGGCTGAGAAAATTCTCCGCCACCTTCGAGCGCGCCAGCAGCAGGGCCAACAGGCAGCCGATGAAAAACGCGCCGAACAGCCCGCCGAAAATGCGCGCGGCGGTCAGCAGCACGTCGATCAGCAGCGAGCCGGTGATCAAAATCTCGATGGTGCGCGAAATGATCTCCGGCACCGGCGGGAACAGAAACGGCGGCAGCACCATCGACAGAATCTGCCAAACCGCCGCCAGCAAGATCATGCCGGCGGTGGCTTGCAGGATGCGCATGGTGCGCGAGTCCATCATTTCAGCGGCCTGTCGTAGATGGTGTCGGCCGACGGTTCGGCTTTAAGGAAGCCGACGTCGATGCCGGCTTTGTACACCGCCTCGATCTGCTTGCTGACTTCTTGCGCGCCGATTACGCTCATGCCGAGCCGGTCGTTGGCCTTGATCAACGCCACCAGCGCGGCACGGTCGTCCGCCGTCGATTTCGGCGCAATCAGCGCCGCGGCTTCGTCCGGATTCTTGGCGATGAATTCGCCAGCCGCCTTGTAGGTCGCGTAAAGCTTGGGGATCAGCGCCTGGTTGGCCTCGATCCAGTCGGTATGCGCGGCCACGCCGAGATAAGGAATGCGTTCGCCGCCGGCGAACTTTTTCCAGGTGGCGGCAAGACCGGTGTCGAGCATGCGGATGTCGGGCTTCTTCGATTTCAGCAAAGTGTAGGCCGGCTCCCACAGCTGCACCGCGTCGGCGCGGTCGGCCAGCGCATAGCCGACCAGCCCCGGCGTCGCGGTGTTGACGACCTTCACCTTGGCCATGTCGACGCCCTGCTGCTTGGCGAAGAACTGCGACATGACGTAGTTGGTGGTTGCGCTGGCGGCGGCGAGTTCTTTGCCTTCGATATCCTTGACCGTTTTGATCTCGGGCCGGGAGGTGACGATGGTGCCCCAGAAGTCGAACAGGTTGAACAGGTACTTGACCTTGACGCCGCGCGCGTCGGCAAGCCCGACGGTGAGCACCGCCGCGCTGCCGCCGACCTTGAACTCGCCGGAATTGAATTGCGTCGTATAGGCGTCGGGCGGGCGCTCGACGAATTCGATGTCGAGGCCGTTGGCTTCATCGAGCTTCTTGGCCTTGATCACCGGCGGCATGAAGGCGCCGAGCGAGGGAAAGCCGAACACCACGATGGTGACTTTGGCGGGTGCTTGCGCGGCGGCGGGCGCCGGGATGAGCGCGGCGCCGGCGAGCAGGGCGAGTGCGCAACCGGCGCTCCGCAGCATTGCCGAAAAACGATCCATCAAATCCTCCCTAGCTTTAAGTTTGTTTCGAACCGGACGTTCTGTCCTTGTTATTGAATTCGGAATAGCCGTGCCGCCAGGCCGCCGTTGATCGATGCGGTCTGCGCCGCGTCGAGCCCGGCGGCGGATACGATCTTCAGCGGCTCGGTATCCCCGATCGGGAACGGCATGTCGGAGCCCATCATCAGACGCTCGGTGCCGATCATCTCGACCACGAATTTCAGCACGCGCGCATCGTGCAGGATGGTGTCGGTATAGATAGCGCTGAGCGCCGCGACCGGATCGCCGATGCCGGGGGTGATGGCGTGGTTGCGCTTGAGGCGGCCGAGCACGAAAGGGAGCGCCGCGGCGCCCATCGGAGCGAAGAATTTCGCGCTTCTGTACTTCGCGATATGCCCCGCCGAGATCAGCCGCGCCACCGCCACCGCCGCGTCGGTGATGCGGCCGAGGCCGTTGGCGAGACCGAAGTCGTTCACCCGTACGTCGCCGGCGTCGTAGCTCGGATGAATATGGATCAGGGCGCCGGTCTCGTCGGCCGCCTGCCAGAACGGGTCAAGATCAGCGGCATCGAGCGTCGAAC
>DASXBN010000088.1:0-128170 GCA_036491675.1 Pseudolabrys sp. | reverse complement strand
GGCACCGTGATGTTCATCAAGCGCTCGCTGGCCTCGGGCTACGCCGGTATCGACAACCCGCTGTTCTACCGCGACAACACCATGATGCTGCTCGGCGACGCCAAAAAAATGACCGAGAGCATCGTCAAGGCTACGTGAACGGCCGCCGCTATCTCGCCCACGGAAACAACACCGCCGGAAAATCTGCGGCGTAGCGCCGTTCTTTCGGCTCCGGCGGGTGCGCCGGCGGAGGGCTCGATCCCGGTTTGACCACCTTGCGATAAAGATGCCAGGTCGCATGACCGAGAATCGGCATGACGATCGGCAGCCCAAGAAAGAACGGCAGCGATCCGACGAGCAGTAAGATCGCCACGATCAATCCCCATATCGCCATGGTCAGCGGGTTCGCGGCCACCGCGCGAATCGACGTCAACAGTGCAACGGCCGCGCCGACATCGCGATCGAGCAGCAGCGGAAACGACACCGCGCTGATCGTAAGCACGATGACGGCGAACAGAAAGCCGACACCGTTGCCCACGACAATGAGGGTCCAACCGGCGCGCGTCGTCAGCACATCCTGCACGAACGTGTGGATCGACGCCGGCGGCGCGTAGCCGAAATTGGCGATGTAGATGGCGTTCGCGATCGCGACCCAGATCAAAAAGATCGCGAACAGCAAAAGTCCCAAGACCAGGATTGCGCCGATCGACGATGACTTAACGATGTCGAGGGTCTGCGCGGCCGAGACCGGGAGGGCGGCCTCCCTGCGCCGGCTCAATTCATAAAGGCCGAGCGCTGCCATCGGCCCGAGCAGGGCAAACCCGGTCGTCAGCGGGTAGAGCAACGGCAGGATCGAATAGCCGAAGGCTAGCCTCGCCACGACCAGGCCCACGACCGGATAGAAAACGCAAAGGAAAATGGCGTGTGTCGGCATCGCGTAAAAATCGGCAACGCCTTTGCTGAGCGCGTCCTTGAGATCGTCCACCCCGATACGGCGAATTGACAGTCGCGCCGGCCTGCTGCCGGAGCCAAGCAGAACGTGTGAATAAGCCATGGCCTTGTCCTCCCGGAAGCGGTGCTTGGGCGGTCGGTGTAGCTAGCCTTGCGTCTCCACCGGCATCGGCACCTCACAGTGCACGCGTACGCCGTCCGGCCGATAGTCGATTTTGCTCTTGGCTTGGATCTGTCCCGGCAGCACGAACTCCAGCAGCCGCGAGCCGAAGCCCTGCCGTGTCGGCTCGGTGACGTGCGGGCCGCCGCTCTCCACCCAGTCGATATTGAGCGTGCGACGTGAAGCATCGATCACCACGGTCCAGGCGATGTCCAGTTTGCCGCCGAACACAGATAGCGCGCCGTATTTCGCGGCATTGGTTGTGAGCTCGTGGATCGCCATACCGAGCGACACCGCCAGCCGTGACGGCAAGTCGATGCGCGGCCCGCTTAAACGAATACGCGTGCCGGTACCGTCGTCGAAGGCGTCGATTTCGCTGTGCAGAATATCGGCGAAGGTCGTGGCGCTGCCCTCGTCGGCGAGCAGCAGATGCGTCTTGGCCAGCGAACCGATGCGCCCGATCAGTGCGTTCTTGAAATCATCGATAGTTTGCGCCGACCGTGCGGTCGAACCCATGATCGCCTGCACAGTCGCGAGCGTGTTCTTCACACGATGATGCACCTCGCGCACCAGCAGCGCCTGCTGCTCTTCCGTGCGCTTGCGCTCGGTGATGTCCACCAGCATGTTGACGGCGCCGATCAGTTGTCCGGATCCGTCGTATAGCGGCGTTGGATAGGGAATGAACGGCACGCGTGTGCCGTCCGGCCGTTCGCAGGCGGCTTCCAGGCCGCGCACCGCACGGTTTTCCTTCAAGGTGACGGCCATCGCGCACTGGTCGTGGGGTAGCGGCGTGCCGTCGGGCCAATAGAGCTTCCAGGAGCCGCACCATTCGCTCGAGCTGAGTATGGGCCGGTAGCCCCACAAGGTGACGGCCGCTTCGTTGTAATAGGTGATCCGCCCGGCGGCGTCGGTCGTATAGACGGCGGCGGGCAGGGCATCGAGTAGTTCGCGGAACCGGCGTTCGCGCTCGCGCAACGTGGCGTGCGCGCGCAGCGGCTCGGCCATCGGCACCACATTATCGGCAGTGGCCGCGCCGGCGCGGGCACTCAAGGCACGCTCAAATTCGCTCTCCAGGAACCCCGCGGGCATGTCCATTTCCGGCCCCGAAGCAACGCAACACCCAGGGTCACATACAGCCGAGAAACCCCATCCCGTGAGCAAAACGCGGATGTCTTAAAATGGTTGCATGGAAAGCGGCGAGATTTCAGCGGCTTCGGCCAGATTTTCTTAATAATGCCGGCCCGCAAATCCCGGATCACAAGGTCCGGTGCAGCACAATGGCGTCCACGTCTCCAAGCCGGGGGTGCCGGAAGGCCCCCGGCAGCCGGCCGACGATCTCAAATCCGCACGCCTGCCACAGCCGCACCGCGCGCTCGTTCGAGGCGATGACGAAATTGAACTGCATGGCGGTAAAGCCGCGCTCGCGCGCTTGCGCGAGCGAATGCCGGCACATTTCCCGTGCCACGCCGCGTCCCATCGCGTCGGCTGCGACGATATAGCCGCAATTGGCCACGTGCGCGCCGCCGCCTTTATTGTTGGCGCGCAGATAATAGGTGCCGGCGATGTCGCCGCCCTGTTCGGCGATGAATACGCTATGGCCGGGCGAGCGCCAATAAGCCAGTGCGTCACCGCGACTGACGTCGCGCGGGATTGGATAAGTCTCGCCGGCGCGGAAGGTCGGCTCCAGCATGCGCCAGATGGCGTCGTCATCTTCGGGCGTGGCAGGGCGGATGGCGAGCACAGGCGGCATGACCGCCTAATAGCATAGGCTCGTCATTTTGGGGGCGCGCGTCAGCACAAACCCGAGTTCCGGGAGCAGAAGTGTTCTGTGTTTCTGGATTGCGTGACGGCGCCAAAGCGCCGTCACGTAATGACAAATCTTATTCCGCCGCCTGCTGGGCTGCCGTCTGCATCAGCTTGGGATTGAGCGTGCAGGCTTCCTCCCAGCTGATCACGTTGAGCGACTTAACCAGCTTGCCGACGCCGTCGGTCTGCGCGCAAAGCATGCCGAGCTCGATGATTTCCTCTTCGCTGAAATGCTTGGCAAGATCCTGGTAGACCTCGTCCTTGTCGATGGCGTGCTCGCCTAGCTTGAACAGATCGGCATAGTGCAGCGCCGCCTTCTCGCGCGGCGTGAAATCCTTGCTGTTCTGGTACGCGTTAAGAACGTCGTTGACCAGGTCCTCGGTCAGGCCTTCGGCTTTGGCGACATTGGAGCGCACGGTCGAGCAATAGCCGCACTGGTGCGCTACGGAGATGCGGATGCGCACCATTTCCTTGAGCTTGTGCGGCAATAGGCCCTTGTAGAGCACCTTGTTCCAGCATTCGACCCAGGCGGTGCCGACCTCGCTGCGCGTCATGATGCTGACTACGCGCGGATCGGGCGCGCCGGTCTTCTTGGCGGAATCGATCATGGCCTGGATAGCCGGCGTCTTTTCTGACTCTTCGATGTAGCGCAAGCGCGGCATGGGGCGTCTCCTTCCCTTGTTTCTTTGGCGAAGTCCCGAGTCTAGGGACGTATCTGCATTGCGTAAATTGAATGGTTTGTATTAGACTAATACAAATTCTGTATGGCACAAATCCGATGGATCTGCGCATCCTGCAGGCCTTCATTCGCGTCGCCGAGCTCGGCAGCATCGCGCGTGCGGCCTTCGTGCTCAACCAGACGCAGCCGACCATCAGCCGGCAGATCGCCGCGCTCGAGCGCGACCTCGGCGGCACCCTGTTCGTCCGCAACCGCCGCGGCATGACCTTGAACCCGGCCGGGGTGCAATTCCGCGAGCGCGCCATGCAGGCGCTGCGCGGGCTCGCCCAGGCCAAGGCGGAATTCACCGCGCAGACGCAGGAGCCGAGCGGCACCATTTCGATCGGCCTGCCGCCCTCGTTGCGTGCGGTGTTGAGCGCGCCGGTGCTCGAGCGCTTCGCCAAGGCGCATCCGCGTGTGTTGCTGCACGTCTACGAGACGATCGCCCAGGGGCTGGAGGAGCTGATGCGCAGCGGCGAAGCCGACCTCGCTGTGCTGATCGCCGACCGCAAGGTCCTGCGCAATGTGGCGCTGACGCCGCTCGCGCTCGATCCGCTGCTCTTGGCCGGCCCGCCCGGCGCGCGGCTTGATCCGAATAAACCGCTAGGCATCGAGGCGCTCGCCGGGCTGCCGTTGCTCACCTATCGTCCGCCCAACTATCTGCGGCTGTTGACCGAAGCCGCGCTGCGCAAGCGGGCCTTGGCCTTCAACGTCGCGGTCGAAATGGAGACGCTGCCGTTGATGCTCGAACTGGTCGAGCGTGGCGTCGGCTATACCTTGCTGCCGAAGAGCGGGGTTTCACCGGGCTCGCGTATCGCCCTGGCGCCGCTGCGCGGGATGGCGGTGACTTGGACGCTGGCGGTGAACCGTGAGCGCGCGAGGCGCCCGGCGGTCCGCGCGTTTGCCGAGATGATCCGCGCGCAGTCCGGCGCCTTGCTCGCACAGGGCGTCTGGAAGCCGGTGAGCCGGAGGGCCGCGTCATGACGATCCTGCGATGGCTCGGCCTTCTTGCCGTGCTCGGCTATGTCGGCCTGCTCGCGCTGATGTATGTGTTTGAGCGCGCGATGATGTATTTTCCCGACTCCACGCGCGTGGCCCCGGCGCAGGCCGGGCTGCCGCGGGCGGAGGAAGCAACCTTCACAAGCTCGGACGGCGAACGGCTGCTCGCCTGGTACGTGCCCGCACGCGACAACAAGCCGCTCGTCATCTACTTTCAGGGCAATGCCGAAGGGCTCACCGCACGCGCCGGACGCTTCACCTGGCTCACCGCCGACGGCACCGGGCTGCTGGCGCTGAACTATCGCGGCTATGGCGGCTCGACCGGCCGGCCCAGCGAGGACGGCCTGATCCGCGACGCAACCGCGGCCTACGACTTCGCCCGCGCGCGCACTCCCACGGAGCGCATCGTGCTGTTCGGCGAATCGCTCGGCACCGCGGTGGCGGTGGCGCTTGCGTCCGAGCATGAAATCGCCGCGCTGATCCTCGATGCACCCTTCACCTCGGCCGCCGCGGTCGGCGCCAGCGCCTATCCATTCGCGCCGGTGCGCTGGCTGATGAAGGACAAGTTCCGCTCGGACGAGCGCATCGGTCGCGTGTCGGCGCCGCTTCTGGTGCTGCACGGTGAGCAAGACGGCATCGTGCCGGTCCGCTTCGGCGCACAACTGTTCGCGCTGGCGCGCGAGCCCAAGCGCATGGTGCGCTTCGCGCAAGGCGGCCATGTCGATCTCGACGACCACGGCGCGGCGAAAGTGGTGCAAGAATTTCTGGCCGGCTTGCATTGAGCCCGATCGCGCGGCGACTTAAGCTCGGCCGGTGCTGGAGTGGACGCCGATGCTCATGATGCGCTCGCTTGCTGCGGCGGCGATTGCCTTGTTTTCATGCGGTGCCGACGCGGCCGAGCCGGTCCGCCACATCGGTATTTATGTCGAGCCCTTCTACCGCTCGGCGCAAACGCCGGACGGGCAGCCACAGGTGGCTGTCGGCAAGCAATTCAATGCCTTGCTAGCCTCGCATAAGCGCGAGGACATCCTGGCCGCGCGCGATCTTGTCGCCGCCAACCCCAAACTGGTGACGCCGATGACGGTGATGGTGCTCGCCATCCGCAGCTACGACGTCGGCCTGCGCGACGACGCCGTATTCTGGTTCTACGCCGCCAAGGAGCGCTACATCGTGATGTCGGAAGTGCTCGATGTGAAAACGCAGGCGCTCGCGCAAGCCGACGATGCCGTGCGCAGCTTTGCCACGCTGGCTGGTCCTGTGATCAACGGCTATGCCTTCTGCGATCTTGCCAAGCAGAAGGATATGCATGCCAAGGCGCTCGATTGGGTGGCGAACAATCCCTACGAGGTCATGTTCATGGAGCGCGCGCCCGCGCTGCCCGGGGATCGCGCCGCCAATGCCAAACGCGCGCTGCAAAATGCCAAGGAACGCGCTGCCAAGGAGCGCGCTTACTTCGACGATCCGAAAAACGTCGAATCGTTCTACGCCACGCGCAAGAAAAACGAAGCCGACGTCAAATTCTGCTGGAAGTAGCAGCCGCTAGTTCAGCGCCGGGGAAGGCGCGGCAAGACAGCGCGAGCATGGCCGCGCGGTATTCCGGTCCATCGCTTCCGCATTGTGACAGCCATGAAAGATTCGCGACATGGACTTTAAGTAAAACAATACCATTCGGCCGCTAATACGTGGCGCCGGCCCTTTATTCACGCCTCCGCACGTCGCAATGCCATTAGGGATTCCAAAAATTCGGCTGCCAATCGCGGCCAAGGCCGTGCTTTTGATCGCCGGCCTCGGCTTGATGTCGGGCTTGGCGAACTGGCTTTGCCTGTTGCGCATCGACACGCTCGACCGGCTCAACGGCGTCGTCGCCGAACAGGTCAGTCCCGCCCGGCTGACCTTGGAAGCCGGAAAAACCCGGGTCGAATCGTTCGGGCTCGCCACCTACAAGATGTATGCCTCGTCGGACGCCGATGCCGCCAAGCAAACGGGCGACAGCATGCAGGGCGAATACGAGGCGGCGCTGAATGCCTTGAGCAATATGCTCGGCTATTTTCCGAAACTGTCGGATGACATCGACCGTATTCGTTACAAGCTCAAGTTGGCGCACGACATTGCGTTGGAGGTCCATGAGGCGATCGTGGCCAACGACCGGGTCAAGGCGCGCGATATGCTCGACCTGCGCTTCGACCCCGCGCGCGATGACGCCTCGGGTCAACTCAACCGGCTGATCAACATCCTGGGCGGCGAGGCGACGGACCTGCTCGACCAAGCCGCCAATGCCAAAGCATGGACTTTGAAACTGACGGTTTTCCTGCTGGTCGGCGGATCGCTCGCCACGCTGATTCTGGCGCTTGGGCTTGCGCATCTCTCGGTCGCCCGTCCGTTGTCCAAGCTGGCACTGAAGATGACCAACTTCGCGCAAGGCGACTTCTCGTCCGAGATCGAAGGCACCGGCCGCGGCGATGAGGTCGGTGCCATGGCGCGCGCTGTCGCGGTGTTCAAGCGCAACGGGATCGCGCTGCATAGCCTGCAGGCGCAACAGGCCAGCGATCGCGAACGGACGGAGGCCGAGAAACGGGCAGCGCTCACGGTGCTCGCCGATAGCTTCGAGCGCGAGGTGCTCAGTGTCGCCGACGCCCTGGCCGACTCCGCCAACGAGCTCGAGCAGTTCGCGCGGTCGATGTACGCGGTGGCCGAGGAATCCGGCCAGCGTGCGCAGGCCGCCGCCGCCGACGCCGAGGAAACCACCGAAGGCGCCGTCTCGGTTGCCGTCGCGGTCGAGGAAATGTCGACGACCATCGGCGACATCAGGTCGCAGGTGGAGGAAGCATCCAACGTCGTTGCCGACGCCACCGGCCGCGCCAATGTCGCCGTGACCGATAGCGAAAACCTTGCCACTGCCGTGCAGTATATCGATCGCGTGGTCGCGCTGATCACGACTATCGCTGGCCAGACCAACCTGCTGGCGCTGAACGCGACGATCGAGGCGGCGCGCGCCGGCGAGGCGGGCCGCGGCTTTGCGGTGGTGGCGCAAGAGGTGAAATCGCTCGCCGGCCAGACCACGCGGGCGCTGGCCGAGATCAGCGAGAAGACCGCTTCGGTCCGCCAGGCCTCACAGAGCGTGCGCGAGGCGATCCACGGCATTTCGCTGGTGGTCACGCAGATCAGCCGGATATCGTCGACGATCGCGAATTCGGTTGAGCATCAAAACGCCGCCTCGCGCAGGATTTCCGAAAATGTCGACGAGGCGGCGCAGCGCACGCGCCGGGTATCCTCGACCATCGCCGACGTGAGCGAATTCGCCGGGCAGACCGGACAAGTCGCCGAACAGATTCAGGTGTCGGCGGAAAATCTGAACCGGCAGGCGTCGGTCCTGCACCGCCAGGCGCAGGATTTCGCCAGCCGCGTGCGCGCCGGCTAGCCCCAAAAAACAATAGCGCGGGCGTCTGACGGCCCGCGCCACGTCACAATCGAAGCAAAGTCGGTTAGAAGCCCGCGCCGCCGCCGCCGCCGCCAAAACGTGGGGCGCCGCCACGGCCGCCGCGGCCGCCGGAACCACCATGACCGCCCGGTCCGCCGGCCGCGCCGGGAACCACGCGCGGCTTCATCGGCAGCAGGCCTTCGCGCTGCATCTTCTTGCGCGCGAGCTTGCGGGCGCGGCGGATCGCTTCCGCCTTTTCCCGCGCCTTCTTTTCGGAGGGTTTTTCGTAGTGGCCGCGAAGCTTCATCTCGCGGAAAATGCCCTCGCGCTGCATCTTCTTCTTGAGCGCCTTGAGGGCCTGGTCGACGTTGTTGTCGCGAACGAGAACTTGCACGCTTGCTCCTTCGTTGATTAAGGGCCGGGTTCAGGGTCGAAAGCCCCGTAATATGGGGCCTTCTGGGTCGCGCCGCTCTAGCAGAAATGGGTTTAAGAGTCCACAATTGCCGGTTCGGCGGGCCGTTTTCGCGGTCCGGGCGCCCGATTTGCGCAAAGGGACACTGATGTTGGCATTGCACGGCGGTGGGGGCGGGGAACCCATATGACAGCGCGGCGGGACCTGCTGCGCTGTGCCGGGGCGCTAGCCGCGCTATTCATGTCCCGGCCGGCGGCGGCGCAAAGGTTTACCGCCGACTCGATCAGCCAGGCCGCCCAAGAGGCGCGGCGCGACGCCGGCCGGCTGGCGCGGCGCGCCGACGATCTTTTGCGCCTGACCGTCGCCGACGGCCCGGACCGCGGCGCCGCTGCGGTGCGCCGGTTCCGCGCCGAGCAGATTCCGCTTGCCCGCGAACTCGCCGCGATCTTCAACGGCCGCGTCAGCGAGGACGACTGGCTGCTGCTCGCGCCGACGCGCGAGCTCGATCTCGCGCTCGCCATGCAGCCTTTGGTCATTCGCCTCGCGCCCACCCCGGAGGAGGTCGAGGCCGCGATCAAGCAGCCGCTGCCGCAGATCGAGCCTCTGGCCGGCGACAACGCCGAGGACGTCCTGCTCACCATCGTGCTCGCCGCGCTCGGCCTCGAGCGCCATGTCGCTTTGTTCGAGCAACTGCGCAACGACCGTGAACTTGCGCCGGCGGCCGAGGGCACGGCCCGCGCGCTGAAGTCGGAACGCTACGGGCTTGCCGCACTCGAGCTGGAACGCCTGATGCGGGCGATGGTATCGCCGAGCACTATCGCGGCGATCGCCGAAAACCTCGGTCAGGGTTCCACCCGCACCCTCTACAAATCGCTGGTCGTACGCTTCGTCCCCTTCCTCGGCTGGACCTATTTCGACACGCTGTTGCTGGCCACGATCTATTACAACCGCGACACCAGCGCGCCCGTGCTGCGCTAGCCCTTCCGCCGGCGGCGGCCAGCGCCAAAAAATACCCACAGCCGCAGATTAGCCTCTTCACACCGCGGAGTTTGGTGTAAACCCTGTCGTTTCCATCGCGCCCAGAGTCGGATTGGGAACCTGCCGTGAACATCCAAATGTCAGACCGCCTCACCACGAAGCATGTGCTTGGCCCCCTCGTCACCGAGGGCAAGACTAAAAAAGTGTTCCAGATCAAAGGCGAGTCGGGTCTGGCCGCCGTGATTTCCAAGGACGACATCACCGCCGGCGACGGCGCCAAGCACGACATCATCCCGGACAAGGGGCTGTTGGCCAACGCGACCACCTGCAACGTCTTTCGCCTGCTGAAGGCTTGCGGCCTGCCGGTCGCCTTTATCGAGCAGGACAGCGGGACCTCGTTCGTTGCCCCCAAGTGCGACATGCTGCCCTATGAGGTGGTGGTGCGGCGCGAGGCCCACGGCTCTTATTTGAAGCGAAACCCTCACCTCACAAAGGGCCAGTTGTTCCCGCAGGCGCTGGTCGAGTTCTACCTCAAGACCAAGGACAAGAACTGGAAGGGCAAGCCGCTCGTTGCCGACGATCCGTTCATGCAGTTCGCGGCCGACGGCAGTGAGATCAGGCTGTTCAACCCGGCCAAGCCGCTGCAGGGGCAGGAACCGTTTCTAGTCCTCTCCGCCGCGGAGGTGTTCGGCCGCGCCGATGAATCGAAAATGTTTCCGGACATGCGGCGGATCGCGCGCCAGGCTTTCCTCGTGCTTGAAAAAGCCTGGCAACTGCAGGGCGGCACGTTGGTCGATCTCAAGGTCGAATTCGGATTCGATACCCGAGGCAATCTGCTGCTCGCCGACGTCATCGACAACGATTCCTGGCGCGTGCTCGAGGGCGGCTCCTATATCGACAAGCAGGTCTATCGCGACGGCGGCGCGCTCGACGACGTGGCCGCCAAGTACGCCCGCGTGGCCGAAATCACCGGCCAGTTCCGCGTACCGCGCCAGCGCATCATTCTTTGGCGCGGCTCGGAGAAGGACAAGACCGATGCGTTCTCCGACGCCCTCGGCGAACTCGCCGACATGATGACCGTGGTAACCTGCTCGGTGCACAAGGAGCCGGTCAACGCGGCCGCCATTTTCCATCGCATGGTGCAGGAGATTCCCGACACGGTCGTGATCGCCTATATCGGGCGCTCGAACGGCGCCGGTCCGACGCTGTCGGCAATGTCGACGGTGCCCGTGATTACCGTGCCGGCCAGCATCAAGGAATTTCCCGACGATCTGTGGTCGTCGTTGCGGGCGCCGAGCGCGGTACCGGTTATGACTGTGCTGGAGCCCTCCAACGCGGTGCTTGCTGCCTTGCAGATACTGTCCGGCCGCAACCCGTTGCTGTACGCCAGGCTGCGCGGCGAGATCGAAAATCGAACGGTCAATACAATACGACTCTGAGCGGACAGAATGGCGCCCGGATCTCGACGCGACCGCCGGCGGGCCGAAGGACCCGGCAATTTTGGCCAGGCAGCGCTGCTGCTGGCGGAAATCGAGCGGCTGAAGGCCGAAGTCACCACCGCGAAACACAGGATCGTCGAGCTGGAAGCGCGCGCCGACGTCGATCCGCTGCTCGATATCCTCAACCGGCGCGGCTTCGAGCGCGAGCTCAGGCGCTCGCTCGCCTATCTGCAACGCTACAAAGGCGAGGCGGCGCTGCTGTTCATCGATCTCGACGGCTTCAAGGCGATCAACGACGAATATGGCCACGCCGCCGGCGATGCCTTGCTCAAAGCGGTGGCGCGCGAGCTCACCAGGCGGGTGCGTGCCTCCGACGTGGTGGCGCGGCTGGGCGGCGACGAATTCGGCGTGCTGTTGTGGAATCTCGACGCACGGCTGGCGGCGGCCAAGGCGCGCGAACTGGAGAGGCTGATCGAGACGGTCGGCATCGCGCACGGCGAGGTGCGGCTTGCGGTCGGCGCCAGCGCCGGCCTCGCGCCGCTGGCCGCCGATGCATCGCCCGAGCAGATGATCGATGCCGCTGACAAGGCGATGTATGTGCGGAAGAAGGAGCGGCGGGGCTAGTGCTCTTTTACCCCTCCCCCTAGAACGGGGAGAGGGAAGCAAGCTTCGCTAAGCAATAATATCCGGCGTCAGCTGGTCCTCGATCGCACGAATCTTGTCGCGTAGCACCAGCTTGCGCTTTTTCAGCCGCTGCACTTGGATCACGTCGGAGCCGGGCGACATCGCCAAGGCGGCGATCGCGGCGTCGAGGTCGCGGTGTTCCTGCTGCAGGCGCGCCAACTGCTCCCGCAACTCACGTTCGTCATTTTGCGTCATCGCCACCGCTGGTTCGCATCGGGCTACCGTTAAGCGCGCCCGAGCGGCACAATTATCGCGTTTTCCACAACAGCGTTCAAGCTTGGTAAAAATGCCGCACAATCAAAGCCTTTGGTTCCAATTGCAGGGGCGCGCAGCCGGGTGTACCGTCGCTCTTGAGACGAGTCTGAGTTACACTTATTTGCGTGTCGCCACTGATTGAGGAGACATATTGAATGTCGATGCAATCGCACCTTGCGGAACTCGAAAAAAAGCATCAGGCGCTCGAGCAGGAAATCAACGACTGCTTGACGCATCCCGCGGTCGATGATCTGAAAATCGTGGAGCTCAAGCGTAAGAAATTGCAGGTAAAGGACGAGATCGAGCGGTTGCGGCATAACGGAAGCGCCAGCGTCCACTGATCGATCGGTCCTGACGTCGTTTTAAGGCGCCACCCTCGGCGAAGAGCCGAGACGTGGCGCTTTTATGTTTCGGATGGGCCTATAATATTCCGCATCAAGCGTCAGGGGGGATTCATGCGCCTGTTCACATTCAATAAGATTGCCATCGGCCCGCTTGCTGCGCTTGGCTTTATACTGGCGGCCGTTTGCGGCGCGGCCGCCGCCGACTATCCCAACCGCGTGGTCACTTTGATAGTGCCTTATCCGCCCGGCGGCGGCGTCGACGCCATGGCGCGCGTGGTGGCGCAGAAGCTTTCGGATGCCTTCCATCAGCAGGTCATCGTCGACAACAAATCGGGCGCCGGCGGCACGCTGGGTACCCGCGCGGTCGCCCGTGCCGCGCCCGACGGCTATACGCTGCTGCTCGGCCACACCGGCACCATCTCGATCAATCCCAGCCTTTATGCGCACCCCGGCTACGATCCGCGCAAGGATTTTGCGCCGATCGGGCTGGTGGCCTCGATGCCGGTGGCGCTGATCGCGCATCCCTCGTTTTCGGCCAAGTCGGTCGCCGACGTCATCGCCTATGCCAAGCAGCAGCCCGGCAAGCTCAGTCTCGGCACCTCGGCGCTCGGCACCGGCGGCTACATGACCGCCGAATTTTTCAAGGCGGAGACCGCTACCGACGTCGTCATCATTCCCTACAAAGGCACGGCGCCGTTGATGACCGACTTGCTCGGCGGCCATGTGCCGGTGGCCTTCGGCGTGCTGCCGCCTGCGCTCGGCAATATCCAGGCCGGCAAGCTGCGCGCCATCGCGGTCACCAGCAAGAAGCGCTTTTCGCTGCTGCCGGATGTGCCGACGTTCGACGAATCCGGCATGCCCGGATTCGAGGCAGTGCTGCATTACGGCTTGCTGGCGCCGGCCGGCACGCCAAAGGACATCATAGACCGGCTAAGTGTCGAACTGCGCAAACTGGTCGACACCGACGACGTCAAGCAGCGCATTCACGCCGAGGGCGGCGATCCGTTGACCTCGACGCCAGCCGAGTACGCCGCCGATATCGACAAGGAAGAAACCAAGTGGGGCGGCCTGGTGCACAAGCTCAATTTGAAGGTGGAATGATCTGGCTTTCGCCGGTGGTGTCCACCGGGCTTTGCTGGATCAACTGCAACGGGCTGCGGCCGAAGGCGTATTGCTCCTCGCGCACCAGAACGATGAAAGTGAGAATCAGCGCGCTCACCACCAAGGCGGTGTTGAACACGACGTCGAAGATGATGCGCGTGAGCGAGCGTTTTATTTCGTCAGCGCGGCGTCGCGGCGGCAAGGTTGTCGGCAAAGGGAATCTCCATCGGTGTTTCCCGGCACGTGGGGCCTGCAACGCACGTCGCAACAAGTAGCTTTACACAAGTATGGTCCGCGGTGGCTAACGAACCGTCACCGCGTGCCGGCCGGTAAGGCGTACCGGCAAACGATTGAGTGGCTCTCCAGGTCGCCATTGAGAATGCAAATGCCGCGCCAATCACGGCGCCGGCATCCTCAGGCCAATGGAGTGCGACAAAAATACCGCGCTGAGCAAATCATATTCACAAAATAAAATTTATATAAACTGGCTGCCTATCCTCGCGTTTTACCGATCGCGCTCGCTGATCGGACCCGGCGAAAAAAACGAAAAAACGAAAAAGAAAAGACGCGCATTCGTCTTGGAGGCACTTTCCCTTCGCCCGCAAGGGCAGGGGAATTTGCTTTCGCCGCCCTATCGCCATATTGTTCGGGCTGGGTTGCTGCTTCGAACACGCATGAGGCCGTCATGAAGCATTTGCCGCCGTCTCCGTCGCGTCATCGCTTGGCCGTGCTGGCCGCCGCCTTCGGCCTGGCCGTGCTGGCCGCGCCTGTGGCGCACGCCTTCACCATCGATGACCAGAGCAATACCGACAGCAACGGCGCCGCGCGCTACACCGATCCCGACGCCCGCTTCTCGGGCTATGGGTCTGCGACCACGATCCAGCAGGGCAACACCACCATTCGCTACGGCGGCCAGACGGGTTCGTTCGACCAGCGCTACGACCAGAACCGGATGTTCCAGCCGAACGCGCTGCAGGGCCGCGACGACCGTTGAACGAGCCGTACAAATTGAATTGTGACAACCTGATGGGGCCCTTGCGGGCCCCATCATAGTTCCGCGCCAAATATTTAACGACGAATTTACGCGCCCGCCCTTCCGCCGCGTTTGAAGGCGCTTGCGCTGAAGATTATGCTCGCCGCCATTCCACAACGGAGGCGAGCATGGCACGCAAAGTCTTCGGGACACTCGGCTTAGCAATTGTCGTATGCGTTTCGGCGCCCGGTCTGGCGGCGGCGGAGCCGCTCGACGGCGCCTATCGCGGCATGATCGTGTGCGAGAAATTGCAAACATCGCAGTTCATGTTGCGCGCGCCGTTCGACATCATGATCAACGGCAAGACCGTGGTCGCGGCGCGCCCGATCTTCAACCTCAAGGGGACGCTGGTTGTCGGCAGCGAGATCGCGACCGGCACGTTGGGCGACGACGGCACCATCAAGCTCGCTTCGACCTGGAAAGCCGGCGGCTCGAGCTACCAGGGCAACTACGGCGGCACGCTCACCGACAAAGGCGGAACGCTCACCGGAACACAGGCCTGGACCATGCCGGAAGGCCAACAGACGCGGAACTGCACGGCGGCGGTAGTGCAGACCAAGTCGTAGGTCCTCGGCTCTCGCTCATGCGCAAGTCCAGAAATCGGGTGGCCGCGCCCACTTTCTGTCGCTACCTCACGTAACGTAACGTGTCAGGAGCGTAGCATGACGAAGAGCTACTACAGCACCGTTTTTGAACAGCCGGCCGACGTGGTATGGCGCGTCATCCGGGACTTTAACAACTATCCGGTCTGGGTCGACGGCGCGGGCGAAAGCCAAATCGAAGACGGCAAGACCGGTGAAGCGGTCGGCGCCGTCCGCAACGTGCTCTACAACGGCAATCGACGGCGGCAGAAATTGCTGGCGCTGTCGGACGTGGAGCGCTCGCAAACCTACGAATTCGCCGGCGTCACGCCGCTGCCAGTGCAGAACTTCCAGGCCACGCTGCGTGTCACGCCTGTGATCGACGGCGACCGCGCCTTCGTCGAATGGTGGGCGACTTTCGATTGCGAACCGGCCGCCCGCGGGGAGCGGACCGCGTTCTTCCGTGATGCGTTTGCCGGATGGCTCGCTTCGCTGCAAAGGCACATGAGCCGGCATCCGAAGGCCGCCTGATCCGAAAGATCACACCGCCTTCGCCATTTCCCGCAGCTTGAACTTCTGAATCTTCCCCGTGCTCGTCTTGGGGATATCCGCGAACACCAGATAGCGCGGGCACTTGTAGGCAGCGAGGTGCTGGCGGCACCATTGCAGCAGTTCGTCGGCGCTCGCCTTCTGTCCCGGCTTGAGCTCGATGAAGGCGCAGGGCGTCTCGCCCCATTTTTCGTCGGGTTTCGCCACCACTGCGGCGGCGGCGACCGCCGGGTGCTTGTAGAGCGCGTCCTCGACTTCGATCGACGAAATATTTTCGCCGCCGGAAATGATGATGTCCTTGGAGCGGTCCTTGAGCTGGACATAGCCGTCCGGGTAGATCACGCCGAGATCGCCGGTGTGGAACCAGCCGCCCATGAAGGCCTTCTCGGTCGAGGCCTTGTTCTTGAGATAGCCTTTCATCACGACATTGCCGCGCATCATCACTTCGCCGAGGCTCTCGCCGTCGCGCGCCACCGGCTTGAGCGTGTCGGGATTGCGCACGTCGAGCGCCTCCAGCACCGGATAGCGCACGCCCTGGCGCGCCTTCTTGGCCGCCTGCTCGGAGCCTGAGAGGGCGTCCCAGGCATCGTGCCATTCGTTCACGACCGCCGGCCCGTAGCATTCGGTCAAGCCATAGACGTGCGTGACGTTGAAGCCGGCGCTCTTCATCGCGGCCAGCACCGCTTCCGGCGGCGGCGCGGCGGCGGTCGCGAAATTGACCTCGTGCGGCAGCGGCTTCTTTTCGGCCGCCGTGGCATTGAGCAACGTCGCCATCACGATCGGCGCGCCGCACAGATGCGTCACCTTATGATTGACGATCGCGTCGAACATTGCGGCCGCGCGCACCTGGCGCAGGCAGACATGTGTGCCGGCGACGATCGAAACGGTCCAGGGAAAGCACCAGCCGTTGCAGTGGAACATCGGCAACGTCCACAGATAGACCGGATGCTGCGGCATGCGGCAGGTGATGACATTGCCCATCGCCAAAAGATGCGCGCCGCGGTGATGATAGACCACGCCTTTCGGATCGCCGGTGGTGCCGGAGGTGTAGTTGAGCGTGATGGCGTCCCACTCGTCGTCCGGCATCGCCCAGATGTAGTCGGGGTCGCCGCTGGCGACGAAATCCTCGTATTCGATATCGCTTAAGCGCTCGCCCGGACCGCTGTATTCCGGATCGTCGTAATCGATCACCAGCGGCTTGGCCTTGCAGAGCGTGAGCGCCTCTTTCATCACTAAAGAGAATTCGCGGTCGATGATGACGACCTTGGCCTCGGCGTGGTCGAGCGAGAAGGCGATGATCGGGGCGTCGAGCCGCGTGTTGAGCGTGTTGAGTACGCCCTGCGTCATCGGCACGCCGTAATGGCATTCCAGCATGGCCGGCGTATTGGCGCACATGATCGAAACCGTGTCGCCGCGCTTGATGCCGCGTTTGGCGAGTGCCGAAGCGAGCCGCCGCGTGCGCGCGTAGAACTCGGCGTAGGAGCGCTTGAGCGGCCCGTGGATGACGGCGGTGTGGGCCGGGAACACGGCCGCCGCGCGCTCGAGGAAGCCGAGCGGCGTCAGCGGCTGGAAATTGGCCGGGTTGCGGTCGAGATCGGTGTCGTAGGGCGTTTTCGCCATTGGATCGTCTCCCCCGGACCCAAAGGTAACCAAGCGGCGGGCGCTTGTCAGCCGCGCAGAATATCGCTCATGCCGTTGCGCACCAGCTCGAGTGAGATGACGAACATCAGCGCCATGGTGATCTTGTAGAACAGCTCCTGCGGCGTGATGCGTACCACCCAGAAGCCGAGCATATTGGTCGCCATCGCCAGCGGCAGCAGCACCAGCGATGTGCCGAGCCCGCGGGTGGAGAACTGGCCGAGCGCGAAATAGGGGATCACCTTGAGCGCGTTCACGGTGGCGAAGAAAAACGCTGTGGTGCCCACGAACATCATCTTCGACGGCTTAAGCGCCAGCACGTACATCTGAAACGGCGGCCCGCCCGCCTGGCAGAGCGTGGAGGTGAAGCCGGATAGCGCGCCCGCGAGCACGCCGCCGGTCACCGCCGGCTGGCGGGTTTCACCGGAGGCCAGGCGCGCGCCGAACCAGTAGTAGAGCAGGAAGCAGATGGTGGTGACACCGATGAAAACGCGCACCGCGGCGTCCGAAACATGCGCCGCCACCACCCAGGCCGCGCCGACGCCGATAAGGGCGCCCGGAATCATGATCCCCAGAATGCGCCCGTTCCAGTCCTTGCGGTAGACCCACAGCGCGGCGGCGTCCTGCGCCATCATGATCGGCAGCAGGATGGCGGCGGCCTCCAGCGGCGGCATCGCCAGTGCCAGCATCGGCGTCGCCATCTGCCCGGCGCCGGCAAAGCCGCCTTTCGACAGGCCAAGCGCCACCACGGCCGGAATGGCCAGCGCGTAGAAAAAAGAGTCGCCGATGATCGTCACGCTGGTCCTCTGGTGACGGCCTAGCCGAAGGTCGGAGGGCGGGAATTGCGCGAGATCAAAGCCTGGCCAAGTGGGCCGCGCCAGCCTTGTTTGCGCATGTCTTGTTTGCATTTGCCGGCCGTTCCACAATCGCGGCCAAAAGCGAGACCGGGAGGTTAGCCTATGGATGCCCGCAGCAGCCGTTATCACGACGTCTACGCGCGCTGCCAGCGCGATCCGGAGGGTTTCTGGGGCGAGGCCGCCAAGGAGATCGACTGGATCGAGCCGCCGAAGAAGGTGTTCGACAAGGACGCCGGCATTTACGGCCGCTGGTTCTCAGGCGGCGTCGTCAACACCTGCTACAACGCGCTCGATCGTCACGTCTTGCGCGGCCGCAACGACCAGGCCGCGCTGATCTACGATTCCCCGGTCACCAACACCAAGCAGACCTTCAGCTACGGCCGCATGCTGTCGGAGGTGCAGTTGCTCGGCGCCATGCTGCGCGATTTCGGCGTGAGCAAGGGCGACCGCGTCATCATCTATATGCCGATGGTGCCGGAGGCGGTGTTCGCGATGCTGGCTTGCGCGAGAATCGGCGCGGTGCATTCGGTGGTGTTTGGCGGCTTCGCGGCCAAGGAACTCGCCACCCGCATCGACGACGCCAAGCCGAAGGTCATTCTGTCCGCCAGCTGCGGCATCGAGGGCGCCCGTGTCATCCCCTATAAGCCGCTGCTCGACGAGGCGATCAATCTCGCGCAGCACAAGCCGCCGACCTGCATGATCCTGCAGCGCCCGCAATGCGAGGCGCCGTTGACGCCCGGCCGCGATCACGACTGGCGCAAGGTGTGGGAGAACGCGGTCAACTACGCCAAGACCAGCGAATGCGTACCGGTCGCCGCCACCGACCCGCTCTACATCCTTTACACCTCGGGGACGACCGGAATTCCGAAAGGCGTGGTGCGCGACAATGGCGGCCACATGGTCGCGCTCAAATGGTCGATGCAATACCTCTACGACGTCAATCCGGGCGAGGTATGGTGGTCGGGCTCCGACGTCGGCTGGGTGGTCGGCCACAGCTATATCGTCTATGCGCCGTTGTTCCACGGCTGCACCTCGATCCTCTACGAGGGCAAGCCGGTCGGCACGCCCGACGCCGGCGCGTTCTGGCGCGTCTGCGCCGATCACGGCGTGGTGTCGCTGTTCACGGCGCCGACCGCCTTCCGCGCCATCCGCAAGGAAGACCCCGACGCCAAGCTCTTGAAGCAATACGACCTGTCGAAATTCCGCGCGCTGTTCCTCGCCGGCGAGCGCGCCGACCCGCCGACCATCCAGTGGGCGGAGGAGCATTTGAAAGTGCCGGTGCTCGATCACTGGTGGCAGACCGAGACCGGCTGGTGCATCGCCGGCAATCCATTGGGCTTAGGCGCGCTGCCGGTCAAATACGGCTCGGCCTGCGTGCCGATGCCGGGCTATCAGATCGACGTCGTCGACGAGGCCTGTCACCCCGTGCCGGCCAACAAGATCGGCTCGATCGTGGTCAAGCTGCCGCTGCCGCCGGCCAATTTCCCGACGCTGTGGGAGCAGGACGACCGCTTCAGGGAAAGCTACCTCGACGAATTCCCCGGCTACTACAAGACCGCCGACGCCGGCTACAAGGACGACGACGGCTACGTCTTCGTGATGAGCCGCACCGACGACATCATCAACGTCGCCGGCCATAGGCTCTCCACCGGCGGCATGGAGGAGGTGCTCGCCTCGCACCAGGACGTCGCCGAATGCGCCGTGCTCGGCATCAAGGACGACCTGAAAGGCGAGGTGCCCTGCGGCTTCATCGTGCTCAAGGCCGGCGTCAACCGCCCGCCCGCAGAGATCGAGAAGGAGATCGTGGCGCTGGTGCGCGACAAGATCGGCCCGGTGGCGGCGTTCAAGCTCGCCATCACCGTGGCGCGGCTGCCGAAGACGCGCTCGGGCAAGATCCTGCGCGGCACCATCAAGAAGATCGCCGACGGCGACAAGTGGACCATGCCGGCGACCATCGACGACCCGGCGATTTTGGATGAAATCACCGGCGCGATGAAGGACCACGGGGTGGGGCAGTAGCTCCGCCTCATCCTGAGGAGGGCGCGCAGCACCCGTCTCGAAGGATGGAGGGGCCACTGGGCCTCATGGTTCGAGACGCGCCGCGGAGCCTGTCATCGGGCCGCGCTTCGCACGGACCCGTTGGCGGCGCTCCTCACCATGAGGAGAGAATTACTTGTGATTTCCGTTCCGGATCGTTAGTCTGAAATGTATACGGGGATACGCAGTCTCCCCGTCAGACGGCCGGCCGTCCAAGCGCTGCGCAACACTCGATCGTTCGAGGAGGTTGCGCGTGGACGGACCGAAGGTCTCGCATTATCCGCGAATCTTTTCTGTCCTGATTGCCGCTCTTGCGGTGGCTTTCGCGCGCCCATGCACCACCACGGAAGGAGCTGCACCATGAAATGGATCACCCGAGAACGCGTGAAGGTCGATCGCGTCGCCTGCCCATGGCTGATCAAGAAATTCGTCGACAAGGACGCCGAGTTCTTCTTCGTCCCGGCCGACAAGGTCGATGACGAGGCCAAGCGCCTCGGTGCCACGCCCTACGACGTCAAAGGCGTCGAACTCGGCCATCACGGCCAGGAGTGCTCGTTCGAGGCCATCCTGAAGAAGTACAAGCTCACGGGCGACCCGGCGCTGGTGCTGCTAGGCAAGATCGTCAACGGCGCCGACACCGACAACACGCTCTACCGGCAGCCCGAGGGGGCCGGGCTCGAGGCCGTCGCCGAGGGCTTCCGCCATCTCGGCTTCAAGGACGACCACGCGCTCAACGCCGCCGAGTGGATCGTCTACGATGCGCTTTACGCCTACTGCCGGGAAATGGTGCGGCAGGGCAAACCGAATGGCGAGTTCGCTTAAATGACGGCTCACTCCAAGACCGCATGCAAAATCGACTTCGACATCTGTATGAAACATTGTCGGCAGAAATAGTTGAGACGACCCGAGCCGACTTGGGTGATGGTCAAATGACCGCTCAATATCGAGGTGATGCCATGCGTCGATTCACAATCGTTAGTGTCATGGCTGTCGCCCTAATCATTTCAGCAACGACCGATTTCACCTTGGCCCAATCGGCGGCTCATGACCCACTTCAGCTTGAAGCAAAGATTGCGTTGGGCGACGTCGCGGGGCGCATCGATCACATGGCCGTCGATTTGATGCGTCGTCGTTTGTTCGTCGCCGAGCTTGGAAACAACACTGTTGGAATCATCGATCTCGATGCGCGCAAAGTTGTGCATCGCATCTCTGGCCTCAAGGAGCCGCAAGGCGTTGCTTATGTCCAAGCGAACGACACGCTTTATGTCGCCAATGCCGGGGATGGATCCGTTAGGATTTTTCGAGGATCGGATTACACGCCGGCAGGACGTATCGATCTGGGCGAGGACGCTGACAATATTCGCACCGACGCGGCGGCCAACCGCCTCCTTGTCGGCTATGGTAACGGCGCGATCGCCGTCGTTGACTTGCCGAGCAACAGCAAGATCAAGGCGTTTGCGTTAAAAGCCCATCCGGAAAGTTTTCAGCTTGATGCCGCGACAAACCAACTCTTCGTAAATCTGCCGGACGCGCGATCCATCGCCGTTCTGGACGGCAAAAACGGCGAGAGGCGGGCTAGTTGGCCGATGCGGTATGGCGGAAATTTTGCAATGGCCCTCGATCCTGCGCGGCAGCGGGTGCTTGTGGTTTTCAGAAATCCCGCGAAATTCGCCGCATTCGATGAACAAAACGGCGCCTTGGTGAGCGAAGCGGATGCTTGCGGCGATGCCGACGATCTGTTCCTCGATCCGAAGCGCACTCGCATTTACGTAAGTTGCGGGGCTGGCTTCATCGACGTTTTAGACTCCGGCGATCCGAAGTATTCGCGCCTCGCCCGCATTACCACTGTCAGCGGCGCCAGGACGGCTCTCTTTGTCCGTGAAATTGATCGCTTGCTGCTGGCCGTTCGCGCCCGATCGGGAGAGCCGGCCGCAATTTGGGTTTATCGCATTGGCGGTCCGAAGCATGACTGATTTGAAAGCGAGTACGGTCGGCGCGCGGACAGCGCGCTCCAACCTGTTCCTGCTCTACGCCGCGCGCGCCTTGCGCGGCTTTGGCGACGGCTTCGCCGTCATCGTGCTGCCTGCCTATCTCGCCGCGCTTGGCTTTGACGCGGCGCAGATCGGGCTCGCGGCCGCCTCCGCGCTGCTCGGCACCGCGCTGTTCACGCTCGCGGTCGGCCTGGTGGCGCCTCGCTACGACTTGAGAAATCTGCTGATCGCCGGCGCTGTCCTGATGATCGGCACGGGGTTGGCGTTTCCGCAGGTCGAGCACATCGGCTTCATCATCGCAGTGGCGTTTTTCGGGAGCGTCAATCCCTCGACCGGCGACATCGGCGTGCTCATCCCGCTCGAGCACGCCATGCTCAGCTATGGCGTCGCCGATCACGAGCGCACGCGCACTTTCGCGCGCTACAGCCTGATCGGCGCGCTGTCGATGGCGGTCGGCGCGCTCGCCGCCGCCACGCCGGATTTCCTGGTGAGCGCGGGGCTCGCGCGCATTACCGCCTTCAAGGCGATGTTCTATGCCTACGCCGTGCTGGGGCTCGCCTGCGCGGCGATCTACGCGTGGCTGCCGCGCGCGCATATCGAGAAAAGGCCGGCGGCGGTGCCGCTGACGGTCTCGCGCGGCGTGGTCTACAAGCTCGCCGCGCTGTTCAGCGTCGACGCCTTCGCCGGCGGCTTCGTGGTGCAATCGCTGCTCGCGGTCTGGCTGTTCCAGCGCTTCAATATGACGCTGTCCGCCGCCAGCCTGTTCTTCTTCTGGGCGAGCGTTTTAAGCGCGTTCTCCTATCCGCTGGCCGCGCGCATCGCCAGACATATTGGCCTGGTTAACACCATGGTGTTCACGCATATTCCGTCGAGCATTTGCCTGATCCTCGCGGCGTTTTCGCCCGATCTCACGCTCACGCTCGCTTTGCTGCTGGTGCGCTCGGCGCTGTCGCAGATGGATGTGCCGACGCGCTCGTCTTACGTCATGGCGGTGGTGACGCCGCCCGAGCGCCCGGCCGCGGCATCCGTCACCGCGGTGCCGCGCAGCCTCGCGTCCTCGCTCAGCCCCGCGCTCGCCGGCCTGTTGCTGACGACGTCGTTTGCTGGCCTGCCGCTGATTTTGTGCGGAAGCTTGAAAATCGCCTACGACGTCGCGCTGCTGTTCTCGTTCCGCCACATCAAGCCGCCGGAGGAGAGCGCGTGAGCGCGGCGCGCAACGAGATCCACCGTCGGCAAGTTGAATTAAATCGAAATCACCAGGTTGTGACGCGGTATTACCCTACGTTTGGATTGTATTCGGCCGGGTTCCATTTTCTAATTTTTGTTCCATCAACCAGGGGCTCCGTATGCGTACCAATCGTAACCTCGAAGCCATCGACCGCATCGCCGACTTGAGTGCCAAGCTCGCCGACGAGGCCGCCACCATCGGGCTCAAATCGCTCGTCTACATCCTGCGCATGGCCGAGATCGAAGCGCGCCAATCGATGACGCCGGGGCCGGCGCCGCGAAAGCAGCCTAGGGCAGCCTGAGGCGCACCCGCATCGGCGCTTCGCGTCGTCGGGCAGAGGCTTCGCGCCGGGGCTGCGGCGCCGTCATGGCGCAAAGCCGTTTTCGTTTTATCACAGCAAGCCGCCAGAGAGTGGCGAGGCGGGGCGATGACGGCTGAGCACCGTCGGAACTAATCACGACAGTCGGTGTTTTGCTGACGAAAGCCTTGGGGGAATCGCAGACCCCCCATCAGACGGCTTGCCGTCCAAGCGCTGCGCAGCACTCGATTTCTCGAGGCGATTGCGCATGATTCCAAACCGCCCGCCGTCTTTCCCCCATTATTTCGATGGTTTTCGCCGCCGGCGCCGGCGTGACGACGGCGCACACCAGCCGCAAATCGAAGCAAGGAGGACGCCCATGCGTGCCATCTGCATTTTAGCCGCCGTTGTCATGACGATCGGAACCGCGGCCAATGCCGAAGAAATCGATTGGAAGAAAGTCGATACCGCGCTCGGGCGGACCGCCGCGGTATCGGGTGAGGTCCATCGCTACGGATTCCCGCGCAGCGATTTGCACGTCACGCTTGATGGTGTCGCCATCAAGCCGGCGTTGGCGCTTGGCGGCTGGGCGGCGTTCAAGCCGGCCCACGACGGCGCCATGCTGATGGGGGATCTCGTGCTGCTTGAAACCGAGATCAATCCGGTCGTGACGGCGGCGATCGAGAACGGGCTCGAGATCACTGCCATCCACAACCACATCCTGCGCGCCGAGCCGCTCACGTTCTATATGCACGTGAGCGGGCACGGCGATCCGGTGAAACTCGCGACCGCGCTGCATGCGGCGCTCGCCGCCAGCAAAACGCCCTTGGCGGCCCCGGCAGCGCCTGCGCCGGCTGTCGATCTCGACACCGCGGAACTCGATCGCATCATTGGCGTCAAGGGCAAGGCGGTGGGCGGCGTCTATCAGTTCGGCGTAGCGCGGCGCGACCGGATCACGGAAAACGGAATGCCGCTCGATCCTGCCGGCCCGCTCGGCCTCGCCACGGGCATCAACTTCCAGCCGACTGGCGGTGGCAAGGCCGCGATTACCGGCGACTTCGTGCTGGCGGCAAGCGAAGTCAATCCAGTTATCCGCGCCTTGCGCTCCAACGGTATCGAGGTCACGGCCCTTCACAGCCACATGCTCGGCGAGGAGCCGCGCCTGTTCTTCATGCATTTCTGGGCTAACGATGACGCGCTCAAGCTCGCCAAGGGCTTGCGCGCCGGCCTCGACAAGACGGCATCAGTCGAAGCGACCGGGCAAAATCCGGCACGCTAGGATCAAAAATGGTGGGCCCGCTTCGGTTGGCCTACCCGACAAGTTCAACAAGTTCTGCAGAGCGTCGCCGCCTACTTCGCGTACCCTTGCGATCGCAGCCACGCGATCTTGCGGCTGCCCTGCAGCCAATCGTCAATGTCGGCCTTGCTGGTCAGGCCTGAAATAATCCGGATGTCGTCGGCGCCGCAGTGGGCCTCGACTTGCCAGTCGCCTTCGGCGATGCGCTTGGGCCTAAAGGTGACGCGCGGGGATTTGGTGTTGCGGCCTTTAGCCATGGCTCAGGGCAAATACCTGACGTAGAGCGCGAGAAGGATAATCGCCAAGGCGACGACGCTGGACAGGAGGATGCGAATAGCGGGACCCACGACGCAACTATGCGCCCTTTAGCGGTGCCCGCAAGCCGTTTTGACCGCCTTCATCGACCCACCCGCGACCGGCGACGAGCTTGTCCAACCGGTTGGTATCGCGTGGGCGCTTGCGGCGGCCGGTCAGCGAAAATAGTCCTGAACCCACACCATAAACGTGGCGAATTGGTCCGGATAAACCATAAGATATGCGCCGGTTCCCAATGCCGCCGCGATTATGAGCTCGCGCATTTCCGCCCCCGATTCGCAAATATATGCCGCCATTTGCCGAGGGTCGCGAGAGCCACCTTGTTCAATCTAACCGGCTACCGGCGCTCGGGCAGTGGGCCAGTTTGGATTTAATTCCTAGTGGCGGCCTCTAGCAGCCTCGCGCGAATGGCTGCATATTGGCGGCATGGCGCATTCAGCCCGGAGCGCTCTTTGGAAGCTCGCCCAATCGGGCGCACTTATTGCCTTATTTACAGGAGCCGCGTCCGCTCAAATACCCGGAGTCAATTTGGCGCCACAAGATCGCCAGTTGACCAAGGAAGAGGTGGAGAAGCGACAAGCCACCGAGGATGCTTACAAGTCGGCACTCAAAAAGATTCCTGATCAGAAAGCTCCTAGCGATCCGTGGGGAGGCGTTCGCTCAAATGCGCCGGCATCCACTAACACCAAGCGCTGAGACACTTCCCCCTACTTTATTTGTTCCTATTTCAAACTGACCCGCTACCGCGCGGTGGCTACTGGATTGTCCGCCTTCGCGGACGATGACAGCCGCGGCTACAATGCGCCCCACACACCAGCCGGAGCTTCCCATGCCCCACTTCATCTGCACCGCCTGCGGCATGCAATACGCCGAAAGCGACAAAGCGCCCGCACAATGCGCGATCTGCGAGGAGGAGCGGCAATACGTGCCGCCGCGCGGGCAAAGCTGGACCACGCTCGCCGCGCTCGCGCAAAGCCACATGAACAGCATGCGCGAATACGAGCCGGGCATTATCGGCATCGGCTCGCAGCCGCAATTCGCCATCGGCCAGCGCGCGCTCTTGCTGCGCACCGCCAAAGGCAACGTGCTGTGGGATTGCGTCGCCACGCTCGATGCCGCGACCGTGACCGCGATCAAGGCGCTCGGCGGCATCCAGGCGATCGCCATCTCGCATCCGCATTTCTACACCACGATGGTGGAATGGGCGCAGGCGTTCGACGCGCACATTCATCTCCACGCCGCCGACCGACAATGGATCATGCGGCCGCATCCCGCGATTTATCTATGGGAAGGCGAAACATTCAAACTCTGGGACGGCGTCACACTGATTCGCTGCGGCGGCCATTTCGAAGGCGGCTCGGTGCTGCACTGGCAAGAACCTGCCAATGGCGGCTCGAGCGCGCGCGGCGTGGTGTGCGCCGGCGACATCCTCACCGTCGCCACCGACCGCAAGTGGCTCTCCTTCATGCGCAGCTATCCGAATTTCATTCCGTTGTCGGCGCGCGAGGTCGAACATATCGGGCGGGCGATGGCGCCGTATTCGTTCGACGTGCTCTACGGCCACTATTTCGACCGCGTCATTCCGCAGGACGCGAAATCGGTGTTGGAAAAATCGATCGCGCGCTACGTGGCGGCGGTTAATGGCACGCGCGGCTATTGATTATCCGGACCCGTGCCCGGGCGCAGAAAACAAACCCGGCCGCGAGCTGCCCAAGAGGGGGCGGCAGCCGACGCGGCCGGATGAGATGCGCACCACGTGTGACCTGATGGCGCACCCGATTGTTAATGGCAAGAAATGTTGCGCTTTGCGCTATGCTCGCTTGCAGTGGTCTACACGTGCCATCATGCACGGCATCCATGAACAACGCGTTGCCACGAGGGCTCAGCAAGAACCCTTAAGGAGAAACCCCTAGGCGCGCTTACTCGTCGTCGCTCTTTTCGGTCTTGCCGCCAAGCTGCTTGAGCTTGGCGAACACGGCGCTGACGTTGAGATCGCTGCCGCCCGGCTTGTTCTCGGCCTCCGCGGCTGCGGCGGCGACTTCCGCCTCCTTGCGCGCGGTGGTTTCCGCGGCGGGCAGCAAGGTCGCGCCGGTGTCGGCCGGCGCCGGCTTTTCCTTATTGGCGCGGTTGACCTCGAAATCGAGGTCGGTCTGCGAACACAGACCCAGCGTCACGGGGTCCATGGGCGCGAGCGCAGCCGCGTTCCAATGGGTGCGGTCGCGAATCGCCGAAATCGTCGACTTGGTGGTACCCACCAACCGCATGATGGCTGAGTCCTTGAGCTCGGGATGATTGCGCACCAGCCACAGAATCGCGTTCGGGCGGTCCTGCCGGCGCGAAACCGGCGTATAGCGCGGGCCCTTCTTGCCGCGCTCGGGCTGCGGAACGCTGACTTTCTGGTCGGACAGCTTGAGCGAGATGTTGTGATCGGCCTCCGCCGCGGTGATCTGCTCGCGCGTGAGCTGGCCGGTCTGGATCGGGTCGAGACCTTTGATGCCCTGCGCCGAATCGCCGTCGGCGATCGCTTTGACCTCCAGCGGATGCAGCTTGCAGAATTCGGCGATCTGGTCGAACGACAGTGCGGTATTGTCCAACAGCCAGACGGCGGTCGCCTTCGGCATCAAAGGTGCTGGTGTGGCCATGGCAAATCTCCTCTACGCTCCGCCCGCCCGCCGGGCGAAGCACCAGATCATCGGTGATGATCGGAAAGTGGCCGGAATATAGGGTCTCACTCGGGCCCGTGCAACCATTGCCGTCTTGACAGGCTGGGGCGGCGCACCCCATGTCGAGGCTTAAATCTCCCGAAAACCGGCGAGATTTCTAGGACATCGTGATGAACCTATCGGAAAAGCCCGCACTCAAGGTGCTGTTGTGCTCGCCGCGCGGATTCTGCGCCGGCGTGGTGCGCGCCATCGAATCGGTGGAGCGGGCGCTCGCGATCTATGGCCCGCCGGTCTATGTCCGTCACGAAATCGTGCACAACCGCTACGTGGTCGAAAGCCTGCGCGCCAAGGGCGCGATTTTCGTCGAGGAACTCGACGAAGTTCCCGATACCGATGCGCCGGTAATCTTCTCAGCCCACGGCGTGGCGCGCAGCGTGCCCGCGGAAGCGGCGCGCCGCCATCTGTTCGCGCTCGACGCCACCTGTCCGCTGGTGACCAAGGTGCATCGCGAGGCCGAGATTCATTACCGCCGCGGCCGTGAAATCGTGCTGATCGGGCATTCCGGTCACCCAGAGGTGATCGGTACTTTGGGGCAATTACCGCCGAAAGCGGTGACGCTGATCGAGAGCGTGTTGGACGCCGCGACATTTATCCCGCGCGACGCCAACAACCTCGCTTACGTGACACAGACCACCTTGTCGGTGCAGGACACCGCGGCGATCGTCGATGTGCTCAAGGCGCGCTTTCCGTCCATCGCCGGGCCGCACAAGGACGACATCTGCTACGCCACCACCAACCGGCAGGAAGCGGTCAAATGCGTGGCGCCGATCGTCGACGCCATGATTGTGGTCGGTTCGCCGAACTCGTCCAATTCGCAGCGACTCAAGGAAGTGGCTAAGCGCTCGGGCTGTCCGCGCGCCGCGCTGGTGCAGCGTGCCGCCGATATCGACTGGCACGAATTCGGCGCCATCGGACGGCTCGGCATCACCGCCGGCGCCTCCGCGCCCGAAGTGCTGGTCGAGGAGATCATCGGCGCCTTTGCGCAGCGCTATGCGCTGGATATCGAAACCGTCTCCGCCGCCGAGGAGGATATGTTCTTTCCGCTGCCCCGCCCGCTGCGGGAGAGCCAGGCGGCGGAGTGAACCTTCCATGGCCGTCTATACCGACGTCACCGCCGACGATCTCAATGAGTTTCTCGTCGGCTACGAACTCGGCGAACTGCGCTCCTACAAGGGCATCGCCGAAGGCGTGGAGAATTCCAATTTCCTGGTGCACACCAGCGCCGGCAATTTCATTCTCACGCTGTACGAAAAGCGCGTGGCCGCAAGCGACCTGCCGTTCTTCCTCGCGCTGATGGAGCATCTGGCGGCGCGCGGCATCACCTGCCCGCAGCCGGTAAAGAACAAGCAGGGCGGCATGCTCGGCAAACTCGCCGGCCGGCCGGCGGCGATCGTGACCTTTCTCGATGGCTTATGGATTCGCCGCCCGAACGCCGGCCATTGCGCGGCGGTGGGCGAGGCGCTGGCCGGCCTGCATCTCGCCGGCAAGGATTTTCCGAACAAACGGGCGAACGCACTGTCGATTGGCAGCTGGCGCGGGCTCTACGAACACGCCAACGGGCGCGGCGACAGCGTGCGGCCCGGCCTGTGCGCGGAGATCGCCAAGGAACTCGACGCGCTCGAAAAATCTTGGCCGCGCGATCTGCCCGACGGCGTGATCCACGCCGATCTGTTTCCGGACAATGTATTTTTCCTCGGCGATAAATTGTCCGGGCTGATCGATTTCTATTTCGCCTGCACCGACACGCTCGCCTATGACGTCGCCATCTGCCTCAACGCCTGGTGCTTCGAGCCGGACCATTCCTACAACGTCACCAAGGGGCGCGCGCTGCTCAAATCCTACGGCAAAGTGCGCGCGCTGTCGGCGGCCGAGCGCGCGGCGCTGCCGGTGCTGGCGCGCGGCGCCGCCATGCGTTTTTTGCTCACCCGGCTGGTGGATTGGCTGGCGGTGCCGGACGGTGCGCTGGTCAAGCCGAAGGATCCGCTGGAATATTTCCGCAAGCTGCGCTTCCACCAGTCGGTGAAGAGCGTGAGCGATTACGGGGTCGATGGCGCATGATTCCGAAAAGCGGGCACCGGTTTTCGGATAAGATCATGCGTCGGAATAAATCATGAGCGCGCAGCGCGTCACGATCCATACCGATGGCGCCTGTTCCGGCAATCCGGGGCCGGGCGGCTGGGGCGCGATCCTCACCTTCGGCGACCACGAGAAGGAATTGAACGGCGGCGAGCCGCACACCACCAACAACCGCATGGAGCTGATGGCGGCGATCTCAGCACTGGAAGCCCTGAAACGCCCGTGCTCGGTCGATCTCTACACCGATAGCGAATATATGCGCGGCGGCATCACCGGCTGGATCAACGGCTGGAAGAAGAACGGCTGGCGCACCGCCGACAAGAAGCCGGTCAAGAACGTCGACCTCTGGAAGCGCCTCGACGCCGCGCTTGCCCATCACGACGTGCGCTGGCACTGGGTCAAGGGCCACGCCGGTCATGCCATGAACGAGCGCGCCGATCAGCTCGCGCGCGACGGTCTGGTCGCGGCGCGAGCCGGCGCCATCGGTGCGATGAAGACGAAGTAACAATTCGTCATTCCGGGTCCGGCGCTGGCGCGGCGTCCCGGAATGACTGAAAAAATTAAATCTGCTTGAGCAGCGCGTCGCCGCCGGAGATGTCGCACTTGCCGGGGGCGTCCTCGATGTTCAGATTCTTCACCACGCCGTCATCCACCAGCATCGAGTAGCGCTTGGAGCGCGTGCCGAGCCCATTGCCGGCGCCGTCGAAGGCCATGTCGATCGCCTTGGCGAATTCGCCGTTGCCGTCGGCGAGAAATTCGATCTTGCCGGTTGCCCCGGTCGCTTTCTTCCAGGCTTCCATCACGAACGCGTCGTTGACCCCGGTCACCGCGACGGTGGCGACGCCCTTGGCCTTGAAGGCGTCGACATTGTTGAGGAAGCTCGGGATATGCAGGTTGTTGCAGGTCGGCGTGAACGCGCCCGGCACGGCGAACAAGGCAACCTTCTTGCCCTTGAAAATGTCGTCGGTGGTCTTAGGCTTATTGGGCCCCTCCGCGGTCATCACGCGGAACGTGGCGTTGGGCAACTTGTCGCCGACCTTGATGGGCATAGCTGTTCTCCCGAGTTGTAGGTATGGATGGCTGCGTTTCTGGCTGCGCAAAATAGCGCAGCCGGCGAATTAGTCGAGATGGGTTTTGACCTCGGTCGCGCCATCGCGCTTCACGATGGTGAAGGTGAGTTCGAACGGGCCCTTGGGATCGACGCCGGGCGGCAGCCCATCGAGCTCGAAACCGAAATGCGCGCGGCCGCGCGGGGCGCCTTGCGCCGGCTTGGGGACGGGCAAGGCCCATTCTGCCGTCGGTCCTTCGACCAGCAGTTGGACCGGCTCGCCGGTCGGGGCTGCGAGATCGACGAAAACCAGCGGCTTGCGCTTGTCGTCGTTGGCGCGGCGCGCGGTCAAGCCGGCCTCGGCGGCGGAAACTGGCCGCGGCACACGCGCTTCGGCCGCCGCCAGCGCGGCATTGTCGTCGCCGCCCGCGCCGGCAAGCGTCAACTCAATATGCGCCTCGACCGGCACGCACAGTTTCTCGCACACCGCATAATCGACCTTGGCGCGCAACGTGACCGGCTTGTCCTTTTGCCGCGCGAACACGCGCAGCGGCAGGACCACGTTGCCTTTGTAACCGATGGCGGTGCCGGTCTCGTCGGTGAAGGCATGCGGCGCCGGAAACAGCACCTTCACGTTGGCGAGGTTGTCCGAGCCGGCAAAACTGAAGCGCGGCGGTACGCCGGAGTCGCCGGGATAGCGCCAATAGGTATGCCAGCCCGGCTGCAACTTGATCTCGATGCCGGCGCGCAGACTGTCGGTGCCGCTTTGGTTGCTGCCGGCGATCAGACGAATCGCCGCGTAGCTGTCCTCGACCCAGGGCGAAGCATCGGCCGCGCGCGCAGGGGTGCCGAGCAGCAAGGTGACGCCGCAGGCCGCGAAGGTCACGCCAATCCGATTGCCAAAATTTTCCATGGCGTCCGATCTAATCGGTTAACGCGCGTTTCGCCACTGAATTCATTGTGAGCACAGGCTGACCAAGTTGCGGGCAGGCCTCCGATCTTGACGGCGTTTTCGCCACAATTAGTGGGTTGAATATGACGGTGGGTGATTGAACTTTCCGCAACTGGCAACATTTGCAAAGGCGGATCGATTGGGTAACCTTTTGGCATGAAGCTTCCACGCAAATCGCCCGGCAAGGCCAGCGCACGCGGCTATCTCGACGGTCAGATGCTGATCGCGATGCCGGCGATGAGCGACGAGCGCTTCGCGCGCGCGGTGATCTATGTGTGTGCGCATTCGAGCGAAGGCGCCATGGGCATCGTCGTCAACCAGCCGGCCGGCAATATCAAGTTCCCCGATCTGTTGGTGCAGCTCGAGGTGATCCCGGCGGCCGAGCGCATCGAATTGCCGGTGCGCGCCGAAGACGTCAAGGTGCTCAAAGGCGGGCCGGTGGAAACCGGGCGCGGCTTCGTGCTGCATTCGGCCGATTTCTTCATCGAGAACTCGACGCTGCCGATCGACGAGGGCATCTGCCTCACCGCCACGCTCGATATCCTCAAGGCGATCGCGCACGGCAACGGCCCGCAGAGCGCCATCCTTGCGCTCGGCTATGCCGGCTGGGCGCCCGGGCAATTGGAAAACGAGATCCAGCAGAATGGTTGGTTGCACTGCGCGGCCGATTCGGAACTGATTTTCGGCACCGACACCGACGGCAAATACGAGAAGGCGCTGCGCAAGATCGGTATCGACCTCGGCATGCTGTCGAGCGATTCAGGGCACGCTTAGTCTAAAGTCGTTCGTTCCCGCGCAAGCGGGGACCCAATGCCAAATTCCTGATAATCATTGCAACCCTGCATTCCCGCTTGCGCGGGAATGAACGGAATTTGTTGCTAGCGCGCGACTTCGAGCTTTTCGCTGCTGAGCAGCCCGCCGGCCGCCTGCGCGCTCATCGGCTCGCCGAAGGCAAAACCTTGCGCGTATTCGCAGCCTAACTGGTAGAGCTCGACCGCGTCGGAATCGGTCTCCGCGCCTTCCGCCACCACGTCCATGCCGAGGTCGTGGGCGAGCGCGATGATCGAACGCAGGATCACCGGCCGCGTGCCGCGCGCGGTGGTGCGCACGAACGACTGATCGATCTTGATGGTGTCGAACGGGAAGCGCTGCAGATAGGCGAGCGAAGAATGTCCGGTGCCGAAATCGTCGAGCGACAGTCCGACGCCGAGCTCCTTGATGCGCGTGAGCATCTGCGCGGCGTGCTCGGGATTTTCCATCACCAGCGATTCGGTGATTTCCAGTTTGAAGGTGCCGCGCGCCAGCGCCGAGCGCGACAGCACGCCGCGCAGGTCCTGGATCAGATCGTGGCGCAGCAATTGCCGCGACGACACGTTGACGCTGGCGAAAATCGGCTCGCGCGCGCGGTTGGCGGTCTGCCAGATCGCAAGCTGGCGCGCGGTGCGTTCGAGCATGAACTGGCCGAGGTCGACGATCAGGCCGATTTCCTCGGCCGTGGTGATGAATTCGGCCGGCGACAGGCGGCCGAGCTTGGGATGATCCCAGCGTGCCAGCGCCTCGAAGCCCGCAATGGCGCGGTCCTCCAGCCGCACGATCGGCTGGTAAAGCACCTTGATCTCCTCGCGCTCGATGGCGCGGCGCAGTTCCGACTCCATCGTCAGCCGGTCGGTCTTGCGCGAGCGCATGGCCGGCTTGAAGATTTCGATGCGGTCGCCGCCGATGCGCTTGGCGTGATACATGGCGAGTTCGGCGTCCTTGAGGATTTCCTCGGTGCTGCGCGCCTCGTTTTCGGCGAGCGCCAGGCCGATTGACGCGGTAATGAAGATTTCGCGATCGTTGAAGCCGATCGGCGCGCGCAAGGTGCGGCGAATGGTCTCGGCGAAGGCCACGATGCGCGCGGGCTCGCGTTCCGACAGCAGGATCAGGGCGAACTGGTCGCCGGCCAGCCGCGCCAGCGTATCCTGCGGCTTGAGCAGGCGGCCGAGCCGGCGCGCGATGGTGAGCAGGACGGAATCGCCAATGGAAATGCCGACCGAATCGTTGACCTGCTTGAAGCGGTCGAGATCGATCACCAGTACCGACGGCCGAATCTGTGGATCGGATTTGGCGAAGCCGAAGGCCGCCTCCATGCGGTCGATGAACAGCTGACGGTTGGGCAGGCCGGTGAGATTGTCGTGCACCGCGTCGAACAGCAGGCGCTCCTCGGCTATCTTGAAATCGGTCACGTCGGTGAGCGTGCCGACCAGGCGCACCACTTCGCCGTCGGAGCCGACCACCGGACGCGCTTTGAGCGAAAACGACAGGTAATGGCCGTCGGCCGCGCGCAACCGGAAACTCTGGCTCAGCCGTCCGCGCCGCTGCTCCACCGCGCTGTCGAGCGCGGCGCGGAAACGGTCGCGGTCGAGCGGATGCAACACCTCGAGCCATTCCGCCGCCGGTCCTTCCAGCGTGCCGCGCTTTAGTCCGAGCAGTTGTTCGGTTTCCGGGCTGGTGTAGACCTTGTCGGCGGAAACGTCCCAGTCCCAGATCAGATCGCCGCTGCCCGTCAGTGCGAGAGCACGTCTTTCGACGTCGGATACGATGCCGTGGGTGATGCCGCCGGCAAAGGCGTGCTGCATCACGGTAAATCCGATCAGCATCACGATCAGCACGAGGCCGCCGAGCAACGCGGGGCCGATGATGTCGTTGGTGACGAAACTGGTCACGGCAAGTCCGGCCGTCGCCGTCCACACCACCAGCAGCAGCCAGGTCGGGATCAGCAGCACCGCGCGGTCGTAGCCGTGGGTGGAGAGGTAGATCACCAGCGCCAGTCCGAACACCCCGATGCCGGCGAGCGACATGCGCGCGATGCCGGAGGCAATGGCGGGGTCGAACACCGCGACCGCGGTCAGCGCGGCAAGCGCGGCCAGCCACGCGATGGTGATATGGGCGTAGCGCACGTGCCAGCGCGACAAATTCAGATAGGCGAACAGAAACACCAGCAGCGTCGCCGACAGGATCGCCTCGCCGCAGGCGCGCCAGACGCGCTCGGCGCCGGCCGACATATCGAACACCTTGCCCCAGAATCCGAAGTCGATGCCGATATAGATGAGCACCGCCCAGCCGAGCGCGGCGGCGGCCGGAAACATCACCGAGCCCTTGACCACGAACAAGATGGTCAGGAACAGCGCCAGAAGACCGGCGATGCCGATGACGATGCCGTAATACAAGGTGAAGGAGTTCACCTTGTCCTTGTAGGCGTCCGGCTCCCACAGATAGATCTGCGGCAGCTTGTCCGTGCGCAATTCGGCGACGAAGGTGATGACCGTGCCGGGATCGAGCGTGACGCGGAAAATATCCGCGGTCGTATTCTCTTGCCGCACCGGACGGTCGCCCGAACTCGGCGTAATGGAGGCGATGCGCGAGAGCCCGAGATCGGGCCAGAACAGGCCGGAGCCGACCATGCGGTAATGCGGCACGACGATCAGCCGGTCGATCTGCTCATCGGAATTGTTGGTGAGCGCGAACACCGCCCAATTGGTGTTGGCTTCGCGCGCACGCACTTCGATGCGACGCACGATGCCGTCCGGGCCGGGCGCGGTGGAGACCTGGATGCGGTCGCCATCGGCCTTCTGCACTTCGGTGGCGTCGGTGAGATCGATGGCCGCCGCGCCGAGCCGCACGTTCACCGCTTCGACGGCGCGCGACGGCTGCATCGCCAGCAGCAGGCCGGCGAGCGCGAGCACGGAAACAATCGCGTAGCGGAGCGAAATCAATCGAGAACCCCCGGCCGCGACCGTGCCCGTCATGCTGCTGACCCGGCTTCGCCGACGGCAAAATTCTGCAAGCCAATTCCCCCTGCGCGGTTTTGCTTCGACATTGCGCCGATTTCGCGGCTCTTGCGCTCCTTGTGCGCCTGCTAGGAATACCGGCTCCGCGTGCTGTGGGCAAGAGTTTGGACGTGCTTTCAAAGGGTTAGTACGATCTTGCCGATATGTGCGCTGGTTTCCATCAGCGCATGGGCGGCGGCGGCTTCCGCCAGCGGGAAGGTTTTGTAGATCACCGGCTTCACCGCGCCCGCAACGATCAGCGGCAGCGCGTTATCCTCGACGGCGCGCGCGATCGCACCCTTGTCGGCGACCGAGCGCGAACGCAAGGTCGAGCCGGTGTGGTGCAGTCGCTTGAGCATCATCCGCATGAAGTTGACTTCCGCCTTGGGGCCGCCCTGGAATGCGATCTGCACGATGCGCCCTTCGACAGCGGCGGCTTCGTAATTGCGCGCGATGTAACCGCCGCCGACCATGTCGAGTATAACGTTGGCGCCCTTGTCGCCGGTGGCCGCCTTGGTGGCCGCGACGAAGTCCTCGGTTTTATAGTTAACGGCGACGTCGGCGCCGAGCTTGCGGCAGGCGTCGCATTTTTCCGCGGAGCCGGCAGTGGCGATGACGCGCGCGCCGAGCGCCTTGGCGAGCTGGATGGCGGTGGTGCCTATCCCTGAGGTGCCGCCGTGCACCAGAAAGGTGTCGCCGCGCTTGAGGCCGCCGCGCTCCACCATGTTGTGCCAGACGGTGAAGAAAGTCTCCGGCACGGCCGCCGCCTCGACCATCGACACGCCGCTGAGCGGCAGCGCGTGGCTTTCATGCGCCAGGCAATATTCGGCGTAGCCGCCGCCGACCACCAGCGCCATCACGCGGTCGCCGACCTTCCAGCGCTTGACGTCCGGACCGAGCGCCACGACCTCGCCGGCGATCTCCAGGCCCGGAATATCCGGCGCACCGGGCGGCGGCGGATAGAGGCCTTGGCGCTGCATCACATCCGGCCGGTTCACGCCGGCGGCGGCGACCTTCACCAGGATTTCAGCCGTGCCGGGGGTTGGAACCGCGCGCTGCTCCGCCGCCAGGGCCTCGGGTCCACCAGGCGCTTTGATGCCGATGGCCGTCATGCGGGTGGGGAGTGCGGTCATGGATTCCTCGGTATTGTAAGCGGCGGGGCGCCTGTTTAGGCGCGCCTTGTTTAGGGGTGGCTTGGCGATGTGACAACCCGGCCGGGCGCGGCTAAATTCTAATGCATGGAGACGCGCCATGGCGGCCATCGACGAAGACGACAAGCCGAAGAAAAAGATCGCGCATGAGATCGGGCAGGACTTGAGCTTGCTCTCGGTGGAGGAACTGGCCGCGCGCGTGCAGCTCATGCATGACGAGATTTCGCGGCTGGAAGCGGACATGGCGAGCAAGCGCGCCTCGCGTTCGGTCGCCGATCAGTTTTTCAAGCGGTAAGCGCGCACCATTCCGGCGATTCGCCGACAAAAAAATTCGGCATTGGACGAAAGTTCTTAACGTGTCGTTAAGCCTTCTGGATCATTACTGTGATCGTCCATCTTCGTGGACATCGAGTGGCTCCTGTCCACTCTGTTTGACGCCTCCCTGTTATCAACTTCGAGCCGCCGGCAACGGCGGCTCTTTTTTGTCCCATTCCGGGACAGTCGCCGCCGGTTTAGCGGCGGCGCTCTTAAGCTTGTGCAGCAACTATGTCTTAAAGTTTGCCGATCCCGGTCTGGACATGACGGCCCCGGGAGAGCGATGCTGATCCGGATACGGGGCGCGTAACAGTCCTGGTAGGGGTGAGGCGTAAGCGTATGGGTGAAAACTCAATCAACGATTTGCAGCCCGTCTCGTTCGGCGCGCGGCTCGCAAATTCGCAGGTCTTTGCCGATCTGTTCCGCGACGGCATGGCGCTGGTAGAGCAGACCGCGACCTATCTCGACGGTGTCGGCCGGCGGGAATCCAAGAAGCTCGAGCGCGCGGCTTCGCTCGCTTACGCGACCGAAAGCATGCGGCTGACGACGCGGCTGATGCAGCTTGCGTCCTGGCTGCTGCTGCATCGCGCGGTGAAGGAAGGCGAGATGTCACTTGCCCAGGCCAACAAGGAAAAGGCCAAGGTCAAACTCTCCACCGCCGACTACCACGATCCGCATAATCTGGAATTGCTGCCCGCGACCTTGCGCGAGCTGATCGACCGTTCGCACAAACTGCACGGCAAGGTGCGCCGGCTCGACGCCACCATCCACAATCAAGTCGTTCCCGAGCGGGGCATCACCGTCAACCCGGTCGAGCGCCAGCTCGGTCTGCTGAAGGCGGCCTTCGGCGCGGAAAGCGTTTAGATTTTTGGCGCCAGTAATCAAATCAAAAGCCCCGGCAAGCCGGGGCTTTTTTTGTCGTGGGCTGAAGCTCCACGAGCGGCTTACTTCTTCTCGTCCGCCTTCAGGAAGCCCGAGAACTTCTTCTGGAAGCGCGAAAGCCGGCCGCCGCGGTCGACCAGGTGCTGTTGGCCGCCGGTCCAGGCTGGGTGCGACTTCGGGTCGATGTCGAGATGCATGACATCGCCCTCTTTGCCCCAGGTGGAGCGGGTGGTGAATTCGCTGCCGTCGGTCATCACAATCTTGATGGTGTGGTAGCCGGGGTGGATATCCTGCTTCATCGGTTCGGTTCCGTTGTGGGCGCGCCGGGCGCGCCGAAGGGGCTGAATTTGGCGGCTCTATACAGGAGCCGGGCGGAAGCGGCAAGCCGCCGCAATTGACCGAGATCAAGGCCGCGGGGCATGGTGCGCGCTCTTTAACGGCATCGAGAAGGCCGGCGATACGGTTCCATTGAGGCCGTCGAATAGGCTCGGCGGCCTTTCGCAATAGGGGCTTGAGCGTGGGCGGGCTCGCAGCCCGTTCACGCATTGGGAATAGATCCGATGGGAAGACAGGAATTTCGCGCGGCCGGCTCTCTTGCGGCCGTCTTCTCGGTCAGGCTGCTCGGCCTGTTCATGATCTATCCGGTGTTTGCCGTCTATGCCGAGCAGCTTTCGGGCTCTACCCCCTATCTGGTCGGCGAGGCGCTCGGCATTTACGGACTGAGCCAGGGGTTGCTGCAGATTCCCTTCGGCCTCATGTCCGACAAGTTCGGACGCAAGCGGATGATCGTGGTCGGGCTCGTCATATTCGGGATCGGCAGCGCGGTGGCCGCGCTCTCTACCTCGATCGGCGGCGTTATCTTCGGCCGCGTGCTGCAGGGCGCGGGCGCCGTCGGCTCGGTGATCCTGGCGCTGGTGGCCGATCTGACCAGCGAGGAGAACCGCACCAAAGCCATGGCCACGGTCGGCATCACCATCGGCATCTCCTTCATGTTTGCGCTGGTGGCGGGACCGATCCTCGCGAAATTCATCGGCGTCAACGGCATATTCTGGCTCATGGTGGGGCTCGCGCTCATCGGCATTGCAATCACCGAATTTGTGGTGCCGAACCCGCCGCGCCTGAGCATCCATCGCGACGCCGAGACCATTCCGGGGTTGATGATCGCGGTGTTGCGGGACAAGGAACTATTGCGGCTCGATATCGGAATATTCGTGCTGCACGCGATGCTGACGGCGAGCTTTTTGGTGGTGCCCGGTCTGTTGCAAGCCACCATGTCCGTCTCGACCTACCAGCAGTGGGTGGTCTACTTGCCGGTGCTGCTGGTGTCCGTTGTCGTGATGGTGCCCGCCATCATCGTGGCCGAGAAATATCGCCGCATGAAGGGCGTGTTCATCTGCGCGGTGGCCGCGCTCGTGGTCAGCCAAGTGATGTTCTACTTTTGCGTCGGCAACCTCTACGCCTTGCTAATTGCACTCACGGTCTTCTTCTCGGGCTTCAACGTGATGGAAGCGAGCCTGCCTTCGCTCATCACCAAGGTGGCGCCGCCCGACGCCAAGGGCACGGCGACCGGTCTTTATTCGAGCCTGCAATTCCTCGGCATCTTCGTCGGCGGCGTCGTCGGGGGCTGGGCGCACCAGGCCGGCGGCACCGCCGCGGTTTTTGTGCTCACCACGGTGCTGGCGCTGCTCTGGCTGCTCGCCGCGGCCACCATGGCGCAACCGAGCTACCTGACGACCCGGCTGGTGCCGATCGGCGACGGCCAGGCCGCCGAGCCCGAGAGCCTTGCGGCGAAATTGCGTCAGGTGCCGGGCGTGGCGGTGGCCGTGGTGATCGCGGAAGAGAAGCTCGCTTATCTGAAAGTGGATTCCAAATCCTTCGATGCGGCCATGGCGGAGTCGCTCGCCCGCGCGCCCTGACCTGCCTTAACATTTTGCCGCTGAGCAGTGCGGCAGCCAAAAACCTTTCCAAGTCCGCCACAGGCGCGCCCGAATTCGGCCCCGAGCGCTCCCTGCGCCGGCCATGACTCCTCGCCAGCATCCTTGCGTTCGATCCACGACTCACTCGGAGGGGTTCATGCGATTTTCCGCGCTTGCTGCGAATTCGTTTGCCGTTCTGCTTGTGTCAGTCCTTTCGGCCGCTGGCATCGCCAGCGCCGCGACAACTCCCGAACCGGTGCGTCTCACCGGTCCGCTCGCCCAAGACAATCTCGCGGTCTATTTCGTGCACGGCGCCTCGAAAGCCGGCCCGGTGCCGCTCACGCTGCAAGAGGCGCTGACCAATGGCGCAGTGCGGGTCAGCGAGACCGGCAACGTCAACACGCTGGCGATCGAAAACCTCGGCGAACAGGCAGTGTTCGTGCAGGCCGGCGACGTGGTGAAAGGCGGCAAGCAGGACCGCACGCTGATGGTGAGCCTGGTGCTGCCGCCGAAATCCGGCCGCATCCCGATCGCCTCGTTCTGCGTCGAGCACGGGCGCTGGTCGCCGCGCGGCGCCGAGGACGCGGCCAAATTCTCGACCTCGACCGCGAGCGTGCCGTCGCGCGAGATGAAGCTCGCGATCCAGGCGCCGACGCCGGTGGCGACCTATGCCGGCACGGATACCGGAGAGCGTCAGAAAAAAGTCTGGGAGGGCGTACGACTTGCGCAAGAGCGGCTCAACGCCGCCGCCAGCATCGACGTTCGCGCGCCGGCATCGGCGACCAGCCTCCAGCTCGCGCTCGAAAACAAGAAGCTTGCCGAAATGCGCTCGGCCTATGTGGCCGCGCTCAAGGCGGCCGGCGAGGCGGACGACGACATCGTCGGCTATGTGTTCGCCGTCAACGGCAAGCTCAACAGCGCGGAAATCTACGAGTCGAACGGCCTGTTCCGCAAAATGTGGCCGAAGCTGCTGGACGCCAGCGCCACCGAGGCGATCAGCCACCGCAACGATTCGTCAGCCGCGGCGCCTCCGGTCGACACGGCGACGGCGTTTCTCGGCGGTGCCGACAGCGCGGCGGCGAGCGAACAGTCGCTGAATTTCGGCGTGCGCCGGATCACGCGCGAAAGCGACAAGGAACTGCTGTTCGAAACCGCACTTGCCGGTGGCTGGGTGCACCGGAGCTATCTGGCGAAGTGACGCTGTTTCCCTCTCCCCGCAATGCGGGGAGAGGGAAGGGCTACTAAGGCCGCCACGCCATCCGGTTCACCGGCTTGCCCGAGACCGGGTTCTTGTCCTCGCCGGCAAATTCAAATCCGTGCTTCTCGTAAAAACGGATGGCGCGGGCGTTGTCCTTGTTGACCAAGAGATCGAGGCCGCGCGGCGACAGGCGCTTGGCCTCCTCGAGCAGCGCCAGCGCGATGGGCGATCCCCAATGCTCGGGCGCTACCACGATCTGGTCGAGATAGAGCGTCTTGGGATCGACGGTGACGAAGCCTGCGAGCGCGCCGTCCTGCTCGGCCAGCACGATGCGCGCCGCCGGCACCAGTTCGTCGCGCCAGCGCGCGCGCCACCAGTCGAGGCGCGCGTTGAAGTCGATGTGCGGGTAGTGCTGCGCCCAGGTGCGCCGCCACAGCTCGATGGCCGCGTCCTCGTCGGCGGCGGAGTAGGGGCGCAGGGTCAAGGGTCTGTCGCTCACCGTTCGGTCAGCTTGAACTCGATGCGGCGGTTGCGCCGGTAGGCGTCCTCGCTGGTGGCGGTGTCGATCGGCTGGAATTCGCCGAAACCGGCGGCGACCAGGCGCTGCGGCGAGACGCCCTTGCCGACCAGATATTGCACCACCGCAATCGCGCGCGCCGCCGACAGATCCCAGTTCGATCTAAACGGGCCGCCGATGCCGCTGATCGGCCGCACGTCGGTATGGCCGTCGACGCGCAGCACCCAGGCGATATCGGTGGGGATTCGCTGCTCCAGTTCGACCAGCGCGCCGGCCACCTTATCGAGCTCGGCGGTCGCTTCCGGTTTGAGATCGGCCTTGCCCGTGTCGAAGAACAATTCCGACTGAAGCACGAAGCGGTCGCCGACCACGCGCACGTCCGGCCGATTGCCGAGGATCGCGCGCAGCTTGCCGAAGAAGTCGGAGCGGTACTTGGTCAGCTCCTGAACCTTCTGCGCCAGCGCCAGATTGAGCCGCTGGCCGAGATCGGCGATCTTGCTCTGCGCTTCTTTGTCTTTCTTTTCGGAGGCATCGAGCGCGGTCTCGATCGCGGCGAGCTGGCGGCGCAGCGCGGCAATCTGCTGATTGAGGATTTCGACCTGTGCCAGCGCATGGGAGGAAATCTTCTTCTCGCCTTCGAGCTGGCTGCTGAGTTCGGAAGCCTTGCCCTGCGCGGCGGTGGCGCTGGCGCCGACGCCATCGGCGAGGCTCTTGTATTTGTCGCGCTCGCCCTCGGCGCCGGAGAGCGAGGCGCGCAGCTGCGCGAGTTGATCCTCCAGATTGACCTTGCCGGATTTCTCCATCGACAGCAGCTCGGTGAGCTGGGCGATCTGCGCGTTGAGGCGGGTGAGCGCGGTATCTTTGCCGGCGACTTCCTGCTGCAAGTAGAACTGCACCACCACGAACACGGTCAGAATGAAAATGATGCTCAGGATCAGCGTCGACAGCGCGTCGACGAAGCCGGGCCAGTAGTTCATGCCGCTGTCGCCGCGGCGCGTGCGTGCCAGCGCCATGCGCTAACGTTCCACTTTTTCGCGCACCATGATTTCCAACAGCCGCTTGATCTCGCGCTGCTGCTCGGCCTGGCTGTCGACCCAGTCGCGGATCATCTGCTGTTCGGTGCGCATATGTTGCACCAGGCCCTGGATCGCCTCCGCCAGATTGGCCATGGCGCTCGAAGCGCCCTTGCCGGTGCCGCCCTCGGTGAGCGCTTCGCGCAGGCGCTCGATCGCCGTGCGCATCTCGCTCGTGCCGCCGGCGGCTACGACCGGCTCGGCCGCCGGGTCGTAGACCGTGGTGGAGAGCCAGTCTTCCAATTCGGTGTAGAAGCGATTCTGCGCCTGGCTCGATTGCAGGTCGAGGAAGCCGAGTACCAGCGAGCCGGCAAGGCCGAACAGCGAGGACGAGAACGATATGCCCATGCCGGAAAGCGGCGCGGCGAGGCCGTCGCGCAGCGAGTCGAACATGCTGCCGGCGTCGCCGCCGGCTTTCAGGCCTTGGATCACGCCGCCGACCGAGCCGACGGTCTCGATCAGGCCCCAGAAGGTGCCGAGCAGGCCGAGGAACACCAAGAGCCCGGTCATATAGCGCGCGAGATCGCGCGCCTCGTCGAGGCGGGTGGCGATCGAATCGAGAATGCCGCGCATCAACTGCGCCGACACCGCCATGCGGCCGATGCGGCTGCCGAGGATCGCCGCCATCGGCGCCAGCAGCACCGGCGGCCGCTCGACCGCGAGGCCGGGATCGGCGAGGCGGAAATTGTTGACCCAGGCGATCTCGGGATAAAGGCGGATCACCTGGCGCAGGCACAACACGATGCCGATAAACAGCACGCCGATGATCAGCGCGTTCAGGCCGGGATTGGCCATGAACGCCACCTCGATCTGCTTGTGCAGCACGAAGGCGATCAGTCCGCCGAGCACCACGAACACTAGCATCCGCAACAGGAAAATGCGGGGCGACGATAGTTTGAGCGGGTCGAGTTCTTTTGCCATGAGCGTGATGCCAACTGGGTCGGGCCGACTCAATATGCCACAGACCCGTGACGGGGAAAAACCAGTTGTCCCGGAAGTTTAGAGCGGCGGATTGAGTTCAAATTGCGGTCGGCTTCAACCCGTGCCGGCGCCTTTGAGCACGCGCAGCAGCTCTTTCTGGATGGTCTCGTTGCCGGCAACGACGTGACCCTTGGCGAACATGTCGTCGCCGCCGTCGCAATCGCTGACGTAGCCGCCGGCCTCGCGCACCAGAATCAAGCCGGCCGCCACGTCCCACGGCTTGATGTCGCGCTCCCAATAGCCGTCGAGCCGGCCGGCGGCGACCCATGCGATGTCGAGCGCGGCGGCGCCGAAGCGGCGCAGGCCGGCGACTTGCTGCTGCATGGCGCCGGTCTCGCGCGCCGCCAGCGCAAGATCGCCGCGCCCGATATGCGGCATGCCGCAGGCGATCACGGCGTCGGCCAGCCGTTTGCGGCCGGCGACGCGGATGCGCTGCTCGTTCATGAACGCGCCCTTGCCGCGCTCGGCGATGAACATCTCTTCGCTGACCGGGTTGTAGATCAGGCCGGCGATCACGTTGCCCTCGCGCTCGAGCGCGATCGAGATCGCAAATTGCGGGATGCCGTGCAGGAAATTGGTGGTGCCGTCGAGCGGATCGACGATCCAGCGGTGCGACGCGTCGGAGCCCTCGCGGTGGCCTTCTTCCTCGCCGAGGAAGCCGTAGCCGGGCCGCGCCTTGCTCAGCTCCTGATACAGCGTCTCCTCGGCGCGGCGGTCGGCGGCCGTCACGAAATTTGCCGGGCCTTTGAGCGAGACCTGCAGCTTCTCCAACTCGCCGAAATCGCGCTTGAGCGCACGCGCGGTTTTGCGAGCGGCGGCGATCATGACGTTGAGCAAAGCGGAGTGGTGCATGGCGCGTGGGGTCTGCCCGCGCGCGGGCGCGCCGTCAAGGCCGCAGCGCAGCCCGGGTCGACAACCACTTGTTGGCCGCCTTCTCGGCAGCCTCACGCACCTCCGGCGACTGCTGGGCGGCGAAGACGTCGAGCTCGGGATCGCCGGCGTTGGCCGCCTTGGCGACGATGTGCCATTTGACCGCCTCGGTCGCATTGGCCGGCATGCCGCGCCCGGCCATCAGAATGCGCGCCAGCCGGTCCTGCGCGATCGGACTGCCGCGGTGAGCCGCTTTCAGGAACAGCTGGGCGGCGGCGGCTTCGTTTTTCGCGATGCCGGAGCCGTTGAACTGCGCGATGGCGTACTCGACCATAGCGTCGAGATTGCCAGCGACCGAGGCCAGCCCCATCAGGCGCGCGGTGACAGCGAGGTCCTTCGGCACGCCGCGCCCCTCCTTGTACATGGTGGCCAGCGCGTATTGCGCGTCCGCGTTTCCGGCATCGGCAGCCTGCTGGAACAGCTCGGCCGCGCGCGCGAAGTCCTGTGGGAATTGCTGGCCTTGCAGGTAAAGCAGACCGAGATCGTATGCGGCGGGCGCGTGCCCGAGCTTGGCGGAAGCCGCCAGCAGGCGGGCGGCTTCGTCCGGGTTGCGCGCTCCGGCGCGGCCCTCGAGATTGAACATCGCCAGCGCGAACATGGCGTCGCGGTCGCCAAGCGCGGCGGCCTGTTTGTACCATTGCGCCGCCTTATCGTCGTCTTGCGCGACGCCGAGGCCTTGCGCGTAGATGAGGCCAAGCAGCGTCATGGCGGCGGGGTCGTTCTGCTGCGCGCGCTTGCTGGCCTCGGCGACCGCGGTCAAGAATTGGCCGCGCTGAAAAGCACCGTAGGCGAGATCGGCCTTGCCGTTGTCGACATTGGCCGCGGCACTCGGCGCGGGCGGGGGAGCGGGCGGCGGCGTTTTTTTCTTCTGCTGCGCCAGTACCGGCGCCGCCAGTGCGGCGAGCACGCACAGCGCGAGAACCGTGCCGTGCCGCCGCGCCGTCATGCCGCGCCCTCCGGAATGCGCAGGTGGCCGGCGGCGCGGACAATTGCTTCCGTGAGCGCCTGCGGGTCGCGCCATAGCCAGTCGCCGAGCGCGATAAAATCGGCGCCGGCCTTCACCAGCGGCGCCACTTCCTCCTCCGAGGCGGCATAGCCGACGCATGGGGCCTCGAACACTTCCGCCCACCAGGCGACGCGCTCCTCGATCGCCTCGAAGCCCGGCCGCTCGCCGGCAGCACTGGGCTCGCCGAACATCACGTAGTCGGCGCCCGCTTCGGCCGCGATCATGGCGTCATGGCGGGTGACGAGGCCGCCGACGCCCACGATGCGTTCTGGCTTGAGTTGCTCCAATGCGGCGGTGAAATCAGCGATGCCGATCAGATGCGCGCCGTCGGCGCCGGAGCGCGCCACCAGGTCGGTGTGGCCGTCGAGCAGCAGCGCGGCGCCCGTCGCCTGCACGATCGGGCACAGCGCCTTGGCGTGGTTGATCTGCGTGCGCTCGTCCGCCTCGGACAGACGCAGCAGCACGGCGGCGATATCGCCGGCTGCCAAAGCCACGGCAAGCTGCGCCGAGAACGCAGCCGCGTCTGCGACCGGCGGCGTCACCAGATAGAGGCGCGGTAGCGGGCGCGGGTCGGCCTGTTTGGGTCGCGAAGCCATGCTCTCCGAATGGTAGCGCAATCGGGCGGAAAGGTGACGCGATCTAGACGCGCACTAAGGCAGCGAGTTCGCGCCCGACGCGCGCAATCACGCTGTCCCAGTCGTCGATCTGCGGCTGCCGGAACAGGCGGGCCGTCGGGTACCAGGGGCTATCCTCGCGCTGCACGAGCCAACGCCAGTCCTGAATGAAGGACAACAAGATCCAGACCGGCTTGCCCAGCGCTCCGGCGAGATGGGCGACCGCGGTATCGACGGTAATGACCAGATCGAGCGCCTCCACCACCGCCGCAGTGTCGGCGAAATCGGCGAGCCCGCCATCCAGGCGCAGCAGGTTCGGGAAGGCCGCGAGCGCGGGCAAATCGGCGTTGCGGTATTCGCGCTGCAGGCTGATGAAGTCGACGCCGGAAACCGACATAAGCGGTGCTAGGCGATGAAACGCGATGCTGCGGTTGTGATCGTTCTTGTGCGACGGCTTGCCGGACCAGACCAAGCCGACGCGCGGCCGGCCGGAGTAGGGCAGCCAGTTGCGCCAATTCGCCGCGCGTTCGGCAGGTACGCATAGGTAGGGCACCTGCGCCGGGATGGTGGCGAGCGTGGTGCCGAAAGCGAGCGGCAGGCTCAACAGCGGGCAATGCAGATCGAAGGACGGCAGCGGTGCGCCGGGCTTTACCATCGCCAGCACGCCATCGCGGTGGCCAAACAGCGGCATCATGCTGTCCGGTATTTCGAGCACGACCCGGCCGCCTTTGGCGACCACCATCGGTACATAGCGCAGCAACTGGATGCTGTCGCCGAAACCCTGCTCAGCATGCAACAAGATGGTTCGGCCGCCGAGATCTTCGCCCCGCCAGACCGGCTGGACGAAATCGCGCGGTTTCATTTCACTTTCGCGCCGCCAGCGCCATTCATAGTCCGGCAAGCCACGCGCAAAATCGCCGAGCGCGAGCAACAGCAGGCCTTTGTTCCAATGCGCCTCGGCGAGTTCGGGTGTGAGCGCCAGGGCGCGGTCGAAGCTGTCCAGCGCCTCCTCGAAACGTTCGAGATAATGCAATGCGATGCCGCGATTGACGAGTGCGTAGGCAAAATCCGGCTTGAGCGCCAAGGCGCGATCGTAATCGGCGAGCGCCTCGCCCGGACGGTTGAGCTCGAGCAGGGCATTGCCGCGATTGCTGTAGGCATCGGCATAGCCGGGATCGAGTGTCAGCGCGCGCTCGAAGCTCACGAGCGCCTCTTGCTGGCGGCCGAGCTCGCGCAAGGCATTGCCGCGATTGTTGTGAAGCGGCGCCGCGTCGGGGCGCAGGGCGAGGACGCGATCGCAGTCGGCCAGCGCGGCCGCATAGGACTTCATTGCGTAATGCGCGTTGCCGCGCGCGACCAGGCTATCGGCATCGTCCGGCTTGAGCGCGAGCGCGCGGTTGAAGCTTGCCAGTGCTTCTGCGTTGCGCTTGAGGGCGCACAGCAGCCGGCCGCGCAAGGCAAGGGCGGCGGCGTGATCGGGCTTGAGCGCGAGCGCACGCTCGATGCTTGCGAGCGCTTCCTGCTCGCGTTCGAATTCGTGCAGGATCTGCGCGCGGTTGAGCAGCGCGTCGGCGTGGTTCGGGTTAAGCGCGAGCGCGCGCTCGAAGCTTTCCAGCGCGGCCGGCGCGCGGCCGAGCGCGTAAAGCGCATTGCCGCGGCTGTACAGCGCATCGACGTAATCGGGATTGAGCGCCAGCGCGCTTTCATAACTCGCCAGCGCCTCTTCATTGCGCGAAAGCGCGGAGAGCACTGTGCCGAAATTGGCATAGGCGGCTGCGGAGCGACTGCTGCTGGCCAGCGCCCTGCCAATGAGCTTGAGCGCCTCGGCGGGTTCGCCATTCTGGTGCTTGAGCACGCCATAAAGATGCAGCGCGTCGAACTGATCGGGAGAGGCGGTAAGCACAGCGCGATAGAGCGCCTCCGCCCCATGCAATTCCCCGCGCTGATGCAGCGCGGCGGCGCGGCGCAAAGTATCGGTGAGATCGGGCGGCGCGGTTTGCGCCTTGGTTTGCGCTGGGGCCATGGGCGAATCATGTTGAGAATATTCGTTCGGAGCGCGCGCGTCCAAACCGCCCGGGCGCATGGACGCGCCAGGGCCCGTTCGCTAGCATCGTGCAAAAGACCGCGAGACAAAACGCGCAAAACGGGGGAGAGAAAATGCTCAAACGTCTGCCGTTGCTGCTGCTATGCGTGACCGCCGCGCCGATTGCGCCGGCCGCCGCGGCGGACTATCCGAGCCGCGCCATCAAGATGGTGGTGCCGTTTGCGCCCGGTGGCGGCACCGACGTGCTCGGCCGTATCATCGCGCAGCGCCTGGCCGAGCAATGGGGCCAGCCGGTGGTGGTCGAAAATCAGCCCGGCGCCTCCGGCGGCATCGGCACCAAGGCCGCCGCCAAGGCGGCGCCCGACGGCTACACGCTGCTGATGGCCTCGACCGGCGCGCTGATGGCGGCTTCCGCCGCGCTGGCGCCGGAAGGTCATTTCGACGTCACCAAATTTTTCGCCCCCATCACCGTGGTGGCGGCGCCGCCTTACCTGCTGGTGGTCAATCCCGACGTCAAAGCCGGCTCGGTCGCCGAGCTGATCAAGCTCGCGCGCGAAAAGCCGAAGGCGCTGTCATTTGGTTCTTCGGGGATCGGCGCCGCCTCGCATTTGTCGGGCGCGCTGTTCGAGAAGGATGCCAAGATCGAGTTGCTGCACGTACCGTATAAGGGCACCGGCCCCGCGGTCACCGACCTTCTCGGCGGCCGCATCGACATGATGTTCTCGCCCTCGACAACGGTGCAGGCCTTCGTCGCCGCCGGCAAACTCAAAGCGCTCGGTACCACCGGCGCCAAGCGCTCGAAGTTCTTTCCCGATGTGCCGACGGTCGCCGAAGGCGGTCTGCCCGGTTACCAGTCGGTCGGATGGTTCGGCTTGCTGGCGCCGGCGCAAACGCCGCACGAGATCGTGGACAAGCTCAACAAAGCGGTGGTCGCGATCATGGGCGAAAAGGACGTGATCGAGCACATGGCCAAGCTCGGCGCCGAGCCCGAGCCGCAGACGCCCGACGAGTTCGCCCGCTTCATCAACGCCGATGTCGCTAAATGGAGCGAACTCGTGAACGAACAGAACATCGTCATTCCGGGGGCGGGGAAGTAAGTGGTAGCAGCGGGTTCGGTTCCACCTCGCGCGTAGAAGATCGACGCGGGAACTGCCCGCGTCGATCTTTATAGCCCATCAAGATTTTTAATCGCTCGCGTTCCACCAGCGTGAGGGATCGCGTCATAGTTCGTTGGACATTTCTACTTCGGGTTGCAATACTTCTGCGCGAATCTTTTCCCCCAGGGCAATCCTTAATGAGCCTTTTCGTGCAGCTTCCGCCGGCGGATTACAGCCGGACGGCCTTCGATAAATTTATGCCATTGTGGGCGGGGTTCGACCTCGACGACGCCCGCGCCATGATGTGGATGTCGCAACTCGCCTATGAGACCGACGCCCCGCAAACGATCGCGACGGTCGGCCCCTTGTGGGGTTTCAAGTCGATCGCGCATGTGCGTGTGCAGGGGGCGCGGATCGACACCCGCGCGATTATCGGCGAGCGGCCCGATTGTGTTGTGGTCGCGTTTGCCGGAACCGATCCCGCGCTCGGCAAGAATCTGATCACCGACGCGGACTGCCGGCTGACGCCCAATGACACGCACGAAGGCTTTCAGTTTGCAATCGATGCGGCGTGGGCGGACATCGAACAAAAACTGACGGCGCTGATTGCGGCGGGCCCGCGGCCGATATTTTTCGCCGGCCATAGCCTAGGCGCGGCTTTGGCCGTTCTCGCCGCCGAAAAAGTGAAAGATGGTCCTTTGGCACCGGCCAAGATTTATACCTTCGGCATGCCGCGCGCAGGCGGCCAGATATTCAAAACTCGCTACGATCGAACCCTCGGCGATCGCACTTATCGGCTCGTTCATGGCGGCGACACGGTCCCAAGCATTCCCGATTCCACAACGGTGCAAGGAATGCCCGCCCGGTTTCTGCATGTCGGCCGTCTGCTGACCTGCATGTCGGGCGGCAAGTTCGACCGCAGCGCGCCACTTTCGGATGCGAGTTCGAACGACCCGCGCTTCCTCGATGGCGCGCGCGCCAATCTTCGCAACCGCATGCGAGCGCTGCTGGCCGGACAAATCTTCGCACCGACCGGGCCGGGCGCGCTCGGCCGCCTCTATGCGTTATTGCCGTTTGGAATCCGCGACCATCTGCCGGATCGTTATCTGCAGGCGCTCGAACCTTAAGCCGGCATCGGGATCGGACCCATGTCCTTGGGCACCTTGTAGCCCCGTAGTACTGCGGGGCGTGCGGCGACGCTCTCGTACCAGCGCCGGACATTGGGATATTGCTTCATGTCGATCGTCTGCCATTCGAAGCGCGAGATCCACGGCCAGATCGCGATGTCGGCGATCGAGTATTCGTCGGCGACGAAGTCGCGCCCGGCAAGCCGCATGTCGAGCACCTTGTAGAGTCGGTGTGCTTCCTTCAGGTAGCGCTCCTCGGCATAGGGCGCCTTGCCGGGATTATATTTCACGAAATGATGCACCTGGCCGAGCATCGGACCGGGGCCGCCCATCTGCCACATCAGCCATTCGATCGTCCGGTAACGTCCCTCGCCGGATTTCGGCAGCAGCTTGCCGGTTTTGTCGGCGAGATAAATCAGGATCGCGCCCGATTCCATCAGCGACATGTTGTTATCGCGGTCGACGATCGCCGGGATGCGGTTGTTGGGCGCGATCTTGAGGAAGTCGGGCGCAAACTGCTCGTCCTTGGAAATGTTGATGGCGTGCACGGTGTAGGGCAGGCCGAGCTCTTCCAGAGCGATGGATATCTTGCGGCCGTTGGGAGTCGTCCAGGTGTAGAGATCAATCACGGTCAAATCCTTTACGTTTTCTTCGTCGTGCCCGGCCTTGGGCCGGGCATCCACGCCTTGAAAAGTTTAGGAAGCAACGGGAAGTAAGACGTGGATGGCCGGGACAAGCCCGGCCATGACGTTTCTTTATCGAATAATTTTGTGTGCGTCACGCCGCACACGCCGATTTGATTACGCCGCCTTTTTTTCCAGATCGGCTTTCCAATGGCCGAGCGTGGCGAGGCTGTTCATTTTTGCGCGATGTGAAAATGCGCGCTGGGCGGCGGCGACGTTCTCACTCTTGCCGTGCCAGGTGGTCTGCGGCGCATGCTGCAGCGCGCGGCCATAGGAGAAGGTGAGCCGCCACGGCAGGTTGCCGATCTTGTTCATGGCGTCGAGATGGGCGGTGGCCTCCTCGTCGCTTTGCCCGCCGGACAGGAAGGCGATGCCCGGCACCGCGCCCGGCACGCACGCCTTGAGCATCTTGACGGTCTTCTCGGCGACTTCCTCGACCCCGGCGCGCTTGCTGTTCTTCTTGCCGGAGATCGCCATGTTGGGCTTGAGCACCATGCCTTCGAGCGCGACGCGCTGGTAATAGAGCTGCTGGAAGGTTTCCTTCAGCACCCATTCGGTGACCCGCACGCAGCGGTCGATGTCGTGGTCGCCGTCCATCAGCACTTCCGGTTCGACGATCGGCACGATCTGGGCCGCCTGGCAGAGCGCGGCATAGCGTGCCAGCGCATGTGCGTTGGCGTAGATGCAGGTGTGGGTCGGAATGTGCGCGCCAATGTCGATCACCGCCCGCCATTTGGCGAAGCGCGCGCCCTGCTCGTAATATTTCGGCAGCCGGTCGGCGAGCTTGTCGAGGCCGATGGTGACGAGTTCGCCTGGACACATCGGCAGCGGCTTGGTGCCTTCGTCCACCTTGATGCCGGGGAGGGCGCCCGCCTTCTTGATCAGATCGACCAGCGGCGTGCCGTCCTTTGCATTTTGCCAGATCGTCTCGTCATACAGGATGACGCCGGAGATGTGCTTCATGCCTTCGCCCGAGCGGAACAGCATCTCGCGGTAGTCGCGGCGCGCGTCCTCGGTCGATTCCACACCGATGGCGTCGAAGCGTTTCTTGATCGTTCCGGAGGATTCGTCGGCCGCCAGAATTCCTCTGCCGGGCGCGACCATGGCCAGCGCCACTTTGTTCAGTTCGTCGAGATTCATGATTTCCTCCATCGCATCCAAATAAGTCGGCCATCGGCGACGATGCCGACACCATAGCCGTCGTCATCTCTCCCGCAATACCTCGACCCCCGGCAAGGCCTTGCCTTCCAGCCATTCCAGGAAGGCGCCGCCGGCGGTGGAAACATAAGTCAGGCGGTCGGCCACGCCCGCGGCATTGAGCGCCGCCACCGTGTCGCCGCCGCCCGCGACCGTTACAAGCTTTCCGGCCGCGGTGAGTTCCGCCGCGGCTTCGGCGACTTCGACCGTGCCGTTGTCGAACGGTTCCATCTCGAAGGCGCCGAACGGGCCGTTCCAGACCAGCGTCTTCGAGCGTGCCAGCACCGAGACTACCTGCTCGATGCTGCGCGGGCCGATGTCGAGGACCATATCCTTGTCGCCGACGCGGTCGATATCGACCACGCGCGAAGGCGCGTGCGCCTCGAATCTTTCGGCGACCACCGCATCGACCGGCAGCACGATCTCGCGCTTGGCCGCTTTGGCCTCGTTCATGATCTTTTGCGCGGTGGGCAGGAGATCCGCTTCGACCAGCGACTTGCCGACTTGTCTGCCCTGCGCGAGCAGGAACGTGTTGGCCATGGCGCCGCCGATGATCAGCACGTCGACTTTTTTCAAGAGGTTGCCAAGCAGATCGAGCTTGGTGGAAACCTTGGCGCCGCCGACGATCGCCGCGAGCGGGCGCTCAGGATGTTCCAGCGCCTTGCCAAGCGCGTCGAGTTCCGCCTGCAAAGTGCGCCCGGCATAAGCCGGCATTACATGCGCCAGGCCTTCCGTCGTGGCGTGGGCGCGGTGCGAAACCGAAAAGGCGTCATTGACGAAAATGTCGCCGAGCTTGGCCAGCGCGGCGACGAACGAAGGACCGTTTTTTTCCTCGCCCGGATGGAAGCGGGTGTTTTCCAGGCACACGATGTCGCCGTTCTTCATCGCCGCCACCGCGTGCTCGACGGCGTCGCCGACGCAGTCGTCGATGAACTTGACCGGCCGCTTGATGATGTGCGCCACCTCGGCGCCCACCGGCTTGAGCGAATTCTTCTGATCCCGTCCCTTTGGGCGGCCGAAATGCGAGAGCAATATGACTTTGGCGCCCTTGTCGGCCAGTTCGGTGATCGACGGCGCCACGCGGTCGATGCGGGTGCTGTCGCTGACGACGCCGTTCTCGACCGGCACGTTGAGATCGGCGCGCACCAGCACGCGCTTGCCCTTCACGTCGACGTGGTCGAGTGTTCTGAACGCACTCATGAGCCGCCTCGGCCCGCTCCCTACAGCAATTTTCCCATCGCCACGGCGGTGTCCGCCATGCGGTTGGAGAAGCCCCACTCGTTGTCGTACCACGACATCACGCGCACCAGCGTGCCGTCCATTACTTTGGTCTGATCCATGTGGAAGACCGAGGAATGCGGGTCGTGATTGAAGTCGATCGAGACGTTGGGCGCGTTGGTGTAGCCGAGGATGCCCTTGAGCTGCTGCTCGGCGGCGCGCTTGATCGCGCCGTTGACCTCGTCCTTGCTGGTAGCGCGCTTGGCGACGAACTTGAAATCGACCACCGAAACGTTTGGCGTCGGCACGCGGATGGCGACGCCGTCGAGCTTGCCGTTGAGTTCGGGCAGCACCAGGCCGACCGCCTTGGCGGCGCCGGTCGAAGTCGGGATCATCGACAACGCGGCGGCGCGGCCGCGGTAGAGGTCCTTGTGCAGCGTGTCGAGCGTCGGCTGGTCGCCGGTATAGGCGTGGATTGTCGTCATGAAGCCCTTGTCGATGCCGACGGCATCGTTGAGCACCTTGGCGACCGGCGCCAAGCAATTGGTCGTGCAGGAGGCGTTGGAGACGACCTTGTGATCCTTGGTCAGTCTGTCGTGGTTGACGCCGAACACCACGGTCAGGTCGGAGTTTTCGCCCGGCGCCGAGATCAGCACGCGCTTGGCGCCGGCCGTCAGATGCATCGAGGCCTTGTCCTTGGCGGTGAAAATGCCGGTGCATTCCATCGCGATGTCGACGCCGAGGTCCTTCCACGGCAGCGTGGTGGGGTCCTTGATGGCAGTCACTTTGATCGCACCGTTACCGACGCTGATGGTGTCGCCCTTGACGGTGACCTCGCCGGGGAAGCGGCCATGTACGCTATCGAAACGCAGGAGGTGCGCGTTGGTCTCGACCGGGCCGAGATCGTTGATGCCGACCACCTCGATGTCCGTGCGGCCCGATTCGGCTATGGCGCGAAGAACATTGCGGCCGATGCGGCCAAATCCATTGATGGCGACGCGTACCGTCATGTCAGTCACTCCCGGCTAGTTCAACGTGTCTTACAGCGTGTCTTGGCCGAAATGGGCCCTGGCACGTGTTGATGCAAATCAACTTTTCCCAAGCTTGCGCAAGGCCGCGTTAGCGACCGCTTCCGCTGTAACGTCAAAATGCTTGTAAAGGTCCTTGTAGGGCGCGCTGGCGCCGAAACCGGTCATGCCGACGAAGGCGCCGTCGGAACCGATGATGGCGTCCCAGCCCTGGCGGATGGCGGCTTCCACGCCGATTTTAACCTTGGTGTCGCCGATGACCGCGCCGCGCGCCGCCTCTGGCGCCTCCAGCAGCAATTCGAAGCAGGGCACCGAGACGACGCGCGCCGAAACGCCCTTGGCGGCGAGCAGCTTCTTGCCTTCGACCGCGATCGCGACTTCCGAGCCGGTGGCGAAGATCGATACGTCCGCCTTGCCGTCGGCCGCCGCGATCTCATAAGCGCCGGCGGCGCAACGGTTGGTCTCGAGGAGATTCTGGCTGAGCTGCGGCAGGTTCTGCCGCGTCAGCGCCAGCACGCTCGGGCGGCCGCTCGCTTCGAGCGCAAGCTGCCAGCACTCGGCGGTCTCCACCGCGTCGCAAGGACGGAACACGAGCAGGTTCGGAATCGCGCGCAGCGCCGCGAGATGCTCGACCGGCTGATGGGTCGGCCCGTCTTCGCCCAAGCCGATCGAGTCGTGCGTCATGACATGGATGATGCGCTTGCCCATCAGCGCGGCGAGCCGAATCGCCGGGCGGCAGTAATCGGAGAACACCAGGAACGTGCCGGAATAGGGGATGATGCCGCCGTGCAGCGCCATGCCGTTCATGGCTGCGGCCATGCCATGCTCGCGCACGCCGTAATGGATGAACCGGCCGGAGTAGTTGGCGGCCGACATTGCCTTCATCGATTTGGTGCGGGTGTTGTTGGAACCGGTGAGGTCGGCCGAACCACCGACCATTTCCGGCAGCGCCGGGATCAGGCTCTCGAGCGCGAATTCGCAGGCGGTACGGGTAGCGATGTCCTTTGGCGTTGCGGCGAGCGACTGCTTCAACGTCGCGATAGCGTCGGCGAAGGCCGGCTTCGGCAGGTCGCCTTTCATGCGGCGTTCGAATTCGGCGCGCTTGGCGGCATCGAGCGCGGCGAGACGCGTGTTCCACGCAGCATGCGCGGCTTTCGAGCGCTCGCCGGCCTTGCGCCAAGCGGACAGAATGTCGGCGGGCACTTCGAATGGCGGATGCGTCCAGCCGAGTTTCTCGCGCGCGCCTTTGATCTCGTCGGCGCCGAGCGGCGAGCCGTGCGACGAGGCCTTGCCGGCCTTGGTGGGAGCGCCGAAGCCGATGGTGGTCTTGCAGGCGATCAGCACAGGGCGATCGGAATTTTGTGCGTTGGCGATGGCTGACGCAATTGCTTGCGGGTCGTGCCCATCGACGCGCGAAGCGGTCCAGCCAGCAGCCTCGAAGCGTTTCACCTGATCGACGCTGTCGGCGAGCGACAGCGCGCCGTCGATGGAGATACCGTTGTCGTCGAACAGCACGATCAGCCGGTTGAGCTTGAGATGGCCGGCAAGCGCGATGGCTTCCTGGCTGATGCCTTCCATCAGGTCGCCGTCTGAGGCAAGCACGTAAGTCTTGTGATCGACGACGTCGCCGAATTCAGCCGCGAGATGGCGCTCGGCGATCGCCATGCCGACCGCGTTGGCGAGCCCTTGGCCGAGCGGGCCGGTGGTGGTCTCGACGCCGGGCGTGTGGCCGAATTCGGGATGGCCGGCGGTGTTCGAGCCGAGCTGGCGGAAGCGCTTGATCTGCTCGATCGTGACGCCTTGGTAGCCGGTGAGATAGAGCAGTGCGTAAATGAGCATCGAGCCGTGGCCGGCCGAGAGCACGAAGCGGTCGCGGTCGGGCCAGGCCGGGTCGGCGGGATCGTATTTCAGAAAGCGCGTGAACAGGACAGTCGCCACGTCGGCAGCGCCCATCGGCAGGCCGGGATGTCCGGATTTCGCCTGCTCGACGGCGTCCATCGCCAGCGCACGGATGGCGTTCGCCATGCCGGTATGGGCAATGGCAGGAGCGGCGGCTGGTTGCGCGTGACGATTGGCCGTCACGGCTGCCGGCGAGGCGGTTGCACTCATGGAAATGGCCTGTTTGCGTGGGGTGGATAGCATGTGACGCCCTTGAGTCAATGTGACCGCGCAATTGCCGGTCAGCCATGCACAGGCTCTCGAAAACATCGGGGTAAATCGCCCGCCAAGCGTTGACGGCGCCATCGCGCAGCACGTAAGGTTCTTCGCCTAAATCTTTGCCCCCGCAAGAGTTTTTGAGTGCGGATGACGGCGATGGCCGACCAAAGCGCGATCGATCAAGCGGTAAAGCGTCTGGCGCTGGCGCTCGACTCGCTCGATGCTGCGGTCGAGCGCCGGCGCGAAGCCGACCGCAGCGAGGAAGGGTTGGCGAGCCAGCTCCACGCGCTGGGCGTCGATCGCACCCGGCTCGCCGCCGCGCTCGACGGGGAAGCCGCGCGCTCGCGCAGGCTGGAATCGACCAACCGCGAGATCGCGCAGCGCCTGGACGCGGCTATTGCCAGCATCCAGCAGGTGCTGGACAGCAACGAGTGACCCCATGGCGCAGGTGAATGCAACGATTGCCGGCCGCCAGTACCGACTCGCCTGCGAGGACGGGCAGGAAGACCACCTGCTGACGCTCGCCAAGGATCTCGATCAGCGCATCATCGAATTGCGTGCCAAGTTCGGCGAGATCGGGGATACCCGGCTCACGGTGATGGCGGCGCTGATGGTGGCCGACGAGCTGGCGGAAACTGCACACAAGATCCGGCGTCTGGAGGAAGAGTCGACTGCGCTGCAAGATGCCCGCGTGGTGGCGGCCGACCGCGCCAAAGCGGCCTCGAGCGCGGTGGTCAACGCCTTCAACTCGGCAGCTGAGCGGATCGAGGGCATCACCAAGAAGCTCAACCAATCGCTCGGCAACGGCGTGGCGATCGGGTGAAGCCTTGAAGCCGGACATCAAGGAGATCGACGCGCGCGTGCGCGGCAGCTTCGCGCGGCAGACGATCATGAGCACCTTGGGCGCCGAGATCGCCACCGTGCGTGCGGGTGAGGTGGAGATCGTGCTGCCGTTCTCCGACAAAATCCTGCAGCAGCATGAATTCATCCACGCCGGCGCCGTCGCCACCATCGCCGACACTGCCTGCGGTTATGCGGCGCTCAGCGTCATGCCGCGCGATGCCGCCGTGCTGACCACAGAGTTCAAGATCAACCTGCTGGCGCCGGCTAAGGGCGAGCGCATCCGCGCCATCGGCCGCGTCGTGCGCAACGGCAAGAAACTGGTGATCACGCTCGGCGAAGTGTTCGCAGAGGAGGGAACCGCCCGCAGGCAGGTCGCGCTCATCACCGCGACTATGATGGTGGTCGAAACCGGCACCGACCTGCGCGATTGAGCGCGCGCGCCGCTGGCGTCGGCCGCCCATAAGCCCTACATTCGACTCGCGGGGCTGTGGGGCGCGACGGAGATAATTCCCCGGGGCCTTACGATCCTAACGGGAGCTGTCCCTGGCCGGGCTCGTGGGCTCGGTCATATGGCGCCCACCTACTTATGTAGGTTCCCGGGATCACACTCCGACGGCCTTCGCGGCTCCGCACTTGATCAATGCCTGACCTGACCGAAACGCAATCAGCAAAAGCCACACTCCGCGCCGCAGCCCTGGCGCGGCGCGACGCACTGCCGGTAGCGGAGCGGCAGGCGGCGGCAGAGACAATCGCAAGCCGGGCGTTCGCGGTGCCGATCAAGCCGGGCCTGATCGTCTCCGGCTTCTCGCCGATGAAGACCGAGATCAATCCAATCCCGCTCATGCGCAAGCTTGCCGACGCGGGCGCGCAACTTGCGCTGCCGGCCATTGCCGGGCGCGGCAAGCCGTTGATCATGCGGGCGTGGAAATTCGGCGATCCGTTCAAGGCCGGGCAATGGGGCATCCGCGAGCCGATGCCGGAAGCGATGGAAGTCACGCCCGACATTCTCATCGTGCCGCTTGCCTGCTTCGACCGGACGGGCCACCGCATTGGCTATGGCGCCGGCTATTACGACATGACCATTAATGCGCTGCGCGCAAGGAAGAAGGTCGTCGCCATCGGCATTGCATTCGCCGCGCAGGAAATAGTCCGGGTTCCCGCCACCGAGCGCGACGCGCGCCTCGATCTCGTGCTAACTGAGCATGAGACGATCGATTTTCGCGGATAGCGCATGATCCCGAAAAGTGGGCACCGGTTTTCGGATCAGATCATGCGCCAAAAAGAGTAAAGCATGCGTATCCTCTTCATCGGCGATGTGGTCGGCCGCTCCGGACGGACGATCGTCGCCGCGCGCCTGCCGGGTCTGATCGCGCAGTGGAAGCTCGATCTCGTCGTGGTCAACGGCGAGAACGCGGCCGGCGGCTTCGGCATCACCGAAGTCATCTACAACGAGCTGATCGATGCCGGAGCTGACGCCATCACGCTCGGCAATCACGCCTGGGACCAGCGCGAGGCGCTGGTGTTCATCGAGCGCGCGCCGCGCCTCATCCGACCGGTCAACTATCCCAAGGGCACGCCCGGCCGCGGCGCCGCTTTGGTCGACACCAAGAACGGCAAGCGCGCGCTGGTGATCAACGCCATGGGCCGCATCTTCATGGACCCGCTCGACGATCCGTTCGCCGCGGTCGAGCGCGAGCTCGCCGCCTGTGCGCTTAAGGTCGGCGCCGATGCCATCGTGCTCGACATGCATTGCGAGGCGACCAGCGAGAAACAGTCCATGGGATATTTCGTCGACGGCCGGGCCAGCTTGGTCGTCGGAACCCATACCCATTGTCCGACCGCCGATCACCGCATCATGCCGGGACGCACCGCCTTCGTGTCGGACGTCGGCATGACCGGGGATTTCGAATCGGTGATCGGCATGAACAAGGACGAGCCGCTCAACCGCTTCCTGCGCAAGGTGCCGGGTTCGAAATTCGAGCCGTCCAACGGTCCAGCCACGCTGTGCGCGATCGCGGTCGAAACCGACGACGCGAGCGGGCTTGCCAGCAAGGTCGGCGCGGTGCGGCTCGGCGGCATCCTGGAAGAGGCGCGGCCGAAATTCTGGGAATAGCGGTGGAGTTTATTTTCTCCGCGCCCCGGCCTATATAGCCGGCGGCTAGAGCCTTTCATTCAACCCTTCAAGAGCGCAGTCGGTCATGGCCGGTCATTCCCAATTCAAGAACATCATGCACCGCAAGGGGCGCCAGGATAAAGTGCGCTCCAAGCTGTTCGGCAAGCTCGCGCGCGAGATCACGGTGTCGGCCAAAATGGGCTTGCCGGATCCTGCGTTCAACCCGCGGCTGCGCGCGGCCGTTCTGGCAGCCCGCGCCGAGAACATGCCGAAGGACAATATCGAGCGCGCGATCAAGAAGGCGTCGGGCACCGATTCCGAAAATTACGACGAAATCCGCTACGAAGGCTACGGGCCGGGCGGCGTCGCGGTGATCGTCGAGGCGCTGACCGACAACCACAACCGCACCGCCGGCGAGGTGCGCGCCACCTTCACCAAGAACGGCGGCAACCTCGCCACCACCGGCGCGGTGTCGTTCATGTTTAATCATGTCGGCGTGGTCGAATACGACGCCAAAGCGGCCGGCGCCGATGCCATGCTGGAGGCCGCCATCGAGGCCGGCGCCGAGGACGTGACCTCGAACGAGGACGGCCACCAGATATTCACCACGCACGAGACCTTGCGCGACGTGGCGAAGGCGCTCGAGGCCAACTTCGGCGAGCCGCGCAAGGCCGCGCTATTGTGGAAGCCGCAGAATACCGTCGCGGTCGACGACGACACCGGTGAGAAGCTGCTCAGGCTGATCGAGTCGCTGGACGAAAGCGACGACGTGCAGAACGTCTACGCCAATTTCGAGGTGTCGGACGCGCTGATGCAGAAGATGAGCGCCTAGCATCTTGCTTTGCGCATGATCGCCCTATTGCGACAGATAGCTCTTGACCCTGAGCAGCCCTTTTTGGAATCGCGAAAAGTCCGCCGGCGACAAGGCATAGGCGACCGTGCCGACCTTCGGCGACGTGATCACGAAATTCATTCCCGGTCCGCTACTGATGGTGATTTGCGAAATATCCGAGGTCCCGCTTTCGCTCATCGTGCCGACGACGGTCCAGGTGGCCGAGCGGACGGCTGCGGCCTTTGCGCAAATCGCGATGAACTTGTTCCAATCCGCGGAATCGAAAGCGAAGGAGTTTCGAGTCGGCGAGGCGATGCCGATCAGGCCAACCTTTTGCATGTCTTTCAGCGCGGCCGGTTCGGTGTAATGCGCCACTTTGAGTTCCGTATTGCCCTTGCTGAACTTCTCGACAACGACAAGCTTGCCTTCGGCCCATGATGGCAAAACCGGCAAGGCGAAGCTGAGCGCGAGCGCTACGCAAAACGTCAGCCATCGAGTTTTCTGCAAAATGAGATGCCCCCAATGAGCTGCGGCGTCGCCGCGGCCGACCAACCCGCTTGGCGAGACTAGCGCCGCCCGAAGCACAGCGCTACCGTATTACCGCCACCCGTCGAACAACGGCAGGCTTACCAGCGCGGCCGCTGCGATGATCACATAAGCGACGCGGCGGTAGAGCGCGTCGCTGGTGCCGTGAAATGAAAATACCCCGGCCGCCATCGCCGCCGCGAATGGCAGCCCCAGCAGCAGCGACAATTTGATCGTTTGCGTGGTGAACAGGCCGTTGAAAAAATACATGATGCACGACAACGCGGCCTGCGTAATGAAATAGACCATGATGTTGGCGCGCACGGTCGCCGCATTGTTGCTGCCGCCGAGCCAGAAGATGAGCAGCGGCGGGGCGCCGATCTGCAACGCGCCGCCGCCGATGCCGGCGAGCGCGCCGACGCCGAGCGAGGCGAGGAGCGTCGGCCGGCCGTGGTAGCGCCAGCCGGAGGCCAGCGCGGCCAGCGCGCCCAAGACCAGCACCACGATGAACCAGCGTAGCACCAAGGGGTCGACCAGGACTAGCATCATGACGCCGAACGGGAGCGCCAGCGCGCCGGCGATCGAAACCGGCGTGACTTCGCGCCAGTTGCATTGCGGCATCACCTTGAAGGTGAACGGCAGGCTGCTGATCGAATCGATCAGCAACAATGTGGATGCCGCGACCTGCGGGCTATACACCGCCGACATCAGCGGCATGTAGACCAGTGCCGATCCGAAGCCGGAAAATCCGCGCACCAGGCCGGCCAAGACGGCGATCCCGACGGCGATGGGAAAGCGCGGATCGGCGACGGCGTCGATGAAATATTGGGGATCGAGGATGGCGTTCATGGCGGCTGGCGGACGTCATTAACAGCCGCCCGGCGGCGAGGATAGCGAGAATCGGCTGGCGTCTCGTTCTGGCCCAAAACCCGCCGCGGGGCTATCAACGGGGCATGGTCGGGCATCCGATTCGCATCCTCGGCATCGATCCCGGGCTCCGCCGCACCGGCTGGGGGCTGATCGAGTCTGACGGCAACCGGCTGATCTACGTGGCCTGCGGATCGCTGGAAACCAGCGAGCGGGCCGAGCTGGGCGCGCGGCTGGTGCTCATCCACGACGGGCTTTGCCGGGTGATCGAGCAATATCGCCCGCACGAGGCGGCGGTGGAGGCAACTTTTGTCAACGCCAATGCCGTGGCGACGCTCAAGCTCGGCCAAGCGCGCGGCATCGCCATGCTGGTGCCGGCGCGCGCGGGGCTCGCTGTCGCCGAATACGCGCCCAACGTGGTGAAGAAGACCGTGGTCGGCGCCGGTCACGGCGAGAAGGCGCAGATCCGCATGATGATCGGCGTGCTGTTGCCGAAAGCCGATCCGCAGAGCGAAGACGCCGCCGACGCGCTGGCGATCGCGGTGTGCCATGCGCATCACCGCACCAGCGCAGTGCTGAAGGCGGCGGCGTCATGATCGGCAAGCTCAAGGGCATCGTCGAGGGCTACGGCGCGGACTACATCATCCTCGACGTCGGCGGCGTCGGCTATCAGGTGCATTGCTCGCCGCGCACATTGCAAGCGCTGCCGGCGCAAGGCGAAGCCGCCACATTGTCGATCGAGACTTACGTGCGCGAGGATCAGATCAAGCTGTTCGGCTTTGCGAGCGACATGGAGCGCGAATGGTTCCGCCTGCTGCAGACGGTGCAGGGCGTCGGCGCCAAGGTGGCGCTGTCGGTGCTCGGCACGTTGAAAGTCGCCGATCTCGCCTCCGCCGTCGTCATGTGCGACAAGGCGGCGATTTCGCGTGCGCCGGGCGTCGGCCCGAAAGTGGCCGAGCGCATCGTCACCGAATTGAAGGACAAGGCGCCGGCCTATGCGAGCGTCGATCCGGCGATGGTGCATCTCGCCGGTGCGCTCGACGAGAAACGCGCGCCCAAGCCGGTGATGGATGCGGTCTCCGCGCTGGTCAATCTCGGCTACGGCCAGCCGCAGGCGGCCGCTGCGATTGCGACGGCTTCGCGCAACGCAGGTGAGGATGCGGATACCGCGACGCTGATTAGGCAGGGCTTGAGGGAGTTGGCGAAGTGAATACCCCGCGCCGCCTGATTGCTGCCGAGAAACGCGACGACGACGTCGATGTCTCGCTGCGTCCGCAACGCCTGAGCGAATTCATCGGCCAGGAAAAGGCGCGCGCCAATCTGGGTGTGTTCATTGAAGCCGCGCGCGCGCGCAAGGAAGCGCTCGACCATGTGCTGTTCGTCGGGCCGCCGGGCTTAGGAAAAACCACGCTGGCGCAGATCGTCGCACGCGAGCTGGGCGTTAACTTCCGCGCCACCTCCGGACCTGTCATTGCCAAGGCCGGTGATCTTGCCGCGCTACTGACCAATCTCGAGCCGCGCGACGTGCTGTTCATCGATGAGATTCACCGGCTCAATCCGGCGGTGGAGGAAATCCTCTATCCGGCGATGGAGGATTTCCAGCTCGATCTCATCATCGGCGAGGGGCCGGCAGCGCGCTCGGTGAAAATTGATTTGTCTTCCTTCACGCTGATCGGCGCCACTACGCGCGCGGGGCTGCTGACCAATCCGCTGCGCGACCGCTTCGGCATCCCGGTGCGGCTGAATTTCTATTCGGTGGAAGAGCTCGAGCAGATCGTCAATCGCGGCGCGCGTGTGCTCGGCATCGGCATGACGGCGGACGGCGCCAACGAGATCGCGCGGCGCGCGCGCGGCACCCCGCGTATCGCCGGCCGGCTGCTGCGGCGCGTGCGCGACTTTGCCCATGTCGACGGCGACAAGGCGATCGACCGCAAGATCGCCGACCGCGCGCTTGGCGAACTGGAAGTCGACGGCAGCGGCCTCGATGCCATGGACCGGCGCTATCTGACGACCATCGCCGAGAGCTATGGCGGCGGGCCGGTAGGCGTTGACACGCTGGCGGCGGCGCTATCCGAGCCGCGCGACGCCATCGAGGACATCATCGAGCCGTTCCTGATCCAGAAAGGCTTCATTCAGCGCACCCCACGCGGCCGGCTGCTCACTTCGCACGCCTTCAGGCATCTCGGCCTCGCCGAGCCGCAACGCGATGCGAGTCAGTTCGGGCTGTTCGGCGGGGAAGAAGATTAGATATTTGTCATGGCCGGACTTGTCCCGGCCATCCACGTCTTGCGACATTTAATCTTGAAGAAAGACGTGGATGCCCGGCATAAAGCCGGGCATGACGGTTGAGAGGCTCGATGACGAAATCGCTCGATGGCGAAATCCGCGACGGCAAACACCATCAGCAGGTCCGCGTCTACTACGAAGACACGGACTTCTCTGGTGTCGTCTATCACGCGAGCTATCTGCGCTTCATGGAGCGCGGCCGCACCAATTATCTGCGGCTGATCGGCGCCGACCATCGCGCGCTGTTCGAGCAGGCGCAGGCCGAAGCGCCCGGCTTTGCCTTTGTGGTGCGCCACATGAGCATCGACTTTCGTAAAGCCGCGCACATGGACGATGTGCTCGACATCGTCACAACGCCGGAAGAGGTCAAGGGCGCCTCGGTGATGCTCAATCAAAAGGTCATGCGCGGGCAGGACCTATTGGTGGAGGCGCATGTGCAGGTCGCCTTCGTTTCCGGCGGCCGCGCGCGGCCGATCCCCAAGCCGCTGCGTATCGCCATGCAGGCGGACCAGGAATCGGGCGGCGCGGCCTGAGGGCGAGTGCTATATTCACCGTGTCATGGAACAAAGCTTCGCCTTGTTTGAAACCGCCGTCGGCACTTGCGGCATCGTCTGGAACGCGCGCGGCATCTGCGGCGTGCAGCTTCCGGAGAAAGACGCGGCCGCAACGCGCGGCCGCGTGCATCGGCGGCATCCGGCGGCCACCGAGGTGGCGCCGACGCCCGAGGTACAGCGCGTGATCGATGGCATGATCGCGCTGCTCGCCGGCGAGAAGCGCGATCTGACGGATATCGTGATCGACGACGACGGACAAACGGAATTCAATCGTCGAGTCTATGCCATCGCGCGCAAGATCCCGCCGGGCGCCACCATGACCTATGGCGAGATCGCCGAGCGTCTCGGCGACAAGACATTGGCGCGCGCGGTCGGGCAGGCCATGGGCGAGAACCCGACGCCGATCATCATGCCGTGCCACCGTGTGCTCGCCGCCGGCGGCAAGGCCGGCGGATTCTCGGCCAGTGGTGGCGTGGTGACGAAACTGCGCTTGCTGACAATCGAAGGGGCGCAGCCGGGCGGTCCGACACTGTTCGATCGCCTCCCTTTGGCGACGCGCCGCCGCGGCTAGCGCCGCCATCGACGCCGGCCGCGGCGTAATGTAATAACGATTCACATGAAATGGGGCAGGCGCAGCGAGCCGCGCGGCTATCACCATGGCAACCTGAAGGAAGCCCTGGTGCGCGCCGCGCTCGATCTGATCGCGGAGAAGGGGCCGGCCGGCTTCACCTTCGCCGACGCCGCGCGCTGGGCAGGGGTGAGCCCGGCGGCGCCCTACCGGCATTTTCGCGACCGCGACGAACTCTTGTCCGACGTGGCGCGGCGCGGCTTCGAACAGTTCACCACGGCACAATTGCGCGCCTGGGATGACGGCAAGCCGGACGTGTTCACCGCTTTCGACCGGCTCGGCAAAGCTTATCTGCAATTCGCTAAAAGCGAGCCGGCCTACTACTCGGCCATGTTCGAGGCCGGGGTCCCGCTCGATGCCGATCCGCAACTGCGCGAAGCGGGCGAGCGCGCCTTCGCGGTGCTGCGCGGCGCCGCCGAAAAGCTGGTGGCGCTAATGCCGGCGAAGGGACGGCCACCGGCGCTGATGGTGGCGCTGCATATTTGGAGCCTGACCCACGGCATTGCCTCGCTGTTTTCGCGTGGCGACGCGGCGCGTCGCGCTCTGCCGATGCCGCCGGAGGACCTGCTGGAGGCGGCTTTCCTGATCTATCTGCGCGGCCTCGGGCTCCCGGCAGAGGTGGCCGCGGCTCGCGCGTGAGCCGTTCCCTCCCGCACATGGCGGATGCGGGCCCTCGCAACCATGCCCAAGCTTCCTATGTGAAGGGTCTTGACATCGGGCCCCGATGACCCTACTAATGTAAATGTTATTTACATTCACACGCGAGGCTTACCCATGCCTATCACCGCGAAGCTCGATGAATTCGGCAAAGCTGCCTGGATAGCGCTCATCGTCCTCGGCTTCATGGTTTGGTGGCCGCTGGGCCTCACCGTCCTCGCCTTCACGATATGGAGCGGAAGAATGGGATGCGGATATCACGGCGGTCATGATCACTGGCAGCACAAGATGGAGCGCATGCAGCGCAAGATGGACTGGATGCGCTCGCGGATGGCGGGCGGGCCGTGGAACTCGGCGCCCACCAGCGGCAACCGCGCCTTCGACGAATATCGCAGCGATACGCTGCGCCGCCTCGAGGAAGAGCAGCGCGAGTTCCGCGAATTTCTCGATCGCCTGCGCTTCGCCAAGGACAAGACCGAGTTCGACCAGTTCATGGCCGAGCGCCGCGACCGGCCGGCGCAAGATACGACGCCTCAGCAGAACTGATTTCGCTCCCCCGGTTGCGGCCGCGCTAAATCCACTCGTCCTGTTCTTCGACCTCGGTCGGAAACATGTTGATGTATTGGACCAGGCGCGGCCGCGTTCCGCGATTAGGCCGGCTGCCGTGCGGCAGCGCCAGATGCCAGATCACCAAATCCCCTGCGTTGCCGCCGATCGCTTTCGAACCAAGCACGTGCAAATCCTGGCTGCGGGGATTGGCACCGGGCGGCAGGCTTTTCAGCCAGTCCTCGCCCCACCTTTGAAAGCCAGGCACCACTGTAAACGCGCCTTGTTCCGGGGGCGTGTCGGTCAAATAGAGAATGCCTCCGGTCCCGAACGGAATCGGCGTTTTCACGCTGACGTCCCAATGCAGATCCGGGCCGGGAAATTGCCAACCCGGCCGTTCCGGCGGATTGAAGCCGACGCGGTCGGTGGTCACCCAAAGATCGGCGGTGCCCCAAAGCTGCGCGAAGGCTTTGTGAATGCGCGGCGACCGGCGGTTGGCGTCGAAGGCGGGGTGCTGGAAATATTGCACCATGATGCCGTGCTCGCGGCGCCGGTACCATGAATCGGGCGCATTGGGGCGCGCACCGAGGTGGTCCCATAGCGCCTGCGCCGCGGCGTCGCGGCTCGCCGCCGGCACGGCGTCATGTAGCACGACGTAACCGTGCTCGTTCCAGAACGCGAGATCGTCCGCCGACAGCACCGGGGCGTCAGCCTCGACCGGCGCGACCCAGCGCTTCGTATCTTCGGAATATTCGGTGCCGGCGACGGCGGCATTGATCCGCGCGACCTGCGCCGGATCGACACCGCCTGTCGTTGCCACGATCCAGCGCTCGAATTCTTCGAAGCTCGGAACCTGCTGCCCGAGGAACTGCGCGGTCTGTTCAAGCCCCAGCCCAAGGGCGTGGATCACCACGTGGTTGAGGTGGCGGTCATGCTGGTCTGACGGCTCGAAACAGCCATGCTGCGCCGCCATCGCGCGCGACCAGTAACGCTTGAGCTGAAAGACGCCGAGCGTGCCCACTTCGGTCGCGTCGGCCAGAGACGGCGACGTGCTCAGCCGGGCTGGGGAGGCATCTGTCAGCGGCATGTCGTCACTGCATGGCAAGGTTTCTCGCCGATCAAAGGCTAAGGGGGCCGGCCACGTCAACGAGGCGGGCCGGCGGGCGAACTGGGCCAGTAACCAGTCCTTAACCACAATCAGCGCTGTTTAGGGGGCTAAAGACCCGTTCTGCGCCCTAGTTTGGCCAAGTTTCGCGGGGATTTCGTTAAGCCTGCCGGTGGCGGGATTTGGCGGTTTTCGCGAAACATTCGGTTTGCCGTTGAGCGCGTGAGCGGAACCCCACGGCGCGCTCATCTTGGTCCGAGCATTGTGCGCCGCGCCGGTTTGACCGACTTGAGCCGGACAGCGGAAAGGACGTGCCCATGAATCCTGCCGACGTGGCACAGTCGGTGCTCCCGCTCACCTCCTCCGACCTTTCGCTGTTCACGCTGTTCTGGCACGCCCATTGGATCGTCAAGGCGGTCATGATCGGGCTGTTGATCTGTTCGGTCTGGGTATGGGCGATCGCGATCGATAAGACGGTGCTCTATACGCGCACCAAGCGCGGTATGGACCGGTTCGAACAGGCGTTCTGGTCCGGCGAGTCGCTGGAGGAGCTTTACCGCTCCCTGTCCGCGCGCCCGAACCATTCAATGGCCGCGCTGTTCGTGGCGGCGATGCGAGAGTGGAAGCGCAGCTTCGAGGGCTCGGCCCGCTCCTTCGCCGGCTTGCAGATGCGAATCGAGAAGGTGATGGAGGTCACCATCGCACGCGAGGTCGAGCGGCTCGAACGCCGCTTGTTGGTGCTCGCTACTGTCGGCTCGGCCGGACCCTTTATCGGCCTGTTCGGCACGGTCTGGGGTATCATGACCAGCTTCCAGTCGATCGCCGCCTCGAAGAACACGTCGTTAGCGGTTGTGGCGCCGGGCATCGCGGAAGCGCTGTTTGCGACCGCAATCGGCCTTGTCGCCGCCATACCGGCGACCATTTTCTATAACAAGTTCGCGTCCGAGGTGAACAAGCAGGCGCAGCGGCTGGAGGGCTTTGCCGACGAGTTCGCCGCTATTTTGTCGCGCCAGATCGACGAACGCGGGTGAGGGGTTAAGCTCCAATGGCAGCCAATGCCGGTACGCCGGTCATAGGACGCAGGAAGCATCACCGCCAAAGGGTGATGAGCGAGATCAACGTCACGCCGATGGTGGACGTGATGCTGGTGCTGCTGATCATATTCATGGTGTCGGCACCGCTGCTCACGGTCGGGGTGCCGATCGACCTGCCGCAAAGCCAGGCCAAGAGCCTCGAGCAGGACAAGGAGCCGCTCACTTTGTCGGTCAACGACAAGGACCAGGTATTCCTGCAAAATGCCGAAATCAGCGTGGACGACCTGATCCCGAAGCTGCAGGCGGTGGCGCAAGCGCGCGGCGGCACCGAAGCCCGCATTTACGTGCGCGGCGATAAAAAGGTGGCCTACGGGACCATGATGAGGGTGATGGGACGGCTGTCGGCGGCCGGCTTCCATAAGGTTGCCTTGGTGACCGAATTCGAGCAGGGCTCGAAATAGTAATGCAGATGAAAATGGCGTCAGCGATATCGACCGGCCTGCACGCGGCAGTGCTGCTGTGGGCGCTGGTGTCGTTCTCCGGCAAGACCTTCGAGGTTACGCCTGCGGAATCGCTGCCGGTCGATCTTGTGAGCGATAAGGCCTTCTCCGAAATGACCAAGGGCATCAAAGACGCGCCCAAAGTCGAGAAGCCTAAGGCGCTGGTGGAAAAAATCGCCGAGGCGAAGCCCGCCGAAGAGATCGCGCCCAAGCTCACCGAGAAGCAAGAGGTCAAGACAACCCAGCCGAAGACGGCCGAGCCGCTGCCCAAGCCCGACCCGATCGCCGAAAAACTCAAAAAGCAGGATGAGCATAAGGAAGCCAAGGCCGAGCAGCCGCAGCCGCCCAAGAAGCCGCCGCAAAAGCAGCAGCCGAAATTCGACATCGACAAGATCGCCGCGTTGCTCGACAAACGCGATCCGACGCGCGCAGTCTCGACCGGCGAGGAGCTCAATCCGACGCCTACGCTCGGGCGGGTGAACGCCACCGCGGGCCGCCTTTCGCAGAGCGAGATCGATGCATTCCGGCGGCGGATTACCGACTGCTGGTCACCGCCGGTCGGCCTCGACAGCGCGCAGGAATTGGTCGTCGTCTTCCGGGTGCAGTTCAATCCCGACGGCAGCGTGAAGCGCGGTCCGGACGTGATCGGCGGCAGACCGAGCGCGACCGGTCCGGCCTTCGCCGAAAGCGCCAAGCGCGCGATCCTGCAGTGCCAGCCCTATACGATGTTGCGGAAAGAGACCTATGACAGCTGGCAAGACATGGAGCTCGCATTCAAGCCGAGCGACATGTTCCACTAGCGGCATTTTTTAAAAACAGAAGCCGAACATCCCAATGGTCAATTCTTTGATCGCTTCCTTCAACGATCGCTCGCAGTTGAGCCGCCGCGGGCTGCTCAGGCACGCCTCATTCGCCGCCGGCGGTCTCGTGACCGGATTGTTGCCGCGAGCGGTGGCCGCGGCGGTGCGCGTCGACATTACGCAAGGCAATGTGCAGCCGATGCCGATCGCGCTGCCCGAGTTCCTGGCCGGCGGGCCGACCGAAACCGACGTTGCGCGTAACGTCACCGGCGTCATCACCAGCAATCTGCAGCACAGTGGTCTGTTCGCGCCGATCGACCCGCGCGCCTTCACCGAGAAAATAACGAATAGCGACGCCGTGCCGCGCTTCCCCGATTGGCGCGTCATCAATGCGCAGGCGCTGGTTACCGGCCGCATCACCAAGCAGGGCGATGGGCGGCTGAAGGCGGAATTCCGGCTCTGGGACGTGTTCGCCGGCCAGCAACTCGACGGCAAACAATATTTCACCACCCCCGACAACTGGCGGCGCATCGCGCACATCATCTCGGATGCGATCTACGAGCGGCTCACCGGCGACAAGGGTTATTTCGACAGCCGCATCGTGTTCGTGGACGAGACCGGCCCGAAGGACCGGCGGGTGAAACGCCTCGCCATCATGGATCAGGACGGGGCGGGCGTGCGCTACCTGACGCGCGGCGACGATTTGGTGCTCACGCCGCGTTTCAACCCGACCACGCAAGAGATCACCTACATGTCCTATGGGCAGGGTGATCCGCGCGTCTACCTGCTCAACATCGAGACCGGCCAGCGCGAGATTGTCGGCAATTTTCCCGGAATGACGTTCGCGCCGCGGTTTTCGCCCGACGGCCAGCGCGTGATCATGAGTCTGCAGCAGGGCTCCAACGCCAATCTGTTCGTGATGGATCTGCGCTCGAAGGCGACCACGCGGCTAACCGATACGCCGGCGATCGACACCGCGCCGTGCTATTCGCCCGACAGTAGCCGCATCTGTTTCGAGAGCGACCGCGGCGGCACACAGCAGATCTATGTAATGGCGGCGACCGGCGGTCCGGCGCAGCGCATCAGCTTCGGCGAGGGTCATCACTCGACGCCGGTGTGGTCGCCGCGCGGCGACTACAATGCGTTCACCGGGCAGGCGCGCGGGCAGTTCGCGATCGGCATCCTCAAGCCGGATGGCTCGGGCGAGCGCATCCTCACGGAGGGTTTCCACAACGAGGGGCCGACCTTCGCCCCCAACGGGCGGGTATTGATGTATTTCAGCGATCCGGGCGGCGGCCCGGCGCTTTACACAATCGACATTACCGGCCGCAACCAGCTCAAGGTTCCTACCCCGAGCTATGCCTCGGACCCGGCCTGGTCACCGCTATTGTCTTGAGCCGCAGGTTTTCCGAACAGGCACGTCTGCGGACTTGAGGCGGGTCGGCTTTCCTGTTCCTCGAAATAGATCGTGCGCGAACAAACCTGCGCCACATTTTCACCGGCTCTTAACCATCAGAATAGGTTTCCGTGGCTCGGATAATTTTAGGGGCCTCGTGCAAGGTTCCATCAAGGTTGATGGAAGGTTCGCTTAACCACCTGACTGGTACACGATGATGCTAGGTCCGGTCGTTGCATGAGTGAGAATGGAGGCACCGGAATGACCAACGTGAAGCACATCTTCCGCGCGGCGCGGCTCGTGGCCGTTCTCGCGGCGGCACTGGCGATCTCCGCCTGCGCCAACAAGCCTGGCGACGACGCGCAGGCGAACGCGGCCGGCATGGCGACGCCCGGCAGCCAGCAGGACTTCGTGGTCAATGTCGGCGATCGCGTATTCTTCGAAACCGATTCGTCCGAGTTGACGCCGCAGTCGCGCGCGACGCTCGACAAGCAGGCGCAGTGGCTCAATAATTATAGCCAATACGGCCAGTTCACGGTCGAAGGCCACGCCGACGAGCGTGGCACGCGCGAATACAACATCGCGCTCGGCGCCCGCCGGGCGCAGACCGTGCGCGACTATCTGATCTCGCACGGCGTGGCGGCGAACCGGATGCGGACAATATCGTACGGCAAGGAGCGGCCGGTCGCGCTGTGCGACGACATCTCCTGCTGGTCGCAGAACCGCCGCGCGGTCACGGTGCTCGGCGTCAGTTCGTAAGAGACTGACGGCGCTTGTTTGAAAACTGTCGTGCCCGGCCTTGCGCCGGGCATCGACATTTGCGGCCGCAAACAACATGTGAACGGCCTTGCGAGAGCCTCAGTCACAATTTCGACGCAGCCCGCTTTATGCTAGCTGTATCGACCGCCGCCGGACTGTGCATCATCATGACGCGTTTACGACACCGAATTCGCGACTTCGTGCTCGCCACGTTTACCTTGCTGCTGCTGCTGGCTGGCGCCGCGGCGGCGCAGGAGCAGCGTTCCCCGCCCGGCTTCCTCGACAATCTGTTCAGCCGCGGCGAGCAGCCGTCGCAGCAGCGCTCGGGCGGTCAGCCGCAAGCGGAGCAGCCGCGCGTGGCGCAGTCCGATCCCGGCGATATGTCCGTCCGCCTCGACCGCATGGAAAATGCGCTGCGCCAGCTCACCGGTGCCCTCGAACAGCTGCAATACCGCAACCAGCAGCTCGAGATGCAGCTCAAGCGCGTGCAGGACGATACCGAGTATCGTTTCCAGCAGCTCGGCTCCCGGGGCGGACCGGCTCCGGGCGCGCCGCCGCGCGCGATGGCGCCGCAGGCGCCGGTCAACGCGCCGCCGCCCGCCACGTCCGGCAACCGCTCCGATGTGTTCGATCCGGCGCAGCATCCGAGTGCGCCTGGCGCACCGCGCGTGCTCGGCAATGGAGCGCCGGTGGCCCCGGTGCAGAACGCGGATAACGCACCGCCGGTTGGCGCACCCGGCGGCCGCGACGTTGGCGCTCCGCTCGATCTGTCGACGCTCGCCAGCAATGCGCCGGCGCAGCCGGAGCCGCCGATGACGAGTGGCGCGCCGATGCCGCCGTCACAATTGCCGCCGCCGGCGCGCAACCCCAGCGCTACCGGCGAGCAGCTTGCGACGCTGCCGCCGTCGGCGACGCCGAAAGACGAATACGACATGGCCTATGGCTATGTGCTGCACAAGGACTATGCGCTCGCCGAGCAGGTCTTCCGCGATTTCCTGCGTAAGCATCCGGAAGAAAAGCTGGTGCCGGATGCGCAATACTGGCTGGGCGAAAGCCTGTTCCAGCGCCAGCGCTATCGCGACGCGGCGGAATCTTTCCTGGCGGTCTCGACCAAATTCGAGCACTCCGGCAAGGCGCCGGACGCACTTCTGCGGCTCGGGCAGTCGCTCGCCGCGCTCAATCAGAAGGAAGCGGCCTGCGCGACGCTGGCCGAAGTTGGGCGTAAATTCCCGCGCGCCTCGGCGAGCGTGAAACGCGGCGTCACGCAGGAACAGCAGCGTGTCCACTGCTGAGACCTCGCCAGTCTCGGCAACGGAAGCCAAATCGCTTTTTTCCGACCTCGAACAATTTCCGACACTCGTGCTTGCGGTTTCCGGCGGTCCGGATTCCACCGCGCTGATGGTGTTGGCGGCGCGCTGGCGCAAGACGCTGAAAGTCAAACCGAAGCTGATCGCGGTCACCGTCGATCACGGCTTGCGCAAGGAAGCCAAGCGCGAGGCCGCAAACGTCGCGCGCCTCGCGCGCAAGCTCGCGATCGCGCACCGCACTTTGCGATGGACCGGCCGCAAGCCAAAGACCGGCTTGCAGGAGGCGGCGCGTATGGCGCGCTACCGCCTGCTTGCCGATGCGGCACGCAAGGCGAACGCTTCGCATATCCTGACCGCGCACACCCGCGACGATCAGGCCGAGACCGTGCTGATCCGCATGAGTCGCGGCAGCGGCATGAGTGGGCTCGCGGCGATGACGCGAATTTCCACGGTGCCGGGGGAGGGCGAGGGGCAGATCAGACTCGTCCGTCCGCTGCTCGACGTTCCCAAAGCACGCCTCGTTGCCAGCCTTCGGGCCGCGAAAATTCCATACGCCGATGATCCGTCCAATCGCGATCCGCGCTTCACCCGGGCGCGCCTGCGCGGGCTGATGGAAGAGCTTGCGCGCGAAGGTCTCGACGCCCGCCGGCTTGCGCTGCTGGCGCGCCGGCTCAAGCGCGCGGACACGGCGATCGAAGCCGCGGTCGACCGAGCCGAGGCCGAGCTGGCGCGCCCGCTCTCCATGCCGGGCGCCGTCGCTTTCGATGCGGCCGGCGTTGCCCGCTTGCCGGCCGAGATCGCGCTGCGCCTGATCGGCCGCGCCGTGGCGCGGGCCGGAGATGAGGGGCCGGTCGAACTGGCCAAGCTGGAGGCGTTGCTAGCGGCGCTCGAGATTGCCCAAAAGGCCGACAATGCGAGGTTTCGGCGCAGCCTGGCGGGGGCGATTGTGACGCTCACGGAGCGCCAAATCGCGGTCGAACGGGCGCCGCCGCGGCGCGGCAAACCCTTAACCACAGCCCGACGTGGTGAGGCAAAACCGGCGAAAAGGCGCTAAACTATCTAAGATTCGAACCCTTTCCATGCGGGCCCACGCTGCCTACATTGGACCACGGGTCGACGTGAAGTCGCCACGAAGTTTGGCCATAACCACGCCCACAGCGCCCGATGCGGCGGGTAAGGACGCCTGATGAACGCCAATCTGCGCAATTTCGCCCTCTGGGTGATTATCGTCCTGCTGCTGCTCGCGCTATTCACGCTGTTTCAAAATCCCGGACAGCGCACGACCGCGCAGGACATCTCGTTCTCGCAGCTCCTGAGCGAGGTCGACCAGGGCCGCGTGCGCGACGTGGTGATCCAGGGGCCGGAAATCCGCGGCACCTTCGCCAATGGCACCAGTTTCCAGACCTATGCGCCGAGCGATCCAACCCTGGTGCAGAAGCTCTATACCAAGGGCGTCTCGATCACCGCGCGGCCGCCATCGGACAATGTCCCATGGTTCGTCTCGCTGCTGGTATCATGGCTGCCGTTTATCGCACTGATCGGCGTGTGGATCTTCCTGTCGCGGCAGATGCAAGGGGCCGGCGGCAAGGCGCTCGGCTTCGGCAAATCGCGCGCCAAATTGCTGGCCGAGGCGCATGGCCGTGTCACCTTCGAAGACGTCGCCGGCGTCGATGAGGCCAAGCAGGATTTGCAGGAGATTGTCGAATTCCTGCGCGATCCTGGAAAATTCCAGCGGCTGGGCGGACGCATCCCGCGCGGCGTGCTGCTGGTCGGCCCGCCGGGCACCGGCAAGACGCTGATCGCGCGCGCGGTCGCCGGCGAAGCCAACGTGCCGTTCTTCACCATTTCCGGCTCCGACTTCGTCGAAATGTTCGTCGGCGTTGGCGCCTCGCGCGTGCGCGACATGTTCGAGCAGGCCAAGAAGAACGCGCCCTGCATCATCTTCATCGACGAAATCGACGCGGTCGGCCGTCATCGCGGCGCCGGTCTCGGCGGCGGCAATGACGAGCGCGAGCAGACGCTCAACCAATTGCTGGTCGAGATGGACGGCTTCGAGGCGAACGAGGGCATCATCCTGATCGCCGCCACCAACCGGCCCGACGTGCTCGACCCGGCGCTGCTGCGCCCCGGCCGCTTCGACCGTCAGGTGGTGGTGCCGAACCCGGACGTGGTCGGCCGCGAGAACATCCTGAAGGTGCACGTGCGCAAGGTGCCGCTGGCGCCCGACGTGAACCTGAAAACCACAGCGCGCGGAACGCCCGGCTTCTCCGGCGCCGATCTGGCCAACTTGGTCAATGAGGCCGCCTTGATGGCCGCGCGTCGCAACAAACGCATGGTCACGCAGTCCGAATTCGAGGACGCCAAAGACAAGGTGATGATGGGCGCCGAGCGCAAATCGCTGGTAATGACCGACGAGGAGAAAATGCTCACCGCCTATCACGAAGGCGGCCATGCCATCGTCGCGCTCAACGTCAAGGCGACCGATCCCGTGCACAAGGCCACCATCATTCCGCGCGGCCGCGCGCTCGGCATGGTCATGCAATTGCCCGAACGCGACAAGCTGTCGATGAGCCGCGAGCAGATGACCTCGCGCCTCGCCATCATGATGGGCGGGCGCGTCGCCGAGGAAATGGTATTCGGTCGCGAGAAGGTGACGTCGGGCGCCGCCTCCGACATCGAGCAGGCGACCAAGCTCGCCCGCCTGATGGTCACGCGCTGGGGCCTGTCGGACAAGCTCGGCACGGTTGCCTACGGCGAGAACCAGGACGAAGTGTTCCTCGGCTATCAGGTGTCGCGCCAGCAGAACATCTCGGAAGCGACTGCGCAGACGATCGATGCCGAGGTGCGCAAGCTGGTCGAGGCCGGCTATGCGGAGGCGACGCAAATCCTCACCGACAAGCGCGCCGACCTCGAAATCCTCGCCAAGGGCCTGCTCGAGTTCGAGATGCTGACAGGCGACGAGATCAAGGACCTGATCAACGGCAAGCGGCCGGTGCGCGAATCGGTGATTGAGCCGACCACGCCGCGCTCCTCCGCCGTGCCGCCGGCCGGCAAGCCGCGCCCGCGGCCCGAGCCGCCGACCGGCGAAGTCGCACCCCAGCCGCAAGGCTGAGGCTTTCCCTCACTCGTAGCGAACGCCCGCCCTTAGGCGGGCGTTTTCATGAGGGAAGTCAGCGGTTTATTTACAGGCCGCTTGTTATTGATTTTGATCAAAGCGCCGGCGTCCGCCTTTGGTTTTATAAAATCATTATTCGTCCGGGTAACCGGGTCTTCTCGGAACGGATATGGTGGCCGGGTTGTACGTGTCCCGGCCACCTTTGTTTTTGACCCGCGACGATGCCCCTGCAAAACCGCGTCGATCCTTTTGGCGATTTGTTCGCCGCTTCGGCGCGCGGATTGCTCATGGGAAATCGCGGCGGTCGATTGCACGATGCGCAGCGCAAGCTTGGCGCGCGGCGCTGGACATCGAAGCAATGGATCTGCTGCCGGCTTGAGTTCAACAATCGCCACCGCACGGTGTGGGGCGACAGTTACAGTGAATTGTTCTTCCTCGACGAAGTGACGGCGCTCGCCGCCGGTCACCGGCCGTGCTTCGAATGCCGCCGGCAAGATGCGGAGCGATTCGCCGCGCTGTTCGCGCGCGGGAGGGCGCGCGCCCGCGCCGCCGCGATGGATGACACGCTGCATCGCGAGCGCCTCGACGGCAAATCCAAACGTCTGCACCGGCGCGAGATCGACACGCTTCCCGATGGCGCGATGATCGCGTTTGACGGTGCCGCCTTCGTCGTGCGGGGGACGCGTTTGCTGCGCTGGACGCCGTCGGGCTACGCCAAAGCGCGGCCGCGTCCGCGCGGGTCGCACGTTGATGTGCTGACGCCGCCGTCGATCGTGGCCGTGCTGGCGCGCGGCTACGCGCCGCTCTGGCACCCGAGTTCAGCATAACGCGCTCACGCCGGCCCGATCGGCGTTCCGGTTGGCCCGCCCGGCACACCGCGGGCCCAGGCGAAATACACGATGCTCGCCATCACCATCAGCATCGCCACCACCAAAGCGACGCAGGCCGGCCAGCCGCCATACGTCCAGGCCAGTCCGCCGAGTGCGGCGCCGAAACTGCCGCCGACATAGAAGCTTGTGACATAGAGGCCCACCGCCGAGGAGCGGCCGGCTTTGGCCGTGATCGTTACATAGCCGGTGGAGACCGTCTGGCAGAGCAGCCCGCAGCCGGCGACGATGGCGAGACCCAGGATGATGAGCGGAAGCGAGGGTGCGAGCGTCAAGGCGATGCCGACCACCCACAGTGCGAGCACCCGCACCATGAAGCGCCGCCGCCCGAACCGGGTGACCGCCCAACCGCTCCACGGCGAGAGCACGGAACCGACCAAATAGACCGCGAAAATCGAGCCGAGCCAACTGGCGGAAAGATTGTACGGCGCGGCGGCAAGATGAAAGCTGACAAAAGTGAATGTGCAGATGAAATTGAACAGCACGCCGAAGCCGACCGCATAGGTCGCAACCAGCTGGCCGTTGCGGAAATGGCCGAGCATCTGCCGCCCCGACGCGAGCAGGCCTTCCGAGCGCACGAACTTGCGCTCATGCGGCAGCAAAAACGCGACCGCAATCGCGCCGGCAAAGGCGATGCCGGCGAGCGCCATGAATCCCGCGCGCCATCCGATCAGATCGGCGAAAATCCCGGTCACCAGCCGCCCGCTGAATCCGCCGATGCTGGATCCCGAGCCGTAGATGCCGGCGGCCGTCGTCGCCTCGTGCGGCGGCAATTCGTCGCCGATATAGGCGATGATGACCGCGAAGATCGGCGGCAAAACCAAGCCCTGGACGGCGCGCCAGAAGATGAGCGACGACAGGCTTTCCGCCATTCCCACCATCAAAGTGGGCACTACCAGCACGAACATCGCCGCGACGATCACCCGTTTCCTGCCCAGCACGTCGGCGACCGCCCCGGTGAAAGGCGCGGTCACGGCCACCGCCAGGGTACTGGCGGTGACGATGCTGGAGACTTCGGCGGCGCTGGCTCTGAATTCGTGCGTGAGCAACGGCAGGATCGACTGCGGGGCGTAGAGATTGACGAAGGCGCAATAGCCGGCGAGCCCGACCGCCAAGTGGCGCGCGGAAATCGTCGGGCGTTGCGCAGCGTTCATTTCAGACCCGGTCAGGAGCGCCTCAAACGCACGAAGCTATCGATTTTGCATCAAACGCCAAGGGGGAGGGCGGCGGGGCAGCGGGTCGGCGGATGCATAGCTTCGTTCACGCAAGGCCGAGTGCCGTCTTGGCGCGGCGCAGCGTCTGTTGCGGCGAACCAGCGGCGTCGACCGGCGTCCAATCCATTGCGCCGAGATCGTATTGCTCTTGCTTGCGGGCAACCGCCACATCGGCGTCGGAAGCATCGCCTTTTCGCTCGCCGACGCGGGAAAGCCGAGTTGGGAGACCGGCGGTCAGATACAATCCATGGAACACGCCGCCAGGCGCCGCCTGCGCGACTGCGGCCCGCTCGCCGGCGTCGGCAAACACGGCGTCCACAATCACCGAATGGCCGGCAGCGAGGACCCGTCGCGCCTTGTCGACGAGCGCAGAGTAGACCTTTGACGTGACCTCCGGCGCATAGGCGGCCTCCGGCAGGCGATCGGCTTCGTGCGCGCCGAATAGCATCTTGCGCTCGACGTCGCTGCGCAGCACCACCGCGCCCGGCGCCGGCGGAATGTCGGCGGCCAGCGCGCGGGCGAGCACTGACTTACCGGTGCCCGACAATCCGCCGACGGCGAGCAGAACCGGCGGCGGCGGCGCCAGAAATTTGCCGGCAAGTGCGAAATAGTCGCGCGCGCTTTGCTCGAGATCTGCGCGCTCGGGGCCTTGCGGCCGCCGCGCCGCGGTGACCTTGGCGCGGATCGCCGCCCGCAGCGACAGAAACAGCGGCAGCACGGCCAGCGCATCGAGATCGTCCGCCCGCCGCGTCTCGTTGAGATAGCGATTGAGCACGATATTGGCTGCCGGCGTCAGTCCACGCTCGATCAAGTCCATCAGCAGAAAGGCGAGATCGTAGAACACGTCACCGGTCGCGATCTTGGGATCGAATTCGATGGCGTCGAACAGCATCGGCGCGCCGTCGAGCAAGACAATATTGCCGAGATGCAGATCGCCGTGGCAACGCCGCACCAGGCCGGCGTGCTCGCGCGCGACGACCAGCGTCCGCACGCGTATGAGTGCGCCGTGCGCCGCTTCGGTCAATGCAGCCACAGCGGACGGCGGAAAAAGTCCGGGTAAAGCAGTGAGCTCGGCATCGTTCTGGGCGATGACCTCGCTGAGTTCATCGGCGAAACCGGCGACCTTGTCGATCGGCGCTGCCGCGTGTGCGCGCGCCACTGCCCTCCCCAGTGCGTCGGCGAGCGTGCTGTCGATCCGCTGCGTCGCAACGAGATGGTCGAGCGTCTGGCTTTCGTCGAAGCGCCACATCTCGACCGCCCATTCCACCGGCTCGCCCTCGCCGCCGATGGCGAGCCTGCCGTCATCCTGCCGCGTGAACGCCACCGCGCGGCGGTAGATCGCCGGTGCATACGGACGGTTCACCTCGATTTCGGCCGCGCAGGCGGCCTGGCGTCGCTCAAGCGTCGAATAATCGAGGAACGGAAAGCGCACGGCGCGCTTTATCTTGAACGCACGATCGCCGGCCAGAAATACAATCGCGGCATGGGTATCGATCCGCTTGACCGGCGCGCCGCCATGGCTTGCGGGGCGTCCGAGAAAATCGATCACCGCCTGCTGCGAGGTTCCGGCCGGGTTCATCGCGTCCTCGGGTTGATGCTACTATCGGTCCGACCAATACCGCCGGACTGATCCAAAACAATGCGCATGCGGGCCGCATCAGGTCATCATGCATAAAAATAAACGGCTCCGGTTGTTGATGGAGGTTGCCGTGACCACGCTGCCGCACACGTTCAAGCGTATCAGGCTCAAACTCGCCCGCTCCAAGGAATTTCCGCAGGGTTCGTCCAAGCATGGTTACGAATTCGTCGCCCCGCTTGACGGCAACAGTCATATCGACGTGAAGCTCTGGCAAGGCAATCGCGACCATTGCCGCGTGCGCCGGTTCTGGGAAGGCGAGGACGACGAGTTAGGCTTTCTGGTGCACAAGCCGGGCGGGCCCGAGCACGCGCGCTGGATTTTCGACTACAACCCGACTCGGTCCGACGACGACGAGAGCGGCTATCGCTTCGGTGCCCATGCGTTCCGCCCGGGCGAATACGTCTCGATCCGCAACGAGGATGGCGAGACGCACACCTTCCAGGTGGTCTCGGTCGAGCCGGCGACCTAACGCGCGAACGCGCCTTTCCGCGCATTCCAGTCTTGCGTGGCAAGTCTATTGACCGCCACGCGGCGGCCCGGAAGAGTGCGCCCCATCGCCGTGCCAAAATGGCCCATTCGGGAGGAGACACGTGCTCTTAGATGTTCGGACCTATAAGACGCTGCCCGGCCATGTCCCGGCGCAATTGGAGCTTTACAAGAAATACGGTTACCCAGTGCAACTTCGCTATATGGGCGAGCCGCTTTGTTATGCGGTGGCGGAAAGCGGCGAGTTGAACACGTACACCCATGTCTGGGTCTATGAGAGCGCGGCCGACCGCGAATCCAAGCGCGCCAAGATGGCCCAGGACCCCGACTGGAAGGTATTCGTCGCCGAAAGTGCCAAGGCCGGCCACGTGATCGAGCAGAAAAACTGCCTAATGGTCCCGACCTCGTTCTCGCCGCCGATTCCGATGCCGAAGATCGTGAAATAAACTGGGTCAGCTCGGAGCAGATCAATGCGCAGCAACGACGGCACGCGGACCGGCGGCGAAATCCTGATCGACCAGTTAGTGATCCACGGCGTGCGCCACGTATTCTGCGTGCCAGGCGAAAGTTATTTGGCCGCGCTCGACGCGTTTCACGATTCCAAAATCGCGCTCACCGTCTGCCGGCACGAGAATGCCGCGTCCATGATGGCGGAAGCGGTCGGCAAGGTGACCGGCCGTCCCGGTATCTGCTTCGTCACCCGCGGGCCGGGCGCCACCAATGCCTCGGCCGGCATCCACATTGCGCGCCAGGATTCCTCGCCGATGATCGTGTTCGTCGGCCAGGTCGGGCGGCACATGCGCGAGCGCGAGGCGTTCCAGGAACTCGATTACCGCGCGGTGTTCGGTACGATCGCCAAATGGGCGACCGAGATCGACGACCCCACGCGTATTCCGGAACTGGTTTCGCGCGCGTTCCATACCGCGTGCAACGGCCGGCCCGGGCCGGTGGTGATTGCGGTGCCCGAGGACATGTTGATCGAGCGCGCCATGGTGCCGGACGCGCGCGCGTTCGAGCCGGTGGAAACCTGGCCCGGCCTGACCGACATGAGCCGGCTGCAGAAGCTGCTGTGGGCGGCCAAACGTCCGGTCGCGCTGGTGGGCGGTAGCCGCTGGTCGGAAGCAGCTTGCGCTGCGCTCATGCGCTTTGCCGAACGCTTCGCGCTGCCGGTCGCCACTACCTTCCGGCGCGGGCATCTGTTCGACGGACTGCACCCCTGTTACGCCGGCGACATGGGCATCGGACCCAATCCGAAATTGATCGCGCGCGTGAAAGGCGCCGATCTGGTGCTGCTGATCGGCGGCCGTATGAGCGAGATGTCGTCGCAGAGCTACACGCTGTTCGACATTCCCGAGCCGCAGATGAAGCTGGTGCACGTGCATCCGGGCGCCGAGGAACTCGGCCGCGTGTATCACCCCACGCTCGCCATCGAAGCGGCGCCGACCGCGTTCTGCTCGGCGCTGGAAGGATTGCAGCCGCCTAACGAGATCGCATGGAAAGGCGAAGAGGCCGCCGCCCATGCCGACTATCTCGCCTGGTCGGAAAAGGCGACGCCGCAGCCGGGCGCGGTCAATCTCGGCGAGATCATGATCTGGCTGCGCGAGAATCTTGCACCCGACGACATTATCACTAACGGTGCCGGCAATTTCGCCGGCTGGATCCACCGCTTCTACCGATTCCGGAAATTCCAGACCCATGTCGGGCCGACCTCAGGCTCCATGGGCTACGGTTTCCCGGCGGCGGTCGCGATGAAGACGTTGCATCCCGAGCGCACGGTGGTGTGCGTCGCCGGCGACGGCGATTTCCTGATGACCGGGCAGGATTTTGCGACCGCCGTTCAGTACAAATTGCCGGTGATCGTGGTGATTGCCGATAACGGGCTCTACGGCACCATCCGCATGCACCAGGAGCGCGAGTATCCCGGCCGTGTGATCGCCACCGCGCTGCATAACCCGGATTTTGTCGCCTATGCCCTGGCGTTCGGCGGTTATGGCGCGGTGGTGGAAAAGACCGCCGATTTCCCCGCCGCTTTTGCGCAAGCTGTCGCGACCGGCAAACCATCGATCATCCATCTCAAGATCGATCCGGAAGCGATCTCGACGGCGGCGACCATCACCGGCATTCGCGACACGGCGCTCGGCGGCAAGTCTGGCAGCCACCGCTGAACCCAAAGCCGTCATGGCCGTGACAAGCTCGGCCATGACAAATTCGAAGCTTGTCACGAGGCAGTGAATCATCGTTCACTCGTTGCCATGCCCTATCGCCGCACCGAGAACGTGGTTCGCCGCTTGGCCGAGCGCGAGGAGGCCATCTTGGATGCGGCCACCGCCCTTGCCGCCGAGGGCGGTATGGCGGCGGTTCAGATCGCGGCGGTGGCCGAGCGCGCCGGCATCGCCGCCGGCACGGTCTACCGCTATTTCCCGTCCAAGACCGATCTCGTCGCTGATTTGGTCGCTGCCTTTGCCGGCCGCGAGCTTTCCGTCATGGCGGCGGCTGGCGACGCCGCGCCCGGCCCGCTGTCGGCGCTGGCGGCCTGCATCGCGACGTTCGCCGCCCGTGCACTCAACGAGCGCCGGCTGGCCTGGGCGGTGATCGGCGAGCCGGTCGATGCGAAGGTCGACACCATGCGGCTCGATTTCCGCCAGTCGCTTGCCGCCGAGTTGGAGGCGCGTATCAAGACCGCGATGGCAGGCCGCCATCTCCCCGAGCAGGACGCTGGCGTCGCCGCGCCGGCGCTCATCGGGGCGTTGATGGAAGGGCTGCTTGGACCGTTGGCGCCGTCACCGGCCGATGCTGGCGCCGCGCGCGCCGCAGTGCAGAGCGCCACGCTACTGGCGCTGCGCGCTCTCGGCGTGGTCGATGCGCGTGCCCGCGGCCTGGTGGCGCAATGCGTGTTGCCCTGACGCTGTATCTTAGTTCAAGCTTTCCGCCGCCACTTCGTCGAGCGGCAGCGTCACCAGCTTGACGCCGCGTTCGTCGGGATCGTCGGTGGCATGGAAGCCGAGTTCGCCGCACATCTGCAGCATCGTGCTGTTTTCCGCCAGCACTTGGCCGCGCACGGTCTTGAGTCCCTTATCCTTGGCATAGGCGATCATGTGCTTCATCATCAGCCAGCCGAGGCCGTGGCCCTTGAGCCGCGAGCGCACGATGATCGCGAATTCCGCGTTCTCGTCGCCGGCATCGTTATGCAGGCGCACCACACCGAGCATGCGGCCGGTCGCCTCTTCGATGGCGATGGAGGCCATCGCATGCTTGGGATCGTAATGGACGAGCTTGTCGATCAGCTCGGGGCTCACTTCGCGCATGGCGGCGAAGTAGCGCAGCCGTAAGTCGTCGGGTGTTATCTCGCTCAGGCAATCCGGATAGAGCGCAGCATCCTCCGCCTTGAGCGGTCGAAACTCCACCGCGGTTCCGTCACGCAATTTGAGGTGGCGATGTACGTCCAAGGCGCGGCTTCGTCCTCTGCCCGTTCGCCGTCCTAACAGCGAAGGCGGGGACCCATACACCGAAGTGCTACGATAGACCAGCAGCAATAGGTCGCAGGCCGCATGCAACACGTGCTCGGACGCCGCGCAGCGCCAATTCGACTGCTCGCCCGCGACGACCGAACAATCAATGCGACATCAGCGCCGGAACCGTCATCGTTTCGAGGATACCGCGGGTGACGCCGCCGAGGATGAATTCGCGCAAGCGCGAATGACCGTAGCCGCCCATCACGAGCATGTCGGCGGACGAATCCGCCGCATAGGACAAGATCGTGGAGGTGATATCGATATCCGGCGAGGTGATGCGCTTGACCTCCACATTCAACCCATGGCGGGCAAGATGCTGGCCGAGATCCACGCCGGGAACGTCGTCGTTCTTGCCGGCCTTGTTGGCGACCATGACGATTTCCACCTGCTTGGCCTTTTGCAGGAACGGGAGGCTGTCGGCGATGGCGCGGGTGGCGGCGCGACTACCGTCCCAGCACACCATGACGCGGTCGAGTTTGAGACCAGACCTCTGGATGTAGGGCACGAAGATGACCGGCCGGCCGGATTCGAACAGCACGCCTTCGTCGACCACTTCCACCGGCGCCGATTTGTCGCGGTCGGGTTGGCCGACGACAACGAGATCGAACCGCCGCGCCAGACGGCCGAGCCGCTCGGCGGCGCCGGCGATGCTGGCATTGACGCTGCGCGTTTCATAGGAGACGCCGGCACGCTTGGCGGCCTGCTCGAAGCGGGCGATTGCAGTGTGCACAACCTTCTCGGATTCGGCGCGTTGCTGTTCGATGAACTGCGGCGGAATGCCGCCCATGACCGAGCCCGGGATGACCGGATCGTAGACAAAGGCCATGCCCAGCACGTGCGCCTCGAACGCGTCGGCCACCGAAATGGCAAAATCGCCGGCGGGATCGCGCTCGCCCAGCCCGAGATTGACGACAATATCCTTGATCATGATGGCTTCTCCTGACCGCGTCTGCGCATGACAGCGAAGTAGCGGATCCGATATTCGGATCAGGTCATGCGTAGGCGGAATGCCTCGATCCGTGGATTATTGCGGCAGCCGTTCGCGCGGCTTTGACCAGCATCAATTGCATAGCGGACCCGCAGGTTCCGCTTGCCCGCCAAGGCACGGGTTTTTGCTCACTTTTTCTTTCCATCCGGGCCGAATTGCACGAGATAGGCCCATAGGCTGTCGGCTTCTTTTTCGTTCTTGATGCCCGGAAAGATCATCTTGGTGCCCGGAATCTTGGCGCGCGGGTCCTTGATGTATTCCTTGAAGGTCGCCTCGCTCCACACGATACCGGAATTCTTGTTGGCATCGGAATAGCTGTAGTCAGGCGCGGCGCCGGACTTGCGGCCGTCAAGGCCATTGAGCTCGGGGCCGACCTTGTTTTTCGCCCCGTCACCGATGGAATGGCAGGGGAAGCATTTCTTGAATGACTGCTCGCCGGCAGCCAAGTCTTGCGCTTGCGCCGTTTGCGCTATCGCGGCCACGGCCAAAGCCGCTATCGCAAGTATTGATTTCATCGAGTTCTCCCATGGTGACTTGACGCCGCCGCCCGCAGGGGCCAATGCCGGCCGGCAGGCCCCGGTTCCAGGCGGTTTTGCCAGCCCTATGTGTCAAGCGTCAAATGGCTGATATCGTTACGTTCAACAAAGTCCGGGGGTTGTCACAATGACGGTGCGGATGCCCGAAGTGGACGGTGCGGTACTGGCGCGGCGCGACAAAATCGCTGCGGCGTTGCGCACCATCGTGCCGGGCGAAGGCGTGATCGCTTCCGAGCGCGAAATGAAGCCATACGAGACCGACGGGCTGACCGCTTACCATCAACCCCCCATGGTCGTGGTGCTGCCGGAGACCACAGAGCAGGTTTCGCAGGTGCTGCGCTATTGCCACGACGAAGGCATCAAGGTGGTGCCGCGCGGGGCGGGTACTTCGCTCTCGGGTGGTGCCTTGCCGCTTGCCGACGGCGTGCTGCTTGGCATGGCCAAATTCAACCGCATTCGCGAGATCGATTTCGACAACCGGGTAGTGGTGGTGGAGCCGGGCGTCACCAATCTGGCGGTGACCAACGCGGTCGCCGACGCCGGCTTCTATTACGCGCCCGATCCGTCCTCGCAGATTGCCTGCACCATCGGCGGCAATGTGGCGGAGAATTCCGGCGGCGTGCATTGCCTGAAATACGGAATGACCACCAACAATGTGCTCGGCTGCGAGATTGTGCTGATCACCGGCGAAGTGCTGCGCATCGGCGGCAGGCATCTCGACGCCGAGGGTTACGATCTGCTCGGGTTGATCACCGGTTCGGAAGGCCTGCTCGGCGTGGTCACCGAGGTGACCGTGCGCATCCTGAAGCGCCCGGAGACGGCGCGTGCGGTGCTGGTCGGCTTTCCGTCATCGGAGGACGCCGGCGCCTGCGTCTCGGCGATCTTCGGCGCCGGCATCATACCGGGCGGCATGGAGATGATGGACAAGCCGGCGATCCACGCGGTGGAGGAATTCGTCCATGCCGGTTATCCGCTCGATGTCGAGGCGCTGCTGATCGTCGAGGTCGACGGGCCGCCGGCCGAAGTGGACGATCTGATCGAGCGCATCGAGATCATCGCCAGTAAATGCCGCGCGGTGTCGTTCGAGGCCTCGACGTCGGAGCAACAACGGCTGCTGTTCTGGGCCGGGCGCAAGGCGGCGTTCCCTGCGATCGGCCGTATCTCGCCGGATTATTACTGCATGGACGGCACCATCCCGCGCGCCAAGCTGCCACTTGTGCTCGCGCGCACGATGGAGATGTCGGAAAAATACGGTCTGCGATGCGCCAACGTGTTCCATGCCGGCGACGGCAATCTGCATCCCATGATTCTCTATGATTCCAACAAACCGGATGAGCTCGATCGCGCCGAGCGGTTCGGCGCCGAGATCCTCACGCTCTGCGTCGAGGTCGGCGGCGTCTTGACCGGCGAGCATGGCGTCGGCGTCGAGAAACGCGATCTGATGCCGTTGATGTTTTCCGAGGTCGACCTCAACGCCCAGCAGCGCGTGAAATGTGCCTTCGATGCCAAGGGCCTGCTCAATCCTGGCAAGATGTTCCCGGTGCTGCACAACTGCGCCGAGCTCGGCCGCATGCATATTTCCGGCGGCAAGCTGCCGTTCCCGGACATCCCGCGGTTCTAAATGGCCGACACTCTCAAACCCCGCGACGCCAAGGAGGTCGAGGAGGCCGTGCGCTGGGCGCTCGGCAACGACAAGGCGTTGGAGGTGGCGGGGCAGGGCACAAAACGCGCCATCGGCCGTCCGAGCCAGACCGATCTCACGCTCGATCTTTCGGGCCTATCCGGCGTCTCGCTGTACGAGCCGGAAGAACTGGTGCTCGCGGCCAAGGCCGGTACGCCGCTCACTGAGATCGAGACGCTGCTCGAAAAGAACAATCAGCAGCTTGCCTTCGAGCCGATGGATTACGGGCCGCTGCTCGGCGGCGACGCGGGTCGTGGCACCCTAGGCGGCGCGATTGCGATGAACCTTTGCGGCCCGCGCCGTATCAAGGCCGGCGCCGCGCGCGACCACTTTCTCGGCGTGACCGCAGTCACCGGCCGCGCCGAGACCATCAAGTCGGGCGGCCGGGTGGTGAAGAACGTCACCGGCTACGATATGTGCAAGGTATTGGCCGGCTCCTGGGGCACGCTGGCGGCGATGACCGACATTACGCTGAAAGTGCTGCCCAAGGCGGAAACCGAGGCGACCGTCATCGTGCAAGGCCTCGACGACGTGCGCGCCGGCGCGACCATGGCCGCCGCCATGGGTTCCGCCTGCGATGTCTCCGGCGCGGCGCATTTGCCCGACCACGTGGCGTCTTATTTCGACGGCCTGCCCAGGGCGGAAGCCGCCACCGCGTTGCGCCTGGAAGGTTTCGCGCCGTCGGTGAAGCATCGCAAGGAGGCGCTCGCCGCGCTGATGAAATCGTTCGGTCCGGTCGCACTCGTCGACGAGAAAGACTCGCGCGCGCTCTGGCATAGCGTGCGGCAGGTGCAGCCGTTCGCCGCCGAAGCGGCGCGCGCACGTCCGTTGTGGCGCATCTCGACGGCGCCAAGCAGGGGCCACGAAATAGCGGCGGCGATCACGCCGGCGGCGCAGATGTTCTACGACTGGGCCGGCGGGCTCATCTGGGTGGCGATGCCGTTTGACAACGAACCCGACGCCGGGTCGATCCGCGCCGCGGTCACAAGCGTCGGCGGCCACGCCACGCTGGTGCGCGCACCTGCCGCCGTGCGCGCATCGGTCGAGGTGTTCGAGCCGCAGGAGGCGAACTTGCGCGCGCTGAACAAGCGAGTGAAAGAGAGTTTCGACCCCAAGGGCGTGCTCAATCCCGGCCGCATGTGGGCGGGGGTGTAGATCGATGCAAACCTCCTTCACCCTCGCCCAGCTACTCGATCCGCAGATCGCGCAATCGGAAAAAATCCTACGCGCGTGCGTGCATTGCGGCTTCTGCACCGCCACCTGCCCGACCTATGTGCTGCTCGGCGACGAGCTCGATTCACCGCGCGGCCGCATCTACCTGATCAAGGAGATGCTGGAGCAAAGCCGGCCGGCGACGCCCGACGTGGTCAAACATATCGACCGTTGCCTGTCGTGCCTTTCCTGCATGACCACCTGTCCGTCCGGCGTGCATTACATGCATCTGGTCGACCACGCCCGCGAGCATATCGAGAAGACTTATGAGCGGCCGTTCGCCGACCGCGTCATGCGTCGCTTGCTCGCTCGCGTACTGCCCGATCCGGCGCTGTTCCGGCTTGCGGTGGTGGCGGGCCTGATCGCCAGACCGTTCGCGCCCGTCCTCGGCGCACTTGGTCTTAAGCGCATGGCGGCCATGCTGCGGCTGACGCCACGTCATAAATTAGCGCCGCCTGTCGATCCGGCCGGCAAGGTTTATCCGGCGCAAGGCGAGCGCCGCGGCCGGGTCGCGCTTCTGTCCGGCTGCATCAATCCGGTGCTGGCGCCGTCGACCAATGAGGCGGCCATCCGCCTGCTCAACCGCAACGGAATTGAAGTCGTGGTTGCCGCCGGCGAGGCTTGCTGCGGCTCGCTCGTCCACCACATGGGTCGCGAGGAGCAGGCGTTGGCGCAGGCGCGCAACAATATCGACGCCTGGATGCGCGAAATCGACGGCGCCGGGCTCGACGCCATCCTGATCACGGTATCTGGCTGTGGAACCACGGTGAAGGATTACGGGTTCATGCTGCGCGGCAACGCCGACTATTCGGCGAAAGCGGCCCGCATATCGGGACTCACCAAGGACGTGTCGGAATACCTAGCAACGCTCGATCTGCCGGCCGTCGCCGCGCCGCGGCCGCTCACGGTCGCCTATCATGCGGCTTGTTCGCTGCAGCATGGGCAAAAGGTGATAAAGGCGCCGAAAGAATTGCTTTGCAAGTTTGGCTACGTGGTCAAAGATGTGCCGGAAGGGCATCTGTGCTGCGGTTCGGCCGGGACCTACAACATCATGCAGCCGGCGCTGGCGGAGAGGTTGCGCGACCGCAAGATCGTCAATATCGAACGGCTCAAGCCGGATGTGATCGCGGCCGGCAACATCGGCTGCATCACGCAGATCGCCGCCGGCACCGCCATTCCGGTCGTACATACGGTCGAGCTGCTCGACTGGGCGACTGGCGGCCCCGCGCCGCAAGGGCTTGAGGAGATCGGAGCCGAAGTGGCTCCTGAGCATTTGGCTTAAAGCGTCCACAATGGCGCGACACGAACCGACCGGGAGACTTGTCATGGCAAAAGCGAAAAAGCGGAAAACCAAGGTGAAGAAGGCCAAGCGCGCGGCTGCCGTGCGCAAGCCGAAGACCAAAAAGGTAAAGCGTCCGGTCAAGAAGGCCGTGCGCAAGACCAAGCCGGTTAAGACGAAGAAGGCTGCCGCCAAGAAGGCGGCGCCGCGCAAGCCGAAGACATACAAGATTCTATTGCTGGGCGCGTCTTACGGATCGCTGCTCGCATCCAAATTGTTGTTCGGCGGCCATTCGATCCATCTCGTCTGTCTGCCGGCGGAAGCCGATCTGATCAACGCCGAGGGCTTCAAGGTCAAATTGCCGGTACGCGGCCGCAGCGAACCGGTCCTGCTCGAATCGCGCAAACTGCCGGGCAAGGTGACGGCCGGCCCCGCGGCCGGCGTCAATCCAGGCGACTACGACTTGATCGGCCTCTGCATGCAGGAGCCGCAATACCGTTCGCCCGGCGTGCGCGAACTGCTCGACGCCATCGGCAAGTCGCGTGTGCCCTGCATGTCGATCATGAACATGCCGCCGCTGCCCTACATCAAGCGCATCCCCGGACTCGATCACAAAGCGCTCGAAGCGGCTTACACCGATCCGCGCGTCTGGGACTCGGTCGACCCCAAAAAGATCACGCTCAACAGCCCCGACCCGCAGGCCATTCGTCCGCCCGACGGCAAGGCCAATGAGCTCTTGGTGACGCTTCCGACGAACTTCAAATGTGCCAAGTTCGAGGACGACAAGGACACGCAGATCATCCGTAACCTGGAGAAGGACGTCGAAGCGGCCCGCTTCGATGCGCCGGAAGGCAAGATCGAGCTGCCGGTCAAGCTGAAGTCCTACGATTCGATCTGGGTGCCGCTCGCAAAATGGTCGATGCTGCTGGCGGGCAATTATCGCTGCATCACCGCAGACGGTATGCGCACTGCGCAGGAAGCGGTGCATTCCAATCTCGAAGAGTCGAAGTCGGTGTACAATTTCGTGTTCGATCTCTGTGTCAAACTTGGCGCCGACCCGAACGACCTCGTGCCGTTCGAGAAATACGCCGCCGCCGCGCAGAGCCTGACGCGTCCGGCTTCGGCGGCGCGAGCGTTGCAAAACGGCGCGCAAAATATTGAGCGCGCCGACAAGCTGGTGCAACTGATCGCGCGGCAAAAAGGGTTGAGTCATCCTGCGATCGACGCACAAGTGGCGTTGGTCGATGCGCGACTCGAAGCCAACCGCAAAAAAGCGGCCGCCTGATCGTTTGACGCTCTTTGGCGACCTTATGGCGCCCGTCGGATCGCGGGCGGGCGCCAAATTCTCATTGTGCTGCCGGTACTTGGGTACGCAAGCCGGAAGTTTTGCACAGGACCGCCCCAAACCGGCCGAATAAGCCGTTGCCGGCCCGGATTCCGGGGCGAAATGCCGTTTTGAGCGCGAAAATTGTGACTTTACCGCAACAGTCGGCTGTATTCGGACAATATTGGCCGGAATCGCCTAAAAAGGCAGCAATTGCCGCCGTTTTTGGCTTGCCGTTTGGGGCAGGCAAAGATGTAGATTTGCACGCATTGCACGTCGATTTGCGCTCAGGTGGGTTACGCCGGGTTCCGGTGCGCAGGAGAGATGGGCGAATTGTATCGGCTGAGAGTCGATCGAACCGAAAAGGGGCAGGGTCTATGAAAAAAGTTGTTTTGTCGGTAGTTGCGGCACTTGCGCTCTCTGCAGCGCCCGCGCTTGCAGCTGACATGCCGGCGAAAGCCGCCAAGGTCGTGGCTCCGGCCGCGGCACCGTCGCCGTGGGACGTCGCCTTCGGCACGGCGTTCACGACGGACTACGTTCTGCGCGGCGTTTCGCAGTCCAATCACAAGCCCGCAGCGCAGGGCTACTTCGAAGTCGATTACACGGCCGCGGACTGGGTCAAGCTCTATGCAGGCGTTTGGGGATCGAGCCTGTGGACCGGATTTGCCGACGCCGAGTTTGATATCACCGGCGGCGCGCGGTTTAGCTGGGGCAACTTCGGCCTCGATCTCGGACTTATCTACTATTACTATCCCGGCGGAAATAACGCCGCTGCGGGCCTCTTCAACGGCAGCTGGCTCGAAGGCTACGTCAAGCCCTCGTACAAGTTTACCGATTGGCTGACGGTCGGCGCTGTATTCGAAACCGCCTTCAACAACTTCAACGACAAACTCGTTCCGGGCGTCTGGGTCGGCAATGCAGGCCACTACTACGTGTCGGGCAATGCAGTCATCACCCTGCCGTGGCACCCGGTTGCCGATGTGAACCTCTCGATCAACCCGGAAATCGGTTACGAATGGTACAGCAACGGTGTCACTGCCAATTTGGGCTTCGTCAGCGACACCTACTGGGACGTTGGCTTCGACATCAACTACAAGGCCATCACGCTTGACCTGCGTTACTGGGGCACCAACGCCAAGCCCGGCACTGCGGGGACCGTAACGGCTAACCAGTGCAACACGGTTCCAGGTTTTGGCGGAAGCTCCAACCTCTGCGGTGATCGCTTCGTCGCCACTCTGAAGTTCGACACCACGCTGGCGGCTCTCAAATAAGCCGATTAACTGCCTCTTCGGCTTCAACGGGCGGCTTTCCCACGGGATCGCCGCCCGTTTTCCTTTGTTCGTACAGCGCCGTCAGGCCGCCGGTGCCAGATTTCCCTCGCGCAGCCAGAAGCGGTCACCTTCGCGGGTAAACGCCAGCCGGCGGCGGTGGAACGCCGCAAGCGTCGAGCGGTGACCGATCGACACGATGGTCGTAGCGGCGAGCCGTTGTGTCAGTAGCTGATAGAGCGCGGCCTCGGCCGGCTCGTCGAGCGAGGCGGTGGCCTCGTCCAGGAACAGATAGTCGGGCGCATGCAGGAGCGCGCGCGCGATACCGAGCCGCTGCTGCTCGCCGAGCGACAGCATGCGGTTCCAATGCGCTTCTTCCTCAATCCGGCCGACCAAACCAGGCAAGCCGACCGCGCCAAGAAGTTCGGCGACGCGGGCGGCATCGAAGGTCCCCGGCTGCGCCGGATAGGCGACCGCCGCGGCCAACGGCGCAATCGGGAAGTAAGGCCGTTGCGGCAGGATCATCAGCCGCGCGTTTTTCGGAACCGTGATCGTGCCGGCACCGAACGGCCAGATGCCGGCCAGCGCGCGGAACAGCGTGGATTTGCCGGAGCCGGATGGACCGCTCACCAGCACCCGTTCGCCCAAGCCGATCGAGACCTCGCTGGCATTGACCAGCGGCACGCCGTTCGGCAGCCGTACCGCCAGATCCTTGAATGAGACGGCGTTTGCTTCGCCGGCCGCCACGCCGATCACCGGCGGCGTCACCGCGACCGCGCGGGCGTTTGCCACCGATCGATCGAAGCCGGACAGCCGCTCGATCACCGCGCTCCATTCCGCGAGATTGCGGTAGAGGGTCACAAACACCGACAGCGCGCTCTGCACCTGCCCGAAGGCATTGGCGGTCTGCATCAGACCGCCGAGTTGGATGGCGCTGGCGAAATAAGCCGGGCTCACCATGATGAACGGGAAAACGACCGACGCTTGCGCATAGCTGGCCGTGAAGAAAGTTAGTTTCTTCTGCCGGGACATGATGGCCAGCCAGTTGGCGACGACATTGCCGAACCGCATCACCAGGCGGTCGCGCTCGGCCCGCTCGCCGTCGAGCAGGGCGATCTGCTCGGAGTTCTCGCGCACCCGCACCAGATTGAAGCGGAAGTCGGCTTCGTAACGCTGCTGCTGGAAGTTAAGCGCGATCAAGGGACGGCCGATCAGGTGCGTGAGCGTGGTACCGACGCAGGCGTAGATCAACGCCGCCCATAACAGGTAGCCCGGAATGTCGAAGGCGACCCCGAACACGTGCAACGGCGCCGCCGCCGACAACGTCCAAAGGATGATCATGAACGAGAATAAAGTGACGCAGGAGTTGAGCAGCTGCAGTCCGATGGACAATGTCAATTGTATGAACTGCGCGATGTCCTCGGAGATGCGCTGGTCCGGGTTGTCGGCGGCGTCGCCCAAGAGCTGCATGCGGTAATGATTGGCGCCCTCCATCCAATGGTCGAGGTAGCTCGCGGTCAGCCAGCGTCGCCAGCGGATCTGCAGCCATTGATTGAGATAGAGCTGATAGACGGCGAGCAGAATGAAGATCGTCGCCAGCACGCAGAAATAACCGAGCTGGTAGACGAAGACGTTCCAATTTCGATCCTGCAGGGCATTGTAGAAACGAGCGTTCCACTCGTTGAACAGGACCGTGATGCCGACGATCGACAGTTCGATGGCGATGACCGCTGTCAGCAGGAGGCGGCCCGGCCAGCGATCCTCCGAACGGAAATACGGGCTGGCAATTCGCCAGACGATGGCGAGCCTCGAGAAAATACCTCTCACGGGTGGTCTCCTGTTGCGGCCTGCATCAGCCTTGGGCGCTTAAACGGTCGGTTACGGTGCACTCACTCATGGCAATGCTGCGTCGTCGTGCCCCGTCACCGCGGTGGGCAGGGTGATGAATCCGTGCCCAAATAGTCATTCAAGTCCTTGATGTTACGTCCCTTTTATAGACGAAAGGCGATTGCTGCTGCGATCCTGAGCGATGCCTAACATCATGGTTCGAACCAACATTTTTCGCAGATGAATCGCGGCAGCCTTGCGTCTTTTCGTCATCACACATTAGTGTGGTCAGCAAGGCAGACAAACGCACAAAGCTTGCAGCCCAGCTTAAAAATCCAAGGGAGGAAGTAGATGAAAGATGAAATCCGCTCGATGAAGCTTGACCGCCGTACGGTCATAAAGACTGCGGTTGCCGCCGGCGTGGCGCAAATCGCATCCCCCTTCGTCATCACGGCGCGCGCCGCCGACGCCATCAAGATCGGCATGGTGGACCCGCTGACCGGCGTCTATGCCGCGGTGGCGAATAACGAAGTCCTCGGCGCCAAGTTCGCCGTTGAGCAGATTAACGCCAAGGGCGGCGTACTCGGGCGCCCGCTCGAATTGCTGGTCGAGGATTCGGCCAACGACGTCGGCACCGGCGTGCAGAAGACGCGCAAGCTGATCGAGCGCGATCAGGTTCAGTTCATCATCGGCGACGTCAATTCCGGCATCGCCCAGGCCATGGCCCAGGTCACGGCCGAAAAGAAAGTGCTGCACGTCGTCTCCGGTGGCCACACCGACGGCATCACCGGCAAGGACTGCAAGTGGAATGTCTATCGCGTCTGCAACACGACGCGCGCCGAAGCCAACTCGGTGGCAGAGCTACTGTTCACCAAGTACGGCAAGAAATGGCACTTCATCACGCCGGACTATGCCTTCGGCCACACCTTGCAGCAGGCCGGCCTGGCGAATCTACAAAAGCTCGGCGGCACGATGACCGGCAACGAGCTCACGCCGCTCGGCACTACCGACTTCTCGGCCTATCTGATCAAGGCGCGCGCGGCCAACCCGGACGTGCTGCTGGTGCTTCCGCAGGGCTCCGACATGGTCAACTGTCTGAAGCAGATCGCCCAGTTCGGCATCGACAAGCAGATCCACGTCGCCGGCTTGCAGCAGGAACTCGAGTCGCTCGAGGCCATGCCGCCCGAGGCGCGCGTCGGCATCTGGATGTTCGAATGGTACTGGAAGCAGGCCGGCGTGCCGCACGTCGAGCAGTTCGTCGCCGACATCCGCAAGCGCAGCAACGGCAAGGTGCCGACTGCGCGCACCTGGTTCGGCTACACCTCGGTTTACACCTACGCCCTGGTCGCCAACCATGAGAAGACGCTCGACGCCGTCAAGCTCGCCAAAGCGCTGGGCGACTTCGAACTGCCGCCGGAAGTCAAGCTGCAGCCCAACAAGGTCTACTACCGCTCGGGCGATCACCAGCTGATGACCTCGGCCTTCGTCGGCCAGGCACTGTCGAAACCGACCGGGGATCCGGAAGACCTGTTCCAGGTCGACCACGTGCTCGCCGGCGATAAGGTCAATCCGGCGCAGACCGAAACCGGCTGCAGCCTGCAATGGCCCGCCTGAGCTGACGTCCCGCCTCATTGCGCCTGGGGAGCCATCGTCGCTTCCCAGGCGTACCACGTTCAAATTGTCACCTAGCGCTGCCGAGCTTGATCCATGCTGCAATTATTGCTGTTCAACGTCACGAACGGATTGATCATCGGCGCCTTCTACGTGCTCATGGCGCTCGGCCTGTCGCTGATCCTCAACCTGAGCAACGTGATCAATTTTGCCCACGGCGGCTTCCTCGTGGTCGGCGGCTACATTGCCTATACGATCACGCCCTATGTGGGATTCTGGGGCGCGCTGGTGATCGCCCCGCCGCTCACCGCCATCATCGGCATTGCGACCGAGCGGGTGCTGATCCGCCCGCTTTACGGGCGAGATCCGCTCTACAGCCTTCTGCTCACGTTCGGTCTCGCCTTCATCTTCGAGGACGGCACGCGTTTCATCTGGGGCGCGCAGGGCAAGCCGGTGACCGTGCCGGCAATTCTGGCCCAGCCGCTGAGCAATGAATTCTTCTTCATCACCGGCTACCGGCTTTTCATGGTGCTGGTGGTGATCATCGCGGTGAGCGCGCTGTTCATACTGCTGCGTTACACCCGTCTCGGCATCCGCATTCGCGCCGGCACGCTCGATCTTGAAACGGTGTCGGCTTTGGGCGTAAACGTGCGCACGCTGCGCTCGCTCAATTTCGCCGCCGGTATTTACCTCGCCGGGCTCAGCGGCGTGCTGGCGGCCGGGCAGCTCGGGCTCGAGCCGACCATGGGCGCGGGGCTTCTGATGCCGAGCTTCATCGCCATTATCGTCGGCGGCGTCGGCAGCCTCACCGGTACGCTGCTCGGCGGCCTGTTGATCGGCGTTGCCTCCGGCGTCACGGCGGTATTTATGCCGGCCGCCAGCGAGGCGATCATGTACGTGCTGATGGCGGTGGTCCTGCTCGTCCGCCCGCGTGGATTATTGGGCGAAGAAGGCATGATGACATGATTGGCCAGGATTCCGCCCGCAAGCTGATCGTGCTCGCCTGCATCTGGCTGGCCTTGCTGCTCGCACCCTATTGGATGCCGCCGCTCGGCGGCTACACCGCGCTCGGCACCCGCGTTCTCATCCTCGGGCTTGCCGCCATGTCGGTGAATTTCCTCTTGGGCTTCACCGGCGTGTTGTCCTTCGGCCATGCCGCCTATTTCGGTCTCGGGGCTTATGGGGCAGGGCTGTCGCTGAAATATCTGGCGCCGAGCACGCCGATTTCACTGCTCATGGGGATGCTGCTCGGCGGCCTCGCCGGTGCCCTTCTCGGAACGCTCATCGTGCGTCGGCGTGGCGTCTATTTCGCGATGGTCACAATCGCCTTCGGGCAGGTGTTTTATTACATCGCATTCCAGTGGAGTTCGCTGACCGGCGGCGACGACGGCCTGCGCGGCTTTTCCCGTCAGCCGCTCGACCTCGGACTTTTCAAGATCGATATTTTGTCGAATGCCGACAATTTCTATTTCTTCGTCTTGTTCTGCTTTGCCCTTGTCGCCGCGGTCATGGGCTTCATCTTGCGGTCGCCGTTCGGCCGTACCATGCTCGCCATCCGTGAAAACGAACGTCGCGCCCGTTTCCTCGGCATCCCGGTCGAGCGTCACATCTGGATCGCGTTTACGCTGTCTTGCTTCTTCATGGGATTTGCCGGAGCGCTTTACGCGCTCTTGAACAATTTCGCCGATCCGAAAGGGCTGCATTTCAGCCAGTCCGGCGACTTCGTCATGATGGCGGTGATGGGCGGTATGCGCAGCTTTTGGGGACCGCTGCTGGGCGCGGCGGTTTTCGTCGTTCTGCAGGATTACCTTTCGAGCATCACGGTGAATTGGATGTCGTTTGTCGGACTGTTGTTCGTGCTCGTGGTGCTGTTCTTCCCCCGCGGGCTTCTCGGCGTCATTCGGCGAAAGCTCGTGTCATGACCCTGCTGCGCGTCAACAACATTTCCAAGCATTTCGGCAGCCTGATCGCGGTCGACGATATATCGATGACGGTCGAGCCGGGCGAACTGCGCGCCGTGATCGGTCCGAACGGCGCTGGCAAGACTACGTTTTTCAACATGATCAGCGGCTTCCTGATGCCGACCTCGGGCCGCATCGTGTTCGACGGCGATGACATCACCACGCTGATGCCTGCCCGCCGGGTGTGGCGCGGCATTGCCCGTACGTTCCAGATCACGGAAGTGTTTCCGGAACTGACGGTTCGCGAAAACCTGCGCATTGCGGTGGAGTCCGCCAGCGGGTTCCGCTTGAGCATATGGCAGTCGCGCGACGCCGACGGTGAGATCAAAGCGCGCGTGACCCATCTGCTGGAGATGGGTGGTTTGACCGAAAAGGCCGACCGGCTGGTCGGCGAGCTCGCGCACGGCGATCAGCGCGCCACCGAGATCATGATGGCGCTGGCGCTCAACCCGCGGCTGCTGCTGCTCGACGAGCCGACCGCCGGCATGGGCGACCAGGAAACCTACGACATCACGCAATTGATCCGGAAGCTGCATCGCGATCAGAAACTGACGATCGTGCTCATCGAGCATGATATGCGCGTCGTGTTCCATCTTGCCGACCGCATCATGGTGCTGGCGGAGGGCAAAATGCTGGCGGAAGGCACGCCGCGGGAAATCGCCGCCAATGAAGCGGTGCAGGCGGCCTATCTGGGGAAGGCGGCGGCATGAGCGGCGTTGCGCTTGAGGCGGAAGGCCTGCACACCTACTACGGCAAGAGCCACATCTTGCATGGCGTCGGCATGGAGGTGCGCGAGGGCGAGATCGTCACGCTGCTCGGGCGCAACGGCGCGGGCAAGACCACGACGCTGCGGAGCCTGGTCGGGCTGACCCATGCGCGCGAAGGCGCGGTGCGCATATTCGGCCACGCCACCACCGACTGGCAGCCTTATCGTATTGCTGCGCTCGGTGTCGGCTACGTGCCGGAGGGCCGGCGCATTTTCGCCAACCTGACGGTCGAGGAAAACCTCAAAGTGCCGCTGGAGCGGCCCGGCCCATGGACGGTCGCGCGCATCTACGAGCTTTTTCCGCGCCTCGCGCAACGCAAGAGCAACAAGGGGCGGCAGCTTTCGGGCGGCGAACAGGAAATGCTGGCGATCTCGCGCGCCCTGCTGCTCAACCCGAAGCTGCTTTTGCTCGACGAGCCGAGCCAAGGCTTGGCGCCCTTGATCGTGCAGGAGGTGTTCAAGGTGGTCACCGCGGCACGGGAGCAGGGCATTTCGGTGCTGCTGGTCGAGCAGAACGTGCGCGCCGCCGTCGAAATCGCCGACCGCGCCTATGTGCTCGACGACGGGCGTGTGGTGTATGCCGGCGCTGCCGCCGAATTCGCCAAGGATGAAGAGCGGGTGCGTGCGCTGGCCGGCGCCAGCGCCGAGAATTGGGAGCCGCAAGGCTCGCCGGCCTGACCGCGAGGACCAACGAACTTGGCTGACGGAAATCTTGCAGCCTTATCGGCGACCGATGCGGCGGCCGAAATTGCGCGCGGCGTCCTGTCGGCCGAGGACTATATCCGCGCCTGTCTCGGCCGTATTGCCGAGCTCGAAAAAGACCTCCACGCCTTCATCCACCTCGATCCCGACTACGCCTTGACGCAGGCGCGCGCGCTCGATGAGCGCCGCCGCAGCGGGCAGCCGATCGGACCGCTGCACGGCGTGCCGGTCGGCATCAAGGACATCTTCGACACCGCCGATTATCCGGCCGAATGCGGCTCGCCTTTGTTCAAAGGCCGCCGGCCGATGCGCGACTGCGCCGCGGTGGCGCGCCTGCGCGCGGCAGGCGCGGTGATCATCGGCAAGACGGTGACCACCGAGTGCGCCTATTTTCATCCCGGCGCGACCCGCAATCCGCACGATCTCGAACGCACGCCGGGCGGCTCGTCCTCCGGCTCGGCGGCTGCGGTTGCCGCGGGCATGATTCCGCTCGCGATCGGCAGCCAAACCAACGGCTCGGTGATCCGGCCGGCGTCGTTTTGCGGGGTCTATGGCGTCAAGCCGACGCATGGCACGATCTCACGTCGCGGCGCGCTGATCCTGTCGCTCGCACTCGACCATGTCGGCGTATTCGCTCGCTCGCTCGCCGATTGCGCGCTCATCCTTGAGGTGCTCGCCGGCTACGACGCCGAAGACCCGGACAGCCGGCCGTCAGCCGCCCCGGGCTTCCGCGCGTTAGTTGCCGAGAAACCGCCATCGCCGCCGCGGCTCGCCTTCGTGCGCACGCCGGTTTGGGATAAGTCGGATGCCGAAGCCCGCGCGGCATTCGAGGCCCTTGCGAAGCGGCTCGGCGATGCCGTGCAAACGGTCGATTTGCCGGAAACTTTCGCCGCCGCCTGGGCCGACCAGCGCGCGATCATGTATACCGACATGGCGCACAATTTCGGTGCAAAGGTCGAGCGCGGCGGCGACGCGTCGAGCAAGCAGTTGCGCGATCTCGTCGCCGAAGGCAATCAGACCAGCGCGCTGCGTTATCTGGCGGCGCGCGACAACGCGCTGCGTTACCGCGCCGGGCTGGCCGATATTTTGAAAGACTATGACGCGATCCTGACGCCGGCGGCGCCGGGCGTGGCGCCGAAAGGCATGGCCACCGGCAATCCGGTTTTCAATTCGCTTTGGACGTTGACCGGGCTGCCGGCGGTGACGCTGCCGCTCTTGAAAGGCGAGGGCGGCATGCCGATCGGCGTGCAGCTCGTCGGCGCCCTCGGCGACGACGCGCGCTTGCTGCGCGCGGCGAATTGGCTCGACGGAAAGATGGCCGGCGCCTGACCGCTCACGCCTTCGGCGGCGCGCCGAGGTGCTCCTTGAAGAAAGCGATGGTGCGGTTCCAGGCGAGATCCGCGGCCGGCTTGTCGTAGCGGTTGCCGGTATCGTTGTTGAAGGCGTGATTGACGTTCGGGTAAATCTCGATCGTGAATTGCTTGCCGTCCGCTTTGAGCGCCGCCTCATAGGCCGGAATGCCGGCATTGATGCGCTGGTCGAGCCCGGCATAGTGCAGCAGCAGCGCGGCGCGGATCGCTTTCACCTGTTCGGCCGGCGGCTGCGCGCCGTAATAGGCAACGCCGGCTTTCAGGTCGGGCGCTAGCACGGCGATGCGGTTGACCATGCCGCCGCCCCAGCAGAAGCCGACCGCGCCGACATTGCCAGTCGATTCAGCGTGCTTCTCCAGGAACGGTACCGCCGCGGCGATCCGCCGCCCGGTCTCGTCCGGATTAAGGGCGCCGATCATGTCGCGGCCTTTGTCTTCGTCGGCCGGCGTGCCGCCGAGCGGGGAGAGCATATCGACCGCGAAAGCGAGGAAGCCTTCGAGCGCGATGCGGCGCGCCACGTCCTGGATGTGCGGATTGAGCCCGCGGTTCTCGTGGATGACGATGACCGCCGGGCGTTTGCCCTTCGCCTTGAGCCTCGCCAGATAGCCGCGGACGGGCGTGCCGGCCGCGTCATACGACACGGTGTCGATGGCGAGCCGCGCATCGTCGGACGCCACCATCGCCGCGCGTGCGTAGTCGTTCTGCAGCAACGGCAGCAGCGCCAGGGCGGCCGCGCTGGAGCCGGCGATCTGTGCCAGCCGGTCGAGGAATTCGCGGCGGTCGATGCCGCCGTGCGTAAAGCGGTCGTAGAGATCGATGATGCGTTGATCCATGGAACTGCTCCGGCCTGCACGACTAAGGATACCCCGGTTAACACATCAGCGCCGGTTATATTCCTGGTCAATGCGCATCGCAGCATTCGCCGAGGCTGTGCCGGGATAGCCGCGACAATCAAGCGCCGCCTTGCTACGCTTAAGCGTCCCGGGGGATGTCGTGTCATCAACGGTCGCGTTGCCGCTCTGGCTGGTCGTGCTTGTCAGCGTGTTCGCGATCCTGGCCGCGCTCGATCACCTGTTGCTGCCGAGTGCGCGCTGGGTGATGCGCCGGCGCCTCAACCGGGCGATCGACGAACTCAACACCCGGCTCAAATTGCGCATCCAGCCGTTCAAGCTGGCCAAACGGCAGTCGCTGATCGATCAGCTCGTGTTCGATCCCGAAGTGCTGCGGGAAATCGAGACCTGCGCCAACAACAACGGCATCACCCGCGCCGCCGCGCAGGATCTGGCGCGGCTCTATGCGCGCGAAATCGTGCCGTCGTTCTCGGCTTACGCTTATTTCGGCATCGGCGCGCGGCTGGCGCGTTTGGTTTCGCGGCTGCTCTACCGCGTGCGTTTGGGTTACATGGACGAGGACGCGCTCAAGACGGTCGATCCCGACAGCGCGGTCATCTTCGTCATCAATCATCGCTCCAACATGGACTATGTGCTGGTCACCTATATGGTCTCGACCAGTTCGGCGCTGAGTTACGCGGTCGGCGAATGGGCGCGCGTCTGGCTGCTGCAAAGCCTGATACGCTCCATGGGCGCCTATTTCGTGCGCCGCAATTCGCGCGACCCTCTCTATCGCAAGGTGCTCGCCCGCTATGTCCACATGGCGGTTGCCGGCGGATTGACGCAAGCGGTGTTTCCGGAAGGCGGGCTCACGCGCGACGGCACTTTGCAGCCGCCGAAACTCGGCCTGATCGGTTACATGGTGGCGGGCTTCGATCCGCAGGGCGCGCGCGATGCCGTGTTCGTGCCGGTCGGCATCAATTACGACCGCGTGCTGGAAGACCGCCTGCAGCTTGGCACGCACGCCATCAAGCAAGGCGGCCGCGCACGCCACCGCTTCAACCTTGTTGTCTTGCTCAAGGCGCTGTTCGGCCATATCGCGCTGGCTCTGCGCGGCCGCTGGTATCGCTTCGGCTATGCCTGCGTGAGCTTCGGCGCGCCGTTGTCGCTGCGGCAATACGTCAAGGAACGTGGCATCGATTTCCGTGTGCTCGACCAGGCCGCGCGTTTTGCCGAGGTCGAGCGGCTTGCCGGTGTGCTGATGCAGAAAGTCGGCGCGGTGGTGCCGGCCCTGCCGGTTGCCTTGGTGGCGACCGCCTTGCTTGAGGCGAGCGTTCCGCTCTCGGCATTGGAGCTCAAGGCGCGCGTGCTCGATCTTACGCAACGGCTCGCCGCGCACGCCACCCATGTGCATATACCGCGCGGCGACCAAGAGTACGCCATCGAAGTCGGCTTGCGCATGTTGCGTCTGCGCCATCTGGTGGCCGAGGCGGAGGGGCTCTACAGCGCCGAGCCCGGCGAGGGGGAACTGCTGCGCTATTATGCCAATTCCATCGCCCATCTGCTGACGCCGCAATGAAAAAGGGCGGCCGTGCGGCCGCCCTTTTTTATCGGTGCGTTCGGGCGTTCAGTACATTCCGCCCATGCCACCCATGCCGCCGCCGCCGCCCGGCATCGCCGGCGCCGGTTCCTTCGGCAGTTCGGCAACCATGGCTTCGGTGGTCACCAGCAGGCCGGCAACGGAGCCCGCATCCTGCAGCGCGGTGCGCACCACTTTGGCCGGATCGATGATGCCGGCCTCGACCATGTCGACGTATTTTTCTTCCTGGGCGTCGAAGCCGTAGGTCTCCGACTTCTCGTCCATGATCTTGCCGACGACGATCGAGCCTTCCACGCCGGCGTTCTCGGCGATCTGCCGGATCGGGGCCTCAAGCGCCTTGAGCACGATGTTGATGCCGGCTTGCACGTCCGGATTCTCGTCGTGGATGCGGCCGACCGCCTTCTTGGCGCGCAGAAGTGCTACGCCGCCGCCCGGCACGATGCCTTCCTCGACCGCGGCGCGGGTAGCGTTGAGCGCGTCCTCGACGCGGTCCTTCTTCTCCTTGACTTCGATCTCGGTCGCCCCGCCGACGCGGATCACCGCGACGCCGCCGGCGAGCTTGGCCAGCCGCTCCTGCAGCTTCTCCTTGTCGTAGTCGGAGGTGGTCTCGTCGATCTGCACCTTGATCTGCTGCACGCGCGCCTCGATGTCGGCTTTCTTGCCGGCGCCGTGCACGATCGTGGTCTTTTCCTTCTCGATCACGACCTTCTTGGCGCGGCCGAGCATGGCCGTGGTCACGTTCTCGAGCTTGATGCCGAGATCCTCGGAGATGAGCTGGCCGCCGGTGAGAATGGCGATGTCTTCCAGCATGGCCTTACGGCGATCGCCGAAGCCCGGCGCCTTCACGGCCGCCACCTTCAGGCCGCCGCGCAGCTTGTTGACGACGAGGGTGGCGATGGCTTCGCCTTCCACGTCCTCGGACAGGATCAGCAGCGGCTTGCCGGTCTGCACCACCGCTTCCAAGAGCGGCAGCATGGCCTGCAGGCCGGAGAGCTTCTTCTCGTGCAGGAGGATGTAGGCGTCCTCCAGCTCGGCGATCATCTTCTCGGCGTTGGTGATGAAGTAGGGCGAGATGTAGCCGCGGTCGAACTGCATACCTTCGACGATCTCGACGTCGGTATCCATCGCCTTGGCTTCCTCGACGGTAATGACGCCTTCGTTGCCGACCTTCTGCATCGCCTGCGCGATCATCTTGCCGATGGTGGCGTCGCCGTTCGACGAGATGGTGCCGACCTGGGCGACCTCGGCGGACGAGCCGACGGTCTTGGCGCGCTTCTCGATGTCCTTGACCACGGCCTGCACCGCGATATCGATGCCGCGCCGCAGGTCCATCGGGTTCATGCCGGCGGCGACCGACTTGGCGCCTTCCGTCACAATGGCCGCGGCCAACACGGTGGCGGTCGTGGTGCCGTCGCCGGCAAGATCGTTGGTCTTCTGGGCGACTTCGCGCACCATCTGCGCGCCCATGTTCTCGAACTTGTCCTCGAGCTCGATCTCCTTGGCGACAGTGACGCCGTCCTTGGTGATGCGCGGGGCGCCGAACGACTTGTCGAGCACGACGTTGCGGCCTTTCGGGCCGAGCGTGACCTTCACCGCGTCGGCGAGGATCTTGACGCCGCGCAGCATGCGGTCGCGCGCGTCGACGGCGAATTTGACTTCCTTGGCAGCCATTTCAGTCCACTCCAATGGTTTCTAATTCAGAGGATCAGGCGATCACGCCCATGATGTCGGACTCCTTCATGATCAGGAGTTCCTCGCCGTCGAGCTTGACCTCGGTGCCCGACCACTTGCCGAACAGCACCTTGTCACCGGTCTTGAGGTCGATCGGGATCAGCTTGCCGGCCTCGTCGCGGCCGCCGGGGCCGACGGCGACGACCTCGCCCTGCGAGGGCTTTTCCTGGGCGGTGTCGGGAATGATGATGCCGCCCTTGGTCTTCTCTTCGGCGGTGATACGACGCACGACGATGCGGTCGTGCAGGGGTCGAAACTTAGTCTTGGCCATGGCTTCCTCGTCGGCGCTATTGCGCGTGCGTTTACCGGAAAATGTCGATATTCTAGGCCCTTAGCACTCTTTGAACGAGAGTGCCAATTGGGTGTCAGGGACATATTGCCTAGGCAAAGGAGTGTCAAGTTGCCTCGGCAAAGGAGTGGCAAGCTTCTGGGCCTACAAGGAGATTGGCCGAAACCCGCTTGCGCTGCCGGCCATTGCCCCGCAAAGTCCTGTTCCGGCGGCGGCACAGGAGCCTGAATGAGTCATCTTAATCGATCCAGCCTAGGGACCGTCCTGGTCCTGGCATCGCTTGCAGTCGGACTGGCCGCCTGCTCCTCCGTGAGCATGCCGCAGTTATTGAGCCCGTCACAGCCGCAGCCGCCAGCGGCCCCGCAAACCGAGATAGTCCCGCTGCTGCCGCCGGCGTTCCCGCCGCGGGATGTCGTCGGACGCTGGGGGCTTGCTGCCTACCACAAGGACGAGGACCGGCCGCGCATCCAGACCGCCGCAGCCAACCAATGCTCGCAGCCTTACGTCATTTCGCTCGGTCCCAGTGGCGGGGTGATGATGCATCTCGCCGACCAGGCCAAGCCCGAGGAGCTGCGCCTGAAAGGCGCACCGGGCGGCAAGACTTATATCGGCCCCGCGGAAGATCCGCCGGGCGGCGCGCAGGATCGCGAGGTCCTGTCGTTCGACGGCCGGGTGATGGTGCTGCGCTGGATGGATCCCGAGATACAGGGCCGCTACGGCACCATGGTCTATGTCCGCTGCGGAGCGGAAGGCGCCAAGCGGCCGGGCAAGGCCAAGGCCAAGCCAAAAGCCGCACCCAAGGCGGTCCAGCCGCCCATCCAGAACGCCCCGCCGCCGGCGCGGTGACCTCACCGTCGCGTTGCGCGTAGGGGCTTTGCGGCCGGCGTGCTAGACATTGCGGAATCATCGTCCGCAGCCGGTCCTTCATGCCCGCTCCCCGCGATTTCATCGATGGCCCATGGCGCGCGGTGCCGGTTCTCGGCATCACCCAGATTTTATCCTGGGGCACGATTTTCTACACGCCGGTGCTGATCGTGCCGCTGATCGCGGCAGAGCGCGGCTGGTCGATGTCGTTCGCCATGGGCGGCTTCTCGGTTGGCCTGCTGGCGGCCGGTTTGAGCGCGCCTTTTGTCGGGCGCGCCATCGATCGCTTCGGCGGGCATGTGATGATGACCGTCGGCTCGCTGATCGGCGCGCTGGGCCTGGTCCTCATCGTTCATGCCGCGAACCGCGTCAGCTATCTCGCGGTGTGGGTTGTGCTCGGCGTCGCCATGGCGGCGAACCTGTACGATTCCGCCTTCGCGACGCTCGGGCGCATCTTCGGCGCCGCTGCGCGGGCACCGATCACCGCGTTGACGCTCGCCGGCGGTTTCGCCTCGACCGTGAGCTGGCCGGCGACGCATGTCCTGCTCGAGCGTGTCGGCTGGCACGGCACCTATCTGGTCTATGCCGCATTGCTGGCCTGCATATCGGCGCCGCTGCACGCCTTGGCGCTGCCGCGCACCCGCTTCCAAACGGACGCGGTGCCGCGCAGCGACGCGCCGCCGCCGCCGGCGGTGCTGCCGCCCCATGGCTTGCCGTTCATTCTGGTGGCCACGGCGTTCGCCACCTATGCCTTCGTTCCCTCCGGCCTGTCCGCACACCTGCTGGCGATCTTCGCGCGTTCCGGCATCGACGCCGGAATGGTGGTGTGGATCGGCGCGCTGTTCGGGCCGGCGCAGGTCGGCGCGCGGCTGATCGAATTCGCCTTCGGCCGTAATTTGCATCCTTTGTGGGTGGCGCGCTTTGCGCTCTCTGTGCTGCTCTGCGCGTTCACGATGCTCGCTTTGCTCGGGATATCGGTGCCCGTGGCGGCGGCCTTCGCGCTGATGTTCGGCGGCGCCAACGGCCTGGTCACCATCACGCGCGGCGCGGTGCCGCTGGCGCTGTTCGGCGCCTCCGGTTATGGGCGGCTGATGGGCCGGCTCGCGGGTCCGTTCCTGCTGGTGCAGGCGGCGGCGCCACTGGTGATGGCGTTTGTGGTGGATCGCGAATCCGACCCAGTGGCGCTGGCGCTTGCCGCGTCGTTCGCCGCGGCCGCGCTGGTCTGTTTCATCCTGATCAAGCGGCCGCGCTAGCCGACAACTAGCCAAACATTGCGTCGATGTCGTGCTGGCTGGTATGGCCGGAATCGCCGTCGAGCCGCGGGCCGTTGAGCAGGCTTTGGCGGCACGGCGGCTTGGCGGCCGGCGCATCGCAGGGCCGGCCTTGGTGACGGTCGAGCATGCTCTCGACCCGGTCCTCGATCATGTTCAAGGTCTCGATCACGTTGCCGACGCGCTGGCCGCTGAGATCCTGGAAATTGCACGCTTCGTAGATTTTCACCACCTGCTCTTGAATTTCTTGCGCCAAGCCGCGCTTGTAATCGTCCCGCAGGGTGGCGGTGAGGGCTCTCGCGCTGTCGTCGATCACCTCGGCCGATTTCAGAATCTTCTCGGTGGCCTTTTCCATGCCTTCGATGGCGGCGCCGAGTTTGCCGGCCGCGTGCGCCATTCGGCGCTCACGGCCGTCGCCGATCAGGGCGGCCAGCTCGCGCATAGTGTAGGCGACGGCCTCGTTCAGCAATGCGAACTCGCGCTTGAGCGCATGCACAGAGCCGTCGCCAGCCTCAGGCCGCTCGACATGCGCCGGTACGGGCTCGGCGGCCTTTTGCTGTGGTGCGCTTGCTGCGGGATGCGCTGCCGCGCGGTCACCGAACATCCGCTCGACGCGAAAAACTTTACGCTGCACGCCACGCCCCCTCGCGACCCCAATGATGTGTTTCTATCAGAGCGGCCATTAACGCCCGGTTGCGCGTGTATGCGTCGTGGCATATCGAAAATCGAAACGCGGCGTTTACCATGACGGATCGCCTTTTACGCTAAATAAACTCTAATGCGACGAAGCGCGCGCGCCTGTACGGCAATGCGGCACGCGGCAGGTTCTGTTTACCATTCGGTGTCGCTTTGCGTTTGTAGTGCAATTCGTCCGACGAATTGTGTTTCGAGAGTACGTCGATGCAGCGTTCCATCTTTCCAGCCTTCATCGTTGCCGTTTCCGTCAGCACCGCCGCCTGGGCGCAGCCGCTGTCGCTTGCGCCGCCCGCCGAAGACGTCCCGGACGCGCGGCCGATCCTGGTGGCGGCGCAAAGCTGGCACACGCAGTCCGAACGCGGCGGCGGCTTCATCGAATTCCTGTTCGGCGGTCGCGCGGAGCAGCCGCGTTATCGCAGTCTCCCGCCGGACGCCAATCCGGCCTATGCCAATACCGAGCCCGCCGCCGATCCGCAGCTCGAACAGCAATTGCCCGGCTTCGAGATGGATCCGCGCTACCTGCGCCAGGAGGTCGAGTATCACGGTAGGGAAGCGCCCGGCACCATCATCATCGATACGCCGAACAAGTTCCTCTATCTGATCGAAGGGGACGGCAGGGCGATGCGCTACGGCGTCGGCGTCGGCCGGCCGGGCTTTACCTGGGCGGGTGTGCACACCATCTCCGCCAAAAAGGAATGGCCGGATTGGGTGCCGCCCGACGAAATGATTCAGCGCCAGCCCGGATTGCCGCATTTCATGGCCGGCGGTCCGAACAATCCGCTCGGCGCGCGCGCGATGTATCTCGGCTCGACGCTCTACCGTATCCACGGCTCCAACGAACCCTGGACCATCGGTCATAACGTCTCGTCCGGCTGCATCCGCATGCGCAATGCGGATGTGATCGATCTCTACAGCCGCGTGAAGGTCGGAACCAAGGTCGTGGTTCTTTAGTCGTCCGCCGGCGTAGCGAGTGCGACGCCGGATTGCGCCAGCAGCTTCGGAAAATCCTCGGAATTGAAATAAGCGAATTCCCGCTCGCGCTGATGCGTGAGCGGGTCGAGCCGCTTCAACTCGGCGTCGACGAAGCCGGGATGACACATGACCAGTCCGCCGTCCGGCAGTCCGGCCAGGAAGCGCGGAAATAGTCGAGCGAAGTCGGGTTCCTCTTCGAAATCATAGGCGCCGGCAAAGGCCGAATTGGTGGCCACCCCGAGCTGCTTTGCCTTGCGGCGAAAGCCCAGACTCAAAACGTCGAGCACCAATTCCTTGTGGTCCTTCAGCCCTATCGCCGCCAGCGGGCGGCCGCACTGCCTGACCCAGGCATTCGGCGCCGCTTGCGCGGCCACCGCGAGTACGGCATCGCGCACCTGCGGAAACAGATGGACGTGCTGGTGGCCATCGATGAAGTCGGGTGGGCGGCCGAACGCCATGACAAAAGCTTGAATCTGCGTGGCCACTTCGATCATCAGCCGCTCCGGACTAAGCCGGCGCGCGATCGCCAAGCGCATCATTTTATTGAGCGGGAGGAAATGGCCGTGGGCGAGCGGCGCGAAGCCCTCGCTCATCGGCTTGAACGTCCCGGTGAGCGTGACATGCACGCCGAGCGCCGCGCGCTTCTCTCCGGAATTGAGCTCATCGAGTGCCGCCGCTTCGTCAGGATCGAAATCCGGCGCTGCCGTCATCACCGAGGTCGCATTGATGCGCCCGCGCAGGATCAATTCGCGGATGGCGGTGTTGACCGCAGGGGAAATGCCGTAATCGTCCGCGCACAGCCAGATCCGGCGCTGGGCGAGTACCACGTTTTGCCTATTCCGCCGCGCGCGAGGTCGCCGGCCGCGGCTTCGTTATTTCGTTGGTGGAATCGGCCGCGCTCTTCACGCTGTGTTCGGCGACGAAATAGACCGGCCGCGCTTTGATCTCGGATAACAGCTTGCCGATATATTCGCCGAGCACGCCGATCATGATCAGTTGCGCACTGCCGATCACCATCATGCCGACGACCAGGGACGGGTAGCCGGGCACGTCCTTTCCGAACAGGAAGGTTTCAATCAGGATTTCGATGCCGAAGATCAGCGCGAGGGCGGCGAGCGCCAACCCGAGCAGGCTGGCGAGACGCAGCGGCGCCACGGAGAACGAGGTTAAACCTTCGATCGACAGGCCGATCAGCGTCCACACGCTCCAGCTGGTCGCACCATGCGCGCGCCGCGCCGGCTCATAATCGACACGCACCTGCTTGAATCCGATCCAGCTCGACAGGCCCTTGAAGAAGCGGCTGCGCTCCGGCATCTGCCGCAGCGCCTCCGCCGCGCGCGGGGAAAGCAGGCGGAAATCGCCGGCGTCCTCCGGAATTTTCTGCCGTGCGCCCAAGTTGATCAGCGCGTAGAACCAGCGCACGCTGGTGCGGCGCAGCCAGGGCTCGTTCTCGCGGTGGGCCTTGGCGGTGTAGACCACGTCGTAGCCGTCATCGAGCCAGCGCGCGACCAGCGTTTCGACCAGGTCAGGCGGATGTTGCCCGTCGCCATCCATGAACAGCACGGCGCCGAGCCGGGCATGGTCGAGCCCGGCGAGCAAGGCGGCCTCCTTGCCGAAATTGCGCGACAATGTGACCACCTGGATATCGAGCGGATCGGCGATGAGCGAAGCGGCGACCTGGTCGGTGCCATCGGTGCTGCCGTCGTCGACATAAATGACTTCGGTTCGCAGATCGCGCTTGACCTTGAGCCAGCGCGCCACCCCGGCGATACGTTCGTGCAGGGCGGCGAGGCCGCGGGCCTCGTTGAATACCGGGACGACGATCGACAGGCCGGGCGCCGACGGCGATCGCGTCGCGCGGGTGCCTGATTTTGCCGGTTTCGCTGGCATTTCGCGTTGACCTATTCGTTTCGGCGCGATCTATAGCGCATGACACGCGGCCTGTCGCGTCTACCCCAAAATGCTATGAACGGACATGATTCCGGCGCCCCTGCAGAACCTCATCGGCCGTCTCACCGTGGCCTGGCATGAACGCGCGGTCGCCCTCAAGGCGATCAGCTTCGCCATGGTCGGCGTGGTCAATACCGCCATTGATTTCAGCGTATTCTGGACCACCGCCACCTATCTGCACTGGCCACTGGTGCCGGCCAACATGCTGGCTTGGCTGGTGGCGGTGTCGTTTTCCTATGCGATGAATTCGTTCATCACCTTCGGTCCGGAATCCGGCCGCGTGCTGCGCTGGCGCGACTATGCCACCTTCGTGGCCTCCGGCGTCGCCGGCATGGTGGCGAGCACGGCGACGCTGTTCGCGCTCTCATACGTCATGCCGGTGCTGGTGGCGAAGCTGATCTCGATCGCGGTCAGCTTCGCGGTCAATTTCTCGCTCTCGCATTTCGTGGTGTTCAAAGCGCGCAAGCATTGAATCGGGGATCGGGCGATGCGGCATGACGACAATCTTACGGCCAAGCTGCCGAGCTTCGTCACTCATCTTGAATGCGCGATGACCGGCGAACGCCATGAGGCCGATCAGATCCACAATCTTTCGCGCGCGGGCAAGCCGCTGCTGGTGCGTTACGATCTCGCCGGCGTCCGTCAGGCGCTGAGCAAAGAGAAACTCGCCGCGCGCGCACCCGATCTTTGGCGCTACCGCGAGCTGCTGCCGGTGCGCGATCCGGCCAACATCGTCAGCCTGGGCGAGGCGATCACGCCGCTGATCCGCATGCCGAAACTCGCGGCCAAGCTCGGCGGCGGCGAAATCCTGGTGAAAGACGAAGGCCGCCTGCCGACCGGTTCGTTCAAGGCGCGCGGCCTGGTGATGGCGGTATCGATGGCGAAAGCGCTCGGCATCAAGCACATGGCGATGCCGACCAACGGCAATGCCGGCGCCGCGCTCGCCGCCTACGCCTCGCATGCCGGCATCAAGACCACGATCTTCTGCCCGGAAGACACGCCGGAAGTGAACGTCAGCGAGATCGCATTGCAAGGCGCGGCGGTCTACCGCGTCAACGGCCTGATCGACGACTGCGGCACGATCGTCGGGGAAGGCAAAACCAAAGTCGGCTGGTTCGATACCTCGACGTTGAAAGAGCCGTATCGCATTGAAGGCAAGAAAACGATGGGACTTGAGCTGGCCGAACAGCTCGATTGGACTGTGCCGGATGTGATTTTCTATCCAACCGGCGGCGGCACCGGCTTGATCGGCATGTGGAAAGCCTTCGCCGAGCTGGAAGCGATCGGCTTCATCGGAGCCAAGCGTCCGCGCATGGTGGCGGTGCAGGCCGCCGGCTGCGCGCCGATGGTGAAAGCCTACGAGGCCGGCGAGGAACACGCGCCGCGCTGGGAGAACGCGCACACCATCGCGTCGGGCATCCGCGTGCCGCAGGCGATCGGCGATTTTCTCATTCTGCGCGCCGTGCGCGAGAGCGGCGGCTTCGCCATCGCCGTCGGGGACGACGCCATTCAAGCCGCGCTCGACGAAATGGCGCGCGAGGAGGGGCTGCTGCTGTGCCCGGAAGGTGCTGCGACCTACGCCGCCTACAAGCAGAGCCTGGCCTCCGGCAGCGTCAAAAAAACCGATCAGGTGGTGCTGTTCAATTGCGCGAGCGGGCTGAAATATCCGCTGCCGAAGATCGAACGCAAACTCGACCGCCACAAGCCGATCGACTACTCAACGTTCGGCCATTGACCCGCGACCTGCGGTCACGCGTCCGCCATTGTTTCCCCTGAACCGCCGAACTCTTTGGGGAAGTCCTTGAGCTTCGTGAGGCCGTCGCGCATCGGCAAAACCGTTTCGGCGTAATTGACATGAACGCCAGGAGTGAACCGCAACCCGGGCAGCGTCGCCGCAAACACGTCCACCAGGCCGAGCGATGGATGTCTGGCCATGATGTGGCCGCCGCATTCTCCGCAGTATTGACGCTGGCTCATCGCGGTCTTCTCGAACGTGGCGATCTTTTCGGAGCCGGCGGTGATCTTCACCGCTTCCGGCTTCCATAAGCTGAAAGCGTTGACCGGGCCGCCCGACCACGAGCGGCACGAAGCGCAATGGCAATAGCCCATGGCTTCTGGCTCGCCCGACACTTCGATATGAACCGCGCCACAAAAACATTCGCCTTTATACATCGCCGGCATACTGATCTCCTTGTTTATGGCTAATGATTGCTGGTTACGTGAGTGAGCGAAAATTCACGCGTCGCCCCTGACGGCCGCGCCGAGGTTATCCTCCGAACGCGGCGATAGTCCTGCTTTGCGAAGACAGCCGTAGTCCTCACAGAGATAGGAGAGATCGCCCACGCATGGACGAGCCGTTATTGGACAGAGGACGGATGCCTCGCGTTCATCGGATGCGTCGGTTTTCCAAAGCATATGAATCAACCTCAATTCGGGCGGGGCTTGTGGCGCAATGTGCCGGCGTCGGCAATACAATTGCATTCAAGAATTCGATGACAAAAAGTGATGGAATAATCTGCAAGAGGGAATTTGTTGCAGGATGATCCACTTGCTGCCCATCCCGTCTGCGACTGACCGCAGCGCTATGCGCTTGCGTCGTTGCAGGATGTCGCTGACGCAATGCGCGGGCGCGAGCCCGGGTCCCGATGCACGCACTCGACGGTCCTTGCCGCCGGCCCTATGATCTCGCCCGCGGGCATCGCTCGCCAACGAATAATCGGAAATTACCGGGTGGGATTCGCAAACAACGAGGCTGAAAATGAAACTTCGCACGTTGGCGGCGCTGTTTGTCGCCTGTTTTGCTGCCGCCGGCATCGGCGACGCGGTGCGCGCCGACGACTATCCGTCGCGCCCGATCACGATGATCGTGCCGTTCGCGGCCGGCGGACCGACCGACGCATTGGCCCGCGTGCTCGGCGACGGGATGGGCAAAGCGCTTGGGCAGCAGATCGTGGTCGAGGACGTCACCGGCGCCGGCGGCACCATCGGCGTGGCCCGCGCGGTGCACGCGGCGCCCGACGGTTACACGCTGAGCATCGGCCATCTCGGTACGCACGTGATTAACGGCGCCATCTATCCCCTCAATTTCGATCTGGTGAAGGACTTTGAGCCGATATCGCTGCTTGCCAGCAATCCGATGATGGTCGTCTCCAAAAACGACATCCCGGCAAAAAATCTGAACGAGTTGGTCGCCTGGATCAAGGCCAACAGCGGCAAGGTGACCGCCGGCACCGCCGGCGTCGGTTCGGGCGCGCACTTTTCCGGCGTTTATTTCGAGCAAGCGACCGGCGTCAAGCTGCAATTTGTGCCTTATCGCGGCACCGGTCCGGCGCTGCTCGATCTGGTGTCGGGGCACATCGATCTGATCGTCGATCAGGCCTCCAATTCGCTGGCGCAAGTGAAGGCCGGCAAGATCCGCGCCTATGCCATCACCGCGCCCACGCGGCTGGCGGCGGCGTCGGACATACCGACCGTGGATGAGGCCGGTCTCAAAGGCTTCTATATCGAGTTGTGGTCCGGGCTTTGGGTTCCCAGGGGCACGCCGAAAGACATCGTCGCCAAGCTCAACGCCGCGGTGGTCAAGACGCTGACCGATCCAGCCATGCAAAAGCGGCTGGGCGAAATGGGGCTGCAGATTCCGCCGCGCGACAAGCTGACGCCGGAAGCGCTCGCCGCTCACCAACAAGCGGAAGCGAAGAAATGGTGGCCGATGATCAAGGCAGCCAACATCAAGGTCCAATAGGCGAATAGCCGAACCGCCAAGCAGGCAAACAAAGGCGAACGGCGCTTTAGGGAGGTGGAGATGAGAGTTCGCAAATCAGTGCTGACGCTAGCCGTCGGTCTCGTCGTCTGGATCGGCCTGATGGCGGCGCCGGCGCGCGCCGACGACTACCCGGCGCGCACCATCACGCTCATCGTGCCGTTCCCGCCGGGCGGGCCGAGCGACGTGGTGGCACGTATCATCGGCGATGGGCTGAGCCGCCAGCTCAATCAGACGATCATTATCGAGAACGTCGGCGGCGCCGGCGGCACGCTCGGAACCGCGCGCGTGGCTGCGGCCACGCCCGACGGTTACACGCTGCTCGCCGCCAGCATGGGCTCGCACGTCGCAGCCCCCGTGCTCACGCCCAATATCCGCTACGATTCGGCCAAGGATTTCGAGCCGATCGGGCTGACGGCCAATGCCCCGGTCGCGGTGGTGGCGCGCAAGGATTTGCCGGCCAAGGACCTCAAGGAGTTCATCGCCTACGTAAAGGCGAACGGCGACGCCGTGAAGCAGGCGCATGGCGGCGTCGGCTCGTCCTCGCACATGGCCTGCCTGCTGCTCACCTCCGAACTCAGCCTCCAGCCGAAACTCATTCCCTATCGCGGCACCGGGCCGGCGCTCGCCGATCTCATCGGCAATCACGTCGACTTCTACTGCGACCAGGTGGTCAGCGTCGCGCCGGCGGTGAAGGGGCAAACGATCAAGGCTTACGTGGTATCGGGCGATGCACCGTCGCCGGCGCTGCCCGGTGTGCCGTCGGCTAAGCAGGCTGGCATCCCCGACTACACACTCAGCATCTGGAGCGCGATGTATGCACCGAAGGGCACGCCGCAGGACGTCGTCGCCAAGCTCGCCGCTGCCCTCGACAAAGCGCTCGACGATGCAGCGGTGGCCAAGCGCCTGATCGACCTCGGCGGTACGGTGCCGGCCAAGGCCGAGCGCGGCCCCGCGCATCTTGCGCAGGTGCTCAAGGCCGACATCGCGCGCTGGCAGCCGATCCTGAAGGCGGCGATGCCTGACACGAAGTAAGCTGCAGCGGGCGCGGGTGGCGGCCAGCGAGTAATGGTGCCGCATCGAGCGGAACCAGGGAAACTAACGTTCCGGCTTCGGCTTCCACTCGCGCTCCAGGTTTTTCGCCTCGGCGATCTGCGCCGGGGTCATGAGTTTTTCGACCATCTCCCGGTTGACGGCCGCGTCACGGTCGCCGCGGGCGGCGGACAAGCTCAACCACATGTATGCGGCGACATAGTCCGTCGCAACGCCTCGGCCGGAGGCGTACATGCGGCCGATCGAATTCTGCGCGGCGACGTGGCCTTGTTGCGCGGCGCGGCGAAACCATTTGGCGGCCTCAGTTTCGTTGCGCGGCACGCCCTCGCCGAATTGATAGATGAAGGCGAGCCGGGTCTGCGAGAAGGCATCGCCTTGTTCGGCCGCGCGGCGATGCCACTTCTCGGACGCGACGTAATCCTGCGGCACGCCCTGGGCATATTCATACATGTAGCCGAGCGCGGACTGCGCGCCGGCGTGGCCCTTCTCGGCCAGCGGGCGAAAAATCCGCAACGCGGTCTGGAATTCGCCTCGATTGGCCGCATCAACGCCATCCTCGAACGGCCCGGCGATGGCGGCTCCGGCTATCGCCGCCAGCATGAGCGATGCCGCCAGCGTTGCTCGAAGCGGTGTCGTGGCACGGCTCTGCATCGTTTGTCCTTAGCGCATGATCCCGAAAAGTGGGAACCGGTTTTCGGATAAGATCATGCGCAAGAAAAATATTAGGTGGCCCCAGTGATTCAATCTGAACGGAATAGACTCTAGCTGCCTCGTAACGCTTAATCCTTGGCGAGGATTTCTTGAACTTCGACGCGGCGGCCCTCGCGCGCCGACAGGATGCCGGCGCGGATGACCGCGAGCGAGGTCGTCGCATAGTCGCCGCCCACTTCCGGCGGCGGGCCGCCGCGCGCTGCCGCGGCGAACTCCTCCAACTCCTCGACGAAGGTGTCGTTCTTCGCGGCGGGGACGGCGACAGGTGTTTTCTCGCCGCGCTTGAGCAGGCGCAGGCCGTGATGCAGGTCGTAATAGGCGGTCGCCTCCTTGCCGTAGATGTTCATCAGGTAATATTCCGACGCCGAGGCGTAGCTGGCGTTGAGCGTGGAGAGCGCGCCGTTCTCGTGCTCCAGGATCAGGCTGGCGACGTCCGGATTGTCGCCCGGCAGCACCAGCCGCACCGATTGGCCGTGCACCGCCTTGATCGGCCCGAGCAGGTAATGCAGGACGTCGACGTAGTGGATGCCGATCTGCAGCATCACGCCGCCCGGCATGCCGGCGGCAGTGTAGCGCCATGAGCTCAAATCGAACTGGCCGAGCCGGTCGCGGCTGATATTGGCCTCGGCGTTGACCAGTTTGCCGAACACACCGGCGTCGATCTGCCGCTTGACCCAGCGGAAATGACTTTCGCGGCGGCGCTGATAGCCGAGCGCCAGCACGACGCCGGCTTGCCGGCAGCTCTCGGTGATCTTGCGGCCGTCGGACACGGAATTGGCGATCGGCTTGTCGAGAAAAACATGCTTGCCGGCGGCTGCCGCCGCGCGCGTGGTTTCCAGATGCACGTCGTTCGGCGTCGTATTGATGACGGCCTCGATGTCCTTGTCGGCGAGGATCGCCTCGTAGCTCGAGGCGGCGCGGCAGCCGTATTTCGCCGCGAAGGCCGCCCGCTTCTGCTCCGAGCGCGTAAAGCAGGCGACGATCTTGAGCTTGCTGGAACGCTTGATGGCGTCGGCCAGCACATCGGACCACCAGCCCATGCCGATGCAGGCGACGCGCAACGGTTCGGTCATGGCCATCACTTCCAGCTGGCGCCGATCGATTCGACCGCGGCCTGTGCGATGCGCTCGTCGGTCTCCCAGTCGCCGCCGGCAACGCCGATGCCGCCGATGCATTCACCGTCGGCGATGACCGGGCAGCCGCCTTGCATCGCGGTCCAGCGTTCCGGCCCGGCGGCGAGCGCAAGGCCGAGCGCATGCGCGGCGTCGAGTTCCTGCGCCTGCGCGCCGCGCGCGGAGGTCATGCGCTTATTGGAGGCTGCGCAGACCGCCTTGGTGGTGGACGAATGCACGGTGTGAAAGCGCCCGCCGTCCATGCGTTCGAGCAGGATCAGATGCCCGCCGGCGTCGGCGATGGCGATCGATACCGCGATGCCGGCTTGCCTGGCCTTGTCGACCGCGGTCGCCATCATCTTCTTGGCGCCGTCCATGGTGAGGCGCTTGCCCGTCGTGACGTACACGTAGTCCCCCAAATCTTGTTCGCCGCCGATGATAGAGGGTTGTCGGCTTCCAAGTAAACCGCAAGGCGCATCTGTCGCGCGCGGCGTATTTGATCAGGTGAAATCGGCCGCTTTCGGGCCGCGTCAGAGCGCCGCCGCCTGTTTGGCGTTACGCGCGGCCGTCAGTATAGGCTTGCTTGACTTGCTCCGCCTTCAACCCGAAGACGCGACTTAAATCAACGCCTTCCAAATGAGTTCGCGCAAGAATGGCATGATCCAATGATGCTCCGTCGAGTATCGCATTCTCCAAGTGGGCGTCTGTAAGATTTGCATTTTTCAAAGACGCGGCGGTCAGGCGGGCGCCGCGAAGATTGGCTTGCGCAAGCACTGAACCTTCGAGGGAAGCGTTCCAAAGGACCGCGCCTTCAAGATTGGCACCCTCAAGATGGAGTTCACTTAAATCTGCATCGGCCAAATAAAGCGGAGCCGGTTCTTTTTTTGAATGCGTGTCGTGGCGGCGTCCGATCATTGTCATTGCAGCCTGTATGTCGGCGCGATCCTTGGATGGTTTGGCGGATTTACGACGTTCTGTTTTTGGAGCATTCGATCGGACAAATGCGCACATAAGCTCAATAATAGGCCAATAGTCTTTCTCGGAAGCTCGCGAAATTCTTTCAAGCGTATAGATTGCCCCCAATCGAAGCTCGATTCTCTCTCTGTTTCCAAGCTGATCTATCGCCTTCGCAAAACGGTCGGTTACCTGCCCATCCTCGCTAATCCGTAACGTTTCGCGCGCATTCTCGATGTTTTGTATGGCCGTCTGCTGAGTCAAATTCAAATTCCACCAAGTGAAGATTAAGCTGACGAGCAATGCACCTCCGCCAACGATTTGGGTTATCAGCAGTAACAGTTCTTTCCTTTCGGAAGCGGTTTGCGGCTGAACATAGGTCCAAGCCGAAAACGCAAGCACGCATGACAAGACAACCGCCGCTGCTATGCCTGTCCATAACCATTTCGTCATGACAGCGCTCCGCATGAGAGGCATGACCCAATAAGGATTTTCCAGCGTCTTCGAAATTATAGACGCGTGCGCGCGTGCCGAAAGACAGATTCAGCAATAGCGGGTGCGGACACGACCGATGGCATTAAGCGATTGAAAATGCGGCTGTATATGCCTTAGCCAGTCTGCGATTGTCGATCTGGCGTAGCGGACATCGCAGCTTGCGTACCGGCAGCAGCGGGTTCTGTTCGGCAGCGACGCCTACAAGCCCGCCGCGAGCTTGGCGTAAAGCGGATTGTCGCGCGAGAACACGTAATCGAGATCGGCCACCGCCACCGCCTCGGCGCCGTTTTCGCGCAGGAAACTGGTGAGCGCATAGACCTGCGCCGGCGGGCAGTGCAGCGTCAGCATGCCCGAACTCGTCGGCCCGCCGAACGGCGTCTCGACGCCAAACTTCTCTTTCGCGGTACCCACCAGCTTGGCGTCGCAGGCGGCAAAGCGCGCGCGCACCTCGCGGAAGGAGCGCGCCCGCCCTTGCGCGGCGATGCGATCGAGGATCACGCGGGCGGTCTCGCGCTCGGCCTCGCCCCATTGCGCGCCGCGCGCGGCCACCAGATTGGCCTGCGAGCGCAGGATGATGCCGTCCTCCACGATCTTGAGCCCGTTGGCCGCGAGCGTCGTGCCGGTGGTGGTGATGTCGACGATCAACTCGGCGGTGCCGGCGGCCGGCGCGCCCTCGGTCGCGCCCGAGCTCTCGACGATGCGATAATCGACGATGCCGTGCGCGGAAAAGAAGTCGCGCGTGAGATTGATGTATTTGGTCGCCACGCGCATCTTGCGGCCGTGGGCGTGGCGGAACGAGGTGCCGACGTCGTCGATGTCCGCCATGGTGCGCACGTCGATCCAGGCCTGCGGCACCGCGACAACGACCGTCGCGAAACCAAAGCCGAGCCCTTCGATCAGCACCACTTTGCTGTCGGCGTCCGGAATTTGCTCTCGCACCAGGTCCTCGCCGGTGACGCCGAGATGCACCGCGCCGAGCGCGAGCTGGGTGGTGATTTCCGACGCCGACAGATAGGCGACTTCGATGCCGTCGAGCCCCGCGATGGCGCCGCGGTAATCGCGCGCGCCGCGCGGCTTGATCAGCGTTAAGCCCGAGCGCGCGAAGAAGGCTTCCGCGTTTTCCTGCAGCCGGCCTTTCGCCGGCACGGCCAGCACCAAGGCTGCGCTCATGCCGCGCCTCCATAGACGCCGAGCCGCTCGATCCAGGCCGCGAAGCCGACCGCCGCGATCGGCTCGGCGCTGCCGAGCCGGGTGAACAGGCCGTCGTAGCGTCCGCCGGCGACCAGCGGATCGCCGGTGCGCGCGGGATCGGTCAGTTCGAACACGAAGCCGGTGTAGTAATCGAAGCCGCGCCCGAACGCGGTGGAGAAGCGCACGCGCTTCAAGTCGATGCCGCGCGCGGCCAGAAAGCCGGTGCGGGTCTCGAACAGGTCGATGGCCGGCGTGAGCGCGGCCGTCATGTTGCCTTCGCCGGCGAGCGAGCGCAGCTCGGCCGCCGCTTCGTCGGGATCGCCTTTAACGCCCAAAAACCGCTCGATCAACGTGCGCACGTCGCGCGGCAATTTGGCGCTGCCGCCGAGTGCCGACTGTTCGAGGAAACGCTCGGCGATTTCCGCGACCGAGCGGCCGCCGACCGCGTTGATGCCGGCGATCGACAACAGGTCGGTGACGAGCGCGTGCGCGCCTTTCGGATCGGAGCCGGCGAGCGCCGCCAGCACGCCCTGATATTCGGGACGCGAATTGTTGCCGCCCAGCACGAGGCGATCGAGGTCCTGCGCCAGATTGCTCTTGCGGTTGAAATCCTTCACCAGCCGGCGCTTCCAGGCCGGCGGCAGATCGAGCCCGGCAATCAGGCCGGCGAATAGCGCGACGTCGCCGATCTGCACCTCGGGTTGGCTAAGGCCGTAATGCGCGGTGGCCTCGAGCCCGAGCGAGAGCATCTCGGCGTCGGCTGCCGCCTTGTCGGGGCGTCCGAAGCTTTCGATGCCGGCCTGCAGAAATTCGGCAGGCTGATCGGTGCGGTGACGGAACACCGGCCCGAGATAGCAGTAGCCTGCCGGCTTGCCGGCGAGCGGCGAAGCGAGGTAGTCGCGCGAGACCGGAATGGTGAGGTCGGGGCGCAGGCAGAATTCGCCCCCGCCCGGGGCGGTGGTCAGGTACATACGCCGTCGGATGTCCTCGCCCGAGAGGTCGAGGAACGGCTCGGCCGGCTGCAGGATGGCGGGCGCAATGCGGGCGTAGCCGGCGCGCTCGTAGGAGGCGACCAGCGCCTCCGCCCGCGCGTCGGGCCCTTTCGTCGTGGTGGTAACGCTCGCGTTCATCGTCTCTTTGAGCATCCGATTGCGGCGGCCATGTAACACGATAGCTTTAAGGATTCGACGCCGTTTCAGCCATGGCCTTAACGGGTGAGGGGCCAAACGGCCGGCGTCGTTAACGAATTTTGTAGATGCTGGAAAGGGCGCGAATTTGGGCCTGTGACACGTGTGTTTAGCGGGCTCACCCCTGCGCGGTCACCGTCACTTCGACGCTCATGCCGAGAAAATCCGCAGGCATGCCGGTGTAGCTGCCGGAGATCGGGATCGCCTGCGCGGGATCGCGCGTGACCGCGACGCGGATCAGCGTCTCGCCGCCGATCAGCACGTCGGTCGGGTCGTATTCGATCCAGCCGGCGCCCGGCAGATAGATCTCCGCCCAGGCGTGGGTGGCGGCGGTGGCCTGCGTGGCGTCGCCCTTGTCGAGCGCGGGGTCGTAGAGATAGCCGGACACAAAGCGCGCGCCGAAGCCGAGATAGCGCGCGGCCTCGATGAACACCATGGCGAAGTCGCGGCAGGCGCCTTCCTTCTTCGCGAGCGTCACCGCCGGGGCTTGCGTGCCCGGCTCGTGCCGCTCGGCATAGACGATCACCGGCTTGAGCGCGGCATTCATGTTGGTGAGCAGGTCGAGCGTGCGCATCGGCCGCGCGGTGACGAAGCTGTCGGCCCAGCGCGCCAGCACGCCCTCGGGGTCGGGATCGTGCAGCTCGTTGAGGCGGCCGAGGTCGACGCGGTCGCTGCTCGAATAGATGAACGGATAGAATTCGGCTTCCGGCGCGATCGGAAACACCGGGCCCTCGATGCCGTAGCGTTCGAGCTTGAGCGTGCTGACGATGCTGAGCGTGTCGGCCGGCGCCTGGAAGTCGGCCAGCGCGACCGAATTGCCGAACACGTCGTGCATCCAGCGCACGTTGCCGGGCGGCGACAAAGTGAGCTCCGCCGACACCAGCCGCAGGTCGTGGCTGTCGCGCGGGCGCAGCATCAGCCGGTGCTGGCCGAAGGCGACCGGGCGCGCGTAACCGTATTTGGTGGCGTGGCGGACCGTGAGGATCTTCATGCGTTCACCGCTTCTCACGCTGGAGATGCAAGCGCCGCGCCAGTCTCCGCCCGCTAACCCAGGTTATGCCGCGCCAACAGCGTGCGCACGGCATCGACCAAATCGGCTTCCTTGACCGCGAACTGGGCTTCCGCCTGCTTCTTGAGATATTCGTCGCGGTCCTTGATGGCGGTGAGGCCGGCGCCGAGGATCAGATCCTTGATCTGCACGACGCCCTGCGCCTTCTCGTCGCCGCCCTGGATGACGACGCAAGGCGATGCGCGCTTATCGGCGTATTTGAGCTGATTGCCGATGTTCTTCGGATTACCGAGATAGAGTTCGGCGCGGACGTCGGCGGCGCGCAAGCTCGACACCATGCGCTGGTAGTCCGCGACGCGGTCCTTGTCGAACACGGTGACCACGACGGGGCCGGGCGCGGCCTTGCCGCCGAGCTTGCCGAGCGCGGTCAGCGCCGCCTGCAGCCGCGACACGCCGATGGAGAAGCCGGTGGCCGGCACCGGCTGGCCGCTAAAGCGCGACACCAGCCCGTCGTAGCGCCCGCCGCCGCCGACCGAGCCGAAGCGCACCGGACGGCCCTTGTCGTCCTTGATCTCGAAGGTGAGTTCGACCTCGTAGACCGGGCCGGTGTAATATTCGAGGCCGCGGACGACGGAGGGGTCGATGCGAATGCGGTCTCGACCATACCCAGCAGCTTCAACGAGTTCGGCAATTTGCCGAAGCTCTTGAATGCCTGTGAGGGAGGTCGGTTGCGAACCAAAATGGCTCGTTAATCCCTGGATGACACCATTATTGCTTTCAACGAACGAGCCGCCCGAACTTTTATCTGATGCTTTGAATGTGAGTGGCTGTCCCTTGGCTGCTCGGTCTTCCGGTGGAAGGCCAGTCACGTCCTCTAATTCAGTAAAGTGCCCCGACTGTAAGAGTGTGAAGACAAGGATCTTATTTATCTGAGCATGATTTAGCCCAGCGCCCTTTGTGAAATCTCCGCTATCGTCTTTGCGGCCTTCACCGAGGAGAAGTTTTACGCCCTCAGCTCCAAGGCGATCATATTTGTCGATTGCACGCAGTACGGTTAGCCGCCGTGTCGCATTTTCATCACCGCCAAGCCCGATGGATTCTAAAACTCCGTCTAGCACCTTGCGATTGTTGACCTTCACAATGTAGGCGCCGCGCGGAATGCCCAGCGCTTCCATGGTGTCCGCCGCCAGCATGCACATCTCAGCATCGGCCGCCATGGTCGGCGCGCCGACGCTGTCGGCGTCGAACTGCATGAACTGGCGGAAACGGCCCGGGCCCGGCTTCTCGTTGCGGTAGACATAGCCGAAGCGATAGGAGCGATAGGGCAGCACCAGATGCTCGGTGCCGACCCGTTCCGCCACGTAGCGCGCCAGCGGCGCGGTCAGGTCGTAGCGCAGCGACAGCCACTGCTCGTCGTCGTCCTGGAACGAGAACACGCCCTCGTTCGGGCGGTCCTGGTCGGGCAGGAATTTGCCGAGCGCGTCGGTGTATTCGATCGCCGGCGTCTCCACCGGCTCGAAGCCGTAGCGCTCGAATACCGCGCGGATCGCCTCCACCATGTGCCGGGTGGCGGCGATCTCGGCCGGCCCGCGGTCGGCGAGCCCGCGCGGCAGGCGGGCTTTGAGCTTTTGCGGCTTTTTGCCGGATTTGGGATCGGCCATCGGCGTGGATGCTGAGTCACTTTGTTGCAATGGCCGCGTGGTAGCAGCCGTTTCGGGCTTTGTCATTATCGGCGAAAGCGGATATTGCATCGGGCAACAGAGTAAGCCGACAGCAGCGAGGCGGCCCCATGGCCACGAAAACAGCAAACGTCGCAACCGCCACGGTTCCCAACGATCTCGAGCCCTATTGGATGCCGTTCACGGCCAACCGGGCCTTCAAGGCGCGCCCGCGCCTCATCGCCCGCGCCAAGGACATGCACTATTTCACGCCCGACGGGCGCAAGCTGATCGACGGCGCCGCCGGTCTCTGGTGCACCAATGCCGGCCATAACCGCGACCCGATCGTCGAAGCGATCCAGCGCCAGGCGGCCGAGCTCGACTACGCGCCGGCGTTCCAGTTCTCGCACCCCAAGGCCTTCGAACTGGCGTCTCGCGTCGCCGCGCTCGCGCCCGGCGATCTCGATCATGTCTTCTTTTGCAATTCCGGCTCGGAGGCGGTCGACACCGCGCTCAAGATCGCGCTCGCCTTCCACAACGTGCGCGGCAATGCCGCGCGCGTGCGGCTGATCGGCCGCGAGCGCGGCTATCACGGCGTCGGCTTCGGCGGCATCGCGGTCGGCGGCATCGTGGGAAATCGCAAGATGTTCGGCGCGCTGATTGCCGGCGTCGATCATCTGCCCTCGACCTATAACCGCGCCGAGCAGGCCTTTACCAAAGGCGAGCCGGAGTGGGGCGGCCATCTCGCCGACGAACTCGAGCGCCTGGTCGCGCTGCACGATGCCTCCACCATCGCTGCGGTAATCGTCGAGCCGGTCGCCGCCTCGACCGGCGTGCTGCCGCCGCCGAAAGGCTATCTGCAGCGCCTGCGCGCGATCTGCGACAAGCATGGCATTCTTTTGATCTTCGACGAGGTCATCACCGGCTTCGGCCGCCTCGGCCACGCCTTTGCCGCCGAGCGCTATGGCGTCGTGCCCGACATGATCACCTTCGCGAAAGGTGTCACTTCGGGCTCGGTGCCGATGGGCGGCGTGCTGGTGCGCAAGGCCATCCACGACGCTTTCATGAAGGGCCCCGAGCACGTCATCGAATTATTCCACGGCTACACGTACTCGGCGCATCCGCTCGCCTGCGCCGCCGGCCTTGCCACGCTCGATCTCTATCGCGACGAGGATCTGTTCGCGCGCGCCAAGAAGCTCGAGCCGCTCTGGGCGCAAGCCGCGATGAGCCTGAAGGGCCTGCCCAATGTGCTCGACATCCGCACCGTGGGCCTGACCGTCGGCATCGATCTCGCCAGCCGGCCGGATGCCGTCGGCAAGCGCGGCTTCGAGGCGATGGATTTGGCGTTCCACGAGCACGACCTGATGGTGCGCGGCGTCGGCGACACTTTGGCGCTCAGCCCGCCGTTGATCATGACCGAGGGTCAGATGTCGGAAATCTTCGACAAGCTCACCAAAATCATCAAAGCCGTGGCTTAGGGCGCGTACTCATAAATCGACGTAGCTGCGGTTTCTCAATGTCGGCTTTGCTTCGTATTAGTCCGCTTTACCTCCGAAAGCGGACATTTGGCAGTGCGCTCAGAATGTCCACTATGGGCCAAAAGCGGACGTCACGAGCAAAAAGAACGGCCGCCGCGCAGCGGTTTCTGACGTAGACTTGGTTTGGCTTCTGGCGGGCTTGGCGTCACTATATATGTACAGTGATAAATTTTTTTCGCGCGTTGGGCGCTCCGTGAAACGTAGTCTTGGATGCCACACCAGGGAAGGATAATGCCCGATCTCAGCATTGAACTGTACCGTGAAGATGGCGGCACACACCACGATGTTGCCTTGACTGCCGTAGACGAGTTCACCAAGTTTTGTGACAAAAACGGAATAGAAAGAAAATGGGAGTCGTATCCATGAACGTAATTTAGGCTCACAATTATCGGCGCTAGAGACTTGAAAGCGAGTTTGGCAGCGCTATATGTAACTAAAGCATCAAGAGTAGGGCTGACGCCCTCGCCAACCTGCCTTCCCGGGCAAGGTGGTTCCCGCAAGGGGATGCGGCCATTCGGCAACGAAACGGGTCGCGCGACAAGTCAGCCCTCCTCGGTCAAACCGACGGAGGGATTTTTATGCGCGAAAAAGTGAGTGACGCACCGATCGATCCAGAATTTTTCCCGGCGAGTATAGAGTTCCTCGGCTTTATAGGCGGTTGGGGTTGCGAGAGTGAGATCGGTACAGTTCACAGGCTGTTTTATCTGATCCGCACAAGTGATCTGGACTGGCTGGAGGAGGTCGTAAAATACTTCGACCAGATCGTCAGCCGAAAGTGTGTCGGAAGTATCCCACGCGATGGGTCTAAGCGGGAGGCGGCAGCGCGGCTTTTGGATGCTCACGTCCGCTCCAGGGTTCACATTGAGTGCCCAGTTTTGCCATATCGGACGGGCCTGCTCACAAATGGTGAACTGGAAAGCATCGTCAACGCGATTGCCGGCGAGCTAAAGCGCAACAGTGAGGCGGCGGAAGAAGCGCAACGCCGGCAGGGAGCTCCGATCATCAAAATGGCAACGGAGCTAAACCTCAAGCCAAGGCCAGCCGGCCACAATGACAATGCCTGGATGGCCAGCTGCCCAGGCACAAATCACTGGTTGATGATTTTGGCCCGTGAAAATCAATTCGGATGCGGTTGGTGCAAGCGAGAGGGCGGTCCCGAAGAACTTCACTCCTTCTACAATGAGCGCAAGATACGGAGCGGATCACCCCGCGCGGTGATAGGAGGTGACTCATGAACCCGGCGACTGTGCTAACCGATCGATTTGATCGGGCGCTTCTTTACGCCACCCACGTTCACGGCGGGCAGGTCCGCAAAGGCACCTCGATCCCCTATGTGGCCCATCTCCTGGCGGTCGCCGCGACCGTCCTAGAGTATGGCGGTGATGAAGATCTTGCCATCGCGGCACTTCTGCACGACAGCGTTGAAGATCAGGGCGGCGAGGCGCGGCTTGAGGATGTCCGTAACCGGTTTGGTAAGCGCGTAGCCAAGGTCGTCGAGGCGTGTTCGGACAGTCTCGCCGACACGGCAAAAGGGGAACCAAAGGCGGATTGGCAAAAGCGGAAGAAGGCGTATCTCGCGCACCTGGAGACGGCCCACAAGGATGTCCTCCGCGTGTCGCTGGCGGACAAAGTTCACAACGCGCGTGCGATCCTTCGTGACTTGCGAAAACCCGATATCGGCGAAGCAATCTGGTCCCGTTTCAGTCAACCTAAAAAAAAGACTCTCTGGTACTATCGCGGACTCGCCGAACGGTTCTGCAAAAAGCTGCCTGGCCAGTTGGCGAATGAGCTTAAAGAAATCGTTGAAGTGTTAGAGGCAAGCGGATAACGCAAGCGCGCACCAGCTATTGCGAGTAACTGTCTGCTTCAAGCGTCCTTGCGATGTCACCTCCGGGTCAAAAGCAGAAATCTGCAGTGCACCAGCCTATGTCTGCTTCGGGTCAAGAGCTGACATCGCGAGACATCACCACTAGGTTCGCTTTATCCCCGAAAGCGGGCATTAGACGGCGGTGCTGCCTTTGCATTTGGACACCGGGAAATGAGTCCGCGCGCTAGTTCTGCCGCGCGAACGAAGGTTTGGGCTGGAGGATGGCCCAGCCGACGGTGGTGGTGAGATCGCCGCGTAGGTCCTTCAGTTCGAACGGCGTCTGGATGGCGGCATCGGCGGCAATCGTGCGCAGTTCCGGCGGGATGACGCGCGGATCGCTGTCGGTCCACAGCACCAGCGCGCCGCGTGCTCTCAGATCATTGAGATCGATCCAGGGCGCGCGCGCCGGCTTGCCGTCGATCAGCACGCGCGGGTGGCTCGGCGCGTAGTGGGCGACATTGCCGCCGTCCCACATGCTGCCGATGACATAGA
>DASXBN010000087.1:0-15801 GCA_036491675.1 Pseudolabrys sp. | reverse complement strand
GTTCGCCGCGGCATATTTGCCGACGAAATATTGCGCAAGTTCGAGCACGTCGGCGGGCCGCTCGCGCAGCGGCGGGATCTTCAAGTTGACGACGTTGAGGCGGAACAACAGGTCTTCGCGAAAGATATGCTCGCGCACCGCGTCGGCGAGATTGCGGTTCGAGGTGGCGATGATCCGGATATCGATCGGCACCGGCCGGGTGCCGCCGACGCGATCGACGACGCGCTCCTGGATCGCGCGCAGGAGCTTGGCCTGCAACCGCACGTCCATCTCGGAAATCTCGTCAAGCAACAGCGTGCCGCCATTGGCCTCCTCGAACTTGCCGATGCGGCGCCCGAGCGCGCCGGTGAAGGCGCCCTTCTCGTGGCCGAACAATTCGGATTCCAGGAGATTTTCCGGAATGGCCGCGCAATTGACCGTGATGAACGGCTTCTTGGCGCGCTGCGAACGCGCGTGCAGATAACGCGCCAGCACTTCCTTGCCGGTGCCGCTTTCGCCGGTGATCAGCACGGAGGCGTCTGAGCCGGCAATCTGCTGGGCGAGCTTGACCACGCTCGCCATCGCCTCGTCGCGATAGATCATCTCGCGCGCATCGTCGGTGACCGCCGCGAGCACCGCCGCGATCAATGCGGGATCGGGCGGCAGCGGGATGTATTCTTTGGCGCCGGCATGGATGGCGTTGACCGCCGCGCGCGCGTCATTGGTGACGCCGCAGGCCACGATCGGAACATGGATACGCTCGGCGTCGAGCCGGCTCACCAGGTCGCGGATGTCGAGCGCAACGTCGACCAACAGCAGGTCGGCGCCGCGGCCCGAACGCAGCACGGCGAGCGCCTGCTCGTTGCTTTCGGCTTGCGTGACGCTGGCGCCCTTGTCCATCGCGATCTTGCTCGCGGTGGTGAGCTGGCCTCCGAGCGTGCCGACGATCAGGAGTCGCATGGCATTATCCCTTTAACGTTCGTGCGCATGATTTCCGGTCATGCGCTAGTTCTGGTCGGCCTTGACGATTTCGGTCATGGTCACGCCCAGCTTGTCCTCGACCAAAACCACTTCGCCGCGCGCAACCAGGCGGTTATTGACGTAGATATCGATGGCCTCGCCGACTTTGCGGTCGAGTTCGAGCACGGCGCCGGGTCCCAGTTTGAGCAGGTCGCCGACCGGCAAGCGGGTACGTCCGAGCACGGCCGAAACCTTCACCGGCACGTCGAACAGCGCCTCCAGGTCGGCGGCGCCGCGGGTGACCGATTCGTCGTCATCGGCGGTCAAGACGCCGGCGTCCTCGACCGTCTGCATTGCGCTGCCGCCTTCCAGGTCGGGCAGGGGCACCTTGCTGTCGCTGTCACTCATCGCGTCGGTCTCCGAAATTCCTATTTGTCATTGTCGCTGGTTCGCGCCGCCACGTAGCGCGTGACCACGTCGTCGATTGTCGCAAGGATCGCGGTGCGGTCGCGGGCGACGCCACCGTCGGCCCATTCGATGCGGCAGTCGCCGGGCGCCATGCCCGGATCGAACAGCACCACCAGGCGGCCCTCGAAACCGCGCGCCTGCGCGATCTCCTCGAGCTTGGCCTTGCCCGCGTCGTAGATCTCGGCACCGATATGCACGACCACGTGCGGCGCCTTCACCAGATGAGCGAAGGATTCGATGGCCAGCGCGGAAATCTCGGCGAACGGCTCGCGCGCGATCAGCGCGGGCGCGAGTTTGCCGGCGACCGCCACCGCCACTTCCACGGCCTCGGTTTCCAGCCGCGCCTCGATGCCGGCAAGCGACTTGTGGAGGCGGTCCATTCCTTCGGCAACGATCGCGAACACGCCGCTCTGCGCCTGCTCCTGGCCCGCGGCAAAGCCCTTGCGATAGGCCTGCGATTCGGCGTCGGCGCGCCGCCGCTCGGCCTCGACCAGGGTAATGGTCGGCACCTTCTCCCCGGCGGAGAAGTCTTCGTCGAACAGGTATTTGGCGGTCGCTTTCATTTACTTTCCCTTGCGCATGATCTTTTCCGAAGACCGGTTCCCGCTTTTCGGGATCACGCGTCAGTAGATCAATTCTTCGTCGCCGCGGCTCTTGGTGATCAGGATTTCGCCCTTGGCGGCCAGCTCCTTGGCGATATTGACCAGCAACGTCTGCGCCTCGTCGACGTCGCGCAGGCGCACCGGACCCATCGATTGCATCTCCTCCACCAGCATCTTGGCTCCGCGCGTGGACATGTTGCCGAAGAAGAACTGACGCACTTCTTCGGAGGCGCCCTTCAGCGCGATCGCCAGCTTGTCCTTCTCGAACTTTCGCATCAGCGTCTGCGCCGAACCGCTGTCGAGCTTGACCAGGTCGTCGAACGTGAACATCAGCGCCTTGATGCGTTCGGCGGCATCGGGGTTTTCCGCCTCCAGCGCGGCGAGAAAACGCATTTCGGCCTGGCGGTCGAAATTGTTGAAGACTTCCGCCATCGCCTCATGGGCGTCGCGGCGGCGAGTCTGCGACAGGTTGGTCATGAATTCGGTGCGCAGCGTCTCTTCGACGCCATCGATCACATCCTTCTGGACCGCTTCCATCTTCAGCATGCGATTGATCACATCGAGGGAGAAGTCCTGCGGCAAAATAGCCAGCACGCGCGCGGCGTGTTCCGAGCGCAGCTTGCTCATTACCACCGCCACGGTCTGCGGGTATTCGTTCTTCAGATAATTCGCCAGCACCTCTTCATGCACGTGGGCGAGCTTCTCCCACATGTTGCGGCCGGCGGGTCCGCGGATGTCGTCCATGATGCCGCCGACGCGCTCGGCCGGCAGGTATTGCTGCAGCAGGCGCTCGGCAATGTCGTAGCTGCCGAGCACGCCGCCCGACCCCGACATGAGCGACACGAATTCGAGCAGCAATTCCTCGACCGCTGCGGCGTCGATGGTTCCCAGCGCCGACGCCGCGGTCGAAATTTCGCGCAGTTCATCGTCGTCGAGCATGCTGAAGATCTTGCCGCCGTAGCGCTCGCCGAGCGAGAGCATGAGTACCGCCGCCCGCTCCGGGCCCGTCAGCTTGCGCCGCCCTTTATTGACCTGCGGACGGGTGGCGAGATCGGCCATCAGGCCGTTAATGTCGTCACGGCCGTGCTCTTTTTTCTCTTGGGCGTAGGCGGAAGCCATGGGTTAAGACACGTCCTCGTGCAGCCAGTTGCGGATGATGGACACTGCGACGTTCGGATTCTTCTCGGCGAGTTCGCCGACTTTCTCGACCGATTGGGCGTGCACCTGTCCCTGCACCTGGGCGACGTCGATCATCGCGGAGGTGCGGTTGGAGACGGCGACCGCCTCCTGAGCGCCGGCCATGGCGGCGATATTTGCGGCGCTGGGCGGCGCAGCGGCGCCGACCGGGATGGTAATGCTGGCGGCTCCCGGCGCAGCGGCGGCGATATATTGCATGCCTATCGCACCGGCGACCCCGGCCGCGCCGGCGGCTCCCGCCACCGCGGCCATCCTGCCCTCCGGCGTCACGATCCGGCGCACCAGCGGACGCACGACCATCAGCAGCACGATCAGGCCGAGCACCACCATGACGCCTTGCTCGGCGAAGCGCATGATGTCGTCTTTGGTGAATTGCAGGTAGCTCATCCAGCCGTTGGGTTCGGCGATCGGCACCGGCGAGGTATCCGCGAAACGCAGATTGACCACTTCGACCTGGTCTCCGCGCTTGGCATCGAAGCCGATGGCGGAGCGCACCAGCGCCGTGATGCGGTCGATCTCTTCTTTCGGCCGCGCCTGATATGCGATCTCGCCTTTGTCGTTCTTGGTGTAGTTGCCGTCCACCAGCACGGCCGCGGAAATGCGGTTGACCCGGCCGGCCTCGGTCACCTCGGTCTTGGTGATACGCGAGATTTCGTAGTTGACGATTTCCTCGGTCTTGCGGTTCTGGTCGCTGGCGCCGGTGACGGCCGCCGGCTTGGCGCCGCCGGGCAACTCGTTGCCGACCGATACCGGACCGCCCTTGTCGTCGCCGCCCGATGAACTTTCCTCGCGGGTCTGGCTCGAGCGCACGACGCGGCCGTCGGGGTCGAATTTGTCCGAGGTCTGCGTGATTCGGTTGAGGTCGAAATCGGCGGTGATTTCCACCCGCGCGTGGCCGGGTCCGACCACCGAGGAGACGATCGCCTCGACCTGATCGCGCAGGCGTTTCTCGTAAGCCACCTTGCGCTCGTCGGCGCCGCCGCCCTGCTGCGGATCGCTCTGCGCGGCGCCGTCGGCGAGCAGTTTGCCGGTCTCATCGATCACCGACACGCGCTCGGGCTTCAGGCCACTGACCGCGGTCGCGGCCAGATGGCGGATGGCGCGCACCTGTTGCGCCTCAAGGGTGCCGCGCACCTTGAGCACGATCGACGCCGACGGGTCGGCCTTGTCGCGCGAGAACAGCGGCCGATCGGGCAGCACCAGATGCACGCGCGCGGCCTGCACGCGGTCGAGGCCGCGGATGGTGCGGGCGAGTTCGCCTTCCAAAGCGCGCAGATGGTTGATGTTCTGGACGAAAGTGGTGGAGCCGAGCGCGTCCGATTTGTCGAAAATCTCGTAGCCGACGCCGCCGCCCTTGGGCAGGCCGCCTTCGGCGAGCTTCATGCGCAGCCGTGCGACATTGTCCTTGGCCACCATCACGATGGCGCCGTCGTTCTTGAGCTGGTAGGCGATCGCCTGGCGCTCGAGATCCTTGACGATCGAGGCCGAGTCCTCGACCGACAGATCGGTGAATAACGGCACCATTTGCGGCGCCGTCATGCGAATCATCAGGAAAGAGAAGAAACCGACCAGTGCCAAGGTTACCGCCGCCATGGCCGCCATTCGGGCCGCACCAAGCGACTTCACGAAATCGAAAAAACCTTGCACCGGGTTCCGTCCCAAGCTTGCGGCGCCATGCGCGCCGTACCCGGCAAGATTTGCCCAGTTTATGGTTAGCGTCCGGTTAATAAGGCAAAACAGAAAATCGTCGCAATGGCCGGCGCGGCAAATGGAATTTGCCTCCACTCGGCGCGCATACGAAATCGCCGGCCACGAGGGGCCGGCGGCTCAGCCGAAAGGCGGCGATGGAACTATTGCCGGTATTGCTGGATGCGCGTGGTGCGCAGGCCGGCCAGGCCGTGCTGATCGATGGAATACTGCCAGGACAGGAATTCCTCGACCGTCAAAGTATAGCGCGCGCAGGCCTCTTCCAGCGACAGCAGGCCACCACGAACCGCGGCGACCACCTCGGCCTTGCGGCGGATGACCCAACGTTTGGTCGACGGCGGCGGCAGATCCGCGATCGTAAGGGGGCTGCCATCAGGCCCGATGACGTATTTGACCCTCGGGCGGTGGGGTTCGGTCATTGGTGTACTCACAAGAGACTCTACTAGACGGGCATTTACTTCCTGGAAGCTACGCGCCGCGACTTAAAATTTGCCTAAGCTAGGGGCGCATATGAGGAAATGTTTGCCCTGTTTTCGCTAACGTTTCGGTTACGAATTGCACGCCGGCCTCGCGTTGAATTGGGGTATAATGCTGCCCCAGCTTGGCCATTATCGCGCCGTACCGACGTTGCAGGGGGGCGCCATTGAAAAAGGTTCCTGCCAGGGATTCCACCTCGGGGTGGCGCGCCCAGGGGCGCTACCTGGGAACTTTGCTGTTCGTTGCGCCGGCCTACTTCGTGCTGGCGAAGCTGGGCTTGCAGCTCGCCTCCATCAATCCGAGCGCCAGCCCGATCTGGCCGCCCACCGGCCTGGCGCTGGCGGCGGTTCTGCTCGGCGGCTTGCGAATCTGGCCAGCGATCTTCATTGGCGCCTTCGCCGCCAATGTCACCACAGCCGGCACCCCCGTCACCGCCGCGATCATCGCGCTGGGCAATACCCTGGAAGCCGTCGCCGGCGGTTACCTGATCGAACGCTGGTCGGGGGGCCGCGAGACCTTCGCGACTCCATTGCGAGTCGCAAAATTCGCGCTCGTCGCGATCGGGCCCGCGACCATCATCAGCGCTACCATCGGTGTGGGGACGCTGATCGCGGCGGAGCTCGCAACCTGGGCGAATTTCACCCCGATCTGGGTCACCTGGTGGCTGGGCGACGCCGCCGGCGCGCTGGTTGTCACGCCGGTGCTCGTGCTGTGGGCGCAATCGCAGTGGCGTAATTTCAATTGGCGGGAAACGCGGGCAGTGGCGGCGGTGCTGATATCGGCCATTGCCGTCGGCCTGATCGCGTTCAGCCCACTGGTGCCGCGCTCCCAATATACCAGCCCGATCGGCTTCCTGGCGATCCTGCCGTTGTTGTGGGCCGCGCTGAGGCGCGGGCCGCGCGATACCGCGACGGTCGGGCTGATCCTGACCGGTTTCGCGATCTGGAGCACGATCGAGCAGGCCGGGCCGTTCGCCGCTATCGGCCTCAACGAATCCTTCGTCCTCCTGCTGACGTTTATGATCAGTGTCTCGGTGCCGAGCCTGGCGCTGAGCGCCGACGTGGCGGTGCGCCGACGGACCGAGGACAGCCTGCTGCATATCCAGGCCGACCTCGACCGGCGCGTCAAGCAACGCACCGCGGAACTCGCCGTAGCCAATATTCATCTCACAGAGGCTCAGCGCCTCGCCAATCTCGGCAGCTGGCGCTGGGACGTGCTGGAGAACACGGTTTCATGGTCCGAGCAACTGATGCAAATCTACGGTCTGCCGCCCGGCCGGCTCAAAGGGACCCTGCAGGAATTCGCCGGTTTCATCCACCCCGAAGACCGTGCGCGGGTGCGGGCCAGCTTCAGCGCCGCGCTCAAGTCGGGCAAGGATTTCAGCCACGAGGAGCGCATTATCCGTCCGGACGGCAGCATCCGTCATCTGCACAGCGTCGGCGAGGTGATCCGCGACCAGAGCGGGACCGCGGTCCGCATGCTGGGCATCTGCCTGGATGTGACCGAACGCAAGCAGGCAGAACGCGCGCTGCAGGATTCCGAGCAAAACTATCGCTTGCTGCTCAGGGGCGCGCGCGATTACGCGATTTACTTACTTGACGTGCGGGGCCGTGTGCGAAGCTGGAACGACGGCGCCCAGCGTCTCAAAGGCTACGAGGCGGACGAGATTATCGGCCGGCACTTTCGCATATTCCTGCCCGAGGAGGTTCGCGCCGGCGACATGGCCGATGACGCGCTCGTCACCGCCGCGCGCGAGGATCAATTCGAGACCGAGACTTGGCTGGTGCGCAAGGATGGCAGCCGATTTTATGCTAGCGTGGTGATGGACGCCATTCGCAACGACGCCGGCGAGCTTATCGGCTTCGCCAAGCTTACGCGCGACATCACCACCCAGCACGAGGCGCAGCTCGCGCTCGAGCAGGCCCGCGAGCAGGCGGCGCATGCCCAGAAGATGGAGGCGCTCGGCCAGCTTACCGGTGGCATCGCGCACGACTTCAACAATCTGCTGATGATCGTATCCGGCTACGCGCAAATCCTGCAGCGCCGGCTGAGCGAGGCGAAAGATACGCAGGCGGTGCAAGCCATCCGCGCCGCCGCCAATCGCGGCGAAAAACTGACGCGGCAATTGCTTGCGTTCTCGCGCCGCCAGCAATTGATGCCGGTCGTGGTGGATCTGCGGCAGCGCATCGATGCGGTGCGCGACATGCTGGTGCCCTCGTTGCGCGGCAATATCCAGTTGATCTGCGACATCGAGGATAAGATCTGGCCGGTCGAGGTCGATCTCGGCGAGCTGGAACTGGCGCTGGTCAATATCGCGGTCAACGCGCGCGACGCCATGCCCGATGGCGGCACCATCACGCTCTCGGCACGCAATGTGGTGCTCAAGCCGGGCTCGGCAGCAGGCACCTTGGAGGGCGAATTCGTCGCGCTCGCCATCATTGACACCGGCAGCGGCATGGCGCCGGACGTGCTCGCCCGCGTCTTTGAGCCGTTCTTCACCACCAAGCCGGTCGGCAAGGGCACCGGGCTCGGCCTATCGCAGGTGCACGGCTTCGCCAACCAGTCGGGCGGCGCGGTGACCGTGAGCAGCGAGCCCGGCCGCGGCACGGTGGTCACGATCTATCTGCCGCGCAGCGCCCATGCCGCGTCGGCGGGTGCCGGCGAGGGGGCGGCGTCATATGACGGTCCGCCGCAGGGCACCGTGCTGGTGGTGGAGGATAGCCGCGATGTCGCCGAGGTGACCTCCTCGCTGCTCGAACAACTCGGCTACCGCGTGGTACGGGCCGAAAATGCCGCCGAGGCGTTGCGCCATCTGCAGCAGGGCATCGGGGTCGATCTTTTGTTTTCCGACATCGTCATGCCGGGCGCGATCAGCGGTCTCGGCCTTGCGCAAATCTGCCAGGAGCGGTTTCCCCAGATACCGGTGCTGCTCACCAGCGGTTTCAGCGATGCGGCGCAAGCCGCCGACGGCCGCTTCGACATCCTGCGCAAGCCGTTCGAGTTGGCCGCGCTGGAGCACGCGATCGAAGTCGCTTTGCAAAACGGCAACGAACGAAAGGCGTCCGCGCAGGCCTCGTGAGCGCTTGGCCGCGGGCGATCCCGCCCACTAGGCTCCGGGCGCGACGATCTTTTGCAGCTGGTTGACCGTGTAGTTCTGTCCATTGATGGACAAAAGCGGCGGGGTCTGCGTGAGATCCACCGAATCCACGCGCGCCTGAATCTGCGTCGAGATCGCGGTGGTCTGGCCGCTCGCGTCGGTCGCGGTCGCCGTCATGGTGTAGGAGCCGGCCGGCCACAGCGTGCCGTTGTTGCCGTGACCGTCCCAGACGAAGTTCTGCGTGCCGGCATTGACGGCGAAGCTGCTGGTATAGGCGTTTTGGCCGTTCGCATCCTTGATCGTGATCGTCGCGGTCGCCGGCTTGCTGACGCTGAGGCTCCAGGTGGCCTTGCCATTGGCGAGTTGCGTGGTCGAACCGTCGACCACCACGGTGGCGCCGACCAGGTTGAGCGCCGACGTCGATTGCGCGGCTTGATTGAGCGACACCAGGGTGGTCAGCGCGTCGTTCGATTTCATTTGCTGCTCGACGGAGGCGAATTCGACCAACTGCTGGGTGAACTGGTTGGTGTCCATCGGGCTGAGCGGATCCTGGTTCTGCAACTGCGTCGTCAGCAGTTTCAGAAACGTGGTGAAATTGCTCGCGATTTCGGTGTTGTTCGTCACACTCGTCAACGAGCTGGCGGACGGGGTGGCCGAAGTGACGGGGGAGGCGAGCGTGGTCATGGTCAATCCTCAGACTCGAATGTCGATACCGCCGCGCAGTCCTGCGAGACGGCTATAGTTGCTTATGGTCGCATCGTTTGTCGCAAGCGTGCTGTCTTGCACGACGATCTGCGCGATCTTCGGCGGCGGCGTATCGTTTTGCTGACGGCCCGGGGTCTGGTCGCGCAGCGAGAATTGCAGGCCGTTGTCGGCCGTTTTCAGCCCCGCGTCCTGCAGCGCGCGCTCGAGACCTGAGGCGTCGCGGCGCAAGAGGTCGAGCGTGTCGGACCGGTCCGCGATCAGGCGCGATGTCACGTGGCCGTCGCGGTCGACGGCGAGGCGGACTTCGATGCGGCCGAGTTCGGGCGGGTCGAGTCTGATCTCGAAGTGGTTCTTGCCCGCCTGGGCCATGCCGGCGATTTCGATGGCGACGCCGGCGAGCGGAACCGCCGCCGGTTGCCCAACCGGTGGAGCGGCGGCCGTCGGATTTGCGAGCGCCGGCGAAATGTTTTGCGGCGGCGGGGTTATCTGGGCCTGTTGCGCGACGACATCGGTCGTCTTTGGCGAGGCGATCTGGGCATCGGCTGCGACGGGCGCGGGCGTATCCGCGGCGGCATGGTGGGTATTAGTCGAGACCTCGTCGCGCGGATGGGCGGCAGTTTTATCGGTGTCGGCTCGCGCAGGCGCTTGCGAAGCCGCGGGATCGAAAGCTTGAGCTTTGGGCGTGTCAGTCTTAGGCGCGTCAGCCAAGGATGTGTCAGTGTTAGGCGCGTCGGCCTTAGTCGTGTCAGTCTTGGGCGTGTCAGTCTTGGGCGCATCAGCGGCAACAGCCGCGGCCTGTTGGGGGTCAGCTTGTTGGGCCGCCGGATCGGCCGCTTTGGTCTTCGGTGTATTGGCAATAACGATCGCATCCTGGCCCGCGGCGGCGGGCGCTGCTTGCGGAATGACGCTGGATGTTGCCGGCGGAATTACTACTGGCGCGGCCGAGGTATCCACGCTGGGCTCAGGCGCGGCGGCCACTACCGCGACGGTCGTTGGCGCCGGACCATCAACCGACTTACCGTCGCTTGCGGGGTCGGCGTCATCTCCGGTTGCGGCCTGCGCGCTGACCTTGGCGTCAGCTTTCATTTTGTCGTCGCCCGCGGCTTTGCAATCGTTGAGCGCCGTATCGGCCTCGCTTGCATTGCTGGCATCGGCGGGATCGGCAGGGCCGGTGGCCTTTGCAGAATTGGCGGCTTTGCCGTTGTCGTTGGGCTGCGCCGCGATCGTACCCTTGCCTTTGGCCCGTGGCTGGGCCGAATCCCGCTGCGCAGCGCGCGCGGTCTGGTCGGCGAACGCCGGCTGCGATTGCGGGGGCCGCGAGACAGGGGCCTGCGTGGTGTCGTCGAGCAGGCTTTCGAATGGTGAGCCATGCGTTCGCTCGGAACTCGGCGCCGCCCGCGACGGGGTCGGCAGCGAAGGCTTAAAGGCATGGGTCGGCGCTTTGGACGCAACTTGTGGCACTGCTGGTCTCCGGATATCCGGCCAGCGATCTGCAATCGTCGGGCCAGCGAAGGCGATTATGAAAGCTTTTTTAAATCAATAGCTTATCTGATCGAGCGGGTGTTGCCGCAAGCGCGCGGCGGGCAGCGACTGCTGGTGAGTCGGCAATATTTGCCGGCAGGCACGGCTCGAATGGCGCTCTAAATTCTAGCTCTGGGTTTAATCCGCCCGATTCAGCGGGATTGACCTGATAATTGACAGATCTGTCAGGCGCGGGCCAGAAATGTCGGTCGCCATTTATAACGTGGCTTGCGAAGCGAAAGCTGCGCCGATCGTCGTCCATGATTGCTCATCGCCGATGATATTCATGTTGTTTACCGAAGGCACAAGAGGACAACGGACTCGAGATTTTTCGCGTCGATGAAAGAAGCGGGGGCGTGCAAGGCAATGAATAAGAAAACGGCATTGATTACCGGGGTGACGGGTCAAGATGGTACGTATCTTTCCAAGCTGCTGATAGAGAAGGGCTACGACGTTCACGGTCTGCTCCGTCGCAGCGCCTCATCAGACGTTGTGGATGCGCGTTTGAAATGGCTGGGTATTGCCGGCAAGATTACATTGCACGATGGCAATCTGACCGATCTATCGAGCATCATCCGTGTGCTTAGAGAGGTTAAGCCGGCGGAAGTTTACAATCTCGCCGCACAGTCATTCGTGAAATCGTCCTGGCAACAGCCTCTGACGACCGGGATGGTGACAGGGCTCGGCGCCGCGAACATGCTTGAAGCGGTTCGACTGACGTATCCGGAAGCGCGCTTCTACCAGGCATCGTCGTCGGAAATGTTCGGAAAGCGGCAGCAGGAAGTTCAATCGGAGAAGACGCCATTTTATCCGCGCTCGCCCTATGCGGCGGCCAAGCTCTATGCCCACTGGATGACGGTGAACTATCGCGAGAGCTTCGGGATTCATGCGTCAAGCGGGATCCTTTTCAATCATGAATCGCCTCTGCGCGGGATCGAGTTCGTGACGCGAAAAATTACCGATGGCGTTGCCCGCATCAAGCTTGGGCGCCAAAAGACGCTTGCCTTGGGCAACCTCGACGCCAAGCGCGACTGGGGTCATGCGCGCGACTTTGCGGAGGCCATGTGGCTCATGCTTCAGCAGGAGTCGCCGGACGATTATGTCATTGCGACCGGACGGACAGAATCAGTTCGCAGTTTTTGCGCGCTTGCGTTCGGGCACGCCGGTCTGAAGATGGAAGATCACGTCGTCGTAGACGAGCGCTTTTTACGGCCGGCCGAAGTGGATGTGCTGTGCGGCGATCCAACGAAGGCGAAAAAGAAATTGAACTGGACAGCGGCAACGACGCTCGAGCAACTCGTCGCTGAGATGGTCGATGCCGATCTTGAGCGCGTCAGAAAGCATGACCACTTATGACGCGGGTGCTGGTCACCGGGGCGCCCGGATTTGTCGGTCCCTATCTGGTTGAGGCTCTGCGGCGCTCGTACGAAAGCAACATCGAAATTATCGCCACGGGAAAAGACGCGGGCCACTACGCGTCGCTCGGTCCGGTCACGGCCCTCGATATCACTGATTACGCTGCGCTCGAGGCTGCGATTTGCAGCGTGAAGCCGACGCATGTCGTCAATCTTGCGGCGCTCGCCGCCCCGACCGCCGCAAACGCCGACCCCGAGGAAGCGTGGCGGGTACATTTGCACGGCACGCTCAATTTGGCGCGCGTGATTTTGAAGCGGTCGCCGGACTGCTGGCTAATCCATGTCGGTTCTGGACTGGTTTATGGCGAAAGCGCGAAAGCCGGCCGCGCACTCGACGAAGAAGCGTTGCTCGTGCCGCTCGATGAGTATTCGGCGAGCAAGGCGGCTGCAGATCTCGCCCTTGGTCCGCTGATTCGCGCAGGGCTCAGGTGCATCCGCCTGCGTCCATTCAATCACACCGGTCCCGGGCAATCGGGGGCTTTCGTGGTTCCGGCACTTGCCATGCAAATCGCGAGGATCGAAGCCCAGCTCGCCCCACCGGTCATTCGCGTCGGCAATCTTGACGCCCAGCGCGATTTCCTCGACGTCCAAGATGTTGCCAATGCCTATGCGCTGGTCATGAAGAATTTGGCAAGTCTAGAGTCAGGCACCGTGCTCAATATCGCATCCGGCATTCCGCGCCGGATATCGGATATCCTGGCGGGTCTCGTTGCTCGAAGTCGTATCGAGATTTCCGTCGAGCAAGATCGCGCGCGATGGCGCCCCGGCGACCTTCCCATCATTGTCGGCGATGCTGGCCGCGCCCGCGCACGGCTCGGCTGGAAGCCGGAACATTCATTCGAAGACACCCTGACAGCCGTGCTGAACGACTGGCGCGCGCGGGTCGTTCAGTAGACCGGGATCACCCGCCGCTCGGGTTCAAAGCGGCCGCGCTTCTGGTTGAAGCTATGAAAATTGTTCTATATCAATAGCTTGTTTGGTGCGCAGGGTACCATGGCGAGCCCTGGCAGCCGTCCGTGGCAGCGGTGATATTTGCCAGCGGACACGGCTCGAATTGCGCGCTAAGCATCGCCACCTATAGTAAGAAGAGCCATGTCCAACAGCCTCGACCTCGATCGCCGCCCACAAGACACCCGTGTCGTCGTCGCCATGTCCGGCGGCGTCGATTCCTCGGTGACCGCCGCGCTGCTCAAGGCCGAAGGCTATGACGTGGTCGGCGTCACGCTGCAGCTCTACGACCACGGCGCCGCCACCCACCGTAAGGGCGCCTGTTGCGCCGGGCAGGACATCTACGACGCGCGCAGCGTCGCCGAGCGCATTGGCATTCCGCATTACGTGCTCGACTACGAGAACCGCTTCAAGGAGGCGGTAATCGACCGTTTCGCCGAAAGCTACATCCACGGCGAGACTCCGGTGCCGTGCGTCGAATGCAATATGGCGATCAAGTTCCACGACCTGTTGATCACCGCGCGCGAGCTCGGTGCCGATGTTCTGGCGACCGGCCATTACGTCGCCTCGCGGGCTTTGCCCGGCGGCGGCCGTGGCCTCTTTCGCGCGCGCGAGGAAGAACGCGACCAAAGCTATTTCCTGTTCGGCACCACGCGCGAGCAACTCGACCTGCTGCGCTTTCCGCTCGGCGAGCGCAACAAGGCGGAGACGCGCGAGCTGGCGCGTCAGTTCGGGCTCCCCGTCGCCGAAAAGCATGACAGCCAGGACATCTGCTTCGTGCCGAGCGGCCACTATGCCGATGTGATCGAGCGGTTGAAGCCGGGTGCGGCGGAGGCCGGCGAGATCGTCGATCTCGAGGGCCATGTGCTGGGCACGCATTCCGGCATCATCCATTTTACGATCGGCCAGCGCCGCGGGCTGGGCGTGGCGGCTGGCGCACCGCTCTATGTGGTGCGGCTCGATGCCGAACGCCGCCAGGTCGTGGTCGGTTCGCGTGCGGCGCTGCGCACCAGTCGCATCGTGCTGCGCGACGTCAATTGGATCGGCGAGGGCTCGATCGAAGAGGCGCTTGCCGACGACCGGCGCGAAGTGTTCGTGAAAGTGCGTTCAACGCGGCCGCCGCAAGCCGGCTGGCTCATGGCTACGACCGGCGGCTACGAGGTCGAGCTGGTGGACGGTGAAGACGGCGTTTCGCCGGGCCAGGCCTGTGTCTTTTATGACGCTGGCGCGGGCCAGGCGCGGGTGCTCGGCGGCGGCTTCATCAAGAGCGCGGTGGCCGCGACCGAGCGTGCACGTGCTGCCGATGAACTCATGGCGGCGGCGACCGCACGCAATTAAACTCGTGCATGATCGCGAAAATTAGGGTTTCGGAATTGATCACGCGCGGACGCTGACCATGGACTCCAAATTCAACAATGCGAACGTCGAGCGCGCCTATGCGCGCTGGGCGCCGATCTACGATCTGGTGTTCGGCGCGATGTTCGAACGCGGGCGGCACGCGGCGATCGACGCGGCCGAGCGGATCGGCGGACGCATTCTCGAAGTCGGCGTCGGCACCGGAATTTCGCTACCGGATTATGCGCGTTCGAACCGTCTGGTGGGCATCGATCTGTCGGAACCGATGCTGCGCAAGGCGCGGGCGCGCGTCGCCGAATACGGGCTGAGCAATGTGGACGGCTTGGCGGTGATGGATGCCGAGCGGCTGGCATTGCCCGACAAATCCTTCGACGTGGTGGTGGCGCAATACGTCATCACGACGGTGCCGCATCCGGAAGCTACGCTCGACGAATTCGCGCGGGTCATTAGGCCGGGCGGCGAGATCGTGCTGATCAATCACATCGGCGCCGAAGGCGGCCCGCGTCGCGTGTTGGAGCGAGCCTTTGCGCCGATCGGGCGAAAGCTTGGCTGGCGGCCGGAATTTTCGTTCAAGCGGCTGACCGACTGGGTGGCGCGCAACGGCGCCGTGCGCGTCATCGAGCGGCGCGCCATGCCGCCGCTCGGGCATTTCGCGCTGATCCGGTTCGTACGCCTGGGCGACAGCGAGCGCCGCAGCGCGGCTTGAACGGAACTCTCCCGTAGGGTCAACGGTTATCTATCGTAGCGCGCCTTGAGGCGGGCAGGGAACTTGCGATGGACCGCGATATTCGCATTCTCGGGCTAACGGCGCTGGCGGCCTTGATGTTGGCGCCGGCGCTGGCCATGGCACAGGCGCCGCCCAAAACCCAAGCGCCGGCCGTTGTTCCTAACAGCGAGCAATTCGACCGTAACGGCTGCGCGCATGAGCCTGCAACAATCGGCGAGGGGGGCGGGCTTGACACTCGGAAGGCCGACGGACGCAACTTGAGCGACCGGCTGGCCAGCTCCGGCGGTGTCATCTGCCCACCGCCGCAGGTCGATCCTGCCATCAAGGCGCCGACCCCGCCGGGCGGCTCCATGCCGGTCATTCCGCCGCCGGGCAGTCCCGGCGGCGATCCGAATGTTCGGCCGAAGTGACCATTCCGGAACTGTTTTGGGCCTGCCTTGCTTGACAGGCTTTCCCGGCTCTTCCTATATCGCGTCCATTCCGGCGGATAATGTTTCGGAATGGCGGGGTAGCTCAGCTGGTTAGAGCAGCGGAATCATAATCCGGAGGTCGGGGGTTCGAGTCCCTCCCCCGCTACCAAAATTTTTTAAGCGACTGATATTATTGAAATAAGTGCGGTTTAGATTACCTGTCGTTGCGAAA
>DASXBN010000086.1:0-68323 GCA_036491675.1 Pseudolabrys sp. | reverse complement strand
GCCGATCCGGTATTCGTCGACGCCCTGGCCGAGCGCCACAACCGTGCCCATGTATTCGTGGCCGGGCGAGAAGTTCTTGTTGAACGGCAGGCCGCCTTGGATCATGCCCGGCGGGCCCTGATAGATCACTTCCAGATCAGTGGCGCAGATTGCAGCCGCGTCGATCCGCACCAGCACTTCGGCGCGCTTGGGCACCGGTACCGGCTTGTCCTTGAGCGTGAGTTCGCCCGGATCGCCCAGGACCCAGGCTTTCATAGTGTCGGGAATCGGAAAATCAGCGCTCGTCTTGATACCGGCCGGTGCGTACATGGGCTCCTCCAACGCGATCGCGCTGAAGGTCGCGCATTCTTGCACCAAAGCCCTTGAGCAAAATCAATTCCGGCTTTGTTCTGGATCGCGCCGGCCTTTATGTGCGGCGGCGCGTTTTAGCAGCACCCAAAGCCGATCTTTAAGCTCAATTTGCGACCGCATCGACGCGGCCCACTTGCACTGCCGGCGCGCCGAATTCGGCGGACAGCGCGCGCGTGGCGGCGGCGATCTGGTCGCGCATCAGCGCAATGTGCTCATCAGTCGCACGCATGGTCGGCGTCGATGCGCTGATCGCACCGATCACCGTGCCGGCCAGATCACGGATGGCGGCGCCGACGCAAATGACGCCGGGCAGAAATTCCTCGCGGTCGATGGCGTAGCCGTTGCGGCGCACGACCCGTAGCGATTCAAGCAAGACCGGAAACTCGGTGATTGTCTTGTCGGTGAAACGCTTCATGCCGCCGGTGAGGAGGCGGTGAATCTCGTCCTCCGGCAGCCAGGCCATGATGGCTTTGCCGACCGAGGTCGCGTGCGGCGCTTCCATTCTTCCGATCTTGCCGGTATCGACCCGCACGGCATGGCGCGATTCACGCACGGCCAGCGTAACCACCGCGTCGCCCTGCAACGCCGCCAGATACACGGTTTCGCCGGTCTTCTGGTTGACGACATCCAGATAAGGCTGCGCGCGCCGCGGCAGATCGACCTGCAGGCAGGCGTGCCCAAGATAGAGAATGCGGGCGCCCAGCGCATAAAGGCGGCGGCCCGACACTTTGGCGGCGAAGCCACGTTGGATCAGGGTCGCCAATAGGTGATGGCAGGTGGAAATGTTGAGGCCGGTGCGGTTGGCAAGCTCGGTGAGCGAGGCTTCGCCGCCGGCTTCAGCGATGGTCTCCAGCAGATAGAGCGCACGGTCGACCGATTGGATGCTGTGGCGATCGGCGCCAGTCCGCGCGCGAGGCGGACGGGTCTTGGCCCGCGCCTTGGACAAGATGGTGGCGTCCATAAGTCGTTTCCTCCCCGACTGCAAAGGAAATGGCCCGCCGACCTCAAGTCAAGGAGATTTTCAGAATGACAAACAACGTATTCACGTCGCGAAACTATAAAATAGGCGGCTGCGTCCTGGATTGCCGGAAACGGCGCCCGTTAATGGTCCGGCTTGACCAGCCCCAACTCAATTTCCAGGGCGCCGCAAAGCATCTGACCCAAAGTGATGTGCATCTCCTGGATTCGCGCCACGGTGTCGGACGGCACCACCAATAGGTGGTCGGAAAGCGCGGCCAGATCGCCGCCGCCTTTGCCGCCAAGCGCCGCGGTCACCAGCTTCATCGCCCTGGCCTGGCGCAATGCCGCGATGACGTTCGGACTCTTGCCGGAGGTTGAGATCGCAATGGCGACATCACCGGGCCGCCCGAGCGCTTCAATCTGGCGCGCAAAGATCGCTTCGAAGCCGAGATCGTTGCCGGCGGCGGTGAGAGCGGACGCATCGGTGGTCAAAGCGATCGCGGCGATGGCGGCACGATCGGCCTTGTAGCGGACGATCAGTTCGGTCGCGAGATGCTGGGCATCGCCTGCACTGCCACCATTGCCGAAAAACATCAGCTTTCCACCGCCGCGGATCGATTTGACGCAAGCGCCGACCAGACCGGCAAAGGCGCTCGCCAATGCCGCCTCGGTACGCCGCGCGGTATCGTGATGTTCGGCGAATTCCGCTTTGAAAAATGCTGCGAGGTCCACGCTTATCCCTTTATTTCATACGCGTGATGTTATCCGAAAACCGGTTCCCACTTTTCGGGATCATGCGTCAAGCCGCCTCGCCGCGAAATTCCGGCACCGCATCGCGCAGCACATTGTAGATGACCGCACGCTCGTCGCGCGACAAGCCTTGTTCCAACGTCGCCAGCCAGGCCCGGATCGCCTCCAGCGACGGCTGTACCGGCTTGGTGGCGACGATGCCGGGGATACCGATATCGGTGGTTTCCTCCTCGCGCGCGAACAGGATTTCGTGCAGCCGCTCGCCCGGGCGGATGCCGGTGAAGGTGATCTGGATGTCGCGTCCCGGCTCGAGCCCGCTGAGCCGAATGATACGCTCGGCGAGATCGACGATTTTCACCGGCTGCCCCATGTTGAGCAGATAGACCGACACGTCGTCACGTTCGGGACCGAGCGCGTGCGTTGCGGCGGTGATGACCAGGTCGCAGGCTTCGCGGATGGTCATGAAATAACGCACCATGTCGGGGTGAGTGACGGTGACCGGGCCGCCGGCCTCGATCTGTGCCTTGAATTTCGGCACCACCGAGCCATTGGATGCCAGCACGTTGCCGAAACGCACCGAGATCATGCGCGTCGCGGTTTTATTAGCCGCACGGCGGCCCAATTCCTTGTCGAGCGCCTCGCAATACATTTCCGCCAGCCGCTTGGTGGCGCCCAGCACGGAGACCGGTTCGATCGCCTTGTCGGTGGAAATCATGACCATGGCGGCCGCGCCGGCCGCAGCCGCGGCGTCCGCCACGTTGATCGAGCCGAATACGTTGGTCTTGATGCCCTCATCCCAGTCCAGTTCGAGCAGCGGAACGTGTTTGAGCGCAGCCGCGTGAAACACCATGTCGGGCTTGAATTGTGCGATCAGGCCCATGATCCGCGTGCGGTCGCGAATATCGGCGATACGGCCGGATATGTCCGCGTTGGTTTGCATGCCTTTGAGCAACTCGATCACGGCATGCAGCGCGGGCTCGGAATTCTCGATCACCAGCAGACGGGCGGCGCCGAAAGTAACAAGGCGTTCGCAGATTTCCGAACCGATCGAGCCGCCGCCGCCGGTGACGACGATCGCCTTCTCGCTCACGAATGTCTCTAGCCGGCTGTAATCGATCTCGACGCTGGGCCGCAGCAACAAATCCTCGACCGCCACTGGCGCGAGTTGCACCGCCGCCCCTTCCGCAGCGAGCGACGGCAATTGGCTCATGGTCAGGCCGAGCTTGCGTGCGCGGATCAGCAGGGCTTCCGGCCGCGCTTCCGGCGAGAGCGCCGACGGCGTCAGCACGACGCGCATCACGTGGGTGCCGCGGCCGGCAAAATCGGCGACGACGCGTTCGAGATCGTCGATGTCGCCCAGCACCGGAATGCCGCGGATCGACTGGCCGCGGTCGGCGTCGGAAGGCGACAGAACGCCGACCGGCCAGATTTTCTTCACCGCACCGCTTTCGATCGAACGCAACAGAATTTCGGCATCAGCCGCCCGTCCGAGCACCAAGGTCGGCGTCGCGTCGGCGATTTTGGCGCGCTGCAGCGTGCGCGCGTAGTGGAAATAGCGATAGGCGACGCGCGAGCCGCCCAGGAAAAACATTTGCAGGAACCAGTACAGCAGGATTGTGATCTTGCCGAAGAAGAACGAACCGTAGACGTTGGGCGCGACCAGCACATAGTCGAGCGCGAGCAGCGAAACCGCCAATATGGTCGTTGTGCGGAAAATATCGTAGAGATCGGGAACCGAGGTGAACCGCCACTTGTTGCGGTGCAAGTTGAAAATGAAATAGACCGCGGCTGCATAGACCAGAAAGAGCGGCAGAAACACGAGACCGGCCAGTCGCTCATACAGCGGCTCGCCCTCGAACCGGATGAAAAACGTCAGCACGACCGCCGCGGCGGTAGCGGCGAGATCGTGCAGCACGATCAGAATCTGGCGTGAAGTCAGTTTCGGCAGCCGTATCATCGCGGTGTCCAAGCCAAACGCTTACTGTATTCGCCGGCAGGCGCAAAAAGGCAGTCTCGAAGGCGCATACAGGCGTCGTCCCATTGCGCCCTTTTCCTCTTATCGGGAATTATACAGGGAATCTGCCGTTTACAGTGTTTTCTGACGGCGCGGAAGCCGCAACTTTTGTCGGATTCTGAGGCGGTTAACGAGCATATCTCTGCCGCGAAGGAACGCCGTATTGACGTCCGGGCGAGCGGGCAAACCGGCCCTCGGATACCCATTGTCGAAGCCCAAGCGGCCTAGCGGCAGCATCGATCGTCGCCACGCGATAATTGTTTCTCTATCAAACAACAAATTGGCCAACTGATTGAGAATGAGCTTATGGATTGGATAACCGATAACCGCGCCGCCGTCGATGAACCGCGAACCAAACACACAATCGTCGGGTCATGGCCAATAACGTACATTAGGAGATACTCCCGCTGTGTCCGCCCGAGCGACAAGATCAACATTTTAGCGCTGCCCTAGCAATGCCGGACCCCACCATACATGACCGCGGCGCGCCAAGTTCGCCGGCTCGCTTTCTGACGACGCTGCTGCTGCTGTGGCTCGCCGGCACCGGTCTGCGGCTCACCATCCTTGCGGTACCGCCGGTCATTCCGCTGATCCACGATGGCCTCGAACTCAACGCCACCCAGATCGGCATTCTCACCGGCCTGCCCTCGATGCTGTTCGCGATTGCCGCCGTGCCGGGCTCGCTGCTGATCGCGCGTCTCGGCGTACGCGCGGCGCTGGCGGTCGGGCTTGCCGTTACCGCGGTTGGTGGCGCGTTGCGCGGCGCGATTCCGGATGTGGCCTGGCTTTACGCGATGACCATCGCCATGGGCGCCGGCGTCGCCGTCATGCAGGTGACCATGCCGCCGGCGGTGCGCGCGTGGTTTCCGGAACGCATCGGGTTTGCCACCGCCATTTACACCAATGGCCTGCTGATCGGCGAACTCATCCCCGTGGCGTTGATGCTTCCTCTGGTGCTGCCGCTGGTCGGCGGAAGCTGGCAGTGGGGCTTCGTCGTCTGGAGCGCGCCGGTTGCCGTTATCGCCGTGCTGGTGCTGGCGCTGGCGCCGGCAGCGGCCAATGGACAGGCATCCGCTACGAGCCGCCGCTGGTGGCCGGACTGGAACAGTCACCTGATCTGGCGGCTCGGCATCATGCTCGGCACCATCAACGCCACCTATTTCGCGACTAATGCCTTTCTGCCCGACTACCTCAGGAGCAACGGGCAAAGCGAGTGGATCAGCGCGTCACTTACCGGATTGAATGGCGGCCAATTGCCGGCTTCGTTTCTGCTGTTGGCTTTCGCCGGCCGCCTCGAGCGCAAGGCATGGCCTTATGTCGCCTGCGGGCTGCTCTGCATGGTCTCGACCGCCGGCATCGTGTTCGGCACCGGCGCCTGGATCGTCGTCTCCGCCACTTTGCAGGGCTTTGCCGCTTCGGCGATCCTCATCCTCATCCTGGCGCTGCCGCCTTTGCTGAGCGCGCCGGATGACGTGCATCGTGTCACCGCCGCCATGTTCACCATCAGCTATAGCTGCGCGGTGATCGTGCCTGTGATCAGCGGCCTGGCCTGGGATCTGAGCGGCGCCGCCAGCATGGCATTTGCACCGATCGCGATCTGCGGCATCATCCTGGTCGTGCTGGCGCCGGCAATCAATCATGTGCGGCCGGCAAGGGAGACCCATCGATGAAGCCGATACCTGTCGGAGCGAAGGGGACCTACACGCTGCGGGTGACGCCGGCGCATCTCGCCAATCAGTTCAAAGACGTCAGCCTGCCGCAAGTGTTCGCGACGCCGATGATGGTGACCGCCATGGAGAACGCCGCGCTCAACGCGGTGCGCGACTATCTCGATGCGGGCGAGAGCGTGGTCGGCACGCTCGTCAATGTCCGCCATCTGGCGGCGACGCCGGTCGGGCACCAGGTGACCGCCGTGGCCGAGGTGACCAAGGTCGACGGCCGCCGGATCGAATTCAATGTGAGCGCGCGCGACGAAATCGAGGAAATCGGCAACGGCACCCACGAGCGCATGGTGGTCGACATGGGCCGGCTCGATCAGCGCCTGAAAGCCAAAAAGCGTCCGTAGTCACAGGCTCCTCGAAAGGCTCTTGAAACCGGCTTTGGACCGCAGTATGCATCAGTTAATACATCGAATACATCTATATTGATGCTTTATACATGATAACCGGCACACAAATGCGGGCAGCCAGGGCGCTGCTCGGCCTCGACCAGCGCGAACTAGCGCAGCGCTCAGGGTTGTCGCTGCCGACCATCCAGCGCATGGAAGCCTGCGACGGCGTGGTGCGCGGCAACGTCGATTCACTGATGAAGCTGGTCGATGCGCTCGCTGCCGGCGGCATCGAATTGATCGGCGACGGCGCGGTGAGCAGCGGCGGCGGCCGCGGGGTGCGGCTCAAATGATGGTGGTCTACGCGCTATACGGCGTGACGGCACTGCTGATCTTGGCTCCCATCGCGATCGCGCTCGGCGGCTCGCCGCGTGGCACCAGCGTGGTTTATGGCGCAAGCCTGATGATCACGTTGACCCTGGGCATGATCGCGCTGCTCTGCCTGTTCGGACATTCGGCCCCCTTCTCCACCGTGACACTGCCGTTGGGCCTACCCTGGCTGGGCGCGCATTTCCGCATCGACGCGCTCGCGGCGTTCTTCCTGGTGGTGGTCAATCTCGGCGGCGCTTCGGCGAGCCTGTTCGCACTCGGCTATGGCCGTCACGAGCATTCTCCGCAACGCGTGCTGCCGTTTTATCCAGCCTATCTTGCCGCGATGAATCTCGTGGTCATCGCGGATGATGCGTTCAGCTTCCTGGTGTCGTGGGAATTCATGTCGCTCACCTCCTGGGCGCTGGTGATCGCGCATCACCGCATCGGCGAGAATGTGCGCGCCGGCTACATCTATCTATTGATGGCGAGCTTCGGCACGCTCGCCCTGCTGCTTGCCTTCGGTCTGCTCGCCGGCGCCGACGGCAACTACGCCTTCGACGCCATTCGCCTGTCGCATCCATCCACGGCGTTGGCTGCTCTGGTGCTTGTGCTCACGATCGTCGGCGCCGGCTCGAAGGCCGGCGTGGTGCCGCTGCATGCCTGGCTGCCGCTGGCGCATCCCGCCGCGCCCAGCCATGTCTCCGCGCTGATGAGCGGGGTGATGACCAAGGTCGCGGTCTACGGCCTAGTGCGCATCGTGTTCGACCTGCTCGGCCCGCCGGACTGGTGGTGGAGCATGGCCGTGCTTGCCATTGGCGGCATCACCGCGGTGATGGGCGTGCTCTATGCACTGATGCAGCACGATCTCAAGCGCCTGCTCGCCTATCACACGGTAGAAAATATCGGGATCATCTATATCGGGCTCGGCCTGGCGCTGGCGTTCAAGGCAGCTGGCATGCCGTTGGCCGCCGCGCTCGCACTGACCGCCGGGCTGTTCCATGTGTTCAACCATTCAGTCTTCAAAAGTCTGTTGTTCTTTGGCGCGGGCGCTGTTCTCAACGCCACCGGCGAACGCGACATGGAGCATCTCGGTGGGCTGATCCACCGCATGCCGCAGACCGCCTTTGTGTTCCTGGTCGGCTGCGTGGCGATCTCGGCGCTGCCGCCGCTCAATGGCTTCGTGTCGGAATGGCTGACGTTCCAGGCCATTCTGCTCAGCCCGCACTTGCCGGCCTGGGGCCTGAAATTCCTGGTCCCTGCGGTCGGCGCGTTGCTGGCGCTGTCGGCGGCGCTCGCCGCCGCCTGCTTCGTCAAAGCATTCGGCGTGAGTTTCCTCGGCCGCGCTCGCACGCCTGCCGCGGCGAATGCGCAGGAGACCGACAGCAATTCGCTCGCCGCCATGTATTTCCTGGCCGCGCTCTGCCTCGTTGCCGGAATTCTCCCCGGTTTCTTCATCGACGCGCTGGCGCCGGTCACCAATAGCCTCGTCGGCGTCAGCATGCCGCATCAGGCCGGAGTGGAATGGCTTTCGATCGTGCCGATCGCCGAAAGCCGCAGCTCGTATAACGGGCTGCTGGTGTTTGTCTTTGTCGTATTGTCCGGCTCGATCGCGGCCTTTGCCATTCACCGGCTGGCCTCCGATAAACTGCGCCGCGCGCCGGCCTGGGATTGCGGCTATCCGGACCCGAGCACGGCGACGCAATACACCGCATCGAGCTTTGCCCAGCCGATCCGGCGCGTTTACGGCACATCCGTATTCCGCGCGCGCGAGATCGGCGAAATGCCGCCACCCGGCGCCATGACGCCCGCGCGTCTGACCGTCGATCTGCGCGATTTGATCTGGGACGCCGCTTACGCGCCGATCGCCGGCTTCGTCGGATATGCGACCGAGCGCCTCAACGTTCTGCAATTCCTCACCATCCGCCGCTACCTCACGCTGGTGTTCACGGCCTTGGTGCTTCTCCTGCTGGTGCTTGCGATATGGCCCTGATCCGCGAATTCGCCTTGCAAGGCGCGGAGATGCTGCTGGTGCTGCTGCTCAGCCCGCTGCTCACCGGGTTTGTGCGCAAGGTCAAGGCGCGGCTGTTGCGCCGGCAAGGCCCGCCACTGCTGCAGCCCTATCGCGATCTGATCCGGCTGATGCGCAAGGACGTGGTGCTGGCGCAGAGTGCGTCCTGGCTGTTCCGCGTCATTCCCTACATCATCTTCGCCGGCACTTGGGTTGCGGCCTCGCTGGTGCCAACCTTCGGCAGCGGCCTGCTGTTTTCCTGGTCGGCGGATCTCATCGCCATTATCGCACTGCTTGGCAGCGCGCGGTTCTTCCTGGCGCTCGCTGGCCTCGACATCGGCACCAGTTTCGGCGGCATCGGCTCGAGCCGCGAGGTCATGATCGCCTCGCTGGCGGAGCCGGCGATGCTGATGATCGTGTTCACGCTGGCGCTGGTCGCCGGCTCGACGCAGCTCTCCACCATCGCTGCCTACATGGTGACGGGCGAAGCAGGCTTAAGGGTTTCGGTCGGTCTTGCGCTGCTTGCGCTGATCATGGTCGCGATTGCCGAAAACGCGCGCATCCCGATCGACAATCCGGCCACGCATCTCGAGCTCACCATGGTGCACGAGGCGATGGTGCTGGAATATTCCGGCCGCCATCTCGCGCTGATCGATCTGACATCCGAACTTAAGTTGCTTTTGTATGTCTCGGTGATCGGCTGTCTGTTCGCTCCCTGGGGCATCGCCGGACCCGACGCGAGCGCGCGCGCCATCGCGATCGGTCTTGCGGCCTACCTGGTGAAGCTGGCGCTCGGCGGTTTCCTCTTGGCGGTGTTCGAGACCGCGATCGCCAAAATGCGCGTGTTCCGGGTGCCGGCCTTCCTCGGCGCGGCGTTGATGCTCGGCCTGCTAGCCACCTTGCTGCTGTTCGTCTCGCGGAGCCTCTAGACCATGCGCGGCATCACTTTCGACATTGCCCACATGCTGGCCGGCTCGCTGGTGCTGGTAAGCTTCATGCAGCTCTACCAGGACCGGCTCTACGCGCTGCTCAATACGTTCGCGTTGCATGCCTTCATCCTGGCGGCCTCGGTCGCCTGGCAGGCGTTCATCCAGGACGCGCCGCATCTTTATCTGACGGCGATGATCGCGCTGGTGTTCAAGGCGATCATCATTCCGGTCGCGCTGCACCGGATCATCGTGAAGCTCGGCATCCACCGCGAGATTGAAACCGTGGTCGGCGTCGGTCCCGCCATGCTGCTCGGCATGGGACTGGTCGCGCTCTCCATGGTGGTGATGCTGCGGGTGACCGCGGAGGCCGATCCGCTGGCGCGCGAGGATCTCGCCTTCGCGCTATCGGTGGTGCTGCTCGGCCTGCTGATGATGGTGACGCGGCGCAACGCGGTGAGCCAGGTGATCGGCTTCATGTCGCTGGAAAACGGCCTGGTGCTGGCGGCGACCGGCGCCAAGGGCATGCCGCTGGTGGTCGAGATCAGCGTGGCTTTTTCGGTGCTGATCGCCTTCATCGTCATCGGCATCTTCCTGTTCCGGATCAGGGAACGCTTCGACACCGTCGATGTGCAGGCGCTCGATAAATTCCGTGGAGAGCGGCGATGAAATTCGACGCGCTCACCGGCGTTCTGCTCATCCCGGCCGTAGCGGCGGCCTTGCTCGCCGCGATGCCCGGTTATCGGCTGACGGCGATCCTCAACGTGCTGGCGGCGCTCCTCAGTTTCCTCACCGCGGCGTCGCTGTTCGTGGTGCAGCCGGCCTCCGGGCCGTACCTCCTGGTGGATGACCTCAACAAGGTCTTCATCGTGCTCACGACGTTTGTCGGCTTCACCACGAGCGTTTTCAGCGCCAGCTATATCGAACACGAGATCGAGATCGGCCGGCTGACGCCGACCTTCGTGCGCTTCTATCACGCCATGTACCAGGTGCTCATGTTCGCCATGAACCTCGCCCTGGTGGCCAACAATATCGGACTGATGTGGGTAGCGATCGAAATGGCCACGCTCACCACGGTGCTGATGGTCGGCATCTATCGCACGCACGAAGCGCTGGAAGCGGCCTGGAAATATTTCATCCTCGGCAGCGTCGGCATCGCGCTTGCTTTGTTCGGCACCATCTTGGTCTACATGGCGGCGCGACCGGTCATCGGTGAAGGGCTTTACGCCATGGTGTGGACCGTGCTGGTGACGAAGGCCGCGCAATTCGACCCCGCGCTGCTCAATGTCGCCTTCGTGTTCCTGCTGCTCGGCTATGGCACCAAAGTAGGCCTGGCGCCGCTGCACGCCTGGCTGCCCGACGCGCACGCGGAAGGCCCGACGCCGATCTCGGCAGTGCTGTCCGGTCTGCTGCTCAACGTCGCGCTTTACGCGCTGTTGCGTTTCAAGATGCTGCTGGCGCTCAACCCGGCGGCGATCGCGCCCGGTCCGCTGATGGTGACCATGGGTCTGATCTCCTGCGTGTTCGCCGCCTTCATGCTGTACCGGCGGCGCGACATCAAACGCATGTTCGCCTATTCGTCGATCGAGCACATGGGCATCATCGTGTTCGCTTTCGGCATGGGCGGCGCGCTCGCGAATTTCGCGGCTCTCCTGCATATGACCATGCATTCGCTGACCAAGTCGGCGATCTTCTACGCGGTCGGCCACATCGCGCAGGTCAAGGGAACGCAGAAGATCGCCGACATGGGCGGGCTGACGGTGAGCAATCCGGTGCTCGGCTGGGGCCTCGTGCTCGGCGTGATCGCCATCGCTGGCCTGCCGCCGCTTGGCATTTTCATGAGCGAGTTCCTGGTGGTGAGTTCGACCTTCGCGCGCGAGCCGTGGCTTGCATGCATCCTCGTGTTCGGGATCCTGGTCGGGCTGGGCGGCCTGTTCCTGCGGCTCAATACGATTGCGTTCGGCGAGCCGCGCGGGCCGACCGCACCGGCACAGGCATCCTACGTGCCGATGTTCGCCCATCTCGCCATCGTATTCATGGCGGGGATATATATGCCGCCCGCTCTGGTCAGCGGCTTCCAGAACGTTGCCCGGCTGTTGGGATAGCGTCATGGCCCTGCTCGATACCATTACGCATCGCGAACAGGCCAAGCAGCACCGGCCGTGGCCGCGTGCCCTCGTGACCGACGACGGCTGGCAACAGGCGATCGACCATCTCGCGGCCGGGCGCTGCACGCTGCTCGCACTCTGGGGCGACACTCCCAACGTGCACATGGCGCTGCTGAGTGAAGGTTTCGGCGAAATCGCCGTGCTCAGCTACGCCTGCAAGGACGGCCAATACCCAAGCGTCGCCGCGCGTCACCCGCCGGCCATCCGGCTGGAGCGGGCCATCCGCGATCTGTTCGGGTTGCAAGCTGTTGGCGCGCCGGACACGCGCAGCTGGCTCGATCTCGGGTTTTGGGATGTGCGCCATCCGCTCGGCAAGAAGCAACCCGCGCAAAAACCCGCGCCTTACGCCTTCCTGCCGGCGGAGGGCGAAGGCCTGCACCAGATTCCGGTCGGCCCCGTCCATGCCGGCATCATCGAGCCCGGTCATTTCCGCTTCACCGCGAACGGCGAGCACGTGGTGCGCCTGGAGCAGCGGCTCGGCTATGTGCACAAGGGCATCGAGTCACTGATGGCCGGCGCCACGCTTGACGACGCGGCGAAACTGGCCGGGCGCACCTCGGGCGACAGCACGGTTGCCTATGGGTTTGCGTTTGCGCAGGCGGTCGAGGCGGCTTTGCAACTGACAGTGCCGCCGCGCGCGCTTTACCTGCGTGCGCTGATGGCGGAGATCGAGCGGCTGGCCAATCATTTCGGCGACATCGGCGCCATTTGCAACGATGCTTCGTTCGCGATCATGCACGCGCAAACCGGCATCTTGCGCGAGCGTGCGTTGCGCGCGGCCGAGGCCTGCTTCGGCCACCGCCTGATGATGGACTCAATCGTGCCCGGCGGCGTCGCGCGCGACATCACGCCGGACGGCGCAGCGCAGATCCAGGGCTTGCTCACAGAAGTTCGCCGCGCGTTTCCTCGCCTGGTCGAGCTCTACGACAACACCGCGTCGCTGCAGGATCGCACCGTCACCACCGGCATCCTGCGTCCCGAATACGCCCGCCAGTTTAGCGCCGGCGGCTACGTCGGGCGCGCCTCGGGGCGCGCGTTCGATGCGCGCCGCACACCGGGCTACGCACCCTATGACGATCTTGCATTCGAGGTGCCGGTGCTCACTGCCGGCGACGTCAACGCGCGGGTGTGGATCCGGATTCGCGAAGTCGAGGAGAGCCTGACGCTGATCGACCAGATTCTCAACAAACTGCCGGCCGGGTCAATTCAGACTGCGCTCACACCCAATGGCAAAACTTGCGAGGGGCTTGGCCTCGCCGAGGCCTTCCGTGGCGACGTGTTGATCTGGCTACGGCTCGACGGCAATGGACACGTCGAACGTTGTCACATGCGCGATGCGTCCTGGTTCCAGTGGCCGCTTTTGGAAACCGCGATCGAGGGCAACATCGTCGCCGATTTCCCGCTCTGCAACAAATCGTTCAACTGCTCTTATTCGGGGCACGATCTTTAATGCGCAGGACGCTGTTCGAAAGTTTCACGCAACGGCCGCTCACCGAGCCGGCGCCTAAGCCCGACGAGGCGGGCCTGGCCGAGCTTGCGCAAAGCGTGAACCGCGCCGCCCGCGCCAAGCTCGGCCGCTCGCTGTCGATCCGGCAGGTCGATGCCGGCTCCTGCAACGGCTGCGAACTGGAAATCCACGCGCTGAACAACGCGTTTTACGATCTGGAACGCTTCGGCTTTCATTTCGTCGCCTCGCCGCGTCACGCCGACGTGCTGATGGTGACCGGCCCGGTCACCAAGAATATGCGCGAGGCTTTGCTTCGCACCTACAACGCCACGCCCGATCCGAAATGGGTGATTGCGGTCGGCGCCTGCGCTGCCGATGGCGGTCTGTTCGCCGCGAGCTACGCGGTCGTTGGGGGCGTCAAGGACGTGGTGCCGGTCGATCTAACAATTCTAGGCTGCCCGCCGAATCCGAAAGCCCTGCTGGGCGGGCTGCTGGCGCTGCTGCAGAAGGCATCCTAGCCGCAGCGGCGGCCGACAGCCCCACTTAGATCGCCACTTTGGTGAGAAAGCCTTCGACTTCGCTGCGTAGATTGGCGGCGGTCTTTTCCACCGATTCCGATGCGGCGAGCACGGTCTGCGCCGACTCCTGGGTTTCGGTGGTGGCGCCGGCCACTTCGCTCAAAACCGTGACGATCACCTTGGCACCGCCGGCGGCGCTTGTGACATTTTGTGAAATCTCGCTGGTGGCGGCACTCTGTTGCTGCACCGATGCGGCGACGGCGGCGGTATAGTTGTCGATCTCCTGCATGCGGTGAGCGATCCGTCCGATCGCTTCCACGGCTTTGTCGGTCGAGTTCTGCACTTCCAGGATCTGGCTGGATATATCTTCAGTCGCTTTCGCGGTTTGCACGGCCAGCGACTTCACCTCGGCAGCGACCACTGCAAAACCGCGCCCCGCTTCGCCGGCGCGCGCCGCCTCAATTGTCGCGTTGAGCGCGAGCAGATTAGTTTGCCCGGCGATATTGCGGATGAGCTTGGTCACATCGCCGATCTTGCGCGCACCCTGCGCCAACGCACCGATATCCTGGTTGGTCACCTGCGCTTCGCCGACCGCGACCCGCACCACTTCGCTGGTCTGGTTGAGCCGGCGTCCGATCTCCGCGATTGAGCTCGACAGTTCGTCGGCGGCGACCGCCGCAGTTTCGACGTTGGCTGAAGCCTCATTCGAGGTGTGCACCGCATTTTCGGCGCGCTTCGACGTGTGGCCCGACGCATTGAACAGGCCGGCCGCCGTCGCACGCATTTCACCCGCGCTATCGGCCACCGTTCGCAGAAGGGTTTCAACACGTTCGCGAAACATCGAGATCGCGTTTTCGATCACGGCGCGGCGCTCTTCCTGATGCTGCATGGTCGCGCGTTGCTGCTCGGCCTGCCGCCGCTCGGTGATATCCTCGTGCGTGCCGATCCAACCGCCACCTTTCATTGGATGATTTGTGACCAGCAAGAGACGGCCACCCTTGGACTTCACTTCGTGCACAATGGTACGTCCGAGTCCGACCGCGGCCAGAAATTCCTTCCGATATTCCTGCGGATCGCGAGAGAATGTACCCTTGGCAACCCTTTTCTTCAGCACTTCGGACAGCGTGGCGCCCGGCTTTACGTCGTCCGACGTCAGCTCGTACATTCTGTAGTATTGCGCGTTGCAGACGACTAGCCGCTCCGCAGCGTCGAACATGCACATCCCTTGCGCCATGCTGTCGATGGCGGTGCGAATTCGCTCGACTTCCTGAGTTTGATCTCGCGTGAGCATGGCGCCGGTCAGACTCATCGCGAACTGGGCAACGACCGCGGCGAGGACGGCGGCGAGTGCGGTTGCGGAAGCCGTGGAGATGACCGCGACGGCCCAGCCAGGAGCAATGGTAATTAGTCCGCCGAAAACGAGTGCAAAAGAAGCAAGTCCGACCAGCATGATCAGTGAAGTGGCACGCTTGAAATTGAGTGAGAAGAACATTTTGAAACTGGATCCTTTGCCTCTACCGGCCGGCGCAGAGTATTCACTGCCCTGCTTTTTTTGCGGTTAATTGGTGATAAAGAGATCGTTAACGAAACGTGCCTGTAGGTTGCATTCGCAGAGGGAAGCTTCGTGAAGCTTGTGCTGTTCGAGACCGGGCCGAGCGGCGAAATCAGGCCTGGCCTGCTCACCGGGGCCGGCGTTGTCGATATCTCGGCGGCGGTGAATAAAGCCTATACGCCGCAGTTGACCATGCAGGGCATCATCGGCCAGTTCGCGCACTTGCGCCCGGCGCTGGAAAGGCTCGCCCGAGAAGGCATCACCGTACCGCTTGCAAACGTGCATCTGCGTCCGCCGCTGCCGCGACCGGGTAAGATTCTCGCCTGCATCGCCAATTATTGGGAGCACGCCCAGCGCGACGCCCGTCCGCTCAACATGTTCATGAAAAATCCAGACGCCGTGGTCGGACCCGGCGACACCATCATGCTGCCCGAGTTCACCGTGCCGTGGATTTTCATGCATGAGGCCGAGCTCGCTCTGGTGATCAAGGGACCGGCCAAGATGGTGAAGGCCAAGGATTGGAAGAGTGCGGTATTCGGGTATACCGCGATGATCGACGTGTCGGCACGCGAGCAGGGCCGCCGCACCTGGCCGGCAAGCCCGCTGACCAGTTGGCTCGGCAAGTCGTTCGATACCTTTGCGCCGATCGGTCCCTGCATCGTCACAGCCGACGAGATCGAGGACCCCAATGATCTGATCGTGCGGTTCTGGAACGACGGGCAACTCCGGCACAATTACAATACCGACGACATGGAACATCGGGTGCCGGAATTGATCGAGTTCGCCACGACTGTGATGACGATGAACTCCGGCGACCTGATCGCCTGTGGCACCAATCACGAGGGTCTCGGCGCGTTGCAGGATGGAGAAACGGTCGAAATCGAAATCCAGAACATCGGGAAGATGTCGCTGAAAGTCTCCGACCCTCTGAAAAGAAAATGGGAGCGTGGCGTCTACATGGGCGCCGATTCCACCAATCCCGACGCCGTGAAGCGTCACCGGCCGCAGGGCGGCCCGTTACCGCGGTGAGGCAAGTTATATGGAATCAGCAAAAAGCGAAATTCGCGACAATATGCAAATCGATTGGGACGCGCCCCTCCCAACGGACGACGGCGTCGTGTTGCGCGCGGACGTCTATCGTCCGGTCGGCAACGGAAAATTTCCGGTCATCCTGAGCTACGGTCCCTACGCCAAGGGCCTGTCGTTCCAGGAGGGCTACAAGAGCCAATGGTCGCGCGTGATCAAGTCGGCGCCCGAAGTCCTGCAAGGCTCCAGCAACAAATACCAGAACTGGGAGTTGGTCGACCCGGAGAAATGGGTGCCGGACGGCTATGCGCTCGTTCGCGTCGACTCACGCGGCGCCGGGCGTTCGCCGGGCAATCTCGACGTATGGTCGGCGCGCGAGGCGCAGGACCTGTATCAATGCGTCGAATGGGCCGGCACGCAATTTTGGAGCAACGGCAAGGTCGGCATCAACGGCATCTCCTATTACGCGATGAACCAATGGAACGTGGGCGCGCTGAAGCCGCCGCACCTCGCCGCGCTGTGCATTTGGGAAGGCTCGTCCGACTATTACCGCGAGCTGTGCCGGCACGGCGGAATTTTGTGCGATTTTCTCAGCAGTTGGTATCCGCGCCAGGTGGCGAGTGTGCAGCACGGCGTAGGTACGCGCGGCGCCAAGAGCCTGGTTACAAGTGAGCTTGTCGCCGGACCTGAGACATTGCCAAGCGACGAGCTCGCCAAGACGCACGCCGATACGCCCGGCGAAGCCAAGCGGCGCGCCCTCGTCGATGACTACTACGCCGCGCGCACCGCCGATTTCGCGCAGATCGATGTACCGTTGCTATCGGCCGCCAATTGGGGCGGCGTGGGCCTGCATACGCGCGGAAATTTCGAAGGCTGGCTGCGTGCCGATTCGAAGCAGAAATGGCTGGAGGTGCACGGCGACACGCACTTCACGCATTTCTACAGCAATTACGGCGAGAGCCTGCAGAAGCGCTTCTTCGACCACTTCCTGAAAGGCGATGACACCGGCTGGGCCAAGCAGCCGCGCGTATCGCTCAATATCCGCCATCCGAATGAGAGATTCGTGCTGCGTGCCGAGAACGAATGGCCGCTCGCGCGAACGAAATGGACGAAATATTTCCTGCAGCCTGACGGCGGTCTTGCCCCAGACGCGCCCACAACGGAAACGACGCTGAGCTATGAGACCACAAGCGGCGACCTCACATTCCGCACCCCGCCGCTGACGAAAAGCTACGAGATCACCGGGCCGGTCGCCGCCAAGCTCTGGGTATCGTCGGAGACCACCGACGCCGATCTTTTCCTGGTGCTGCGCCTGTTCGATCCCGCCGACAAGGAAGTTACTTTCATCGGCTCCAACGACCCGCGCACCCCCGTCGGGCTGGGCTGGTTGCGCGCCTCGCAACGCAAGCTCGATCCCAAACAATCGCTGCCCTATCGGCCTTGGCACAGCCATGACGAGGAATGGCCGCTCAAGCCGGGCGAGCCGGTCGAACTCGACGTCGAGGTCTGGCCGACCAGCATCGTGGTGCCGCCCGGTTACCGGCTCGCACTCACCGTGCGCGGCAAGGATTACGAAGTGGACGGCCACGACGCCGCGCTCCCCAACGCCCCCTACCCGATGAAGGGCGTCGGCCCCTTCCTGCATATCGACCCGGACGACCGGCCGGCGGCGGTTTTCGCCGGGCGCAACACGCTGCATTTTGCCGCCGGCAAGCAGCCCTACCTCTTGTTGCCGGTCATTCCCGAGGCGTAAACTTCCTCCCAAAAAGAACGATAAGTCAGGGAGGGACCTATGATTAAGCGCATTGTCGCCGTTTTGCTGGCCGTTCTCGGCCTCTTTGTCGTCGCGGCGCCGGTTCCGGCGCAAGACTACCCGAACCGCACCGTCACCATCATCGTGCCCTACCCGGCCGGCGGGCCAACCGATCAGCTCGCGCGCCAGATCGGCGATGTGATGTCGAAGAAGTTCGGACAGAGCTTCATCGTCGAGAACGTCACCGGCGGCAGCACGATCATTGCCTCCAATAAAGTCGCCAAAGCGTCGCCCGACGGTTACACGTTGCTGCTGCACAATCTGCAGATATCGGCCAACCCCACGCTGTTCAAAACTTTGCCGTTCGACACGGAGAAAGACTTCGCTCCGGTCATGATGATCAACCGCAATCCGCTGGTGCTGGTGGGCCGCAAGGGGCTAGCGCCGAACTCGCTCAAGGAACTGATCGCATTGGCGAAGAAGGAACGCTTGAAGGAGGCGCTGCCGGGCTTCGGCACCACCGGTCACCTCACCTCGGCGATCATCCAGCAGGAAGCCAAGATAAAGTTCGACGAAATCCCCTACCGCGGCGGCGTGCCCGCGGTGACCGATATTCTGGGCGAACATGTCGATTTTTTCATCGGTACGCCGCAGCAAGTGGGGCCGCTCGTCATGGCTGGAAAACTGAAGGCCTATGGTGTTACCCAAAAGGAAAAGTTGGAGCAGCTTCCGACTGCCGAGAGCTTCGTCGCGCTACTCGGACCCAAGCTTGATATCGTCTTTTGGCAGGGGTTGTTCGCGCCGACCGGAACGCCCGACGCGGTTATCAAGAAGCTGAATGCGGCGCTGGAAGGCGTCGTCTCCGATCCGGAGGTCCTTAAGGTTTGGACGGCCGAGGGCGTGTCGGCATTCCCAAAAGATCAACGCTCACCGGAGGCTGCGCGTAAATTCCTCATGAGCGAGATTGCGCGTTGGGGCAAGGTGATCCAAGACAACGACATTCACGTCAATCAGTGACGGGAACCTTGCCGAGAGCCGGTGCGACTTCTTCAGCGCGCCGGCTGCAAGACCTGTTCGAGCCAGTCCCACATATAGGCCGAGCAGATGGTCTGATTGTCGATCTGGCAATGGTGATAGCCGCCCTCTTCGCGGGTAAACAGCTTGAATGTTTTCTGCTTTGAGCCGACGGCGTCGAAGCAATTTTGCGCTTCCGGCAGCGGGATTTGCTCGTCGCCCTCGCCGTGCAGCATCAGGAACGGACAGGTGATCTTCTGCACCACGCCGGCAAGCTTGAACGGCTCGAGCCGCTTGAGCACCTCGTCCTGCGAGCTGGCGTTCAGGACCCACGCAATGTGTTGCCAAGCGACCGAGAGCGATGGCGTATCCGCGCGCGCCAGACGCTCGAAACGATCCGCCCAGATTTTCCGGTAGTCCCACTGCGCGCCCCAGGCAAGGCAGCAGGCGAAGCGCCGCTCGAAGGCCGCCGCGCGCGGCGCATAGTAGCCCCCTAAGCTGATCGCCATGACGCCGATGCGCTTGGCATCGACCTCCGGACGGGCGGCCAGATAATCGAAGACCGGCGTCGCATAGTGCTCGGTGTCGTGGCGCAGATAGAGATTGCGAAAGCGGATGCTTTCGCCGTTGCCCGGGCCGTCGACGATCAGGCAGGCGATGCCGCGCGACACCAGATCGGCGACGCCCTTGAAATATTGAATCTCCTTGGTGACGTCGAGGCCGTCGAAGAACACCATCGCCGGCACTTTGCCGTTGCGGTTGGCCGGTTCGGCATGGACATAGACCGCCGGCAGGCCGGCGCCGTCATAGGGGATTTCCACATGCTCGATGCGCGGCCGCTTGATGAATTTGGCCGCATCACGGAAACAATCGACGCCGCGCATATAGGCGTCGTTGCCCGCCTTGCTCTTGGGTTGCAGAAAGCGCTCGCCGACATGGTAATAGGCGCTGGCGCGCTGCAGATATTGCGCGCCGCTCGTGGCAAAGCCGTCGGCGATGCGTTGACGGCCACGGTCCTCGACGGTGCGCGCCTCGCGCGCCCATTCGCGGAACCAGGCGTCGTCGTCGCCGACATGTTTTTTGAGCCGTAGGCCGATGCGGTTGACCTCGCCGATTTCCGCGCCGCCCCAGGGCGCCATGTTCAGTCCGATCAAAAGCCCATGCGACCAGCGATAATTGTCGGGAAAATAGGTGAACGACAGTTCTTCTTGCGCCATACGATCAACCCTTGCCGTTTCCGCCATCTTTATCGGGCCGGAACTTGGTCTCCGGTTTGAGACCCTTTCGCTTCTGTTTCGCGCTGATCAGGCCGTTCTCGAGATAACGGCCGAGCGCCGCGCGCTTGGCGGCCTCGTCCCATTGCGGCAGCCAATCCCCTAATGAGTAGCCGAACCAAGGAGGCTGCGGACGCAACGGATCGAAGCCGAGCTCGTTCCAGATCGCCTTGGCCCGCTCCATGTATTCCTGCTTCGGCAGCGCCAGCGGCGGCATGTCGCCCTTCATGGTGGCGTCCATCAGCAGCGTCGAATCCTCTTCGCTGTCGTGCTCGCGCTTGGGTCCGTGGCCTTGGCCGCGGTGCGGAACCATTTGTACGTCCTCGATCGGGTTCATGCGATAGGCCATGGCCCAGAGCAGCGCATCGGCATTGTCGGCGGAGATGTCTTCATTGACCGCGATGCATATTTTTCCGCAGTCGGCCTTGAAGAAGGCGGCGCCGCGCAGCGCGCGCCAGACCTCCGTGCGCGACGTTCCCTTCTCGACCGTGACAACGAGAGCTCGCAAGAGTCCGGTCAACGGTTCGTGCAGATTGACGCGTTTGACGCCGCGGATGCCCAGCGTATTGTGCAGATGCGACAGGAACAGCGGCTCGTAGGCCACGCGCTTGATCACGCTCGATTCGCTCGGCGCCACCTGGCTGATGTAGGACGGAATGATCGGCTGCTTGCGATGGGTGATCGCGGTCACCTGCATCGGCATGTTGAACTCTTCCAGCGCGACGTGGCCGTGCGACTCGCCGAACGGCGCTTCCGGCTCGAGCCAAACGGTGTCGATCAGCCCTTCGATCACCAATTCGGATTCGGCCGGTACCAGCAGGTCGACGCTGCGCGCCCGCACCACGTTGATCGGCTCGCCGGCGAGCCCGCCGGCGACGGTGAATTCGTCGACGCCGATCGGCAGTTTCTGCGGACCCATGAATGCGACGTAAGGCGGGCAGCCGAGCACGATCGCGCAAGGCATTGGTTCGCCGCGCTTCTGGTACTTGAGATAATGCTGGTAGCCGCCGGCGCCGCCGACGCGCGTCGCCATGCGCACCACCAGCCGGTCCGGCGCCTTCAAGGCCGCGCGGTAAGTGCCCATGTTCTGGATGCCGGTCTCGGGATCGCGCGTGATGACGTTGGTTGCGGTCAGCGTCGGCGCGCTGTCGAAGCCCGGCGTCGACACAGGGATCGGGAGCCGGTCGAGCCCGCGGCCTTCGCCTTGCAGTTCTTTGCCTTCGATCACGACCTCGTGGCAGACCGCCTCGTTGACCAGCCGCGGCTCGATCGGATTGGCGATTGCCGAGTCCCACTTGGCCTGGATGTCCTCGATCTTGGCATCCATGCCGATGCTGTAGATCGCCGGGTTGGCGGCGATGGCGCCGACCACGACGGGAATGTCGTACTTGCGCCCCAGCCCGTCGGTAATGTTGGTGAACAGGAAGGCCCTGCGCTTGTCCTCGTCGAGGCCGCCGACGAACTGCCAGCGCACCAGCGGATGCAGTTCGGAATCCTTGTCGATCGGCCGGTCGATGGTGCGGACGAGTCCCCGCTTCTCCAAAACCTGTAGATGTTCGTGCAGATCCCGATAGTTTCGCGTCGATTGCGTCATAGTGTCGTTCCCGCGGCGATGCCGGCACCATACCGGCTTTGGCGGCGGGACGACAATGCCGCGCCCCGGCGTCAACGGACAAAAAAAGCCGGCGCCCCGATCCGGAGCGCCGGCAATGGTCGTGCGGTTATTTCGTCGCCGTATTTAGTTGGTCGCGAGGTCTTCCCATTTCGGGCAAACGCGCGACTCGACCGGCTTGTCGAATTCCTTGTAGTTGCTGGCGTCGATCACCGACGGCTTCAGATACATCTCGACCGGCACGGCTTCCTTGCGCAGATTGCGGATCGCGATGATGGTGCCGAGGCAGCCCTGCATGAACGGATCGGCCTGCCCGCTCGCCAGCAGCTTGCCGGCCTTAACGGCGTCGACTGCTTCCTTGGTGCCGTTGATCCCGACCACGGTCGCCTTGCGATTGGCGGCTTCGAGCGCTTCGATCGCGCCGATCGCCATCGCGTCGTTGGCGGCCATCACGCCATCGATCTGCGGGAACGACTGCATCAGGTTTTCCATCACCTGCAGCGCATTCAGCCGCTGGAAATTTCCGGACTGGGTGGCGAGCAGCTTCATGGCCGGATGGGCTTTGACCGCGTCGGTGAGGCCGCGCGTGCGATCCTGATTGGAGAGCGATCCCTTCACGCCTTCGATGATAACGACGTTGCCTTTGCCGCCCAGCGCCTTCGCCAGCGCCTTCCCGGTCGCAAGGCCGACCTTGTAGTCGTCGATGCCGACGAACGAGACGATCTTAACCCCCGTCATATGATCGGTGATGTTGACCACCGGAATCCCGGCGGCATTCATCTTCTCGACACCCGGCACCAACGCCTTGTAGTCAACCGGAGTGAACACGATCGCGTTCGGCTTCTTGACGATGACATCCTCGACCTGGCTCAGCTGCTCGGGAATGCTGTCGGGCTTGGTCGGCACGTATTGAATCACTTTGGCGCCGAGCTGCCTGGCGGCGATTTCGGCCCCGACGCGGACGTTCTGGAAGAACGGATTGGTCTGGTTCTTGGTGAAGACGGCGATCGTCTCGCCGTCAGCGCGGGCAAGTCCCACGCCCGATCCGATCGCAACGGCGCTCGCCAGGATTAGGTGCATCGATTTCACGGAATTCCTCCCTACTGTGTTGCGTGGCTGATTGATTGCGGGCCGGCTGGCTATTCCGTCTTGCATGACGATAATTGCCAATGGCAATCACATACCTCGCGATGAGGGGCGAAACGGAATTGCCACAAGCTTGAATTGCATCGCCCCCATGCGCGAAATCGTCGCGAACCGGCCGAGTGCTAAAGTTTTGCGTGCGAACCCCGTGAAAGCATTGATAAAAGTCAAGCTAAGCGTTGTTGGCGCCGCGTATTCTCGAAATCGGTCCGTGACAAGAAACTCGGCAACGGATATCGCGTCGGATTTGATCCTGAGCGAATAGGTGGCGCGTGGCGGTCGTTCCTTTGTTCGAGTTGCGCGGGATTTCCAAGGAATTTCCCGGCGTCAAGGCGCTCGACGACGTGTCGTTCGAAATCCGCGCCGGCGAAGTGCACATGCTGGTCGGCGAGAACGGCGCCGGCAAATCGACTTTGATGAAAATCCTGTGCGGCGCCTATCGCGCCGACCGTGGTTCGTTTTTCAACAACGGCGAGCCGGTTACGATTCATGATGCAGGCGCTGCGCGTAAATTTGGGATTGCGGTCATTTTCCAAGACTTCACCCTCGTTCCCTATCTCGACATCGCCCAAAACATTTTCCTCGGCCGCGAATTCGCGAGCCGACTGCCAGGCCTGATCGACCGGCGCCGCATCTACACTGAAGCAAAGCGCGTTCTCGAGATGATCGGTTTCGATATCGATCCGCGGCTGCCGGTGCATTCGCTCGGCGTTGCCCAGCAGCAGATGGTCGAAATCGCCAAAGCGCTCTCGCAGGACGCGCGCATCTTGGTCATGGATGAACCGACCGCGGCGCTTTCCGACCGCGAGACCGAATTGCTGTTTGCGATGATCGCCCGGCTGAAGGCGAAAGGCGTCGCGATCATTTACATATCGCATCGTCTGTCTGAAGTGTTCGATCTCGGCGACCGCATCACGGTGCTGCGTGACGGCCGCAAGATTGCCGACCTACTGCCGGCGGAAACGACGCCGGATCAGCTTGTCACGCTGATGGTCGGCCGGCCGGTGGATACGACCTACACGCGCCCCTCGCGTCCTAGCCCCGGCGGGGTCGCACTTGAAGTCAAAAATCTCTCGGGCCCAAGCGGGTTTTCCGATGTCAACCTGACGGTGCGCGCCGGCGAAATCGTCGGCCTATGCGGCCTGGTCGGCTCGGGCCGCACCGAAGTCGCGCGCGCGATCTTCGGCGCCGATCGCACAACGGCCGGTGAGATCAGACTGTTCGGCGATCCCATCGGCGGCTCCGTGGAGGATGCCACGCGCCGCGGCATGGCCCTGATCCCGGAGAACCGCAAGACGCAAGGGCTCGCGCTCGCCCGTTCGGTCGGCGACAACATTGTGCTTGCCGCCTTGCGCAAGATGTTTCCGACGGGACTTTTCAAGCCAAGGCGGGCAATAAAGGCGGCCCGTGCGATCATCGACAAGCTGCGGATCGCCACGCCAACGCCGCGCCGTCCGGTCGGCAATTTGTCCGGCGGCAACCAGCAGAAAGTCGTCATCGGCAAATGGTTGAACGCCGACGCGAAGTTATTCATATTCGATGAGCCGACGCGCGGTATCGACGTCGGCGCCAAGTCCGAAATATTCCGACTGCTCGATGGCCTGGTGCACAACGGCGCTGCCGTTCTGATGATCAGCTCCGAGCAAATCGAGATCGTCCATATCTGCGATCGCGCCTATGTGATGCGCAGCGGACGTGTCGCCGGCGAGCTCTCGCATCGCGAGCTCACCGAAGCCAACATCGTTCGTCTCGGGATCCACCAATGAACGCGCGCGACCTCAGCCTGGCGTCGCTGCCGATCGTCCGCGTCCCCGGCGTAGCGATCGTGCTCGTGGTGCTGTGCATGGTTTTCGCCCTGACCAGCCCGGGATTTGCAACGCCGGCCAATATCGCGAACATCCTCACGCAGTCGACGATCCTGTTGCTGCTCGCGCTGCCGATGACGCTCATGATCATGACCGAGGGCCTCGACCTCTCGATCGGAGCGGTGCTTACCTTCTCCTCCATCGTATTGGCCGTGACAGTGGTCGCGACCGGATCGCCGACCCTCGCCTTCCTGGCGGCGCTGGCGGTCGGATTGTGCTTCGGCTTCGGCAATGGCGTGCTGATCGCGGCATTCGACATCCCGCCCTTCATCACCACGCTTGGCACGCTCGGGATCGCGCAAGGCCTGTCGCTGCTGGTGACCGACGGGCAAAGCGTCGTCGGCATTCCGCGCTCGATCGAACAGATCTATTCCGGAACGCTGGCCGGCATTCCATTGCCGATCATCATGGGTGCCCTCGCCTATGCCGTCACCCATGTGCTGCTCTACCACACACGCTTCGGCACCTATGTGTTTGCGCTCGGCGGCAATCGGGAGGCCTTGCGAGTCGCCGGCATTTCGGTGCGCGGCATGCTGATTAGGGTCTATCTGTTCGGCGGGTTTATGGCTGGCGTCGCGGCGCTGTTGATGACAGCGCGGCTCAATTCGGCGCATCCGACCGCCGGGATCGGAATGGAATTCGACGCCATCGCCGCGGTCGCGGTGGGCGGCACCTCATTCGAGCGCGGCAATGGCTGGCTGCTCGGTACCCTGCTTGGCGTCATCGCCGTCGGCGTGCTGCGCAATGGTCTCAATCTGCTCGCGGTGCCGTCATCCGCGCAGGTCGCCTGCATCGGCGCGCTTGTCATCGTCGCACTGTTTATCGACGGGTTGAGGAGCGAGCGATGAGCACCGATGCGCCCACCGCCGTCCGCTCGCATTTCGCGTTATCGCGCGACGTCATGCAGGCATTCTACCGCCTGCTCGCCGTGGCGCTGCTGTGCGCGGTGCTGGCGATGCTGAGCGACGTTTTCCTGACCGCGAACAACATCCTCAACGTTCTGCGGCAGACGGCGCTTTTGTTCCTGATGGCGTCAGGCCTCACCTTGGTCATTCTCACCGCCGGCCTCGACCTCTCGATCGGCGCCAACGTCGCGCTGTCCGCGTGTTTGGCCGCGAGCGTGATCAAGATCACCGGCTCGCCGTTGCTCGGGGTGGCAACCGGCATCGGCTGTGGCGCCATGATCGGGCTTGCCAACGGCATGTTGGTGACGGCGCTGCGGATCCCCTCGTTCATCGCGACCTACGGCATGATGTGGATGCTGACCGGCGTCACCTATTACTATATGGCCGGGGAGACCATTCACGGTTTCCCGCCGGGCTTCCGCCAGCTCGGCAGCGGCTATTTGCTCGGCGTACCGATGCCGGTCTACGTGATGGTTTTGTTCTTGTTGATCGGCGGACTGTTCGCGCAGCGTACCATCTGGGGCCAGCAGATCTATGCCATCGGGGCCAATCAGGTCGCGGCGCGCTTGTCCGGCGTGCCGGTCGAGCGCCGCCTCGTGCTGGTCTACGCGGTGAGCGGAGCGATGGCGGGCCTGGCCTCGCTGATCATTCTCGCGCGCATCAATTCGGCGCAGGGCGACATCGGCGAGGACCTGACGCTGCCCGCGGTCGCCGCGGTTCTGGTCGGCGGAACGTCGCTGTTCGGCGGTTCCGGCACCGTGGCGGGCACGCTGATCGGCGCGCTTATCCTCACGCTCGTGCTCAACGGCATGAATCTTCTGCAGATCAATTCGTCGTGGCAGCCCCTTGTCACCGGCGTCATTGTTCTGCTCGCGGTTTGGATCGACACCCGCACGCGCCGAATCGGCGAATAGGCACCAACGACCAAGGCTCAAGGCAACGAAGACAAAACAGGAGTAACAAAGATGAAGTATCTGGCAATCAGCGTAACCGCCGCGGCGGCGCTGTTCTCGAGCGCGGCGCTCGCCGACGGCGAGACCATCGCGGTGTTCACAAAAAATCAGACCAACCCTTATTTCCAAGCGGTTCGCGTCGGGACCGAAACCGCGGCCAAGACGCTCGCGGTCAAGGTCATTCAATATATTCCGACCAAGCCGGACAGCATTCCCGAGCAGCTGTCGCAGGTCGAGGACGTCATCGTCAAAAAGCCGAGCGCGATCATCTTCATTCCGGTCGACTACAAGGCGCTGGTACCGGCGGTCGAGAAGATCAATGCCGCCGGCATTCCGGTCACCAACATCACCGACCGCTCTGCGGGCGGCAATTTCGTCGCCTTTGTCGGCGCCGACGACTACAGCATCGGGCTTTCGGTCGCGCACCGTCTGCTGAAAGCCATGGGCGGCAAGGGCAACGTCGTCATCCTTGAAGGCGTCAAGGGCTCGCTCACCAGCACCAATCGCGTGCGCGGGTTCAACGACGCGCTGAAGGAATACCCCAACGTCAAGCTGCTGGCCTCGCAACCCGGCAACTTTCAGCGTTTGAATGCGCTCCAGGTCATGGAAAACGTCATGCAGTCGTTCCCGTCGATCGACGGCGTTCTGGCGGCGAACGATCCGATGGCGGTCGGCGCGATCGAGGCGCTCGAGGCCGCCAACCGCAAGGCGCTGGTGGTCGGCATCAACGGCAGCAAGGAGGCGGTCGAATTGATCAAGTCCGGCAAGCTGCTGGCGAGCGGCGACTTCAACGGTTTCATCCAGGGATGCGTCGGCACCGAGATTGCGGTGCGCAACCTGCGTAAGCAGGCGACGCCCAAGGAAGTCATGTTGAAGCCGATCGTGATCGATCAGAGCAATTCCGCACCCTACGAAGTGCCGGTCGAGCAACGCCCCTGCCCGACGCTTGAGCAGATCGTCTCGAACTAAAAACGCTGAAATTGAACGGGCCGGCCGTCAAGGCCGGCCCGTTTTATTTTGTCCGGAATTTACGTCAGATCGATTCCGGCACCATCTTGATGGCGCCGCAAGGGCATTCGGTGGCGCACAACGAACAGCCCTTGCAATAATCGTAATTGAATTTGAAGCGGTTGCCGGGACCGAGCTTGATCACCGCATTGTCCGGGCACACGCCATAGCAGTTGTCGCACTCGAAGCAATTGCCGCAGGACAGGCACCGGCGCGCCTCGTAGAGCGCGTTGGTCTCGTCGAGGCCACCCTGCACCTCCTCGAATGTGCTTTGCCGGCGCGCGCCTTCGATCATCGGCCGTACCGTCTTCGGCGCATCGGCGTAATACCAGGCGTTGAGCTTATCGAAACTCGCCAGTTCGTGCCTTTCCGCCGGCGCATAGACGGCGCCACGCAGCCACGCATCGATGTGACGTGCGGCCTTTTTGCCGTGACCCACCGCCACTGTGACGGTGCGTTCGGAAGGCACCATGTCGCCACCCGCGAAGATGCCGGCATGCCCGGTCATCATGTTCGAGGCGACCTGCACCGTGCCGTCCTTGATCTCCAATCCGGGCACGCCATCGAGCAGCGACAGATCGACGTCCTGGCCGAGTGCGAGCACCAGCGAGTCGGCCGCCAGCGTCTCGAATTCGCCGGTCGGCTGCGGGAAGCCCTTCTCGTCGAGTTGCATTTTCTCGACGGTGAGCACGCCTTCGTCCATCCGTTTGATGGTCGATAGCCATTTCATCATGATGCCTTCTTGCAAGGCCTCCTCGACCTCGAAATCGTGCGCCGGCATGCGGTCGCGGGTGCGGCGGTAGACGATAATCGCCTCTGTCGCGCCGAGGCGCTTGGCGGTGCGTGCGGCATCGATTGCGGTATTGCCGCCGCCGTAGACGACGACGCGGCGGCCGAGCAGCGGCTTGTCCTCGCCTTCCATCGAGCGCAGCAACGTGACGGCGTCGAGGACCTTGGAAGCGGAACCGGCAGGAATGAAGGCGCGCTTGCCGATATGGGCGCCGACGGCAAGAAAGGCCGCGTCGAAGCGGCCGGCTTTCATCGTGTCGAGAATATTGTCGACCTTGGCATTGAGCCGGAGCTGGACGCCGATATCGAGAATGCGCTTCACCTCCGCGTCGAGCACGTCGCGCGGCAACCGGTACTTAGGGATACCAAAGCGCATCATGCCGCCGGCCGCGGGGCCCGCGTCCTGGATGGTGACCGCGTGGCCCATGCGGCGCAGATGATAGGCCGCCGACAGGCCGGACGGTCCGGCACCGACCACCAGCACGCGCTTGCCGGATTCCGCTTCCGGGGCTGCGAATTTCCAGCCGCGCTTGATCGCCTCGTCGCCGAGGAAGCGCTCGACTGAATTGATACCGACCGCTTCGTCGACCTGCGCCCGGTTGCAGGCGCCTTCGCAGGGGTGGTAGCAGACCCGCCCCATCACGGCGGGCAAAGGGTTGTCTTGCGTGAGCACGCGCCAGGCGCTTTCGTAGTCGCCCGATTCCGCGTGATAGAGCCAGGCCTGGATGTTTTCGCCGGCCGGACAAGCGTGATTACACGGCGGCAAGCGGTCGACATAGACCGGACGCACGGTGCGCCAGGAGCCGGTGAGATTGGCGAGGCTGCTGCCGGTATCGAGCGTAACGGCGAAGGGGTGTTTCATCACGCCTCCTCCTGCTCGAGCAGTTTATATTCGGCGATATTAGCGTCCGCGATGGCCTGAAGGTGCGCGAGGCGCTGGGCGCCGGCGGCATCCTTGAACAGATGCGCGAAGCGCCGCTGCAGCTTGAGGTATTCGTCCACAGGAACCGCGCGGCGAATTTTCCGGCTGCTGGTGACGACACCGTGTTCAGCCTCGAATACCGGGAACAACCCGGATTCGACCGCCAGGCGCGCGAGATGAATCGTCTGGTGCGAGGCCGAACCCCAGCCAAGCGGACACGGCACATGAATGTGGACATAGCGCGCGCCGTGAATCCCCATCGCCTTGATCACCTTTCGCTCAAGGTCGTGCAGGTCCGCGACCGAGGCGGTCGCTACATAGGGGATGCCGTGCGCGACCGCGATCCTGGGTAAATTCTTGCCGGTGCCGAAGACATTGCCGGGTTCAGGACCCATGGCCGGCGTCGTCGCCGTGCGCGCAGTCGGCGGCGTGGCCGAGGAGCGCTGTACTCCGGTGTTCATGTAGCCTTCATTGTCATAACAAATGTAGAGCACGTCGTCGTTGCGCTCGAACATGCCGGACAGGCAGCCAAATCCGATATCAGTGGTGCCGCCGTCGCCGCCCTGGGCGATCGCGCGCACTTCCGGGCGCCCCTTCACCCGCATGGCCGCAGCGACTCCCGTGGCAACTGCCGCAGCATTTCCAAACAGCGAGTGCAGCCACGGAATCTGCCACGAGGTTTCCGGATAAGGCGTGGTGAAGACTTCCAAGCATCCAGTCGCATTGACCGCGATCAGGTTGCCGCCCGTTGCACGCATCGCCGCGTCCATGGCGTAACGCGCGCCCAACGCCTCGCCGCAACCCTGGCAGGCGCGATGCCCGCAGGTCAGCGCGTTCGAGCGTTCGATCGAAGCCTGCACCGAACGCTCGGCATCGGACACCAGCCGGTTGCCGACGGTAAAGGTCCCCTTCTGATAGAAGCGGAGCTTCTGAGTAACGGCGGCGGTTGCGGTCGGATCGATCATGGGTCGTGCCTTTATTCTGCAGCCGGGGCCTGCGCGGCCTGATCCAGTCGGCGCAGCAGATTCTCGGCGGTCGGCCCGGAACGGCGCACTTTGCGCACGTGGTGAAGTTCCTTGCCGATGATCTCTTCATTGAGGTCGAGGAAATGCGCGCCCTCCCAGGGCTGCGCGATGGCGCGGCGGAACACGCGATGCAACGACGCCCGCGTAATCGAGCGCCCACCCAAACCGGCGACCACCGAATGGACCTGCGGTGCGGCCGGCGTATTGCGCAGGGCAAGATCGACATTGTTGGCAAGCTGACCGCCCATGCCGACCGCGAAACTCTTTTCGATCACGACGACATGTTTTCTGCCGGCCAGCAGCCTGCGCAATGCCTCGGTCGGGAATGGCCGGAACGATACGATGGTTACAAGCCCGATGCTGAAACCGTCGGCCCGCATTTCATCGATGGTGTCCTTGATGGTGCCGTTGATCGAACCCATGGCGACCACCAGCATTTCCGCGTCGTCCGCGCGATAGGTGCGCAGCAGCCCGCCGGTATCGCGTCCGAACCGCGATTTGAATTCCGCCGCAAATTCCGGGATCAGCCGCAGCGCCAAGGTCTGCTTGTAGTGCTGCAGGAAGCGCACCTCGGTGAACGCATCCGGCCCGACCATGGCGCCGATGGAAATCGGAGCCGTGGGATCGAGCACCTGCACCGGCTCATAAGACGGCAGATAGGCATCGACGTCGGCTTGATCGGGCACGTCCACGCGATCGACGGCATGCGTGAGGATGAAGCCGTCGACGCAGACCATCACCGGCATCGACAGTTCCTCGGCCAGCCGGAATGCCTGGATGTGCAGGTCGATCGAATCTTGATTGGATTCCGCAAACAGCTGCAACCAGCCGGCATCGCGCATCGACATCGCATCGGAATGATCATTCCAGATGTTGATCGGCGCTCCGATCGCACGATTGCCGAGCGTCATCACGATCGGCAAGCCGAGGCCGGCGGCGTTGTAGACCGCCTCGGCCATGAACAGCAGGCCCTGGCTGGCGGTCGCGGTATAGGCACGCGCGCCGGCTGCCGAAGCGCCAATCGCGACCGAGAGGGCCGCAAATTCCGATTCGACATTGATGAATTCGCAATTCTTCAGATCGCCCGCTTTCACCATTTCGCCGAGCCCTTCGACGATATGGGTCTGCGGCGTGATCGGATAGGCACAGATGACTTCGGGGCGGCACAAGGCGATGGCCTCGGCGGTGGAGTGGGAACCTTCGACCTGCTTCAGCATCGGATATTCCTCACGCCGCCGTCTTTACCCGGGCGGTAACCGCATTGTGCGCCTCGGTGGCGGCGGCGATGTTGGCGTCGCCGATCTTTCCGGGGAACTCCTCACGGATTGCCTTGGCGACCGAATCGAGTTGAACCACTCCGGTCAGCGCCGCGAATGCGCCGAGCAGTGCGGCATTCGGCACCGGTCGTCCGATATGCTTCAGCGCCAGTTCGGTTGCCGGTACGGTAACGGCATGGCCGGGCGGCAGCTTAGCGACGAGCGGAGCGAGATGAAGATCGGCAAAACTCTGGTTGGTATTGACGAGCAAGTAGCCTTTCTCCTTGAGGCCCTGCAGAACGTCGATTGCCTTGAACAGCGTCACGTCCTGGACAATCAACGCATCCGGCGTGGCGATCGGTTCGCGCAGTCGGATTTCCTTGGTGTCGATGCGGCAGAACGAGACGACCGGCGCGCCCATGCGCTCGGAGCCGAAACTTGGAAAGGCTTGCGCGTGCTTATCCTCGAGGAAGGCCGCGACCGAGAGGACCGCCGCCGCGGTGACGACGCCCTGGCCCCCACGGCCATGGATACGAATTTGGAACATTGACTGAATTCCCGATTAAGCAACGGCAAAGTAGAACCGCGCACGCGACGCCGTATTGATTTGCCGCAATTTTAGTTCGCGCCGACCGCCATCGCGCGCGATCGCCAAATCAACCCATTGATATTGCGTGGTTTTGAAGCTTAGCGCGGGCCGCAATGCAGATCGGCGCACACGATCAGGATTTTTGCCCGTCATCGACGCCGCGTTCGATCAAATCCCGCACGGACGCAAAGAGTTCCGCATTGGGGCAAAACGCCGGCGGCTTATCGATAGCTTCCGGCGCGCGCACCAGCCATTCCTGACAGGCTTGATCCGCAGCGCAGGACTGACAATTTGTAACCGCGAAGCGCAGGTCGCTGGCTAGGCGTCCGTGGGCGAGCATCGATGCGTCCAAGCCCAAGCGCTCGAGCATCGCGCACATATTTCGCCAGCGGTGGTCCGCGTCATACGTGTTGGACATGACATCCCCCTACGCAAGATTGCTCTCATAGGGTGCGCACGTGCCAGAATAGCCTAATGCGGGATATCAGTATTGATTTAGCGCAAACCACCGGTGCGGTTACTTCTCCGCAAGACCCGCGCGTTCAGCCACTTTCCGCCATAGCGCGAGTTCGGATTGCAGCCGGGCGCGCAGGTAGGTGCGGCCTTCGGGCGCCGTGCGGAAGCCGGCTTTCAACATGCGATCACGCACGTCCGGCCGATTCATGATGCCGACGATTTCCTTCTCCAAACGGGCGACGATCGGTTCGGGTGTGCCGGTCGGCGCGAGGACGATCTGGACGGTTTCCGACGCGGCGTCCTTGATGCCGGCTTTTTCGATCGTCGGCACATCGGTGAGTTCAGGCCACGGCTCTTTGCCGGTCTGCAACAAGGCGCGGGCATTGCCGGAATTGATATGGCCCATGACACCGGCGACAGTGACAGCGGTTAGATCGGTCGTACCTTGCAACATCGCCGTCACCGCGGGGCCTAAGCCGGAAAATGGCACATGAACGAGCTTGATGTCCGTGCTCGCCATCAACAGCTCCATCGCCATATGCGGGGTGCTGCCAACGCCCGGTGTACCAAAAGTGAATTTTCCGGGCTGTTGTTTCGCCTTGGCGATCAAGTCGCCGATATTGTCGATGCCGGATTTCGCGCTGGTGAGGATGACGTTCGGCGACGCGCCCAGATAGGCAACCGGTTCGAAATCCTTTACCAGGTCGTACGGCACCTTGCGCAGACTGGGATTGACCAAGGCGGAGCCGGAAGCAACCAGCAGCGTATAGCCGTCCGGCGCCGCATGGGAAGCAGCCTCGACACCGATATTGCCATTGGCGCCCGGGCGATTCACGACAATCACGCTTTGACCGAGAATCGGCGTGAGCTCGGCGGCGATCAGACGGCCGAGCAAGTCGTTGGCGCCGCCCGGTGCGAAGTGAACGATGATCGTGATCGTGCGCTCGGGCCAAGCGGCTCGTGCCGCAGTAACGGCGAAGATACTCATGAGTCCGAAAACGATTGCCGCAAGCGTCCCGTTGACGGCACGCTGAATCAATCCGCCCGATACGATTTTCAATGACATGCCGGTTTCTCCAAATTTTTTTTAGCTTAGCGAATGCGCGGCACGCGGCTCATTCGGTCTTGAGACCGGCGCGCTCGACCAATTCCTTCCACATCGGCACCTCGCGCGCGATGCGGGCGCGCAATTGGTCAGGCCCTTCGTACTGCACCGCGAAGCTCGCCTTTTGCATGCGCTCGCGCACATCGGGCTTGCTCATGATCGTGCTGACTTCCTTGGCGAGCCGGTCGATGATCGGCTGCGGCGTCCCGGCGGGGACGAGCAGCATCTGCGAGGTCTCCACCACGGCATTGGGAATGCCGGCCTCCTGCATGGTCGGAACGTCAGGGAGATCGGGCCAGCGGGCCTCGCCGGTCTGCACCAGCGCCTTGAGCTTGCCCGATTGGATGAAGTCGATCAGGCCGGCGACGTTGACGGAACCGACATCGGTCGTGCCGGCCATTGCTGCCTGCGCGGCCGGCGCCGCGCCCGAGAAGGGCACGTGGATGAGCTTGGTGTCGGTGCGCAACTCCAACAGTTCCACGGCGAGCTGTGAGACGCTGCCGACGCCGGGACTGGAAAAAGTGATTTTGCCCGGCTGGGCTTTCGCCTTGGCAATCAGATCCTTTACCGTTGCGATCCCCGATTCCGGCCGCGTCAAAATAACATTAGGCGAAGCACCCAGATAAGCGACCGGGGCAAAATCCTTCATTTCATAGCCCGACTTGCGGATGCTCGGATTGATCTCCACGACGCCGGAGGCGACGACCAACGTGTAGCCGTCCGGTGCGGCACGCGCCACGGCCGCGAGGCCGACATTGCCGTTGGCGCCGGGACGGTTCTCGACAATCACGGTCTGCTTGAGCGCCGGTCCGAGTTCGCTCGCGATCAGGCGCGCAAGCAAGTCATTCGATCCACCGGGCGCGAAGTGCGCGACGACGGTGATCGTGCGTTCCGGCCATTCCGCGCGCGCTGGAGCATTGCCGAACGCCAGGATCGTTATCGAGCCGATGGCGGCGATCGAAATCCACCCGCATACGCGCTTCAGCATGGTCCATCTCCCCCACCGTTTTTGATTTCTTCGGTTCGCCCGAGCTCGACGGCACGGTAAGTGAAACACTTTGCCACGTGCCGAGCAAGCACGCGCGAGCAGCGATGTTCACATAGCGGACACGTTGCGTGGCTCCGCCGCTTGTCGATATAGTGACAACAACATTTTCAATTTCGCGCCGGCAAGGAAACGCAAATGGCAAAGCCGCTCGCAGGCATCAAGGTTATCGAGTTGGCCAATTTCATCGCCGGCCCGCTGTGCGGGACGCTGCTTGCCGACATGGGCGCCGATGTCATCAAGGTCGAACCGCCGAAAGGCGACATGAGCCGGGCGACGCCGCCAATCCGCAACGGCGAGAGCGTCAGCTTCGTCGCGCTCAACCGCAACAAGCGCAGTCTGATGCTCGATCTCAAACGCCCGGAGGCGACCGAGATTCTGCTCAAGCTGGCGGCACAGTCCGATGTGCTGATCGAAGCCTACCGTCCGGGCGCCCTGGAAAAAATGGGTCTTGGCGACGCGCAGGTGAAAGCGGTCAATCCCCGCATCATCTACACATCCGTTTCGGGTTTCGGTCAGAGCGGACCTTATCGCCGCCGCGCCGGCGTCAACCTGATCATCGAGGCGTTCTCCGGCGTGCTGTCGGTGAGTGGCGAACCCGGCAAGATGCCGGTGCGGCCGGGCGTGCAGTCGGCGGATGTATTCGGTGCGCTGTTTGCCACTTATGCGACCTTGGCCGGTCTGGTCGGTGCCGGCCGCACCGGCGAAGGCTACGTGGCCGACGTGTCGCTGGTGGAGACGGCGATCGCGGCCGCGGCCTGGGAGGCAGCCGACTATCTCGAAACCGGGAAAGTTCCGCAGCCACTCGGCAACCGGCATCGCCTCAACGCGCCGTACCAGCTGTTCGAAACAAAGGATGGCCGCTATCTCGCGATCGGCACGCCCAACGACCAGCTCTTCAAGAATCTCATGACCGTGCTCGAATTGGATGCACATATCAACGATCCGCGTTACGTGTCCTATGCCAGCCGCAAGGCCAACGAAGACGCGCTCCTCGCCGTGGTCGAGCCGGCCGTATGCGCCTGGAATTCACAAGAGATCGAAGCGGCCTTGATGACGGCCGGCGTGCCGTGCGCCTGCGTCAACAACTTCAAGCAGGTCTTCGACGACCCGCAGATCATCGCGCGCGGCGTGGTGAAAAATGTCGAACATCCGCGGCTCGGGGCGATGCGCGCGGTGCGCAATCCGATTTTGCTCGACCACGATGGCCCGGCCATCGATCGCCACGCTCCCATGCTGGGCGAGCATTCCGACGAAATTCTGCGTCAACTCGGCTATTCGCCCGACAAGATTGCGGAATTAGCCGCCGCCGGCGTGACCGGCAACGCGCAAGCGAAATCGGCGGTGCAAGCGGCCGAATAATCTTATGGCGCAGATTTGGCCGCGCCGAACGGCGCATTGCCCTCTTCGAACAATTCGACGACAGCCCCCGGCCCCGACTCGTCGCGCAGGCCGACGGTTATGCGCGGACCATTGACGGTGCGCACATTGGCGAGACGCCGCGGCTGCCAATCGGTTTGACCGAGCACGTGACGGATGACGGTAATTTCCTCGACCACGCCCTCGTCGACGCGGTCCGGTATGAAATCGTGCCCGTGGCAGCGCGAACACAGCAGGCGCTCGGGAAAATAACCAATGCCGCATTTCCTGCAGCGCCAGATGCCGACTCCTGCGCTCATTCCATGCGCTCCAAGATGGCCGCGGCGGCGGTCCCGCCGTAGCGATACATCGTCATGCCGTAGCCGGTGGTGACCGCACGCCGCGCGCCCTTCACCTGGCGTTCGCCGGCGCGATGCTGAAGCTGCAGCACCGCTTCGGAAATCCCGTTGAGCCCGCCGGCCGGTCCGCCAGGCTGGCCGGCCGACATCATGCCGCCCCAGGTGTTGATCGGAACGCGGCGCTCGCCGATCTCGCGGCGCGCAAAGGCCGCCAGATCATGATCCGGGATCATGCCGAGATCGTTGAGTTGCGCCAGCACCATGGCCGGATAATCGTCGTAGATGCTGGCCACATCGATATCGGCTGGGCGCGCGCCGGCCGATTGCCACAGTTCATCGGCGAAGGTGCTGATGCCGGTCTGCAGTCCGTCGCCCTCCTGGTTGTCGTAGTTGAAACTGTTGCGGATGGCGCGCACCTGCACCGGGGCGCGTCCGCGCGGGCAGCGGTCGGGATGCGCGATGATTATGGCCTGTGCGCCGGCGACGACCGGCACGCAGTCGTAACGGGTCAGCGGATCGGCCACCATGGGAGCTGCGAGATATTCCTCCATGGTCAGCGGCTCACGATAGACCGCGAACGGGTTTTTTGCCGCCCAAGCTCGCTGCGCGATCGCCATATGGCCGTAGTCGGATTTCGTCAGGCCGTATTTGTTCATCTGGCGCGTGGTCACCAGCGAATAGACGCCGTTGGGACCGCCATGGCCGAGCGGGGCAAGATGCTCGCGCGTCGCGATGTTGTAATTGGCGGCGATCTTGGCGTAACCACCGAGCCCCGTCGCATCGCCGGCCACCACCAGGATCGGCGAGGCCGCGCCGGTCTCGACCCCGCGCAGCGCATGACCAAGCATATTCATCGCCGACGAGCCGCCATTGGTGTCCTGCAATAGCCAGCGCAGCGACAGGCCGAGGCGCCAGGCGAGATCGACGGCGCTATCGGGCGCCAGCGAGAACGACGTCACCGCCATTCCCTGGATCTCGCTGCCGTCGATTTCCGCGTCCTGCAAAGCCGCAACGACCGCATCGCGGATAAACGTGTGCGTCGATTGTCCGGATTGTGGACGCCGGACATAGGCCGACTGGCCGACGCCGATGATGGCCGCGTTCATGGACATCTAAATTCCAAATCGTTGAGCGTCACTGTAAAAAAGTTGTGGTAGGCACGACATCACGTTAGCATTTCCGCACCATGACGCCAGCCCTGCACAAGATGACGACATGATTCGCGCAGCCATCATTGGTTTGGGGCGTTGGGGACGCTCGCTGGTCAATTCTGTTCAAGGCAGCACCGATGACATCCGTTTTGTCGTTGGCCACACACGCACGCGCACCAAGGCGGAAGAATTCTGCCGAAGCAAAGGCGTGCGTCTGATCGACGACTTTGACGCGATCCTGTCCGATCCCGACATCGACGCCGTCGTGCTCGCCACCCCGCACAGCCAACACGCCGAACAGATCGCGCAGGCCGCGGCGGCGGGCAAACACATCCTGGTGGAAAAGCCGATCACGCTCGATCTCGTAAGCGCTCAGGGCGCGGCCAAGGCGGCACAGCAAGCCGGCGTCATGCTGGCGGTCGGCTATTGCCGCCGTTTTCACCCATCCTTCGGCGAGATGCGGCAGCGGCTGCACGATGGCCGTCTGGGAAATATCGTCGCCATGGTCGCGCAGCACACGACCAGCACTTCGACGTTCATCGCGCCGGACAACTGGCGGGCCGATCCCGACGAGGCGCCGGCGGGGGCGATGACCGCGGTCGGACTGCATGCGCTCGACCTCATGATCGAGTTCGCCGGACGCGTGCGTGACGTGCAATGCGTGACCGCGCGGCATGGCGGCGGGCCGTCCGACGACACAACGACCGTTTTGATGCGTTTTGCCAATGGCGCCACCGGCACGATCTTTTGCTCGGTCGCCACCGCCACGAATTTCAGCTTCAGCACCTATGGCTCGATGGGGATGGCGGAAGTCCACGGCTCGGCGCTGCAACACTTTCGTTACGTGCCGGTTTCGCAGCAGGCGCCAGACGGCCCGGTGGTCGCGCCGCCCGATCAGACCGCCGACCACAACGGATTCAATATGCTCAATGCCGAACTAGTCGAATTCGCCCGCTGCATCCGCGACAAGCGGCCCTACCCGGTCGGCATCGACGATGTCCTGCACTGCATGGCGGTTTTCGACGCCGCGGTGTTGTCGGCCAAGACCGGCGACATCGTCGAAGTCCCCGCGCATTAGAACGCCCGCGCGCGCCGATCACGGCGCGCGCTTCAGATTGCAGAGCCTTCGAATTATTTATTCTTAATTTTCAGTCCGGCCTTGTCGATGACATCTTTGTACATCGGAACCTCACGCGCGAGACGAGCGCGGAAGGTCTCGGGTCCCTCGGCGACCACCGGCAGGCCGAGCTTCACATATTTTTCTTTCATCTCGGGTTGCGCGAGGATCTTGCTTATTTCTTTCACCAGCCGGTCGACCACCGCCTGCGGCGTTCCGGCCGGGGCAAACAGCGCCTGGAAGGTGTCGGATTCCGCATCCTTGATGCCGATCTCGTCGAGCGTGGGAACGTCCGGCAGATCGGGCCAACGCGTCTTCGACGTCACTGCGATCGGCCGCACTTTGCCGCCACTCAACAACCCGGAGAGCGATCCGTAATTCGCCACATAGAAGTCGACCAGGCCGCTGAGCACGGCGGTATTGGCGGGACCGGCGCCGGCGTAGGGAATATGCGTCATGTCGAGCCCGGCCTTGATCTTCAGCAGTTCACCGGCGAGTTGGGGGGTCGTGCCGACACCGGGGCTGGTCCAGTTCATCTTGCCCGGGTTGGCCTTCGCCTGTTCGATCAGCTCACGCATGGTCTGGATCTTGGATTGCGTCGGCACCACGAACACGTTCGGCGACGCGCCGATCACCATGACCGGAACGAAGTCCTTGAACGGATCGTATGGAACATGCTCGTACAAACTCGGATTGACCACGAAGGCGCTGGAACAGCTCAGCAGCGTATAGCCGTCGGGTGTCGCGCGGGCGACCAGGCCGGTGCCGATCGAGCCGCCGGCGCCGGCGCGGTTTTCGATGATCACCGGCTTGCCGAGCGCCTCGCCGAGTTGCACATGGATCATGCGCACCGCGAGGTCTGTGCCGCCACCGGCCGGGAAGCAGGCGACAATCGTGATCAGACGTTCAGGATACTCGGCGCGGGCGCGATCGAGCGAAACCGCCGCCAAGGCCGCGACGGCGAGAAATGCCGTAATAAGACGAGTGGTTCGCAACGCGCGCAGCGCTTTCGAGATGATTGCCATGGGTTTTCCTCCTGCAAATTCTTGCTTGCTTGATTCCGTTAGGACGATCTTGATCGACTTTGAGCCAGCGTGACTTGACTTTTTTCGCTTCGGTTCCCCTATTTTGCCGTGAGCCGGTCGATTTCCGCCATTTCGGCGGCATCAAGCCGCCAATCGACCGCCGCCGCATTTTGATTAACCTGCTCCGGCGTGCTCGCCCCGGCGATCACGCAGCCGACCAAGGCCTTTGACAGCAGCCAGCCGAAGGCCAATTCAAGCAGCGTTCGGCCCCGTTTTGCGCAGAACTCGCGCAATCCCTCGACGATCCGGAAGTTCCCGTCGTTGAGGAAACGGTCGGAGTAACGCTTATAAGACATGCGCGAGCCCGCCGGGATCGGCGCGTCAAACTGGTATTTTCCCGTCAACATCCCGCTCGCGAGCGGAAAATAAGGCACCAGCGAAAGATGATGCGCTTGCATCGCCTGAATAATCTCGGCCTCGATCTCGCGCGACAACAGGTTGTATTGATCCTGACACGAGACAAAGCGGTTCAAGCCGTTCGCCCGCGAAGCTTGTTGCGCTGCAACGATCTGTTGCGCCGACATATTCGAACATCCGATGTAGCGTACCTTGCCTTGCTTGATGAGTGCATCAAGCGCGCGCAGCGTCTCCTCGATCGGCGTCTCCGGATCGGGACGGTGCAAGTAGCAAAGATCGATCCAATCGGTCCTAAGGCGTTTGAGACTCGCCTCGATTGCGTTCGCGACGTAACGGGCCGAGCCGCCTTTGAGCCGACCTTCCTCATCCATCGCCATGCCGAATTTGGTGACCAGCACGACATCCTTGCGCCGGGAGCCGAGCGTTTCACCGAGAATCGTCTCTGATCCCCCGCGCAGCCCGTAAATATCGGCGGTATCGAAGACCGTAATGCCGGCATCGAGCGCCGCGTGCACGACCTTGCGCGCTCCCGCGGCATCGAGACGACCGCCAAAATTGTTGCAGCCAAGCCCGAGCGGCGAGACGCGCAATTCCGTCGTGCCGAATTGCCGCTCACGCATGCGAACTCCCGGACGGCTCGCCCAGCACGGCCCGCGCATAGCCGCCGAGAATGAGATCGCGCGCGGCCGGTTCGATTGTCGCGGCACGCACGCGCGCAACGCAATCCAGGTTTCCCATGTCGAACGGATAATCGCTGCCCAGCAGCACGCGATCGGGACCGGCGGTGCCGATGAGGAATTCGAGCGTGGATTTTGAATGCACGAGCGTATCGAAATAAAGGCGGCCAATTGAGGCGGCGGGCCCATTGGGAAGATTCACTTTGGCTTCCGGACGGACGTCATAAGCGTGCTGGAAGCGGCCGGCCTGGTACGGCACAAAACCGCCGCCATGCGCGAGGCAGATTTTAAGCCCCGGGTAGCGCTCCAGCACGCCGCCGAACACCAGACACGCCCCGGCAATCGTGGTCTCGAACGGCAGCCCCACGAAGTTTCGCATGTAATATGAGCCCAGCCGCTCGGCCCCCGCGCCGGCGCTCGGATGGACGAAGATGAATGCGCCGAGCTCCGCCGCGGCCGCCCAGAACGGATCGAGAGCCCGATCGTCGAGATTGCGGCCGTTGACGTGGGTGCCGATCATGGCGCCGCGCAAGCCAAGTCGCGTCATCGACCGCCTGAGTTCGTCCGCCGCCATCTGCGGCGCTTGCAGCGGCACGGCGCCGAGGCCGAGAAACCGTCCAGGATGCTTCCGGCCGACCGCCGCGATCTCCTCGTTCTGCAGCGCGGCACAGGCCTGCGTCAGCGCGGGTTCATGTCCATAGAAGAACGTGAAGACGTTGGGCGACAGCACCTGAACATCAACGCCGTTGGCGTCCATATCGTGCAGCCGCAGATCGAGATCCCAGATTTCGCGCGGCAGCGGCTGTTGCACGACCTTGCCGTCGATCTCGAGCGTGCCGCCGCGGGCATCGAGGTTCTTAAGAACCGGCGCCACCTTGGGCGACTGCTTGGCGAGAAGCCGCATCGCCTCTTCGGTCAGAACATGCGTATGGCAGTCAATCGTGCGCGTATTTGGCATCGGCGTTCCGAGCTACACTGCGACGGGCTCAGCACTACTTGTACGTTCGGCGCACATGTCGGCGGCAATCTTTTCGGCCAGCATGATGGTCGGAATATTGGTGTTGCCGCGCGGAACCGCCGGCATGATCGATGCATCGACCACACGCAGTCCGCCGACACCGTGCAGGCGGCCGCTGTTGTCGGTGACCGCGTCCGGATCGTCCGCCCGCCCCATCCGGCAGGTGCCGCTCACGTGGAAAGTCCCCGCCACGTTATTCCGAACATAGTCCGCGAGCGCAGCGTCGTCGTTGGCGAGAGCGGCGAGATCGATCCTACGGCCGGTCAATTGCCCAAAGACAAGATCGGCGAGCGGAGGAACGGCGTCGAGAATGCCGGCGATGATCGCGGCCTTGATCGCGTTGGCGCGGGTTTTCTGATTGAGCTGCCGGATCTTATCGGTGAAGCGGACCGGGAACACCGTGGTGCAAAGTGCGCGCACCGGATCGCTGAACACCAGCGCGACGATCCGGCGAAAGCCGTCCATGAGACGAAGCAGATCGATTTCCTCGCCGACGAAATTGAACTCAATTCGCGGTGGCTGTTTCGGATCCGCCGACGCGAGACTGACACGCCCGCGCGACGCCGGTTTGAAGATGGTGGCGTTGAAATTTGCAATTTGCGCCCCGAGGGCGGTCCAAGACGACTTGCTATGGGCGGCGATATACATGTCGCTGGGCGGCGTCGACGGTAGCCCGGAGGAATATCGCAGGCACGTTATTGGATGCGGGCGCAACGATTTTTGCTGCCGTGCGTCGCGGCGCAAGTGCGCCGCAATAAAGAGCAATGGATGGTTCTGCAGATTGCGGCCGACGCCGCGCAAATCGGCAACAACGTCGATCCCAAGCGCGCGCAGCTCCGCCGCCGGGCCTATGCCGGCGCGCAGTAGAAAAGCCGGCGAATGAATCGCACCGGTGCAAAGCAAGACTTCCGCTCCGTCGAAATTCCGAGTGACGCCGTCGACGGCAGCCGAGACGCCGGTGACGCGCCGCCCGTCGAATAGAAGGCCGCTGACGGTCGCGCCGGTCATAATTGTGAGATTCTTGCGGCCGCGGACACTCGCGTCGAGGTAGCACATGGCGGTCGAGCCGCGGCGCGCCGGCGTATTGCTCATCGGTAGCGAGCCAAGGCCGTCGCGAAAATCGCCGTTCATGTCAGCGACGTGGCGGGCCTGATGCTCGCGCGCGACCTGCTCGACGGCGCGCGACAATGGCGGCCACTGCTCATGTGCGGTGCGCCGGATCGGAATTGGACCATCTTCGCCGTGCAAGTCGCCGTGGAAATCGAGGTCGGTTTCCAGCTTGCGGAAATACGGCAAAACTTGGCGCCAGCTCCAGCCGGCCGCGCCAAGCTCCGCCCATTCGTCGTAATCGTCCGGCGTGCCGCGCAGCGCGATCTGCCCCATCACGGTGGAGCCGCCGCCCATGATGCGCCCTTGATCGAACGTGGTGAGCGGCGAGGTCTCGCGCGTGCGCCAATGAGCCTTCAGCCCCGGCCACATGTACGACTTGTTGTAATAAGACGAGGCAAAGGTATCGAGCACATCGGCCGGCTCTTGACCGGGCGCGGTGTCGCGTCCGGCCTCGAGCAACAGCACCGAACGCGACGATTGCGCCGACAAACGGTTGGCCAGAACGCAGCCGGCCGAACCGGCGCCGATGATGATCGTGTCAAATTCGGCCACTCAGGCCGCCTTCAGACCGAGTATCTGACGCGCCTCTTTCGGTGTCGCGACATCGCGGCCAAGCCCTTGCGCGATCTTCACCATGCGTTCCACCAGGACCGCGTTGTTCTTGGCGAGTTCGCCCGGCGCGATGTAGGGATTGTCCTCGTAACCGACGCGGACATGCCCACCCAGCGAGACCGCAAGCGAGAGCAGGTCCCATTGTTTCTGGGGGCTCATGACGCTCACGTTCCAAATGCAATTTTTGGGCAGGTGATCAACCATGTAGATGAGCGCCTTCTCGGTCGGCGGCGTCCAGGTGCCGCCCGGCCAGCCGAGGAACAGCGTGGTGTAAGCTTTCTCTTTCAGATAGCCGCCGTGCTTGCGGACGAACTCGAGATTCCAGAATGCGCCGGTGGTGAAGCATTCGACTTCGAGTTTCACTTTGTGCTCGTCGGCGGCTTTCGCGTAGGCGAGCAGTTCCTCGACCGGATGAATCGCCATCATGCGTTTGGGCGGAAACTGCGGGTCGGGATTGAAGTATTCGTCATGCGCGTTGAAGGCGACGGCCATCATGTCGGGGCCGAGCCCCATGAGCTTGACCTTTTCCTCGATGCGCGCACTGGCAACGCCGAACTGCATCACCGGGCTGCTTCTCGACATGATCGCATCGTTGAGACGCTTCCAGCCCTCCTGATTCATGCGCGAGACTTGGCGGCCGTCGGGTTGCATCGTCTCTTCCAGCATGCGGATGCCGTGGATGTGGGCGATCGCGGCGCCTGCTTTGATGCCGTCGAGGTATTGCTGCGCCACCCCTTCGATGTCTTCCTGCGGGGGACAATAATGATTGATCGGATAGGACGTTCTCGAGTCGCAGGCGACAGTAATGATCAACTTTTCCATGGCGGTTCCGGTTTCGCTTTCGGTGCTGGTGTTTCGATTACAGAAGGTGGTGGGAAATGACTTCGGCGGTGTGGCGCACCAGCTCGTGGTGCTTGATCAGCGGGGCGAGCTCGCGGCCGCTCACACCGATGGCTCCGATCGGCCGGTTGTTCGCATTGAAGATCGGCGCGGCGACGCAGCATGAGGCAAGCGCATGCTCGGCCCGGTCGATGGCGTAGCCTCGCGCACGGGTGTCAGCGAGCTCCTTCGTGAAGGCCGCGTGGCCGGTTATGGTGGTGGGCGTGAACGCGACAAGCGGCTTGCGACTCAAAAGCGCATGAACCTCCGCCTCCGGCTGGAAAGCCAGAATGGCTTTGCCGAGTGACGAACAGTGCGCCGGCGCGCTCTTGCCAAAACGCGAATAGATGGTGGGCAGCGCGGGCTTTTCGACGCCTGCGACATACATAACGCGATCGCGATAGAGAATGCCGAGATTGGCGCGCTCGCCGGTTTGCTGCGCGAGCGACTGCAGGTGCGGGAGCGCTGCGACCCGCATGCGGTTACGGTCAAGCAAGCTCGACGCAAGCGGAAGTACGGCAAATCCCATCGACAATCGTCCGTCGGCCGGGTCTTGCGTGAGATAACCGGCCGCGACCAGTGTCTGCACGAACCGATAAGCGGTCGGCCGCGCAATGCCTGCGTTGATCGCGACATTTGCCACCGTCAGCGGGTGGTCAGCATTCGCAACGACATTGAGAACCGCGAGCGCCTTGCGCAGGCTTTTGACGGCAGAGCGATCCGGATCATCGGCCGCGTCCGCGACATCACGTTTAACGGGCTTTGAATACGCCACTGAACAGTGTCCGCATTGTGGACAAATTGTTCATTCAGCATCGACTATTCCGCTAGCGCGGTCAAGTTGATCGCGATGTTTGGAATCGCAATCGATGCTGGACGGCCCTTGACCAATCACAGGGATTGGCGCGCAGCAGTCATACGAGGTCGCGATATCGAATTGCGAACCGAGCGCTCGTATTTCCTCGGCGCTAGCCGTCGATCAGTGCATTGGGCTTGGCAAAACGTTGCAGCGCCGAGGAATCGTCGATGACGATCTCGCGCCCGGAACTCTTGACGCCATATTTGCCCAGCAGCGCCAGGTTTCGCGACAGATTTTCCGGAGTCATCCCCAAGCGCGACGCCAGTGTGCGTTTGTCGAACATCAGTTCGACGCGCTGATGATCGCCTTGCTGATGATTGGCTTTCAGAATCCAGTTGGCCAGCCGTTCGGCGCTGGTACGCAATTTCTCGTTTTTCAGCGAACGTACGACGGCGCGGTAACGTTCGGCCAGTTCATTGACGATGGCGCGCGCAAAAGCCGCATCGTGATCGAACACATCACGCACGGTCTGCGCCGGAATCATGAGGATCTGCGCCGGCGAGAGGGTGCGTGCCGATTTGAGGTAGACCTCGTCGCGGATCACCGCGGCCAATATGAACGTCGAGACCGGCCGCATGATTTCGATCGTAGTCTCATGCCCATTATGGCTGCTGAACATTTCGACCGAACCCTCGACCACAATATGCAGAAAGTCCGGCAGATCGCCTTCGTTGATCAGGGTGGTGTGCAGCGGAAAGCGCTGCAGAAACGCCGCGCCGACCAATTTCTCGAAATTCGGGTCGCTCATATCGCGAAACAGCGGCAGCGCACGGATGAGCTTTCCATCGGATTGACGCACGGCATTCTCCAAAATGCGGGAACTCACGACGAGGAGCCAGCAACCTAGGCCGGTAATGCCATTCACTACTTGATAAATATCAAACCGTAATTGCGCTTAAGTCAAATTTCGCGCCGATGTAAGTAACGCATAATTGTCGGAGGTAAAACCGAAGTATTATTGATCGACGTCAAAGCATTCCATAATGTCAGCACGTAAGCAGGGAGAAATGTCCTTGCTCGATCCTGCCAAGCCGACCCAGTTTCTCCCGCTCGCTGCGCGCGCGCTGCCGTGGCTGGCAAGCCTGACGGCGGTCGCGTTCGCCGTAGGCTTGGTTTGGGCGTTCACGGCGCCAGACGATTTCCAGCAGGGCGCCACCGTGCAGCTCATGTTTCTGCATGTTCCCTCCGCGTGGCTGATCACGCTGATTTGGGGCGCAATGAGCCTAGCCGCCATCGCCACGCTAGTCTGGCGGCATCCGCTGGCCGATATCGCCGCAAAAACCGCGGCTCCAATTGGGGCCGCGTTCACATTTCTATGCCTCGTCACCGGCTCGCTCTGGGAGCGGCCGATGTTGGGAACCTATTGGGTGTGGGATGCGCGGCAAACATCGGTCCTGGTGTTGTTTCTGATGTATCTCGGCTTGATCGCGCTTTACTGGACCGAGGAATATCTCGCGCGCGTCGCGCGACTTGCCGCCGTCCTCATCCTTGCGGGGGCGACCGTTCTGCCGGTCATCAGATTTTCAGTCTTGTGGTGGAACACCTTGCATCAGTCGGGCACGCTGGGCCGCATCGTTGCGCCAGCCATACATTCATCGATCCTGACGCCGCTGCTGCTGATGGCGTTCGCATTTGGCTTACTTTTCGTGACGCTGCATGTCGCGGCGATGCGCAATGAAATTATGCGGCAGCGCGTGCGGGCCTTGCAGTTGAAGCATGTCGCACAGGGCGAAACCGTGGATCTAGGGGCGCAATGATGAATTCAAATCGGGCCCGCCAGAATCTGCACGATGAGCACATCGCGCCGCTCAAGTCTTAGCCGATTAGGAAAAATGTTTAGGCGGTACGGACCGCCGCGCATCGATCGTCGGCTTTGAGTGCCGGGAATGGCTGGTTTGGTTTGCCCCTTTCCAGCCGTTGCCACACGGGGAGCCCCAGCCAAGCTGCTGGGGTCTCTTCTTTCAGGGCCGATCCCTCCGCGTTGAAAACCGTATTGCAGAGCGCGATGCATCACCATACGATGCAACGAACCGCGGCCTTTAACCCGGATGCTCTAGGGACGTAAACGCAAAAGTTGTCCCTTTGGACTTGATGCGCGACGGCTGTGAACGGCGTGCGCAGCCTCGAGTGCCAAGGGTCGGGAGGGCCGATGGATTACGCCTCTCGCGAAAAACTTTCTGCAGAACTGCCTGCGCCCATGCGATGCAGGCAGCGTTGGATAGCTATCTTCCGACAAACAACTTCATCGGCCGAACAATATCGCGATCGTCGAAAGCGGCGGCGGCGCGATATTTGACGGACTGCGCACAGTTGAAAAATGCCAAAAAGATCCGAAAGGGAGGAAGCCATGACAAAGTTTAGCGTTTCGCGGCGGACATTCGTGGAGGGCGGTCTCGGGCTTACCGTTGCAAACTTCCTGCCCGGCACGACTCCATTCGCCGCCGCTGCGACGATGGAAGAGAGCACCATCGCAGCCGCAAAGACCGCGGGGCCGGGGGCCGTCAGCGGGATGATCTGGTCGCCTTATCTGGTGCCGATGCAGCCGGTAATCGCCGAGTTCTCCAAACAAACCGACATTACGATCGGCGCGGTACAGGACATTTCGATCTTCGACGCGCCGCAGCGGGCGATGGCGGAAGCGCTTTCGCGTTCGCCGCAGTTCGACTTCATCCATATCGACTCGAACATGATTCCATCTCTCGTTTCGGCCGGCTATCTCGAGCCGCTCGACGAGTACATGAAGAAGGCGAATTTCAAGATCGAAGCGGTCGGCGACTACGGCACCTTCATGACCTATGGCGGTCACACCTACGGCGTTCCGACCGACGGCAACGTGCACATCCAATACGTCCGCAAGGACATCATTGAGGACCCGGACAACAAAAAGCGATTTGCCGACAAGTTCGGCAAAGAGCTGAAGTTCCCGCAGACCTGGGAAGAAGAGCAAGTGATCCAGGAGTTCTTCATGGATCCGTCCAAGGACCTCTATGGCTCGGGCAACCTGCGCAATCGCGCCAACGGCCCGACCTGGTGGTACATGATCTACTACAGCGCCGGCGGCTTCCCGTTCGACGACGACATGAAGCCGACGCTGAACACCCCCGCCGGGCAATACGCGGTCGACATCTATCTGAAAGACAAGAAGGTCAATCACCCGGAGGCGGCCAACTGGGGCACGCCGCAGCAGATTCCACGCATCGCGCAGGGTCACGTGGTAAGCACCCAATACTGGGACGGCACCGCGAAACTGAATGAGAATCCGGCGAAATCGAAGACCACCGGCAAATGGCTCTACGGCCTGGTGCCGGGATCGGATTTCTCCGGCAAGCGCATGCACCGGTCGATCTCCTCGCCGCTCGCCGCGATCCTGGTCAACAAATACAGCCCGCGCAAAGCGCAAGCCGCCTACCTCGCGCTCTGGCTTGGCTCGGGCAAGAACAGCATCCCGATCGTGACCGATCCGGTGAACACCTTCCACGATGCCTGGGCGAAGGAGCATATGACGTCCGAAGCGGTGAAGAAGGCCTATAGCCCGGCCGGCTTGAAGGCGATCGAGACGAACTTCCAGGTGGTAGCACCGCCGATCTATTTGACCGGTTACCTGGAATTCCAGGACGCGCTCGGCAAGAATCTCTCGGAAGCCTTTATCGGGCAACTTCCGGCCAAGGACGTGCTCAAGAAAACCGAAGATGAATGGACCGCCATTATCCGCCGCATCGGCCAGAGCAAGCTTAAAAAGGACTTGGCGAGCTACAAGGCCCTGATGCCGAAGCGCGCCATTCCGGCGTGACGGCCAATCGTAGAAAGTCGGCCCGCCTTGCATTGACCGGGCGAGCCTCGTGCTCGTCCGGACTTCCCGTCAGAGGTTAAGTAATGACCGTAGCCGCAGTTTCGGCTGCCGAAACGCCGCCGCCACCGCGCGTGGTTTCCAGGCGCCGCGCGATCAGGCGCTTCAAGCTTTCGCTGCTGGCACCGCTGATCGCGATGTTCGCTTTGGTGCTGATGCCGGTGCTGCTGCTGCAGCTTTATTTCTCGTTCCATCAATGGACGGTTTATCTTGGGTCCTGGTGGGATGCCGATTTTGTCGGGCTCGACCTGTTCAAGGACGTCTTGACCGATCCGCGCTTCGGCTGGGCTGTCGTGCGCTCGCTGGCGTTCGCAACCGGCTCGACCGTCGGATGCTTCGTGTTCGGCTTCATCCTGGCTTATCTCATGCACAAGCCGTTTCGCGGCCAAGCGGTCTATTACATTATCTTCATCCTGCCGATGCTCACCGTTCCGGTCGTGGTCGCCTATACCGCCGAAATGATGCTGTATCAGAGCGGCCCACTCAACGACATCATCAGCCGCCTGAGCGGGATCGAGTTCAAGCCGTCATGGCTCGCCAATCCGGACCTCGCGCTGGTGACCGTGGGCCTGCTCGAGATTTGGAACTGGACCCCCTTCTCCTTCATCATCATGCTCGCCGGCCTCACTGCGATCCCAAAGGAACCGATCGAGGCGGCGGAAATTCTCGGCGCATCGAAATGGCGAATCTTCTGGGAAGTCCAAGTTCCCCTGCTCCGGCCGGTCATATTGCTCGCGCTGGTGCTGCGCTTCCTCGAAGCCATGGCGGAATTCCCCAAGACCTGGGCCTTGTTTCAAGGCGGCCCGGGCTCGGCGACCGAAACGCTGCCGGTCTACATCTTCATGACCACGTGGCAGTACTTTGAAATCTCCAAGGGCGCCGCGATGTCCTACATCGTCATGCTGTTGATGATCGTCATCGTTCTCTTTGCGATTCGATTGCTGCGCCGGGAGAAGCGGTCGCTTGACAAGATGTACGAACAATCCGCCGATCAAAAGGTGGGGGCCTGAATGGCGATGACCAAGTCGCAGCGCCGGCGCTTCACGACGGTTATTCGATACGCCGTCCTCAGCGTCTGGGGAATCATGGCGTTCTTCCCGATCTACTGGATCATTTCAACGTCGTTCAAGCTCGACACCCAGTGGTTCTCCTGGCCGCCCTATTATTTCCCCGATCCGCCGACGCTCGCCAATTACATGAACGTCTGGTTTGGCGCCGAAGAATATGCCCAGACCCAATATGCCATCTCCTCGCAAAAACCGCTGGTATCGCTGTACAACTCGACGGTCATCGCGGTCACCTCGACGTTTCTATCCGTGCTGTTCGGATCGGTGATCGCCTATGGCGTGTCGCGCTATCGGATTTTGTCCGAGGTCCGCATGTTCCAGCTTTTGATGCTGAGGATGATTCCTCCGATCGTCGTGGTCGCGCCGCTGTCGCTCTATTACACGGCGATTGGTCTGATCGACACTCGGTTCGGTCTCATCATGGTCTACTTTCTCACGACGCTGCCTTACGCGGTCTGGATGACCAAGAGCTTCATCGATGAGGTGCCGCTCGAGGTCGAACAGGCGGCGGAGATTCTCGGCGCATCACGCTGGCGCACTTTGCTGGAGATCGTGCTGCCGCTCATTCGATCGGGCCTGGTGGCGACCTTCCTGTTCATCCTGATCCTGACCTGGAGCGAGTACCTTTTGGCGCTGATCATCACCAAGACCCAGGTCACCACACTACCGATCGAGTTGTCGAAATATCAGGGTTCGACCGAGGGCCGCGTTTACGGCCGCCAGGCGGCGCTCGCGGTCGGCATCACGGTTCCGCTCATGATCGTCGGGCTGATCATCCGCAAGCATCTCGCGCGCGGCTTCAGCTTCGGCATGGTACGGAGATAGACGTGGCGCGTATCGAGTTGTGCAATCTGAAAAAATCGTTTGGCGCAGTCCAAGCGGTGAAAGATCTGAGCTTCACCATCGAGGATGGCGAGTTCGTCGTGTTCGTCGGGCCTTCGGGCTGCGGCAAGACCACGACCCTGCGCATGATTGCCGGCTTCGAAGATCCAACCGCCGGCGAAATCCGCATCGACGGTCGTGTGGTCAACGATCTGGAGCCGCGCGACCGCGGTCTCGGCATGGTGTTTCAGAGCCACGCTCTGTTCCCGCACAAGAACGTGGCGCAGAACATCGAGTTCGGGCTGCGCATGAAGAACGTGCCGCCGGAAGAGCGCGTAAAGCGCGTGCGCGAAGTGGCGGAGATGGTGCGCATCGGCCATCTGCTCGAGAAAATGCCGGGCCAATGCTCGGGCGGCGAATCCCAGCGCGTCGCGCTGGCGCGCACTTTGGTCACCAATCCATCCACCTTCCTGCTTGACGAGCCGCTGTCGAGCCTTGACGCCAAGCTGCGGCGCGAACTGCGCGCGGAATGCGACAGGCTGCACGAGACGCTCAAACGCACCTTCATCTACGTCACCCACGATCAGGAAGAAGCGATGACGCTGGCCGACCGCATTGTCGTCATGCGCGCCGGTGAAATCGTGCAGATCGGATCGCCGATGGAGATCTATTCGATTCCCCTCAACTATTTCGTCGCCGATTTCTTCGGCTCGCCGTCGATGAACCTGGTTGCCGGCGAGATCGTGCAGGACAGCGCCGGCAAACGTTTCCGCTCGGGATCGTTCGATGTTGTGTTGCCTGAAGGATTCAAGGCCGCGAATGCGGGCGCGGTTACGCTCGGTATCCGGCCCGAGCACGTCGGCGTAACTCTCGGCAGCGGCGGCGACATCGAACTGCCGGTGCGGCTGGTCGAACCGCTCGGCAAGGATACCCTGCTCTATTTCGACACCGGCGGCGAGCGGGCGTTCGTCGCCGTCACCGAAGGCCTCGGCATGGCCGAGATCAAGGTCGGCGAACGCGTGGCGATGTCGCTGAACCGGCGCCGCATCCACCTGTTCGACGGCGACGGACGGCGGATCGGCGGCGCCCAATAATTGTTGAACGCAAATCGAAGGTCGAGGAACCCATGGAATACCGAGAGAAAAGCGAAATCCGCGATGGCATGCGGATCGACTGGGATATGCCGATCAAAATGGAAGATGGCCTGGTGTTGCGATGCGACATCTACCGGCCGGTCGCCGAGGGCAAATATCCCGTGATCATGACGTACGGGCCCTACGGCAAATGGCTGCACTTCGAGGACCTTTACACCGACCAGTGGCGGCGCATGTGCGCCGACCAGCCGGACGTGCCGACCGGTTCGACCAACAAGTACCAGAACTGGGAAGTGGTCGATCCGGAAAAATGGGTGCCGGACGGCTACGTCATAATCCGCGTCGACAGCCGCGGCGCCGGCCGCTCGCCCGGCGTCATCGACATCTGGTCGCTGCGCGAGGCGCAGGATCTGGCGCAATGCGTCGACTGGGCCGGCGTGCAGCCATGGTCGAACGGCAAAGTCGGCCTTAACGGCATTTCCTATTATGCCGAGAACCAGTGGCAGGCCGCAGCACTACAGCCCAAGCATCTTGCCGCCATTTGTACCTGGGAGGGTGCGGCCGATTTCTACCGCGACATGGCGCACCATGGCGGCATCTTCTGCCGCGGTTTCGTGCAGGACTGGTCGAAGGCGCAGGTCTACACCGTACAGAATGGGCGCGGCAAACGCGGCTTCAAGAGCCGCATGACCGGGGACTGGGTGTCGGGGCCGGAGACATTGTCGGAAGAAGAACTAGGCCGGAATCGCCGCGATTTTTACGAGGATTGCATCTCGCGCAAGCTCGACACCGACGAGTATTGGCAGTCGCGCATGCCGGATTGGAACAAGATGAAGACGCCGCTGCTCTCGACCGCCAACTGGGGCGGCCAGGGGCTGCACCCGCGCGGAAATTTCGAAGGCTTCGTCCGCTCGGCGTCCGAGCACAAATGGCTCGAAGTGCACGGCATCGAGCATTGGACGCATTTCTACACGAATTACGGTCTGGGCTTGCAGAAGAAGTTCTTCGGCCACTTCCTCAAGGGCGAGGACACCGGCTGGAGCAGGCAGCCGAAAGTGCAGCTGCAGGTGCGCCATCCCGGCGAGAAATTCGTCGAGCGGCACGAGCACGAGTGGCCGCTCGCGCGCACGCAATGGACCAAGTTCTACATCCATCCCGCCGACATGACGATGTCGGCGGCAACGGAGAAATCGCAAAGCTCGGTTACCTATGCCGGCTTGAGCGAAGGCGTCACGTTCCTGAGCGAGCCGCTCGACCACGACGTCGAAATCACCGGGCCGATCGCGGCCAAGCTGTGGGTGTCGTCGGCGACCGAAGACGCCGATCTGTTCGTGGTGGCGCGCGCGTTCACGCCCGACCTCAAGGAAGTCACCTTCCAGGGCGCGCTCGATGCCCATACGCCGATCGCGCAAGGCTGGCTGCGCTGCTCGCACCGCAAGCTCGATCCGAAGCTCACGCTGCCGTACCGGCCCTATCACACGCACGACGAAGAGCAGATGCTCAAGCCCGGCCAGGTTTACGAGGTCGACGTCGAAGTCTGGCCGACCTGCATCGTGCTGCCGAAGGGCTATCGGCTGGCGCTATCGGTGCGCGGCACCGACTACGTCTTCCCGGGCGAGCCCGGTGCCGGGCTGGAGACACTGGGCAAAGTGTGGACCGGCTGCGCGGTCTTCACGCACGACGATCCGCGCGACCGGCCGCCGGCGGTGTTCGGCGGCGATGTGACGCTGCACGCCGGCCCCGACCGTCAGGCCTATGTGCTGCTGCCCGTCATCCCCGCGAAATAACATACGAACGCAATTGGAGTGAGAAATCATGAGCTATCGTGAGGTCAGCGAAGTCCGCGACGGCATGCGGATCGATTGGGACATGCCGATCACGATGGACGACGGACTGGTGCTGCGCTGCGACGTGTTCCGGCCGGTCAAAAAAGGCCGCTACCCGGTGTTGCTCAGCCACGGCCCCTACGGCAAGTGGCTGCATTTCGAAGACGGCTACAAGACCGCCTGGAAGCGCATGCAGGAAAAGCAGCCGGATGTGATGACTGGTTCGAGCAACAAGTATCAGAGCTGGGAAATCTGCGACCCTGAAAAGTGGGTGCCGGACGGCTATGCCGTCGTGCGCGTCGATTCACGCGGCTGCGGCCGTTCTCTCGGCTACGTCGAGCACTGGTCGCCGCGCGAGACCAAGGACTTCTACAATTGCATCGAATGGGCGGGCGTTCAGCCGTGGTCGAACGGCAAGGTCGGCTTGAGCGGCATCTCCTACTACGCGATCAACCAATGGCAGGTCGCGAGCCTGCAGCCCAAGCATCTTGCCGCCATCTGCGTCTGGGAGGGTTTTGCCGATTTCTATCGCGAGCTCAGCCACAACGGCGGCATCTACAACACCTTCGCGCAGAATTGGTACGACATGCAGGTCAAGACCGTGCAGTACGGTCTGGGCAGCAAGGGCCACCGCAGCCGCATGAACGGCGACTGGGTGTCGGGACCGGAGACGCTCACCGAGGAAGAGATGGGCGCCAACCGCTACGATCTCGGCAAGACCTATTTCGCGCATCCGCTCGACGACGACTTCTACAAGGCGATGCTGCCCGATTGGTCGAAGGTGAAGGTACCGCTGCTCTCGGCCGCGAATTGGGGCGGGCAGCCGCTGCATCCACGCGGCAATTTCGAAGGCTTCTTCCGCTCCGCCTCGAAACAAAAATGGCTCGAAGTGCACGGCATCGAGCATTGGACCCACTATTACACCGACTACGGCGTTGGCCTGCAGAAGAAGTTCTTCGGCTATTTCCTCAAGGGCGAGCGAAACGGCTGGGACAAGCAGCCGCGCGTCCAACTCAACGTCCGTCATCCGGGCGAAAAATTCGTCATGCGTCACGAGGACAATTGGCCGCTGCCGAGCACGCAATGGACCAAATTCCACCTCGGGGCCGGCGCGCAAAAGTTGGCCACCGCCGCGCCCAAAGGTTCGGCCACGGTCACCTTCGATGCGATGAGCGACGGCGTCACCTTCCTCACCGAACCGATGCAGGAGGCGACCGAAATCACCGGCCCGGTGGCGGCCAAGCTGCATATCTCGTCCTCGACCGCGGATGCCGATATCTTTCTGGTGCTGCGGGTGTTCTCGCCCGACATGAAAGAGGTCGTATTCCAGGGCGCGCTCGATCCGCATACCGCGATCGGACAAGGCTGGCTGCGCGCCTCGCATCGCAAGCTCGACAAGAAGCTGTCGTTGCCGTTCCGGCCCTATCACACTCACGACGAGAAGCAGCCGCTAAAGCCCGACCAGATTTACGAGCTCGATATCGAAATCATCCCGACCTGCATCATGGTGCCGAAGGGCTATCGCGTAGCTCTGAGCGTGCGCGGGCGTGACTATGTCTATCCCGGCGGTTCCGGCGGCAAGCTCTCCAACATGAAGAACGAATTCACCGGCAACGGCCCGTTCCTGCACGACGACCCGCGTGACCGGCCGCTGGCGATCTACGGCGGCAAGACCACGATCCATCTCGGCGGAGACCGGGAGAACTTCGTGCTGCTGCCGATCATCCCCGCCAGGGTGCCGAAAGCAAAATCAAGCAAACCGGCGAAGGGTGCGGCAAAAAAGAAACGACGTTGAGCGATTGCGCGATTCGAGCCACGGACGCGCGGCCGTTAGCCGCGCTTGAGGTGCCGTTTGTCCAACATGACATGAATGCCCTTGCTGCCGTTCACCACCTGCGTGACGCGCAGGTCGGCGGCAAGGCTCAACAGGGTATAGGCCTGATAGCGGTCAAGACCGGTGCGCGCGCGCACCAGGTCGATCATCTGCCGCAGCGCAATCACCACGCAATCGTCGAGATCGGGATCAAACGCCATGGTGATCATGTGCGTCGGCGTTTCGGCCAGCGGCCATTCGAGCCGCATGTCGTCGCGCACGGTGAGCCGGAATGTGCCGACCAGCCCGGTCTCGATCGCGCTGATGCAGACTTCGCCATCGCCTTGCGCGCCATGCCCGTCACCGGCGGAGAACAGCGCCCCGTCGATGAAAATGGGAAGATACAAGGTCGTGCCCGCGACCAACTCCTTGTTGTCGAGATTGCCGCCATTGCGGCGCGGCGGCAGCGTCGTGATCCGGCCCCACGCCACCGGCGGCGCCACCGCCATGACCCCGAAGAACGGCCGCAGCGGAATTTCCTGGCCCCAGGGCAGCCGCCCGGTCATGCGGGCTTTATCGAGTGAAATGTGGATCAGCCGGTTTTCCGGAAAATCGTCCGGCAGTGCGCCGGCGAGCGGGCGAATGACGTTGTATCCCCAGTCGTAATGCAGATCGATCGTCTCGATATCGACCTGCAAAACCTGTCCGGCTTTTGCTCCCCGCACCGCGACCGGACCGGTGCACATATGGCCGAAAAAACGCTGCGGGCCGTTGGCGGCATGAATGGCGGGCAATGCCGGCGGAATCTTGAACGGCGGCGGCGGCATCAGCTCGGGCGGACCCGAGACAGACGAAATCGTTACGCGATCGCCGCTCTCGATGGTGAGGATCGGGTCGAGCTTGGCATCGAAGAAGGCCCAATGGACGGTGGCCGGACCTGCGTCGATGCGCGGAATGTCGGGCGACTTGTGCAACGAAAATCTCCGGGTCGGAATTGCCAATATTTAGACACCCAGCCTATCGGGATTTTGTGAGAACGCCAGGCGCTCAGTGTCCGGCGCTCTCACCGTGCTTTTGGCCGCCCGTCATTATGCAGTTGGTGTCGCCACCTCAGCAACCTTACGACCAGCGCCCCGCTTGGCGTTGAAATCAATACGATCCTCGGGCAATTCCACGTCCAGATGGAACGGTTCGGTCAGGCGCGCCGACAGGGTCCACATTCCGCAGAGGAAGGTGATTTCGACGATTTGCCGGCTGGTGAAGTGGCTCTTCAAGTTTTGAAAGGCCTTCTCGTCATCGCGCGCGGTGCCCTTGGTCACGGCGACAGCCCACTCAACGGCGGCCTTCTCGCGCGGCGACAGCGATTCGGTTTTCGGCCAGTCGCTTCCCTCGACCGCGTCGAGCTGATCCCAGGTCAGGCCGACGGTGCGTCCGAGTCCGACATTATGACCGGTGCAGTAGCTGCCGTGATTGAGAATGGCCGTCTTGACGATCACCAATTGCAATATTTTCAGAAAATCCGGGTCGGTCTTGAGATAGCCGAAGCGGACTCGCGTATCGATCAACTGCCATGCCTCGACCAGAACCGGAGAATGCGCCAGCATCTGGAAAAACCGCGGCACGGTTCCCCATTTCTCGACGCTCTTGGTGTAGAACGGCTCCAACTCCTTGCGCAGTTCGTTGGGAATGTGGCCCGGCTCGATCAACGGAATGCGGGGCTTAGGATTCGCCATCATCTCGGTCGTAATGCCCCAGGCCTGGGGCAGGTCGGTGCTGCGGTCGATTGCCATTGGTTTCCTCCACTTCGTTTGTATGAACTCGATATTAAATCGCCACTATGTCAGCGCGCTTGGACTTTTAGCGCGCATACCTCCGGGTTGACGCAGTTCGGCGGCTGCCGCCCCTCGATGATGGCCATGACATTGTCCACAACGATGTTCGCCAACGTTTCGCGAACCTCGCTGACCGCGCTGCCGAGATGCGGCGTGAGCACGACGTTCGTCATCTTCAATAGTTGTGGTTCGACCAGGGGCTCATTCTCGAACACATCTAGCCCTGCCCCCGCGATGCGCTTTTCCGCAAGGATTCGGACGAGCGCCTTCTCGTCGACGATCGGACCACGCGAAGAATTGACCAGGAACGCCGTACGCTTCATCAGCAACAATTCCCGCATGCCGATCATATGGCGCGTTTCGGGCTTGAGCGCGGGGTGCAGCGACACGAAATCGGATTCGGCCAAAAGCCGGTCGAGCGGCACGAAGGTCATGTCGTACTTTTTCTCGTCCGCCTCGGGCATGCGGTGCGGGCCCGAATAGAGGATGCGCATTCCGAATCCGTGCGCGCGGCGCGCCACCGCCCGGCCGATATTTCCCTTGCCGCCGACAAGACCGAGCACTTTGTCCCAGACCCAGGCGCCCGCAAGTAGGTTCGAGTGCGCGCCCGGAAAACAGCCGGTGCGAACGAGGCGGTCGCCCTCCACGATGCGGCGCGCGACCGCGAGCAGGAGACCGAAATGCAGGTCTGCCGTCGCCTCTGAAACGGCAATGGCCGGTATGACGGTGACGGGAATCTTGTGCGCCGTTGCCGCCGCCATGTCGATCCGGTCGGCATTGGCGGACATGGACGTCACCGCCTTGAGCTTTGGGTTCGCCGCGAGCACCTCGCGGTCGACGGTGTCGTGCAGCAACGCGAAAAGAATGTCGTGCTCGCGCACCGCGGCACACAGCTTATCCTTTGCGAGGACACGGGTCGCATCGGGATTGACGGTCACGTCCGCCACCGAGTGAAGGCGCGCCAGCGCGCTTTCGGCAATGGGCTGCGTGACGAATATCCGGGGCCGCATCAGACCGACCTTCCTCCGGTCAGCGGCACCATCGACAGCTTCGGATCGGCGGCTTGGATATAGGCCTCGGGCAATCCCAGTTCCTTGCGCACGATATTGGTCCCGCGCACCAGCGCAACCATCTTGTAGTAGGCGTGCATCCGGCTCATCGACTGGCGGCCGAAGCCGCAATCGCTGGTCAGGATCAATCGCTCCGGCTCGATATGTTTGAGCGCGCGGCGGATGAAGGCGGCGATGTCCTCTGGCCGTTCGATCTGCAGCGTGCGATGGCTGATGACGCCGAGCGCGACCTTCTTGTTCTTGGAGATCATCGAGCCAAAGTGCTCGAGGTCCATGCCTTGGTTGAACGCACCTTCGACGGTCAGCACGTCGCAATCGAGCTGGTCGAGATAAGGTAATGCCGCCTTATAGGATTGATCCTTGCTGGCAACGCGCTGTGCCGCGGGGCTGCCCCAGCAGGTATGGCACCACACCTCGCATTTGCCGCGCAGGCCCTTGACCTCGATGTTGAATGCCTCGACCCATTGCTCGGGCTTGATCGGTTGCTTGGGGTCGGAGACGATTTGATGAATCGCCGGTTCCTCAATCTGCACGATCGGCGCGCCGGCGTCGGCCAGCGCGTGATACTCCTTGTTGAGCGCGGCCGAGAGGTCCATCAGCAGATCGAGCCGGTTCTTGTAGTGCTCGTTGGTGAGCATCAGCGCCAGGATCTGCGCCGAGATCGAGCCGATCTTCACCGGCCGATCGGTCATCGGCGCGATCGCCTTGTAGGCGCGGTCGAGCTGCAAATCGGCCGCGCCGATCTTGCCGGAGACCGGCGGCGTCATGCGGGTCTCGATCACCTCCCACATCAGATCGCCCGGCCCTTTGTCGGCCATGAAGCCGGCCGGCGGGATCTCCACGCGCGGCGTGCCGATGCCGGAAACGCGCTCGGTGACGTAGCTCACCCAGGCCCGCCCGGCGACGTCATCGTCCAGCCTGGTGTCGCCGTCCACCATGATGTCGATGCCGGCGCGATGCTGGGCCGCCACGTGGCAGGCGAGACAATCGAAATGCTGTTCGCGGTAAGCGAGGCGGGAAAAGCCCTGCGCGAGCGGGATGCCGCGCAGATTTTCGGTGTACCAGCTGGGCCGCGGCAGCGCCCCGGTGGTCGTGGTCAGAAGCGCTTTGTCTTTGGTCGCGGTGAACATTCAGTTTCCCCCTGATTCGTGCCGTCGACGGCGACGCCTCAGCCGATGAGAAGTGCGGCGCGCCCGATGACCTCGCCGCGCTCCACGCGCGCGTGCACCGCCTCGGCCTCGGTCCATGGCCGGATGTCGCTGACCAAAGGCCAGATTTCGCCGCGCGCCACCAGGTCGAGCGTCTCGAGAATTTCGCGGCGTGTCACGTACCGGCTGCCCAGCAGAGACTGCTCTTTGTACAACATGTCGAAGGCCGAAACCTGAAACGACTTTCCGGCGCCGCCCAGCGTCACCATTCTTCCGCGCCGTGCGAGCGCCTTGGCGGCAGCTTCCAGCGTCGACGTGACCGAAACGTAATCGATGGCGACGTCGACGCCGCGCCCCCCGGTCAGATCGAGCAGTGCCTGCACCACGTTTCCGTCCGCGGCATTGATGACCTCGTCGGCGCCCGCCTTGCGGCAGGCGTCGAACTTGTCGGCGGCGACATCGACGGCGATCACCCGGGCACGCGCCCACTTCGCCAGCATCAATTGGTGAATGCCGACGCCGCCGCCGGCGCCGAAGACTGCGACGGTCTCGCCGGCCTTGACCTGCGCCCGGCTGAGCACCTTGTAAGGCGTGGCAAGCGCATCGGTAACCACGCCGATCTCGGCCGGATGCTTCTTGTAGTCCAATCCCGCCGGCAGCTTGAGAAAAACATGCGCCGGCAATTTGATGTATTCGGCATAGCCGCCGTCGCAGGCCATGCCGACCATGCCGGTTCCGCCGCCGGTGTTCTCGCATAATGGTTCCAGCATGCTCATGCACCAACGGCAATGCCCGCAGTTGAGGTAAGCGTAGGCGGTCACCGCATCGCCGACGGCGAGACTGCTAACACCGGTGCCGACTTGCACGATTTCGCCGGTGATCTCATGTCCGATGATGCGCGGAAAATTGACCGGCAAGCGCCCGGCTTTGACATGCTGGATGGTCAGCCCGGAGCCGCAGGCGAACACGCGCGCGACCGCTTCACCCGGCCCGGCAACCGGATCGGGAACCTCGCTCATCTCGAATGGCGCGTTCGGCCCCCTGAGAACCAATGCTTTCATGCTGTCGTCCTTAGTGCGAAGTCACGATCATGATCGAAACATGAAGTTCGCGGCTTTGAGGAAAAGCGTCCGGTTGACGCCGTCGGAGTGCAGATAGGCCGCGGCATCGCGCACCAGCTTCTCGACGCCGAATTCCTTCATGTAGCCGTGACCGCCGTGGATCTCGAGACACCAGGTAGCGATCTTCCAGGTCGCTTGCGACGCCATCACCTTGGGCAAGGCGCCGAGCGCCTTGTCCCAGCCGTGCTCGGGGTGAACGGCGAGCCAGCAGACGCGATGAATGTAGGAGCGCGCGGCATCGATCAGCATGCGCATCTCGGCGAGTTGCGCGCGGATGCCGTCGTGCTCGATCAGCGGCTTGCCGCCCTGCACCCGCACCTTGGCCCAGTCGATAGCTTTTTTTTGCAAGGCCACCGCGACGCCGAGAATGGTGGCGCCGCCATAGGCGTTCGACCACGGCATGAATTTGCCGAGTTCGCCGAAGCCGTCGCCGACCTTGCCGACGACGTTTTCGTCCGGGATAAAGCAATCCTGGAAAATCATCTCGGCGTTGTTAGCCAGACGCTCGCCCATCTTGTCGTGCACGCGGCCGATCGTGAATCCGGGCCGGCCGCGCTCGACCAGAAAGCAGGCGGAGCCTTCCGTCATCGGCTTGCCCTTCTCGGTCTGGGCGAAAAACAGAGAGTGGCTTGCCCGATTGGCATTGGAAATGAAGTGCTTCATGCCGTTGACGATCCACCCGCCCTTGGTTTTCACGGCGACGGTGCGGAACGGCGCCGCAAACGGCACCAGGTAGTTCGACGCGTTGTCAGGTTCGGTGATGCCGATCGCCAGCATGCCGCGCGGATCCTGGGCGAAGCCCGGCAGCACGCGCGCTTTCTGTTCCTCATTGAGCCCGCTCTGGAAGATCTGCGCGAGCTTGAGTGTCTGGCCGATGGTTATGGCGACACCGAGATCGCCTTTGCTCATCTCCTCGATCACCATGGCGGTGGTCAGCGGATCGGCGCCCAGCCCGCCCCACTTCTCGTCAAGCGTCATGGTGCGGATGCCGAGTTCGTGCGCCTTCTCGACAATTTCCCAGGAATAGCATTTTGCCGGGTCCGGCTCGGCATCGAGCGCGGCCGCCCGCGGCGTCACTTCCTCTTCGACAAACCGCGCGACGGTCTCAAGGATGGCGCGCTGGTTCTCGCTCGGAACGAAGAGGCCCTGCATGGAGATTCCCTACCGGTCGGCCGGTCCGCCGGACCGGCCCGCGGCCTCCATCTACTGAAACATGAAATTTGCGGCCTTCAAGAACAAGGTCCGGTTGACGCCGTCCGAATGCAAAAATGCTGCGGCGTCGCGCACGAGCTTTTCCACGCCGAATTCCTTCATGTAGCCGTGGCCGCCGTGAATCTCGAGACACCAGGTGGCAATCTGCCACGCCGCCTGCGAGGCCATCGCCTTCGGCAGCACACCCAGCGTCTTGTCCCAGCCCTGCTCCTGGTGATCGGCGAGCCAGCAAGCGCGATGAATGTAGGACCGCGAGGCATCGATCAGCATGCGCATCTCGGCGAGCTGCGCGCGAATGCCGTCGTGCTCGATCAGCGGCTTGCCGCCCTGCACCCGTATCTTGGCCCAGTCGACCGCCTTGTCGTACAGCGCGACAGCGACGCCGAGAATGGTGGCGCCGGCGTAGGCGTTGGACTGCGGGAAGAACTTGGCCAAGACATTGAAACCATCGCCGACAGTGCCGACGACGTTTGCGTCCGGAATAAAGCAGTCCTGGAAGATCAGCTCGGCGTTGTTGGCAAGACGCTCGCCCATCTTGTCGTGCACGCGGCCGATGGTGAATCCGGGCCGGTCCCGTTCCACCAGGAAGCACGTACTGCCTTCGGCCAGCGGTTTTCCTTTTTCGGTCTGCACGAACAAAAGATAAAAGCTCGCGCGATTGCCGTTCGAGATGAAATGCTTCATGCCGTTGACGATCCAGCCGCCGTCCGTCTTTTGCCCGGTGGTGCGAAACGAGGTCGGGTAAGGCAGAAAATAATTCGAAGCATTGTCAGGCTCGGTGATGCCGATCGCCAGCATGCCGCGCGGGTCCGCGGCGAACTTCGGCAGTACGCGGGCCTGCTGTTCGGCGTTGAGCGCCTTCTGCATGATCTGCGCGATCTTCAAGGTCTGCGCAAAGATGACCGATACGCCGATATCGCCGATGCCCAGTTCCTCGATGACCATGGATGTGGTCAAAGAATCCGTACCAAGCCCGCCCCATTTCTCGTCGAGCGTCATAGTGCGGATGCCGACGTCGTGCGCCCGTTCGACGATTTCCCAGGAATAACTCTTCTCGGGATCCTGCTGGGCATCGAGCGCCGCCGCCCGCGGCTTGATCTCATCTTCGACGAAGTGCTTGACGGTCTCGAGAATGAGACGCTGGCTTTCGTTTTCGATGAAAATATCGTGCATGGTCGGGTGCTTTGCGCTTGCGGGTCGAACTGCGGTCGGGGGCCACGATAAAAAACGACGTTGCCGCGTGCCGGGCCGTTCGGGCGATCTCGCCGTGACGGTCCAACAAGGCTGGCTTAACTTGCACGCGATCGTCTTATTGAGCATATGCTCAATAACGAGATCGAGTCAATGACCGGATCGTTATGGCTGCAATCGCGTCAAATGCTTGCCATGCAAGGCCGATCGACATAATCAATTGCAATCCAGCGAAGACTCGCTCGTGATGCTTACGAACAAATTACGCCGGTCCCGGTCTTGAAAACGTCGCCGAAATCGAAATCCGCGAAGAGGCCTGCGCAGCCCCTGCTGGCAACAAAGTTGACGGCTGCCAAGCGCTTGACGCCCACCCTGCGGGCCGAACGAATCCTGCAAGGGTCGATCCGATTTTTTGCCGAGCACGGGTTCAGCGGACAAACACGCGAATTGGCCCACGAGCTCGGCATATCGAAGGGCCTCTTGTATCGCTATTTTCCCAGCAAAGAGGCGCTTATCGAGCGCGTCTACCAAGAAGTATTCCTGCGTCGTTGGTCGCCGACCTGGCAGGCCGAATTGACCGATCGCAATCGTCCGCTGATCGAGCGGCTCAAGACTTTTTATGCCGATTACGCAAAGCTTCCGCTCGAGTACGAATGGGGACGCATCTATCTTTTTGCAGGATTGGCCGGGGCTTCCATTAATCGACGCTACGTTCGCCTTGCCAACGAACGCATTTTTAAGCCCGTGATTGGCGAACTCAGGCACGAATTTGGATTTCGTCCGACCGAGAAGCTGGCAATAACCGAGCCGGAATTGGAGTTGATGTGGAGCTTGCACGGAAGCATTTTTTACATCGGCATGCGAAAGTGGGTGTATCACGTCAAAGCACCCTCGGACGTTGATGGCGCGATCGAACAACTGGTCGAGGGATTCTACATCAACGCGAAAAACGTGATGCGTGCAACGTTGTCGCACGGCGGCAAGACATGAAGTCTGTCGGTTGGCGATTTTAATTTCTCCTTTGTTTTGCTGCACCTGCGTCTCGATTCTATTTACGAGGCGGTCCCGCATCAATTGTCGCGCTGAATCTTTGCGGGAATGCGAACCATTCTCGATTTTGCAAGATTGCCGTCTGCGCTCACGCGCGCGCCGAGAGTGCAGTGCGAGATTTGCAAACGCGCGAGCCGTTTTTGATTTAGATCAACATGTTCAAGCGGCGGCCAATGGCACGCTGAAAGACTTGTCGACAATGAGCTGAGTGTTGGATGCCGATCCAATTCATCGCATTTGACGACTCACTGAGTGAACCAGTGGCGCTCATGATGAAGCTGTTTGACCGGAGCCTGCTCGCAGCAAAATGAATACACAGTTCTGGGTCATCCAAGCCTTCAACGGCATATCCTATGGTGCATTGCTGTTTCTCGTGGGCAGCGGCCTGTCGTTGATTTTCGGCGTCATGCGGATCGTCAATCTCTCGCATGGCTCCTACTTCATGTTGGGCGGCTACATCGCGCTGTCGGTGATCGGGGCCACGGGTTCGTGGGCGCTTTCCCTGCCGGTAGCCGCGCTCGCCGTCGCCGCGATCGGCATGGCGATGGAGCGCGTCTTCCTGCGCCCGCTCGGCTTCGACCCTTTGCGGCAGGTGCTGCTGACGGTCGGTTTCGCGTTTCTGTTCCAGCAGGCCGCGCTCGATATCTGGGGCGGCAACAACATGGACATCAACCCGCCGGCCGCGATGACGCAGAGCATCGTCGTTGGCGGAATTTATTTGCCGCTCTACCGCGTATTCATGATCGGCATGGCGCTGGTGATCGGCCTCTCGCTCTGGCTGGCAATGGAAAAGACCCGCATGGGCGCCGCCGTGCGGGCGACAGTGGATGACGCGCAGATGGCTCGCGGTGTCGGCATCGATACCAATCGCATCTCCATGTTCATATTCGCGCTCGGCGCCTTCCTCGCCGCGCTCGGCGGCGTGATCGGCGGCGCCTTTCTCGGCATCTTCCCCGGCCTCGATTTCGAGATGCTGCCGCTCGCCTTCGCGGTGGTGATCATCGGCGGCATGGGCAGCCTGGGCGGCGCAGCGATCGGAGCATTGATCGTTGGCCTCGCCGACAATTTCGGCAAGGCGCTGTTCCCGGAAGTGTCCTACTTCACGCTTTACGCGCCCATGGTCTTGATTCTGGCGGTCAAGCCAACCGGCCTGTTTGGACGAGAGTGAGCGCCATCCAATGGTGAGCCAACAGGTCAAGATCACGCTGGTCGCCGCTGCACTGGTCGTGCTCGCATTCGTCGTCCCGCACACCAGCTCGTTCGTTGTCCTATTGGCGACGCGGGCGTTGGCGTTCGGGATCCTGGCGATGAGCCTCGACATCCTGCTCGGGTTCACCGGTCTCGCCTCGCTCGGCCAGGCCGCCTATTTCGGCGTCGGGGCCTATCTCACCGCGGTGCTGGCGACCAAATTCCATTTCGGCCTTGGATGGGATTTCTGGCTGGTCGTCGTCTTCGGTATTCTGCTCGGCGCCGTGCTCGCCGCGTTTTTTGGGCTGTTCGCCATTCGGGCCAGCGGCGTCTATTTCCTGATGATCACGCTCGCGCTCGGCCAATGCGTCTGGGGCCTTGCCTATCGCTGGAATTCGCTCACCGGCGGCGACAACGGACTTATTATAAAGCTGCGGCCGAATTTCGGTCTCAATCTGACAAACGAAGTGACGTTCTTCTTTCTCGTGCTTGGCTTTTTCGTCGTGTCGATGATGTTGATGTACGTGCTGGTGCGCTCGCCGTTCGGCCGCAGCCTGAAGGGGATCCGCGAGCGCGAGCAACGCATGTCGATGCTCGGCTACAATGTCTGGCTGCACAAATATATCGCCTTCGTCATCGCCGGCGGATTTGGCGGATTGGCGGGCGTCTTGTGGGCCCATACCAACGGCATCGTGACGCCGGAAGACGTCGTTCTCACCACCTCGGTGGATGCTTTGCTGATGGTCGTGCTGGGTGGCGCCGGCACGCTGATCGGCGGTGTTATCGGCTCGGCGATCGTGCTCCTGCTGCGCGAATATCTCAGCACATTGGTGCCGTGGTGGCAGTACGTGCTGGGCGGCGTCTACGTGCTGACGATCCTCTATCTGCCGACCGGTTTGATGGGCATTCCGAAGCGAATTCGTCAGATGCTTGCGCGGTCGACGAATAAATCGGTCGCACCATTGGGATCGGCGCGTCGATGAGCGGATAGGAATTTAAAATTGAAACAACAACGGGAGGTAAGACAAATGACAAACGCTCTGTTACGAAAACTCAGTCCGCTGCTGTTGGGAAGCTGTCTTGCGGTCGGCACGAGCCTCGGCTCGACAGCATATTCCGAAGAGCTGCGCATCGGCTTCCTGGTGCCGACGACTGGCATCTATGCCCAGATCGGCAAGGACATGGCCGATGGCTTCCAGCTTTATGTGGACCAGGTGAAAGGCGATTTCGCCGGCGCCAATGTGAAGCTCATCATTGAGGACGAACAGGGCAAACCGGCGACGGCGGTGCTCAAGGCTTCCAAGCTGATCGGCGAGGACAAAGTCCATATGCTGGTCGGCGGCCTGCTCGCTTCCACCGGCTACGCGCTGGCGCCGGAAAGCACGCGCGCTAAAGTCGTCTACATCTCCTCGATTCCTTCGGCCGACGATTTGACGCAGCGCAAGCTCGCGGAATTCCCCTATTTCTTCCGCACCGGATGGACCAGTTCGCAGCCGACACAGCCGCTCGGGCAATGGGCCTGCGACCAGGGCTATAAGAAGATCATCACGGTCGCTGCCGACTATGCCTTCGGTTACGAAGCGGTCGGCGGTTTCCAGAAGGTGTTCGAGGACTGCGGCGGCAAGGTGATCCAGAAAATCTGGCCGCCGCTCGGCACCAAGGATTTCGGACCCTACATCTCGACCCTCAAGGCCGACGCCGACGCGGTTTTCACGCTGATGGTGGGGCCGATGGCGTTGCAATTCCCCAAGCAACTGCGCGGCGCCGGCATCAAGAAACCGATCGTCGGCGGCACCACCAGCTATGACGAGTTTGCATTGCCTTTTATGGGCGACGAAGTGATCGGCGACTTCTCCGCGCTGCAATACAGCGCCGCGCTCGAGACGCCGGCGAACGAAGCCTTTGTGAAGGCCTACCGCGCCAAGTACGGCAAGGTGCCGGGCTACTATGCGGAGAGCAACTACACCACCGCGCTGCTGATCCACGCGGCGATGAAGAAGACCGGCGGCAAGTGGCCGGGCTCCGAGGAGTTCATCAAGGTAATGACCTCCCTCAAAGTCGACACGCCGCGCGGTCCGGTCAGTTTCGACGACATGCGTAATCCAGTGCACAACATCTACATCAAGAAGGTCGAGAAGAAGCAGTTGTTCGGCTACGACAAGCCGGAGCTCTGGAACACGGTGATCAAGACCTACCCGAACGTCTCCCAGTTCTGGACCTACGGGAAGGAAAAATTCCTCGCGCAACCGGTCTATGACCGCGACTTCCCGCCCTGCAAATACTGCGAATAGGCGACACCGAAGCGAGCCGGGGCTCTGCCCAAGAGCCCCGGTTTTCTTGGTTCGGCAAGGACTTAGGTATGAGCCAAGACATCCGACAGAATCGGACGGAGCCGATTCTCGAGTTGAAATGCCTGTCGAAAAGCTTCGACGGTCTGCATGCCGTGCGCGATGTCACGCTTGCCGTCATGCCGGGCGACCGCAAGGCCATCATCGGCCCGAACGGCGCCGGAAAGACCACGCTTTTCAACGTCATCACCGGCATCTTCCCCGCCACCGCCGGCAGCATCGTTTTGTTCGGGCAGGATGTGACCGACTGGCCGAGTC
>DASXBN010000085.1:0-2167 GCA_036491675.1 Pseudolabrys sp. | reverse complement strand
GTGATGGTTGCAAGGGGGACCGATGGTTCGAATTCCCTCCACAACCGAGTTGGTCCAGATGCGCAGACCGCGCCGCCCTGCCTGATGCGCCTGGCATGGATGCCGACGCGGTCAAGGCAGAGGGTCGGCAGGGCGTTTACTGACCATCAGCGGCGCTATGGCAAGCACGGCGTAGACGATGGCCTAGGAGACGGCGACCGGCACTGCCGAGCAAAAGTGCCACGGCAAGTTTTCGCGCTTTATGCACTTGATGTCGCGCCAGGCGCCGGGTTTGAACAGGAGCAGCGAGAAGAACAGCGTCTGGCGGACGATCCGCAGCGCGCGCACTGGCTGATCAATGCCGTTAACCCGCGAGGCTGCGCGTGGGCGGCGGCTCCCAGCCAAAGACGCTGCGGCCGCCATGCCCGTGCGAATCCCGCCGCTCTTGATCGAGCACCTGCGCAAAGGCCGGGCCGGTGGCGCGGCCTTCGAGCCGGCGCGCCTGGTCGTCGAGACGCTGCAGCGCGGAGAGCTCTTCGTCGCGACTGAGCCGGGCCTTCGCCACCGCGGTCTTCAGCACGCGGATAGTCTGGTCGTAGACGGTGACCGGCACCGGAAAAGGATGCCGGTCCTTGCCGCCATGCGCGAACGAAAACCGCGCCGGGTCGGCAAAGCGGTAGGGCGCGCCGTGGACGATCTCGGCGACCATCGCCAGCGACCGCACCGTCCGGGCGCCGACACCCCGGGTCAGCAGCAGCTCGGCAAAATTCTTAGGGCCGGCATCGGCCGCCGCGGCCAGGGTCGTCGCGTGCAGCCGCCCGATTTTGACATCGCCGGACCGCACATCGTGATGCGCCGGCATGACCAGATGCGGCAATGGCGGCTGGGCCGGCTGAGCCGCCGCCGGCCCATCGCCCGGCAACCGGCGCACCTCTTGCACAATCCGGTCGGGTCCCAGCGAGTCCAGCAGGTCGAGCTGGCCGCGACGCGAGGGTTCGGCGCGCCGGTCGGCCAAATTGACGATATCGCCCCGGGGCTCGCCGTCAATCGCCGCATGCGGCGCGTCGACAAAGCTCGTGAGCCCTTCGGAGAGCCAATGGTAGCGCCGCGCCTGCCTGCGCTCGCCGTTCATCCCCTGTTGCACGACGACCCAGTGCCCATCATCGGTGACGATAAGCCGTGCAGGTAGAGGTCGAACCCGTCCTGCACCGCGGCACTGTCGACCTTGGCGACGAGCCGGCTCGCCGTGGCGAGTGCCGCGCCATCAAAGCCGACCCGCGCGCCGATATCCTGGAGCCCATGCGGGGTCTGCAGCGAATGGGCTTCGCGGCCGCCGCATACGTGAATGCCGAGCTCGCCCGAGAGCGGCCCGAGGCCGCGCTTCAGCGCGCCGACCACACTCGTCGTGATCCCGGAAGAATGCCAGTCCATCCCCATCACGGCGCCGAACGATTCTCGACCTGTAGAATATGGCCGAAACATTGTGACCGAAGTTGTGACCGAAACTGCGACCGAAACCCTCCTGATTGTGACCGAACTGTCCTGAACTGGGCAGTATTAGAACGGATTGCGAAACCCGACTCAGCCCTAAGATTTCAATGCCTTGTCCGGCAGAATCGGCGGAATCCCTGAGCTTTCGAAATGCGGGTGGCCAGACTCACGGTCTGGTGACGCATGGCTCAACCGAGGATCAAATTTCTGCTCTCAAAGATGGTAGTAAGGCCACCTACTAGAACTTAAGACCAGCGCGACTGATATATCCTGGACTTAACTCTCGAAGAGGCGACGCCTGGCTCGCCGATTGCGAAGGGCGACGTAGTGGAGAAGGTGTTGCACGATGCCATCTTCCATTTAGCTCATTGTATTTCCGAGCTTAATCCGGCTTTTGTATGGGCAACGCGATACGCGGCTCTGAGCCGCATTTTGTTTATGCTACTGATTTCGACGGGCGTTTTCGCCATCTCCAAAATCTGGATTTTCAAATGGCGGATAAAATGGCGGACGTACAACATGTCCTAGAAGCAGTGGGTTGAAATTGCATGACTTTTAAACTCGTTCAAATCTCGGACACGCATCTGAGCCCCGGTAAGGCGCATTTCACGGACAATTGGGCGCCACTCGCCCATTGGATCGCCGAGCAGCGTCCCGACCTCGTCATCCACACGGGGGACGTCACGGTGGACGGCGC
>DASXBN010000084.1:0-66501 GCA_036491675.1 Pseudolabrys sp. | reverse complement strand
GGAAGTGAAGGTGGCGAGCGAACCTCACGCTCTGCTTTCGGTTCTGGAGAACGTCGCCTACCGCTTCAAGCGGATCGGGCTGGAAGCCGGGCCACTGTCGCAATGGCTTTACAGCGCTCTGGCGGAAGCCGGCTTGCCGGTGATCTGTGTCGAGACGCGGCACATGCGGGCGGCGTTGAAGGCGCAGATCAACAAGACCGACCGCAACGACGCCCGCGGCATCGCGCAGATGATGCGGGCGGGGCTTTACCGCCCGGTCCATGTGAAGACGTTACGCAGCCAGAAGCTGCGGATGCTACTGACGCATCGCAAATTGCTGCAGTCGAAAGCCATCGCCATCGAGAACGACCTGCGCGGCACTTTACGCAACTTCGGTCTCAAGGTGGGTGTGGTGGGGAGCCGATAACGTTTGTGCGTAAACAGGTCGCTGAGATTTTGAATTCACGCCGTTGCGGTATCTCGCAAGAATTAAAATAAATGGTGGGTTGCTAGGGCGCTGATGAGCGTCTGTGCGACAATCGCCACACCCGCTTTTGTAAAAAATGCCGTCGATACGCCACATTCCATGTGCTTCGCCCGAATTCGAAAATTGCGGTTGGACCGAAAAACTCGGATTGAAAATTCCTATAGCGTCTAAAAACTTACTTCCATTTTTCGGTTGCAGGACGATTCGGCCCGAAATCCACCTTAAGCTGAAAAAAATCTCTCACTGAGCCCAGGTGCGGTCGGCCCCCCCCAAAAAGCGCAGACATTTTGCCCCCATACCCTCTTTTTGCTTCCATATCTCGGTTTTTGTCTCATTAGGGTTGACTTTCGAGTTATAAGACAATAAACAGGGTCTAGAGGCCAATAAGACATGCTTTACGGGTACGTCGCTCCCAGCAACTACGATCCGGACTCCGCTCACCAAAGGGCGGCGCTTTCTTCAGCAGGGTGCTCAGTCATCATCGAAGAGCGGGAATCCCCGAAATGTCGGGCAGATCGCAATGAATTGTCGAACTTTCTTAGGACGGTTCAGCCAGGTGACGCTCTGGTCGTCACCCGACTCGACCGCGTGGCTAGATCGGTTGAAGACTTGCGGAACTTTATGGATTCGGTGGACGCGAGAGGTGCCTCACTTCGGGTGTTAGAACCGAGTATCGATACCGCTTCACCAAGCAGCGCTGCGTTCAGGGCAGCGCTCAACACGTTGGCTGTCTTCGAGATGACCATCCGGCGCGAGCGTCAACTGGACGGTATCGCGAAGGCAAAAGAAGCCGGCGTGTACAAGGGCCGGAAGCCGACCATCAATCGCGAAGAGATCGCCGAGCTTTTTCGCCAAGGTCTGCCCCACAGCGAAATCTCCAGACGACTCGGTATTAGTCGGGCTTCCACTTACCGGCTTTACAAGACTTTGGCGCCTGAAACACGGCCAAGGGAAAAGGCCTGAGACCGAAAATCAAGTCACATGCCCAGGCAATTGGCCCTCCCGCCTACACTGGCACCACGCCTCATCGATCGCGAAGCCGCAGCGGCATATACATGCGTAAGTCCAGGCACCTTCGATAAGATGGTGAACAACGGCCAAATGCCGCATCCGAGACGATTAAGTCCTCGTCGCATTGCTTGGGATGTTAAAGAACTGGATGCTGCGGTCGATCGGCTACCAACCGACAAGACCGACACCTGCTTGGACGACAGCTGGAGCGACGTCGATGCCGCGTAGACGGCCGCCATTCACTGAACTCTGGCGTGATCGACACGGTAAGGTTCGGGTTTATTTTAGAAAAGAAAAAGGGCCACGCCTGCCGTTGCCAGATGCCATCGGCTCGGATGAATTCAATGCCGCATATCAGGCTGCACTGCTTGGACAGTCAGCACCGATTCGGCATCGCTTTGTGCACGCCGCGCCGGGCACGATCGCGGCGCTGATTTCGTCATATATAAAGAGCAACGCATATACCTCGCTTCGCCAGACGACGAAGATCGGATACGCGGGCCGGATCGAAACCCTTCGCGAGAAGCATGGCCATCGCAACGTCTCCGGCCTGACGAAGGAGCGGATCGAAAGCGGCATTCTTGCACCCTATGCAGATCGGCCCGGAGCGAAACTAGCTTTGCTGAAGATGCTCCGGATTCTAATCACACACGCGAGGGGCTTGAAACCTTCCAATCCCCTGAAGTTGTCGTCCGACCCGTCGGAAGGCATTGCGCGACCGAAGGGAAAAGAAATCCGGGCTTGGACAGATGCCGAGATCGCAGCTTTCGAGCGGCGCTGGCCTGTTGGCACAAGACAACGCACAGCATATTCGCTCATGCTCTATGTCGGCGTGGCTCGCGTGGACGCCCATCGGATAACCTGGACGCAATTCGAAGCGGGGGGCGTCGGGTACGTGCGGAGCAAGACCGGTGTCGGTGTGGACATGGGCGTGCATGCCGAACTTCAGCATGCGCTGAATGCCGCTGATCGCGGCCACGTTACGATCCTAAACACCGAGTTTGGCAGGCCGTTCACCGTCGCCGGATTTTCGCAATTCATGCGCGACGCCATTCGAGCCGCCGGTCTTCCCCTCGACTGCAAACCGCACGGACTTCGCAAGACGCTCGGGCGGCGCCTGGCCGACGCCGGATGTACGGCACACGAAATCATGGCTGCGCTCGGACACACCACGCTGGAAGAAGCCGAGCGCTACACTCGAGAGGCAGATCGTCGTCGCGGCGGTCGGCAAGCTGTCATCAAGATGGAAGCACACAAAGCGAACCAGACTGCCCAAACCGCTTCGGGTGGTTTGGGAATTGTGCGAAAACAAGAAGGGAAATCAGCATGAAGGATGGCAGGATGGCGCTCCCTAGGGGACTCGAACCCCTGTTTTCGCCGTGAGAGGGCGACGTCCTGGGCCGCTAGACGAAGGGAGCTTGGCCAAGGCCTTCGAGATAGCCTCGATCCTGCGGACGCGCAAGCACGCCGGCTTGCCGGCGACCATCTTGCGGCCCGCGGCACGGCATTCCACCCTGTCCTGGAAGCCGGGGAGTTATCCGCATGATCGACAATATTGCCAGTCTCGTGAACGCCGACGCCAAGCTCATCCGGCGCGGCCGCTTCGTCGACACCACCTTCCTGATCGCCATCGACGGCGCCGATACCCTGATCCGCATCCAGGAAGGCCGCGTGACCAAGGTGACGCCGGGGCCGTTCATCACGCCCGACTACAGCTTTGCCTTGCGCGCCTCGCGCAGCGTCTGGGAAAAATTCTGGCAACCGTTGCCGCCGCTCGGCTTCACCGACATCTTCGCGCTGGTGAAGCAGAAATTGATGCGCGTGGAAGGTGACATCCATCCTTTCATGGCCAACCTGCTCTATTTCAAGGACGTAATCGCGGCGCCGCGCCGGGGGGTTTCAAAATGAATCCGCGCTTCGAGCCGAACTTTGAACCGATCTTGGGCCGCTATCTTCATCTCGATTTGCTCGGCAAGCCGCACCGGCTTTATGTCGAGGAGGCCGGCAGCGGCATTCCCCTGCTCTGCCTGCACACCGCCGGCTCCGACGCGCGGCAATACCGCGGCTTGATGAACGACGCGCGCGTTACGGCAAACTTTCGTGTCATCGCCTTCGACATGCCGTGGCACGGCAAGTCGTCGCCGCCGGCCGGCTGGCAGGACACCGAATACCAGCTCTCCTCGCGCGACTATGTGCGCATGATCGTGGAAGTCGCCGACGCGCTTGGGCTCGACAAACCGGTCACCATGGGTTGCTCGATCGGCGGGCGCATCGTGCTGCATCTCGCGCACGAATGTCCCGAACGCTTCCGCGCGTTGATCGGCCTGGAGTCGGCCGCGCACACGGATCCTTATTACGATCTGTCCTGGCTCAACCGGCCCGACGTGCATGGCGGCATGGTCTGCGCCGGCGTGGTGTCCGGCCTGGTCGCCCCGACCGCGCCGGAGGAAGGCCGCTGGGAAACGCTGTGGCATTACATGCAGAGCGGGCCCGGGGTGTTCAAGGGCGATCTACATTTCTACATGATCGACGGCGATATCCGCGGCAAAGTCGGCGAGATCGACATCACGCGTTGCGCGATGTTCTTTCTCACCGGTGAATACGATTATTCGTGCACCGCGGAAGGCACGCTGGCGGTCGCCGAACGCCTCGGCGCCGAGGCGGTGATCATGAAAGAGCTCGGCCACTTCCCGATGAGCGAGGATCCGGCCAGGTTCAATGACTATCTCTTGCCGGTGCTGGAGAAGATCAAGGCGTTGTAATCTCCTCGTCATGGCCGGACTTGTGCCGGCATGACGGCGATTGGCATTAAGGCTTCGTTTCCAGCCGCAAGCGCCCCAGCGGCTTGAGCGTGTCGGGATCGAAGGTGCGCAGTTCGGTGACGCCGCCGACCTCGATGGTCACCACGATGTGGTCGCTGCCGATCGCGGTCGAGAGCACCTTGGCGCCGGCCGGCAGCGTTTCCCTGACGTCAACGAACGACGGGGCGCTTTCCCCGGCGTGAAAAAGGCGGTAGCCGATGACGGCGAGCACCAGGCCTATGGCGACGAAAGTGCCCGTCATGATGATAATCATCATCCGGCGCACCTTGCCGATTGCCGCGGCGGCTTCCGGATTGAGGGGCTTCTGTTCGTCGGACATCAGTTGAACCATGAGCACAGTCGAAACGGTCAAGATCGCCGCCGAGGAGCACGGCCAGCGGCTCGACCGCGTGCTGGCGGCGCGCATCCCCGCGCTGTCGCGCTCGCGCCTGAAGGCGCTGATTCTCGACGGCCAAGTAACGATACGCGGTGCCGTCGCGGCGCGCACGATCCGCGATCCCGCCTGCCACGTCAATTCGGGCGATACCGTCACGGTGACGCTGCCAGAGCCCGAACAGGCCAAGCCCGCGGGCGAGGCGATCCCGCTCACCATCGTCTACGAGGACGACGCGCTCATCGTGATCGACAAGCCGGCCGGGCTGGTGGTGCATCCGGCGGCCGGTCACGCCAAGGGCACGCTGGTGAACGCGCTGATCGCCCACTGCGGCGCAAGCCTGTCCGGCATCGGCGGCGTCAAACGGCCCGGCATCGTGCACCGGCTCGACAAGGACACCACTGGCCTCATGGTCGTGGCCAAGACCGACCAGGCGCATCGCGCGCTCTCGGCCCAATTCGCCGCCAAGACCGAGAGCGGCATCGAGCGCGGCTATCTCGCTCTGGTCTGGGGCGCGCCAACCCGGGCGCAGGGCACGATCAACGCCCCGCTCGACCGCCATCCGCAAGCCCGCGACAAGCGCGCGGTGCGCGAGGGTGGCCGCCCGGCGGTGACCCATTGGCAGGTGCTGGAGCGGTTCGCGGGCGCCGACGGCAAGCCGGTGGCGAGCCTCTTGGCCTGCACGCTCGAAACCGGCCGCACCCACCAGATTCGGGTGCATTTGGCGCATATCGGCCATCCAATCCTGGGCGACGCCACATACGGCACGGGTTTCAAGACCAAGGCGACCCGGCTCGGGCCGCAAGCCCGTGCTGCCCTAGAGGGGCTTGGAAGGCAGGCTTTGCATGCTTACTTACTGGCCATCGAACATCCCCAGACCGGAAAAAGCTTGCGGCTCCAGTCGGAACTGCCGGGCGATTTGCGACGTTTACGTGATGCCCTTGCGGCCGAAAGCCGCAACCAGGGGCAGCAACGGTCGAAATAGACCAATCTAGACAATGGCTTGGTCGGTAGCGCCGGGGTCACGGCGACGTGACGGGCGGATACTGGTTTTCCCTACCCGGTTCCGCTATGCTGCACCTGCGATCAGGCTTTCGCGGTCGCAAAATCGGATGCGTGCCGTCGGCTCGGGGAGCGGCGGCGACAATCGCCCGCCGATTATCGGGGGCAAAATAAGGAGGGCGCTATCATGGCCCGTACAGCCGCATTGCCGGCACTCAAGGCCGAATCTGGCCTTTCACACTACCTGGACGAAATCCGCCGGTTCCCGATGCTGGAACCGCAGGAAGAATACATGCTGGCGCGCAGCTGGCGCGAGCACGGCGATCGTGAAGCCGCGCACAAGCTCGTCACCAGCCATCTCCGCCTGGTCGCCAAGATCGCCATGGGCTATCGCGGCTACGGCCTGCCGATCTCGGAAGTGGTTTCCGAGGGCAATGTCGGCCTGATGCAGGCGGTCAAGCGCTTCGAGCCCGAGAAGGGCTTCCGGCTCGCCACCTACGCCATGTGGTGGATCAAGGCCGCGATCCAGGAATACATCCTGCGCTCGTGGTCGCTGGTGAAGATGGGCACCACCGCCAATCAGAAGAAGCTGTTCTTCAACCTGCGCAAGGCCAAGAGCAAGATTTCCGCGCTTGACGAGGGCGATCTGCGGCCCGACCAGGTCAAGACGATCGCCAAGCGCCTGGGCGTCAACGAGCAGGACGTGGTCGATATGAACCGCCGCCTGGGCGGCGATGCCTCGCTCAACGCGCCGATCCGCGACGACGGCGAAAGCGGCGAATGGCAGGACTGGCTGGTCGACGATGCGCCCAGCCAGGAACGCATTCTGGCCGAGCACGAGGAAAGCGATAACCGCCACCAGGCTCTGATCGGCGCGCTCGACGTGCTCAACGACCGCGAGCGCCGCATCTTCGAGGCGCGGCGTCTGGCCGACGATCCGATCACGCTCGAGGATCTTGCTGCCGAATTCGGCGTCTCGCGCGAGCGGGTGCGCCAGATCGAGGTGCGCGCCTTCGAGAAGGTGCAGAAGGCGGTCAAGACCCACATCGCCGCTCTGGAGCAGCCGAAGGAAACGCCGGCGATTTCGGCGACGATGCACTAACCTTCAAGTCGCACGATCGAGAAATTCAAATGGCCGGGATTTTCCCGGCCATTTTTTGTTTCTTATCCCCCGCTTCGCGGGGATAAGTTTTTGGTCGAAGTTTTTGACCCTGTGTCGCCACCGACACAGCGTGACGCTACTGGCCCCAGGCGCGGAACGCTTCCTCGAAGGCGCGCACGCCGGGCGTGCCCTTTTCGAGCGCGAGGATGGCGCGCTTGTTGGTGGTATAGACGAGCGGAATGTCGAACCAGTCGCGCTCCTTCAAGAGCTGGATGTTGCGCTGCACGTCGACGTCGACCGCCGACAGCCCGATCAGGAAATAGCCGTTGGTCACTTTCACGGCGAGGCCGGCGAGCGGTACGCCGCGCGCCTGCTCGTCCTGCTTCATCAGCACGCCCGGCACGTTGCCGATGCCGCCTTCGGGAAAATCCGGCGGCAGCGTGAACATGATTTCGATGGTGTGGCTCGCCGGCAGCGCCTTGTCGGTGTTACGGCGCAGCGACCAGGTCATGCGCAAGTGGCGCTCGGGGATTTCGACGTCGGCGCGAATCGCCAGCTCGGGCGCAAGCCCCGGCCCCGGCGACACGGTCTCGGTGCGCCAGAGCGCCGAGCCGACATAGCGTTTGCCCTTCGGATCGTTCGGATCTTCGTCGTACAGCACGACCTTTTGCGCGACCGCGGCGGCCGGCGCAGTGGCGGGCTCCGACGTCCCGCTGGCAGGGCCGACGCGGTCCGGTATCTTCGGCTTGGTGGCGGGCGCGGCCACTTCGCGCGGTTTCGGCGGCGGGGCGCCGCGGAAATTCGCCACCGTCGTCATGATGGTGTCGCGCTGCCAGTAGGCGCCGCCGGCAAGACCGCCCAGCACCAGCAGCAACACGATCAACTTAATCGCGCGGCCAAAGGAGCGCACCGGCCGCGCGTAGGCTTCATCCTCCTGCTCATCGCTCGACTGCGGCAAAGCTTCGGCCGGCGGCGGAGCCTGCGCGTCCGCCATCGGCGCTTCATGCGGCGGCTGCGCCTGCGGAGCGGCGGCAGGCGGCTCGAAATAGTGCACGGCCGCCGGTTTGCCGCTCTCAGCGGCTTGCGCCGGACGGGCGCCGGGCATCGACTCATAGACTTCGTGCGCCGACCGGTTGGCCGCGGCGGCGGCGTCACCCAGGCTTTCGGCATCGGCCGCGGTCGCACGCAAGCTGCGCAGGCCCTGGTCCGCAGGCGCCTTTTTCGGCTCGGCCGGCGCGGCCGCTTCCGGCTGCGCGCGCTTGATCGCTTCGCTCTCGACCTTGCGGATCGCCTCCTCCAGCGCCAGCCGCTCGCGCGTGATGTCGGATTCATCGAGCGCCGGCTCGACGCTGCGCAACTGGTTGACCAGCGCGTTGCGCGCACGCTCGTACAGCGCACGGCGATTTTCGCCCGTGCTCTTGTCGAGGCCGTTGACGGCGCGTGCGATCAGCGGATGATAATCAGCCATCGGATATCATTTTGTCTGAGCATGATCTTTTCCGAAAACCGGTACCCACTTTTCGGGATCATGCTCTTGTGATCTCGCTTCTGGTCATTTTCAGTAATCATAGCTCAAAAGGGTTCTTCATCAGAATCGTGTCTTCGCGTTCCGGGCTGGTCGAGAGCAAGGCGACCGGGCAGCCGACCAATTCCTCGATTCGACGCACATATTTGATCGCCTGCGCCGGCAATTGGGCCCAAGAACGCGCGCAGGCGGTCGGCTCCTTCCAGCCCGCGATGGTCTCGTAGACCGGCTCGACCCGCGCCTGCGCCTGCTCGCCGGCGGGCAGATAGTCGATTTCGCGGCCGTCGAGACGGTATCCGACGCAGACCTTGATCTCGTCGAAGCCGTCGAGAATGTCGAGCTTGGTGAGCGCAAGACCGTCGATACCGCAGGTCCGCACGGTCTGGCGCACCAGCACGGCGTCGAACCAGCCGCAGCGGCGGGCGCGGCCGGTGACGGTACCGAATTCGCGGCCGCGTTCGCCGAGCGTCTTGCCGATCTCATTGTGCATCTGATCGGTCGGGAACGGCCCCTCGCCCACCCGCGTGGTGTAGGCCTTGCAGATCCCCAGCACGTAATCGATCGCGTTCGGCCCGAGGCCCGAGCCGGTCGCCGCCTGCGCCGCCACGGTGTTGGACGACGTCACGTAAGGATAGGTGCCGTGATCGATGTCGAGCAGCGCGCCCTGCGCGCCTTCGAACAAAATGCGCTTGCCCTCGCGCCGCCTGGTATCGAGCAGCGACCATACCGAATCCATGAACGGCAGCACCTTGGGCGCGATCGCGGCGAGATACTGATAGACCTTGGCGCCGTCGAGCTCGGCGAGGCCGAGGCCGCGGCGCAGCGCGTTGTGATGCGCCAGCAGCCGCTCGATCTTGGGCGCCAGCGTCGGCAGATCGGCCAAGTCCATGAAGCGGATGGCGCGGCGGCCGACTTTGTCTTCATAAGCGGGCCCAATGCCGCGCTTGGTGGTGCCGATGCGGGTCGCCGAATTGTCGGCCTCGCGTACCGCTTCCAGTTCGCGATGCAGCGGCAGGATCAAGGGCGCGTTCTCGGCGATACGCAGATTGTCCGCGGTCACCGCGACGCCCTTTTTCTCGAGCTGCGCGATTTCATCGATCAACGCCTGCGGATCGACCACCACGCCGTTGCCGATGATGGAGAGCTTGCCCCCGCGCACCACACCGGACGGCAGCAGCGACAGCTTGTAGGTAACGCCGTCGATGACCAACGTGTGGCCGGCGTTGTGGCCGCCCTGGAAGCGCACGACGATGTCGGCCTGTTCGGACAGCCAGTCGACGATCTTGCCCTTGCCTTCGTCGCCCCACTGGGAGCCGACTACCACCACATTCGCCATCAGAACCTAACTTCCCTTTTTGCGCGCATGATCTTTTCCGAAAACCGGTACCTCCTTTTCGGGATCATGCGCGTGCGCCAGCTCGCGGACACTGGCGCCGGGACGGCCCGGCCAGGTCCACCTTCGGATAAAGGATGCGGGCGGCAGAGGCAAGGCGCAGAACGCCGCCCCGATAGCTCCCGGCGGCGTCCGATAAGAAATTGATATCGCGCCGCTATTTCTAGAAGTGCAGCGGCTTGGCCTGCTGCACTTGTGGCAGCGCACGCACCTTGGCGAGCACATCGTCGGGAAGTTCGCCGTCGATCTCGATCAGCGCGATGGCGTTGCCGCCGGGCGCCTCGCGGCCGACATGGAAGGTGGCGATGTTGATGCCGGCCTCGCCCAAAGTGGACGAGAAGCGGCCGATGAAGCCCGGCTTGTCGAGATTGGTGATGTAGATCATCGAGGGGCCGAACTCGGCGTCCATGCGGATGCCCTTGATGTCGACGATGCGCGGGCGGCCATCGGCGAACACGGTGCCCGACACCCAGCGTTTCTGCCTATCGGTCATCACCGTCACGGTGATCAGGCTGTCATAGTCGCCCGCCGCATCGCGCGTGGTCTCTTCCACCGCCACGCCGCGCTCGCGCGCCACCACCGGCGCCGACACCACGTTGACGTCGTTGCCGAGCATCGGCCGCAGCAGACCCGAGAGCACCGCCGAGGTCAGCGCCTTGATGTTCATCCGCGCCACCGCGCCTTCATAGGTGATGTGGATTTCCTTGATCGGGTTTTCCGTCAACTGCCCGGCGAAGGAGCCGAGCTTGTCGGCGAGCGCGATGAACGGCTTGAGCTTGGGCGCCTCCTCGGCGCTGATCGAGGGAAAGTTGACTGCGTTGGAAATCGCGCCGCGCAGCAGATAGTCGGACATCTGCTCGGCGACCTGCAGCGCGACGTTTTCCTGCGCCTCGCTGGTGGCGGCGCCGAGATGCGGCGTGCACACCACGTTGGGCAGGCTGAACAGGGGGCTCTGCGTTGCCGGTTCCTCGACGAACACATCGAACGCCGCGCCCGCCACCTGGCCCGCCTTGAGCGCTTCGGCAAGCGCCGCCTCGTCCACCAGGCCGCCGCGCGCGCAGTTGACGATACGCACGCCCTTTTTCATCTTCGCGATGGCGGCGGCATCGATGATGTTCTTGGTCTTTTCGGTGAGCGGGGTGTGCAGGGTGATGAAATCGGCGCGCTTGAACAGCGTCTCAAGATCGACCTTCTCGACTCCGAGGTCGCGCGCGCGCTCCTCCGACAGGAACGGATCGTAGGCGATCACCTTCATGCGCAGGCCGATGGCGCGGTCGGCAACGATCGAGCCGATATTGCCGCAGCCGATGACGCCGAGCGTCTTGGAGAATATCTCCACGCCCATGAATTTGTTTTTCTCCCACTTGCCGGCGCGGGTGGACACATCGGCTTCTGGAATCTGCCGGGCCAGCGCCAGCATCAGCGAGATCGCGTGTTCGGCGGTGGTGATCGAATTGCCGAACGGCGTGTTCATCACGATGATGCCGCGCGCGGTCGCCGCCGGGATGTCGACGTTGTCGACGCCGATGCCGGCGCGCCCGATCACCTTCAGGCTCTTGGCGTTTTCGAGGATCTTGGCCGACACTTTGGTGGCCGAGCGGATGGCGAGGCCGTCGTAATTGCCGACCAGCGCGGCGAGTTTTTCCTTGTCCTTGCCGAGAGCGGGCTGGAAATCGACCTCGATGCCGCGATCCTTGAAGATCTGCACGGCGGCGGGCGAGAGCGCGTCGGAGATGAGAACTTTGGGCATGGCGATGACTGCTTTTTGAATGGGGTTGGCTGGCCGTCATCCCCCCGCGGGCGGGGGGAGGGAAATCGTATTTTTACGCCGCCTTCGGCAGCGCGGCTTTGGCCTCGGCGAAGGCCCAGTCGAGCCAGGGCGTGAGCGCCTTGACGTCGCCGGTCTCGGCGGTCGCCCCGCACCAGATGCGCAGACCCGGCGGCGCGTCGCGGTAATAAGCGATGTCGTAGGCGACGCCTTCCTTCTCCAGCAAGCCGGCGAGCGTCTTGGCGAACGCCGCCTGATCGTCGCCCGACAACCGCGTCACCGCTGGATCGACCACCTTCAGGCACACCGAGGTGTTCGATCGCTCGTCCGCTTTATTGGCGAGATGAGCGACCCAGGGCGTCGCCGCCACCCAGTCGGAGACTGCCTTGGCGTTGGCATCCGAGCGCGCGATGGTGGCGGAAAGCCCGCCGACCGATTTCGCCCATGAAAGCGTGTCGAGATAATCCTCGACGCAGAGCATCGACGGCGTGTTGATGGTTTCGCCGGCAAAAATGCCCTCGTTGAGCTTGCCGCCTTTGGTCATGCGGAAGATCTTCGGCAGCGGCCAGGCCGGCTTGTAGCTCTCGAGCCGCGCCACGGCACGCGGGGAGAGAATGAGCATGCCGTGCGCGCCCTCCCCGCCGAGCGCCTTCTGCCAGGAGAAGGTGACGACATCGAGCTTGGGCCAATCGAGTCTTTGCGCAAAGGCCGCCGAGGTGGCGTCGCAAATGGTGAGGCCGTCGCGCTTTGCCGCGATCCAGTCGCCGTTCGGCACGCGCACGCCGGAGGTCGTGCCGTTCCAGGTGAACACCACGTCGGTGGAAAAATCGACCTTGGAGAGATCGGGCAAGTCGCCATAAGGCGCCTTGAGGACCGTGACGTCCTTGAGCTTGAGCTCCTTGGTGACGTCGCTGACCCAGCCTTCGCCGAAGGATTCCCAGGCCAGCATGGTCACGGCGCGCTGCCCAAGCAGCGACCACAGCGCCATCTCCACCGCGCCGGTATCGGAGGCCGGCACGATGCCAATGCGGTAGTCGCCGGGTACTTCCAGCACTTCGCGGGTGAGGTCGATGGCGCGTTTGAGCTTCGCCTTGCCGACCTTGGCGCGGTGCGAGCGTCCTAAAGCTGCGTCGGTGAGGGCTTGCAGGCTCCATCCGGGGCGCTTGGCGCAGGGGCCGGACGAGAAGTGCGGGATCGTCGGCCGCACGCCGGGCTTGTTCGCTGTCATGTGCCTATCCTTCCAGATAGCTGCCTCTCGTTGGGGAGAGGTGTCCCACTGGCGGGAATAGGCGAGTTAGAGCGCCCGGTCAATCTCCCCTACGACACTAATTAGCAGCCGTTGAGGATAAGGAGGCTTGGCGGAGGCTGCGCGAGGCGCAGCGCGGTACCGTTTTTACTCAAATCGATGCGGATCGATCTGCCCAGCATTAAGCCGAGGTCGAACGGGTAGCGAGGTTTGAACGGAATTAGCTCCTTAGGCAGGGAACGTTCAGTTCGCAGCTTCGTTTGCTAGGCATGAGCGAGCGTACGACCACGAAATTAATCGGGCTTTCGTTGTCCGGCATATTTTTCGCGATGCTGGTAATCAACGCCCTCACCCCGTAAGCCAAGCGAGCCGGCGCGCCCTGCCGCGCGAAGGCCGACCTAATACCTTCGTTGGTAGGGCTCCGCCGGCTGCGGCGCACTCGTCGGCGCCAACAAGTCCTCGGCGCGCCCAATTTTTGGCTTCACGCCGGTCGTCGGGTAGTAATGTTGATCGCGCGGTTGCACAGACCGATAGTCGCGCGCGACGGCAGCCGGCTCCTCCGCATTCCCGGCGATGCTCGCTGTACTGCCGAATGCGATGAATGCCATCGCTAACAAACCGCGCGTCTGCGCCATCCAGCACGTTTCACTGGCGTGCGCCTCATCGATAAGCATCGAACCTAGTTCTGCCAGCGCCTCATGCACGCCGCGGCCGAATGCATCCTTTGAACGATCCATACAGTGACGCGCTTGCTTGCGAAGGCCATTGGGAGAGCCTTCGCCTAAAAAGCAACGTGCGTATTTCTCGGCAGAACAAAAATACATCGTGAGCCAAGAGTTGCGCCCCCGCGCCGGTCTAGAGGAGGTACCCGATATCCGGGCGGGGGCATCCCAGCACGCCACACGCAGAAAGGCCCAATCAGGACCGTGTGACGACCCTAAGTTGGCATGGCTAAAATTCATTCAACTTATGTGTGCAGTTTCGCATTGATTCCACACGAGATATGCGTGAATTGTAGCTCGAGCGGGAAACCGCACCGGAGCACCGTAAGCATGACTTAACGTCACTTCTTTAGGGTTGGCGGGAATCCGGAGCTCGCCCGCCATGACTTCGCTCGATGCGGCAGCCGCAAAGGCCCGCTTGACCGCGTCCGCGCCGGTATTAATCCGCCGCTCAATGCCGGCGTTATTTGCCGCGGCGTTGTTCGTCTCGGCGCTCCTGCTCTTCGCCATTCAGCCAATGTTTACCAAGATGGTGCTGCCGAGACTGGGTGGGTCGCCGTCGGTCTGGTCGGTTGCGATGGTGGCGTTCCAGAGCTTCCTCTTTATCGGTTATGTCTATGCCCACGTGCTGACGCGTGCGCTGGCACCGCCACGCGCGGCGATCCTGCATCTCGGAGTCCTGGCGCTGGTTGCGCTCTCGCTGCCCCTCGGCATCGCCAAGGGCTTTGACATGCCGCCTACCGACGGGGTCACGGTCTGGCTTCTCGGGCTGTTCGCCGCCTCGATCGGGCTGCCGTTCATCGCGCTATCGGCGACCGCGCCGCTGCTGCAGAACTGGTTCGCCGCCACCGGGCATCCGCAGGCACGTAACCCTTATGTGCTTTACGCTGCGTCGAACGTCGGCTCGTTCTGCGCTTTGTTGGCTTATCCTTTCGCGCTTGAGCCGTTCCTGTCGCTGCCCGAGCAAGGCATCCTGTGGTCGGCGGGCTACGCCACGCTTGCCGTCGGCATTTGCGTGTCGGGATTCAGCGTGGTGCGTCTGGTCGATGGATCGCCGGCGGTTGCTCCCGCTCAGGATCAGCCTCCGGCCATTCGCGAGCGTATGTTGACGTGGTCGATCTGGACGGCGCTCATGGCGGTACCCGCCGGCCTGTGCATCGCGGTGACGGCCTTCATCACGACCGATCTTGCGGCCGCACCGTTCCTCTGGGTGCTTCCGCTCGCGCTTTATCTTCTGACTTTCGTCGCCGTGTTCCGCGAGCGGGCGTGGATTACGCACGCGCGGGTGCTTCGCCTGCTGCCTTTTGTCATCGCGCCGCTCGCGATCAGCAAGTTGTGCGGCGGGGTGGTGCCTTGGGCAGCAATCATCTTGCTCAACCTCGCGGCCTTTGTCCTGATCGCGCTCGCCTGCCACGGCGAGGCCTACCGCCGGCGGCCCGAGCCGAGCCGGTTGACTGAGTTCTATCTATGGACCTCGTTCGGCGGCGTTGTCGGCGGTGTGTTCGCTGGCCTGGTCGCGCCGAACGTTTTCAACAACGTCTACGAATATCCGATCCTGATTGCTGCCGGGCTTCTGGTGCTGCCGGGGACCTTCGCCGGCGGGGCTTGGCGCTTCGTGCGCGAGGCCGCGCCGCCGCTGATCGTGGCGGCCGTGGTCATCGCTTTGCGGACACTGTACGACGGTCGGCTTTCGGTCGATGCTGAACTGGCCCTTCAGATTCTGCTGGTGATGACCGGGGTGCTGATGTTGCTGCAGCGGCGTCGGCCCGCGCGGTTCTTCGGCTATGTCGTGATGGTCTTCGTCATAACCGGACTCTGGCGAGCCGACGTGACGACGGTTAAGACTGCGCGCAGCTTTTTTTCGGCGTGCATCAGGTGATAGATACCTTGGATGCCACGCATCGCCTGCTGTTTCACGGCACCACCATTCACGGCGCCGAGCGCGTACGCGATGCGGCCGGCCGGCCGGTCACGGGACGCCCCGTTCCGCTCACCTATTATTATTTTGGCGGCCCAATCTCCGACGCGGTTGATGCGGTGCGCAGCAAGCGCGGCGGCCTCGACCGGGTCGCGGTGGTCGGCCTCGGAACCGGCAGCATGGCATGCCACAAACGCGACGGCGAGCGTTGGACGTTTTTCGAGATCGATCCCGAAGTCATCCGGCTGGCCAGCGACGAGAAACTCTTCCATTTCCTGTCAGGCTGCGGGCCGGTCGAGCGGATCGTTGTCGGCGATGCGCGACTTACGCTCGCGGCCTCGTCCGAACGTTACGATCTGATCGTCCTCGACGCTTTCTCCTCCGACGCCATCCCGGTGCATCTGCTCACGCGCGAGGCCTTCGCCGGCTATGCCAGCCGGCTGACACCGAACGGCGTCATCGCCGTTCACGTTTCCAACAGACACATGGAGCTGGCCAGTATCGTCGCGGCCGTCGGCGCGTCCGAAGGCTTCGTCGCCTATATGAAAGAGGACGATCAGGCCAAGGAGCCGCTGAAGGACTACCACGCCAACGCCAAAGTCACGGTGCTCGCAAAATCGGCCGCCGATTTCGGCGATCTGCCATCCCGCCGCGGATGGCAGCGGCTTGAACCGGTGCCCGGCATCGCCGCCTGGACCGATGACTATTCCGACGTGCCGCGGGCAATCCTGCGGCAGAAGTTCAGGAAGCAGGCCGCCGGATTCCACGAATAATGGCGTTGCCGTTGAAGCAGCCCCGTTCGGGAAGGCCCGCAACGCCGCCAAAAACATAATCTAGTTTATCAATCTGGATTGAGAATATTTGCCCCTTGCGGGACAAGAGTTGAACGCCGGCGGTCCGGACGGTTTATTCGAGCCCAGTGCCGGCGCGCTAGAACTTCAGCCCGGCTGCGATGCGTGCGGAGTTGGCCGATATACGAAAATCGTTGACGTTCGGGAACTCGATGAATTCCCACTCGGCGCGGACAAACACATTTTGCAGAAGTGCGACTTCGACCCCGAGCCCGGCGGTAAATCCGTAGGCAGCAAAGCCGGCTTGCGCTTGCGATTGGGGATCACGCGGCAAAAGCAATGGGCCCGTGACGACAATCGGGGGAGCCGGAGGAACTGTCGGCGTCGTTACCGTTTTGGTGCTGCCGGCGAGCGTTACAAAGCGCGAAGTGTCGACGCGACCGACTGCGAGGCCGACGAAGCCGTAGGGCATGAAGTTCTCATACACCCAACCGCCGCGCGTTCGTGCCGTCACGATGTCGTGGACGGCCGCGGAAGCAGTCGATGATACGATGACGTTGTAACGGACCGCGGAGCCATCGGACTGGTTGGCGCCGGGCACAATAATGGGCCCGATCGAACCCTGCGCGCCAATATTGATCGACATGTGGTTGTAATTCAGCTCGCCGCCCAAAACGACGTCGTCCCACTGGAAATTGTAGCCGACAAAGCCGCCAAAAGCTGCACTGGTGGTCGAACCTTTCGGCAGTGTCGTCCAGCCGGAGACTTTGTCCTGCAACTCCGTGTTGGCAAGAATGAAGTTGAGCATCGATCGGGTGGAGTTGCCGAAATCGACTGAACCGAAAGTCTCGCCTGCCTGCACGCCGAAATAAAAGCCGTCCCAGCGGGTGAAGGCCGGCGAGTAGGAGCCGCGCAGGAACTCCGGCATATCGGCGGCAAGGGCGCCGGCCGGCGCCGCAACGATCAGAGCGAGCGTTGCAAGTGCGGCGCGCAGACCCCGGCGACGGCCGCGTGGCGCAACTGAAATCGCCGATGCCGCACCGGAAGCGCCTGACGTCGTCGGCCAAACCATGAGCACTATTCCTTCGCTACCACTCGACCGGCCCGCGGTTCGTTAGGCGGGCCTTAACCACGAATTTTCACCCTGTTCAGCGCGCCGTTAACGAAAACGGCGCGCTGCCGACGTTTGCGGCTAACCCCGGCTGCGCAACGGCTCGTAGCGCGGCGGCGGCGGCGCGACATCGCAGCAGCCCCAGCGCAGCCCGAGCATGATGTCGTGCGATTGGAGATTGCCGAATTTGTAGGAATCCGCACTGCAGCCACCGATACAGTCGACGGTGTCGATGACGGAGCCGAAGTTGAGATAGCGGTAGGTCAGATCGACCTTGAGGTTCTTGCTGATGTCGTAGCCGACGCCGGCATAGATCGCCCAGGCCGGACTCCATTGATTGCTGTTTCGTCCAAAGCCGGCACCGGTAGTGCCAATTCCCATATCGACCAGATCGGCCATCGTATTGAACGATCCGCCGATGCCGGCGCCGATGAACGGCGTAAAGCAGTTCCAGGTGCCGAGATCGACATAGGCGTTGGCAAGAAACACCCAGGAAGTCAGGAAGCCCTGGTAGGCGTCCCCTTGGCCGGTCGTCCGATCGTAAACGCCGCGCGCGGTGATTTGGGTTCTGGAACGATATTCAACGGTACCGTCGAAGCGCAGCCAATTGTTCCAATTGTATCCGGCGCCGAAACCGATAAACGCGGTGTCAGCGATCGAATGATGGTCAAAGGCGAAGCCATTGCCGACATTCGGCGGCGACGGAAGATAATCGATCGTGAAGCGATTCATACCGACGCCGATTTGACCGCGCAGGTACCAGTTGCTCGGCTCGGGCTGAACTATCATTGGCGGGGGTGGGGAAAAATCGGCGGCGCGCACCACCGGCGAGGCTGTCAGTGCGGCCAACGCCGCCAGTGTGGGAATTGCAAAACGCCGTACCATGATCGTCCCTCATCGAACGCGCGCTCACCCCGAGCGCGATCATGCGGGACCTTGCCAGCAAATCGTTAAGTGGGGCTTAACCGTGTTTTTTAACGACGATTTTTAATCATACCGGGCGCAGCGCACGGACGACACGCGCGCTTTTAACGATGCGTTCAGGATTGCGGCGAATGGAACTCAGCGTCCCGGAACGCGCTCAATCCTTTTCGCCCTCGCCCATCTCGCCGATGTGATGCTGAGCGTAAAGTTCGAGGCCGAGCTTGGCCACGAGATCGAGCTGGGTCTCGAGGAAGTCGATGTGATGCTCCTCGTCCGACATCAGCTTCTCGAACAAATCGCGCGTGACGTAGTCCTTGGCTGAGTGACAATAGGTGGCGGCTTCCTGGTAGAGCGCGCGCGCCGACATCTCCGCCGCCAAATCGCAGTCGAGCACCTCTTTGACGTTCTGCCCGATGTGCAGCGGATCGAGCACTTGCATGTTGGGAAAACCGTCGAGGAAGATGACGCGCTCGACCAGCGTGTCGGCATGCTCCATCTCTTCGATCGATTCCTTGCGCCACTGTTTGGCGAGATCCTTGTAGCCCCAATTGTCGAGCAACCGGTAATGCAGCCAATACTGGCTCACCGCCGTGAGTTCGTGGCGCAGCGCCTTGTTGAGGTATTCGATAACCTTGGCATCACCCTTCATGGCGCGGACTCCTCATTGCCGATTGTTCTGCTGCAGGCGAAACAATGCCAACGTTCTGCCGATGCGGTCAACAGGCGCAATCGCGCCGGAAGGGGCGGCCGTTCAGTTCCGCGGCGGACGACGCGCAGCGCAATTGTCTGCGGTCGCGCCGCCGGCGCCGATCACGGCTTCATCCATGATCTTGCGAATGGTGATTGCGCAGCGGCCGCATTTTGCGCTGCAGCCGAGGCAGCCATAGACCTCGTAGGCGGTCCGCGGCGCAGCCTTATCCACGGCGCCACGCACGTCATGGTCGCTCAGCACGTTGCAGGAACACACGATCATCGCAAAATCCGGCCTCGGCAATCGCTAGGATTGCAGATCGGCCGCCTTGCTAGCGGCTCCATTGCCTCAAGTCAAAAAATGCCGCTTTGTGAAAACGTTACGAACGAGTGGCCCGGGAAGGTTCTTTCGGCCGGCGCTCAGCGCTGCTGCACCCTGCGCACCCAGTCGTGGGTGACCAGACGTTCGGCCAGCGCGATCAGCGCGGTGCGCGCCGCCGCGTCCTCGATCGCCAGGAACGACTCCATCAACCGCCTGGCTTCCTGCATGCGCGGATCGCCCGCGCTGCCGACATCGGCCAGCGCCGCCGGCGTCGCCGCATCATTGGCAAAATCGCCTGCCGGTTTGCGAGCCTCGAAGGCTTTCGTGGGCAATTGCAGGACGTTATGGCCGGGCTTGCGCGGTTGTTTGTTCATGACTGGACGCTTCGTGGGATCATGTTCCGTTAGGTAAAAGAAGCAGCTATACGCGCAACGAAACAGTAAGCGCGACAACCCTGCATTGAGAATCCTCCGGGGCTACCGGAATGTCATTAACGGCGTTATCGCATTTTATGAGCTTCCATCTCATAATATGCCCATGGAATTGCGCCATCTCAGATACTTCGCCGCGGTCGCCGAGGAGCTGCATTTCGGCCGGGCCGCTGCCCGTCTCAATATCGCGGCGCCAACTCTCAGCCATCAGATCCGCTCGCTCGAGACCATGCTGGGGGCCAAGCTGTTTACCCGCAAGACCAAGAGCGCGGTCACCCTTACCAATTCCGGCAAACGCTTCCTCGCCGAAGCGCAGGACACGCTCAAACAGGCCGCCCATGCCGAGAAGGTCGGACGCCAGGCCGGGCGCGGCGAGGCCGGCTCGATTTCGCTCGGTTACGTGCTGTCAGCCAGTTGCGGCGGTCTGGTCTCGCCGAATATTTCCAGCTTCCGAGTCAAGCATCCCGATATTTCCGTTCAAGTCGCGCAGATGCAAACCGTCGCGCAATTCGAATCGATCATCGATGGTTCGCTCGACATCGGCCTCACGCGCGCGCCGCTCAGATTTCCAAACGGTCTGAGCGGATTCATCATCGATCGTCAGCGGTTTTGCGCGGTGTTGCCGGAGGCTCATCCGCTCGCCGCGCGCAAGCAAATCTCGCCGGCCATGCTGATCGATGAACCGTTCGTGGCGGCGTCGCTGGAAATGGAAGTCGGATTTTGGAGCAATATTTCCTCGATTGCCCCGCCCGGCGTTTCGTATCGCATCGTAAGACGCGCGCCCGACGTGTTCACCGTGCTGACGCTCGTGGCCGCCGGGATCGGCATTACCGCCGTGTCGGCATCGCTCGCCTGCCTTCGTATCCCCGGGGTTGTCTTTCGCGAGATGGTCGGCGTGTCGCGAACGTCCGATCACGCCGTGGTCTTCCGCAAGGACGAAAGTGCGCCGGTGGTGAAGGCCTTTATCAATTTTCTGCGCACCAAGGCCCGCGCGCGCTGACCACGCGTATGGACAGCGCGCTAGTTCGCGTTATCGAACTTGATGCCGGCGATGATTTTCGCCCAGCGGGTCTGGTCCTGGATGACACGTTCGGTGAGACGCGCGGGCGGCCCACCGAGCACGCGAACGCCCGCCTCGCTGAAGCGGCGCCGTGTTTCCGGATTGTGCAGGAAGGCATCGATCGTTGCGTTGAGCTTGGCGACGATCTCGGGCGGCATGTGGGCGGGTCCGAAGATCGCAATCCAGGTCCCGCCGACCAGGTCGAAACCGCTTTCGATCAGGGTCGGCACATCGGGCAGGAATTCGACGCGTTCCGCGCTGGTCACCGCCAGAACCGTCGCTTGCCGCGTGGCCGGATTATAGGCCGGGAAGCCGGCATCGATGGTGCCGCCGAGCACGTCGATCATCATCGGCGCGGTGCCGCGGTAGGAAACCGAGGTGGTATCGAGTCCGGCCTCGGACCCAAACAGCACGGTCGCCAGATGTCCCATGGTGCCGGGGCCGGAATGGCCGATGCTGATCTTGCCGCCCTTCGACTCGGCGTAAGCGACGAGGTCCTTGACCGTTTTGAGCCCGAGCTGGGGATTGGCGAGCAGTACATTGGGTACCTCGCCGAGCAGGATGATGGGCGTGAAATCGGTCTTGGTGTCGTAGCCGAGCGACTTGTCGATGAGCGGGCGCAGAGCGGCGGGGCCGACTCCGTTTAACAGCAGCGTGTATCCATCCGGCGGCGCCTTGGCGACGAAGAGTGTGCCCACCACGCCGCCGCCGCCCGAGCGCGTCTCGATCACGACCGGCCGGCCGATCGACGCCGCCAGATCACTGGCAACCGCGCGGCCGACGAAATCGATGCTCGAGCCGGGCGCGAAGACGATCACGAGCGTCAGCGGCCGCGTCGGCCAATCCTCGGCCGCCGCCGGGCGGACGGCACCGGCCAGCATCGCCGCGACGACGAGCAAGGCGGCGGCCTCGGCAAGCCGGCTTTTCAGCAGAATGAACGGCACCCGCATTGGTACATCGCCCCCGGACTAGCCCTCCAGAGCGGCATCCTCGGGCAGGCGGCGGCGGCATGCAATGCTCGCGTGCCGGCTGCGACAATTTTTCCGATTGGAAAAAGGACGGCGCGGGCCGTCAACGGTCAGGCCGCGACCTCGGTCAGCGCCTCGACCACGTCGTCGACGACCGCCTCGACCAGGGTCTTGTCGTCGCCTTCGCCCATGACGCGGATGACCGGCTCGGTGCCGGACGGGCGCACGATCAGCCGGCCGCCCTGCCCAAGCTTCTTCTCGCCGCTGGCGATGGCCGAGCGGACCTGCGCATTTTCCAGCGGCTTGCCGTTCTTGTAGCGCACATTCTTGTGTACCTGCGGAAGCGGCGCGAAGCGGTGGCAAACTTCGGAGACCGACTTGCCACTGCGCTTGATCACGGCGAGCACCTGCAAGGCGGCGACAAAACCGTCGCCGGTGGTGGTGTAGTCGGACAAAATAATGTGGCCGGACGGCTCGCCGCCGACATTGTAACCGTGTGCGCGCATGTGCTCGAGCACGTAACGGTCGCCGACCGGCGTGCGCACCAGTTCGAGGCCGAGGCCCTGCAGATGGCGCTCGAGCCCCAGATTGGACATCACGGTCGCGACCACGCCCGGGCGCTGCAGCCGGCCGTCCTCTTTCCAGCTTTCGGCGATCACCGCGAGCAACTGGTCGCCGTCAACCGTATGGCCGCGCTCGTCCACGATCATGACGCGGTCGGCGTCGCCGTCGAGCGCGATACCGATATCGGCGCGCATCTCGCGCACCTTGCGGCTGATGGCGCCGAGATCGGTGGAGCCGCAGTCCTTGTTGATATTCACGCCGTCGGGCTCGACGCCGATCGAGATCACGTCGGCGCCCAGTTCCCACAGCGCGCCCGGCGCCACCTTGTAGGCGGCGCCATTGGCGCAATCGATCACCACGCGCAGGCCGGACAAGTCGATCGCGCGCGGCAGCGTCAGCTTGGCGAATTCGATATAGCGATCCTGCACGCCGTCGATGCGCTTGGCGCGGCCGAGATCCTCGCTCTTGGCCAGACGCTTGCCCAGATCCGCCTCGAGCAGCGCTTCGATTTCGCCTTCGACCTCGTCGCTGAGCTTGTAGCCGTCGGGCCCGAACAGCTTGATGCCGTTGTCGTCGAAAGGGTTGTGCGAGGCCGAGATCATCACGCCGAGATCGGCGCGCATCGAGCGCGCCAGCACGCCGACCGCCGGCGTCGGGATCGGACCGGTCAGCAGCACATCCATGCCGACCGAGGTGAAGCCTGCGACCAGCGCGGTCTCGATCATGTAGCCGGAGAGGCGGGTGTCCTTGCCGATCAGGACGCGATGGCGGTGCTCGCCGTTCTTGAACACCAGCCCAGCGGCTTGACCGACTTTGAGCGCCAGTTCGGGAGTAATGACCCGGTTAGCCCGGCCGCGAATGCCGTCGGTGCCGAAATAGCGACGAACCATGAGTTACCCCTTGACGCCTACGTTACGCTCTTGTGCCCAGAACGGTCGGTTTTTGGCAGGACGGCAAGGCCTGTCCTGCAATGGCGTATAATACGGCCAACGCGGTGAAATTGCTTCAAAAATTGTGAGTAATCGTTACCGGGACACCGTTAAGATTTGGCCCGTTCTGATTATCCAATGGAAATGCCGCCGGAACCGCCGGTTTCGCCGCCCGCGCCGCTATGCTACCCGATTGTTCGACTGAGGAATGCTCCGGACCCCCATGAAGAACATCACCTGTATCGAAGACCTGCGGCAGGTCGCCCGCCGCAAGGTTCCACGCGCCTTTTTCGATTACGCCGAAGCCGGCTCCTATAACGAGGAAACGCTGCGCGGCAACCGCGCCGACCTGGAAGGGATCAAGCTGCGCCAGCGCGTGCTGGTGGACGTCTCTTCGCGCAATCTCGCCACCACCGTCGTCGGGCAGAAAGTGTCGGCGCCGTTCGTGCTGGCACCGATCGGGCTGTGCGGCATGCAGCACGGCAACGGCGAGATCCTGTCGGCGCAGGCCGCCAACGAGACCGGCATCCCGTTCACGCTCTCCACCATGTCGATCTGCTCGATCGAAGACGTGGCGGAGGCGACCCGAAAACCGTTCTGGTTCCAGCTCTACGTGATCAAGGACCGCGGCTTCTCGAAGGACATCCTGGCGCGGGCGGCGGCGGCGAAATGCAACGCGCTGGTGCTGACCGTGGATTTGCAGGTGCTCGGCCAGCGCCATCGCGACATCAAGAACGGCATGACCGTGCCGCCGGAAATCCGCATCAAAAACATCATCGACGTGGCAACCAAGCCGGCCTGGGCCTGGAGCATTCTCAACGGCAAACGCAAGACCTTCGGCAACCTCGCCGGCCACGTGAAAGGCATGGAAAACGTCAATTCGCTCGGCACCTGGATCCAGAGTCAATTCGATCCGGCGCTGAACTGGCAGGACGTGGAATGGATCAAGAGCATCTGGCCCGGCAAGCTGATCCTCAAAGGCATCCTCGACGTCGATGACGCCAAGACCGCGGTCAAGCTCGGCGCCGACGCCATCGTGGTGTCGAACCACGGCGGCCGTCAGCTCGACGGCGCGCCGTCGTCGATCTCGGCGCTGCCGGGCGTCGCCGACGCGGTCGGCTCCGACACCGAGGTGCTGTTCGACGGCGGCATCCGCAGCGGCGCCGACGCCATGCGCGCGCTCGCGCTCGGCGCGCGCGCCTGCATGATCGGCCGCGCCTATATCTACGGGCTCGGCGCCTACGGGCAGGCCGGCGTCGCCAAGGCGATCGACATTCTCAAGAATGAGCTCAGCGTCACCATGGCGCTGACCGGCACCAACACGATCGCCGATATCGGACGGCACGTGATTGTCGGCGGCGCGGCGAAAAAGAAACCGGCGGCAAAGCGCAAGGCAAAACCAGATTAATGGTCATAGCCGTCCGAAGGACGGCGTCGCTCCGCTCGCCTGTGCCGGGCAATCCACGATGACTGACGGCATTGCCAGCCTTACGTAAGGCACACATTATTATTCGCAATCCATCATGGCTGCCCGGGTCAAGCCCGGGCATGACGCCGAGGACTAGGCACGCGCGCGCGCCGACCTGGAGAGGCTAGCGGACCGCTTCCCGCGCAAGAACCTGATGGATTTGCGCCACCACCGCGGCGCCCTCGCCGATCGCCGCGCCGACGCGCTTGGTCGAGCCGGCGCGCACATCGCCGATCGCGAACACACCAGGCACGCTTGTCTCCAATGGCTGCGCCGCGCGGCTACTCAACGCGGCGTCGAAATCGCCGCCGGTGACGATAAAGCCCTTGTTGTCCACCGCTACGCAATTCTCCAGCCAGGCTGCGTTAGGATCAGCGCCGATGAACAGGAATAGATGACGCAGCGGGAAGCTGCGCGTCTCGCCGGACGAGCGTGTACGAAAGGTCACGCCGATGAGACCGCCGTTACGGTCGCCGGCGAGCGCTACCACCTCGCTGCCGACGTGCAGGTCGACATTGGGCAACGCTTTGATGCGGTCGATCAGATAACGCGACATGCTTGCGTCCAGACCATTGCCGCGCACCACCAGATGCAGACGCTTGACCTTCGGCGGCAGGAACACCACCGCCTGCCCGGCCGAATTTCCGCCGCCGATCAACGCAACCTCTTTGCCTTCGCACAACTTGGCTTCAATGGGCGAGGCCCAATAAGAGACACCGGCGCCATCGAAGTCCGACAGATTGGCAATCGCCGGACGGCGATAGCGCGCGCCGGATGCAATCACGACGGTGCGCGCTTGCACCGCTTGCCCCGTGGATATCTCCAAACGCAGCGGACCGCCTGCGGGCGACTGCGTCCCGCCGCAGTTGAGACGCACGGCTTCGAGCGGGATGGCGATCTCGGCGCCGAATTTCTGCGCTTGGGTAAAGGCGCGGCCGGCGAGCGCCTGACCGGAAATGCCGGTGGGAAAGCCGAGATAATTCTCGATCCGCGCCGAGGCCCCGGCCTGTCCGCCGATCGCACGCTGATCGAGCACGATTACCGACAAGCCCTCGGACGCGCCATAGACGGCGGCGGCAAGACCGGCCGGCCCCGCGCCGACCACCGCCACGTCATAGACAATGTTCGGATCGAGCTCCGGCGTGATGCCGAGGCAGGTGGCGGCCTCGGCGTCGCTCGGCCGCTTCAGCATGGCGCCGTTCGGGCAGATCATCAGTGGCAGTTCGTCCGCGCGCACGCCGAAACGCTCCACCGCCGCGCGCGCCTCCTCATCGGAAGCGGCGTCGAGCACCGTGTAGGGATAGCCGTTGCGCGACAGGAAGCCTTGCAGCCGCAGCAGATGTGGCGAGCCGGGACGGCCGATCAGCAACGAGCCAACGCCGCCCTCCTGGATGAGCGCCACGCGGCGCAGGATGAACGCGCGCATGATGATTTCGCCGAGCTCGGCCGAACCGATCACCAGCGCACGGATATGCGCGGGATCGAAAGGCAGCGCGGTGCAGCCCCCGGGTCCGGCTTGCGCCACCGCCAGAGTGCCGCGGCCGGCGAGTTGGCTGACCTCGCCGGAGAACTGGCCCTCGGTCAGCAAGACGACGGAACTCTGGCGATGCAGGCCGTCGCGGCGCAAGATCTCGAGCCCGCCGTCCAGCACCAGCCAGGATGGCACATTGCGCACGCCGGCATCGTAAACAAGTTCGCCCGGGGCGAATTGCCGCGCCTCGCTGCTGGCGAAGCGCCTGGCAGTCTCGATTTGCAGCGGACCGAGCACCGGAAACATTTGCTCAAATCGGGTATCGGCGAGACTCATCGCGATCTCCTAGCCGGCGGCGCCCCGGAAGATAGAAAAACTGGGTGGGCGCGCGAACTTTTGCAAGCCGGTCAAGCGGCGATAACTTTTCCGTCATGTCCATGCTTACCGCGCGTATCCGCCCGCCGGCGCGGTGAAGAAGAAGCGGCGGCCAGGAAAAAAAGCTGAAGCGCTCTCACTTTACTCTCCCTCTTGTGGGGAGGGTAAGAAAGCTCACTCCTCCTTCAACCCATACGCCAGCGCGTTCCCCGTCGCCCCGTAATACTTGTACGGCAGGAATTTGCCGGTCATGCCGATACTCACGCGGTCGCCCTTCGGGTCGGCTTTGCGCGTGATGTCCATGTCGAAATCGATCGCAGACATGATGCCGTCGCCGAATTCCTCCTCGATCAGCGCCTTGAGCGCCGGGCCGTTGACCATGATCAATTCGTAGAAGCGGTAGATCAGCGGGTCGGTTGGCGGCATCGGCGTGCCGGTGCCGCGGAACGGCACCTCGTTGAGCAGCGTTTGCTCACCCTTCGAGAGACCGAACAATTTCGCCGCGTTCGCCGCCTGCGGCTTGGTCAGCTTCATCTGGCCGAGGATGGCACCGGCGATCAGGATCGGCGACATGCCGCCGATCTCGCCGCAGATGTGTTTCCACGTCCAGCCCTTTTCCCGTTTGATATCGAGCAGTTTCTCCGTGAGATCGTTGCGCGTCATGGCCAGCTCCCTGTCGTTGCCGCACCCGAAGGTAACACCGGGTTCAAGCAAATTTTACGCCATGTCCGGTGCGGCAAGGCCGATTAGCCTGTAAAAACGGCGGGCCACACCGCGAGGGTCCCATGCGCAGCGAACGCTTCACCTTTTCCAACGCCAAGGGCGAGCAACTCGCCGCCACGCTCGATTTGCCGCTCGGCAAGCCGACGGCCTATGCGCTGTTCGCGCACTGTTTCACCTGCGGCAAGGATAACCTCGCCGCCAAGCGCATCGCCGAGCAACTGACGATCCACGGCATCGCCGTGCTGCGGTTCGATTTCACCGGGCTCGGCGCCAGCGAAGGCGAATTCGCCAACACGCATTTTTCCTCCAACGTCGACGACCTCATTGCCGCCGCCGATCACTTGCGCAAGGCATATGCCGCGCCGGCGATCCTGATCGGCCACAGCCTGGGCGGCGCGGCGGTGCTGGCGGCCTCGCACCGCATTGCCGAGGCGCGCGCGGTCGTCACCATCGCCGCGCCCTACGATCCCTCGCATGTCGTCGACCTGTTCAAGGAGCATGTCGAGAAAATCAAGCAGCACGGCGAGGTCGAAGTGACGCTGGCCGGGCGGCCGTTCCGCATCAGGCGCGAATTCCTCGACGACGTGGCCGAGAAGAAACTCAACGAATATCTCGCCACGCTGCGCAAGGCGCTGCTGGTATTTCATTCGCCGACCGACGATCTGGTCGGCATCGAGAATGCCTCGCATATTTTCACTGCCGCCAAGCACCCGAAGAGCTTCGTCTCGCTCGCCGGCGCCGATCATCTGCTCAGCCGCAAGAGCGACGCGGTCTATGTGGCGGACGTCATCGCCGCCTGGGCCGACCGCTATCTCGACCGGCCAGAGATCATGACCGAAGCCGATGTCGAGGCCGGCCTGGTGCTGGTGCGCGAGACGCACGGCGGCAAATTCCAGCAGGAGATCCTGAGCGGGCCGCATCGCCTGCTCGCCGACGAACCGGTCAAACTCGGCGGTCTCGACTCCGGCCCCGGCCCTTACGATTTCCTGCTGGCGGGCTTGGGCGCCTGCACCTCGATGACGATCCGGCTTTATGCCGACTTCAAGAAGATCCCGTTGGAGAACGTCTCGGTACGGCTCAACCACGAGAAAAAGATTCACACCAAGGACTGCGAGGACTGCGAGAACAAGGTCACCAAGGTCGATCACATCGACCGCGCCATCACGTTGGAGGGTCCGCTCGATGCCGAGCAGCGCAAGCGGCTGATGGAGATCGCCGACAAATGCCCGGTGCACCAGACGCTGGAGTCGAAAATCCAAATCGCCACCGTCGAGCGGCCGGCTTAAACCCTCCCCCTCCAGGGGAGGGTGACACGCGTTTCCCTTCCGCTCGAACGGGTGTATTTTCCCGCCGCCATGCAGACCGCCGCGCACGCTTTGACGCAGCAGTTCCTCGCCTGGGTCGACGAGGCCCCACGCAGCTATGCCGACGCGGAAGCCTGGCGTCGCAGTTGCCCGCATCTGTCGATCTGGGAAGACGCGATTTCCGACGGCCTGGTGCGCTTCCAGAACGGCAGCAGCATGCAGGGCTCGCGGCTCGTACTGACGCCGCGCGGGCGCAAGCTGCTCAAGCAAGACTGAGCACGCCACCGGCTGCGCTGTAATCCGGTTTTGCCCCCTATCCCTTGCGGCTTGACGGCTCCGAGACACGGAGTCACATTAGAACAAATAGGGAACAAAAGAGCGGCGAAGCCTGCCCGAGAGAGCCGGATTTCTTCGTGTCTCCATAGGTTTAACTCATGCTTGAGCAGTTGCGCCAGCGCCTGCAGGCTTTGCAGAAGACCGTCGGGATCGGGGACGGTCCCGGCGCCCTCCCGCTTGGCATTGCGCCGATCGACGCGGCGCTCGGCGGCGGCCTCGCGCGCGGCGCGCTGCATGAGATTGCCGCGGTGAGCGAAGCCCATCTCGCTGCCGCGACCGGGTTCACGCTCGGGCTTACTTCTCTTCCCTCGCCCCGCTTGCGGGGAGAAGGTGAAAGAGTTTGCTGGATCGCCGAGGACATGGCGCTCGCCGAAAGCGGTGCGCCCTATGGCCCCGGCCTCGACGCCTTCGGCCTTGCGCCCGAGCGCCTGCTGACGGTTTCCGCCGCGCAGCCGCGCGATCTGCTGTGGGCGATGGAAGAGGCGCTGCGCTGCCGCGCCGTTGGCGCCGTGATCGGCGAACTGCGCGACAGCGCGGTCGGCACCGTGGCGCTGCGCCGTCTCTCCCTCGCCGCGGCGGAGAGCGGCGCGCTGGCTTTGCTGCTGCGGAGCGCGCCGTCGCGCGAGGCTTCCACCGCCGCCACGCGCTGGATCGTGGGGACGGCGTCAAAGACCTGCTTTGCCGCGCAGCTCGTTCGCAACCGCCGCGGCCCGCTCGGCTCATGGATTCTCGAATGGAGTGACAGCGATGAGCGCTTCCTGCTCGCAACGCCTGCTCAGCCTGTGGCTGCGCCGGCTCTCGACCGATCGCATCGTCAGGTCGCGTGAGCCATCTTCGCCGCTGGTCATCTACGGCAAGCGCGGCAATGCTGAGCTGATCGTCGCCGTCGATAAGATGGCGGAGCGGCTCGGCCTGCACGCCGGCCTCGCACTGGCCCAGGCGCGCGCCATGCATCCCGCGCTCGAAGCCATCGAGGAAGACGCCGAGGCCGACGCGATCCTGCTGGAAAAAATCGCCGACTGGTGTCTGCGTTACACGCCGCTGGTGGCGGTCGACCCGCCCGACGGCCTGCTGCTCGACATTACCGGCTGCGCCCATCTCTATGGCGGCGAACAAGCGCTGGTCGCCGATCTGGGCGCGCGCATCGCGCAAACCGGCTTCGCCTATGACATCGCCATCGCCGGCACGATCGGCGCCGCCTGGGCCGCCGCCCATTTCGGCAAGCCGGCAAGCTACGCCTGCGGCGAGGAGCGCAGCCTTCTGGCGCCGCTGCCGCTCGCCGCGCTGCGGCTTGCGCCCGATACCGTCGCGGCGCTGGTGCGCGTCGGCCTCAAGCGCATCGGCGATATCGCCGATCTGCCGCGCAGCCCCCTCGCCGCGCGTTTCGGCACGGGGCTGCTGCGCCAGTTCGACCGCGCGCTCGGGACCGAGCACGAGCCGCTCAATCCGCGCCTGCCGGTCGCGCCTTACGTTGCCGAGCAGCGTTTTGCCGAGCCGATCGCGCGCGAGGAGGAGGTGCTGGCGATCCTCACGCGGCTGGCGGCGCGGCTGCAATTCGCGCTGGAGCGGCGCGGCGACGGCGCCCGCCGACTCGAACTCGCATTATTCCGCACCGACGGCGAACTGCGCCGCATCGCCGCCGGCACCTCGCGCCCGCTGCGCGATCCGGCGCAGATCCGCACGCTGTTCGTCGAGCGGCTGGCGGCGCTGGCCGATGCCTTTGATCCCGGTTTCGGTTTCGACATGGCGCGGCTGTCGGTGCTGGTCGCCGAGCCTTGCCCACCCGAACAAATTGGTATCGGCGGCGGTGAAGACGCGGCGCAAGTTGACCGCCAAGTGGGCCAACTTGTCGACCGCCTGAGCGCGCGGTTGGGCGCGCGCCGCGTGCGGGCGCTGATCGCGCAGGACAGCCACATCCCCGAGATCGCCGCGGTCAGCCTGCCGGCGCAAGCGGCGTTAGCCGCGGCAACCGATCCCGGCTGGCAGTCGTTCCGCCATTTCCGTGCCGACACCGAACTGGCATCGCGTCCTTTGCGGCTGCTGCAAAGGCCGGAGCCGATCGAGGCGGTGGCCGAAGTGCCGGACGGCCCGCCTTTGCGATTCAGATGGCGGCGCGCGCTGCACGAGGTGATCGCCGCCGACGGCCCCGAGCGCATCGAGGGCGCCTGGTGGAGCGAACACGGCGGCCCCGCGCGCGACTACTTCCGCGTCGAGGACAAATCGGGCCTGCGCTTCTGGCTGTTCCGCTCCGGCCTCTACCGCGACCTCACGCAGGGCGCCGCCGCGCCGACGTGGTTCCTGCACGGGACATTCGCGTGATGACGGAGTAGCCGCGAACTCTCTTTCCCTCTCCCCTCGTGGGAGAGGGTTAGTCAGCATCCGTGTTGTATCCATGCGTTATCTCGAATTCGCCTGTGCCTCGAATTTCTCCTTCCTGCGCGGCGCCTCGCATCCGGAAGAGCTGATGGTACAGGCGGCGCATCTGGGCTTGGCCGGCCTCGGCCTCTGCGACCGCAATTCGGTCGCCGGCGTGGTGCGCGCGCATCTGGCCAAGCGCGAGCAGAATCTGCCGCTGAAATATCACCCCGGCGCACGCCTCGTGTTCGCCGACGGCACGCCCGACATCCTCGCCTACCCGCGCGACCGCGCCGGCTGGGGCAGGCTCACCCGCCTGCTCACGCTCGGCAACCTGCGCGCCGAGAAGGGCGAGTGCCTGCTCACGCTCGACGATCTGATTGCGCATGTGTTCGGGCTGGAGTTGATCGTGATGGGCGGAGACACGCGACTGCTCTCGCACCTGCGCTCCATTGCCCCGCACCGCGTCCGCCTCACCGCCTCGATGCTCTATCGCGGGCGCGACCGCGCGCGGCTGGCGCACCTCGCCGCGCTCGCCCAGGAAGCCAATGTGCCGCTGATCGCGGTCAACGACGTGCGTTTCCATCATCCCGACCGTCGGCCGCTCGCCGACGTGCTCACCTGCATCCGCGAAAAGGTCACCATCGACCGCGCCGGCCGCAAGCTTAGCCCCAATGCCGAGCGACATCTTAAATCCCCGGCAGAAATGGCGCGCCTGTTCCGCGACGCGCCGGAGGCGATCGAAGAGACGCTGCATCTGAGCGAGCAACTCACCTTCTCGCTCGACGAGTTACGCTACGAATATCCCGACGAGTCGATCGACGGCTTCGCCAGCGCGCAGGAGGCGCTCACGCACCTGAGTTACGAAGGTGCCGCCAGACGCTATCCGCACGGCCTGCCCGCCAAGGTACGCGCCGCGATCGAGCACGAACTGGCGCTGATCGCGCAGTTGTCTTATGCGCCTTATTTTCTCACCGTCTACGACATCGTGCGCTACGCCCGCAGCCAAGGCATCCTGTGCCAGGGCCGCGGTTCGGCCGCCAATTCCGCCGTGTGCTTCTGTCTCGGCGTCACCGAGGTCGATCCCGACCGCGCCGATCTCTTGTTCGAGCGCTTCATCTCGCCCGAGCGGCGCGAGCCGCCCGACATCGACGTCGATTTCGAGCACGAGCGGCGCGAGGAGGTCATCCAATACATCTACGGCAAATACGGCCGCGAGCGCGCCGGCATCGCCGCCACCGTGATCTCCTATCGTGGCCGCTCGGCCATCCGCGAGGTCGGCAAGGCCTTCGGCTTGAGCGGGGACACCATCGGCGCGTTGTCGTCGTCGATCTGGGGCGGCGGCGGCGACGGCGCGGCCGATCTGGCGCGCGCCGGGCTCGACCCTGACAGCCGGCGCGTCCAACAGATCAGCGCGCTTGCGCGCGCGATCGTCGGCTTCCCGCGCCATCTGTCGCAACACGTCGGCGGCTTCGTCATCACGCGCAGCCGGCTCGACGAAGTCATGCCGATCGGCAACGGCGCCATGCCGGAGCGCACCTTCGTAGAATGGGACAAGGACGATCTCGATGCGCTCGGCATTCTCAAGATCGACGTGCTCGGCCTCGGCATGCTGTCCTGCTTGCGCAAGGCGCTGGATTTTGTGGACAAGCACTATGGTGAGCGGCTGACGCTCGCCACCATCCCGGCCGAAGATCCCGCCGTCTACCGCATGCTGGGGCGCGCGGATTCGCTCGGTGTGTTCCAGGTCGAGAGCCGCGCGCAGATGACCATGCTGCCGCGCCTCAAGCCCGCGAACTTCTACGACCTGGTGATCGAGGTCGCGATCGTGCGCCCCGGCCCGATCCAGGGCGACATGGTGCATCCTTATTTGCGCCGGCGACGCGGGCAGGAGCCGGTCTCTTATCCGTCGAAGGCGCTTGAAGCTGTGCTGTCGAAAACGCTCGGCGTGCCGCTGTTCCAGGAGCAGGCGATGAAGATTGCCATCGTCGCCGCCGGCTTCACGCCGGCGGAGGCCGACAAACTGCGCCGCGCCATGGCCACCTTCAAGCGCGTCGGCACCATCGGCACCTTCCAGCGCAAGATGATCGACGGCATGCTGGCGAACGGCTACGCGCGCGATTTCGCCGAGCGCTGTTTCCATCAGATCGAGGGCTTCGGCGAATATGGCTTCCCCGAAAGCCACGCCGCCAGTTTTGCGCTCTTGGTCTATGCCTCGGCCTGGCTGAAATGCCGCTATCCGGATGCCTTCGCCGCCGCGCTCCTGAACGCGCAGCCGATGGGCTTCTACGCCCCCGCGCAGATCGTGCGCGACGCGCGCGAGCACGGCGTCGAGGTGCGCGCGCCCGACGTCAATCATTCGCAATGGGACTCGACGCTCGAGCCGGGCCCGAATGCCGCCGAGCGGCTGCATGACCTGCATCGCGACATGCGCGAGGATGTGTGCGCCACCCACGCCATCCGTCTCGGCCTGCGCGAGATCAAGGGGCTGAGTGAGGAGGATGGGAGATTGATTGTGGAGAGGCGTTTGTCTCCCTCCCCCCTGCACGCTCTTTCTTCACCTCCCCCTGAAAGGGGGAGGGAGAAGAAAGGAAGTGCGTGGGGGGAGGGAAAAGCGCCCTACGACTCCATCCGCGATGTCTGGCTGCGCACGGGCTTGTCGCCGCGCGTGCTGGAGCGGCTGGCCGACGCCGATGCGTTCGGCTCGCTCGGCCTGGCGCGCCGCGAGGCGCTGTGGGCGGCCAAAGCGCTCGGCCGCGTCGGCGACCGCGACGATGATTTGCCGTTGTTTTCTTCTTCACCTCGCCCTGAAAGGGGGAGGTCGGATCGCGAAGCGATCCGGGTGGGGGTCATTAACAGCGTTGAAGAAAAAAAAGACCCGAGGGAGCAGTCAGCGCTTGTGGCGAGGGAAGCTGAAGTTCACCTCCCCCCGATGCCGCTGGGCGAGGAAGTCGTGAACGACTACCGCTTCCTGCGGCTGTCCTTGCGCGCGCATCCGGCGCAGTTCCTGCGCGCCGATCTTGGCCAGCGCGGCATCTTGCGCAACGGGGCGCTGCGCGGCCTCGCCAACAATACGCGCGTGCGCATCTCGGGGCTGGTCACTTGCCGCCAGCGGCCGGGCTCGGCCAAGGGCGTGGTGTTCATGACCATCGAGGACGAGAGCGCGGTCGCCAACGTCATCGTCTGGCCGAAAGTATTCGAGCGCGTGCGCCCCGTTGTCTTAGGCGCGCGCTATGTGGCGGTTGCCGGCCGCGTGCAGGAGGAAAGCGGCGTCATCCATGTGGTGGCCGACGCGCTCGAGGATCTCACGATGCTGCTGGCGCGGCTGGCCGACCAGGGCGCCGACATCGACAGCCTCACGCGCGCCGACGAAGTGCGCCGCCCGGTCGAGGATCAGCGCGAGGCGCATGCGCTGGGCGGCCGCAACCGCCTGCTGCGGCTGATGCGCGAAATGCCGGAGCTTGCCGCCGACCTCGACGTGCCCGCGCCCGGCTCGGCGCACACGCCGACGCGACGGGCGCTCTGACTTACATTGGCGGCGCGACGTCGCGGCCAACGTTGATGCGCGCCGTCATCAGGCTTCCATCGCCCTGCCGCGTCGCCGCCGCAATGAAAATCTTGGCGCCGGGCCGGAGCTCGTCCTTGCTGCCGGGCACGAAACTCACGATCACCGTGTCGGGCGTCAAGCCGATCTTCTTCTCGACATGATTTTGGTACTCGACCGTGAGCGTCGGCCCCTCGGTCTTCGCCACGACGCCACCAACCGTGCCGGCAGCGTCGCGATTCTTGGCGACGACGCCGACCGTCCCGTTGGTCATAGTGCTCTTCGGCTTCAAGTCCCAAGCCCGGTCGCCCAGGCCAACGCCGCGCATCGAGTCCGGGAAAATATGCACCTCCACCGCCCACCAGGTTCCGTCCGTATTCGGCATTGCCGTTGCACCGACATAGGATCCCGGCTTGATGTCGGCGGGCGAGGCTTTCACCAAGGCAAGCACCTTGGCATCGTCGGCCAGCTTGACGTTCAAGGTATCACCTTCGCGCGATTTGACGGTAAGAACCGAACCACTCACCTGTTCGATGGTGCCGCGCACCCGAACGGGTTCTTGCTGAGCCACCGCTGAAGTGAAGGCAAACGACGTCGCGCATAGCGCGACGAAACCGATCCGCGGAACCATGGCTATCTCCTTACAATAGCCCCAGCTCCTGCTGCAGAACGTTTCAGCTTCACGAACGTTCCGCTTTGCTATTGCGGTACCACCTCGCCGCGCCCGACATTGACGCGATTGGCTTCCAGTGCACCGTCCGGCTTCTTCAGCGCGCGCGTGATCGCGATATGCGCGCCCGGCTTGAGCTCGCTCTTGTCGCCGACTGTATAAGTTTGAATGACTGCATCGGCCGGCACCACGATCTTCTGCTCGCCGCCCTTGTATTTGACCATCAACACCCGGCCCTCGACACTTTCCACCGTCTGCTCGACGGCGCCGTTGGTCATGGTGCTGTTCGGCCGCGCGCTCCACGGCCGGAAGCCCTCGCTGATGCCGCGCAGCGATTCCGCAAATACCGTCAGCTGGATGGCACGCTGGCTGCCGTCCGCCTGCGGCATCGCGCCGACGCCGATATAAGCGCCCGCCGTGACGTCGGCGAGCGTCCCCTTGCTTACGGCGAACACCACGAGATCGCTCGGCAAGTTGACCTTCACCTCGCCGAGCTTGTCCGACTTGATCGCCAGCACCTGGCCGTCGAAGCTTTCGACAATGCCGGCAACGCGCACGGCCGGCGGCTGTTGCGCCCAGGCGCTGGCAGCAGCGAGCGCGAGAGCAGCCGAAGCAAATGCGATACGTGCGATCATCTCGTCACATCGCCGGCTTGACGTCGCGACCAACATACATGGTCTTGGCCAGCACCGAGCCGTCCGCCTGCTTGTCCCAGCCGAAGATGATGATCTGCGTACCGGGTTTGAGCTCGTCCTTGCTGCCCGGGGCCGCCGCGGCAATCACCGTCTGCGGCGTAACCACGATTTTCTTCTCGCCGTCCTTGTATTTCACCGTCAACGTTTCGGCGTCCTTGCCTTGCACGATGTCTTCGACATAGGCGTTGGTCATGGTGCTGCCCGGCCGCGCATCCCAGGGGCCGTGCCGATCCGGCACCACGCCGCGCTGGGCCGGAAGGAAAATGTGAATCGAGAACGCCTCGATGCTGTCGTCGGGCTTTGGAATGCCGGCGACGCCGATGAAGGAATCCTTCTTGATGTCGGCGAGCGTGGCTTTCACCAGCGCCGCTACACGCGCCTTTTCGTCAAGCTTGACGTTCAGCATGGCGCCGTCGCGGGTCTTGAGCGAGATCACATCGCCGTCGACTTTTTCGATCTGGCCGCGGATGCGCCCTTGCTGCTGCGCGAGCGCGGCCGTGACGGCGAGACTAAAAGCGATAGCCGCGGCGCCGAGCGCGCGCCGCGTCACATACAAACTCGGCATGGTGTCCTCCCAAGCTGCGGCCGGCGTCGTTGCGCCGTGCCCTCAGCCGGATAACCCCTCGCCGCGCTTCTTATTCCGGCGGGGTGGTTTGGCCGGCGGCTTCGCCTTTTCTTGCGGGGCGGCCGGCGGTTTGGCGCCCAGATCGGCTTCGACCAGCGCGCGCAGTTCCCGGGTCACTTCCGGGCGCACGCCGAACCAGCGTTCGAAGCCGCGAACCGCCTGATGCAGCAGCATGCCAAGCCCGTCGGCGGTGCGCAGGCCGCGCTCGCGGGCGAGCTTCAGCAGCCCGGTCTCCAGCGGCGCGTAAACCAGATCCGCCACCACCAGCGAGGCCGGACAGCGCAGATTCATCTCCAGCGGCGGTTGCCCAACCATGCCCAAAGTCGTGGTGTTGACCAGCAGCCCGGCGCCGCCCAACAACCCGGTGGTCTCGTTCCATCCGGTGGGCCGCACGCGCGCGCCGAATTTCTTTTTCAAGGCTTCCGCGCGCTCGATCGTGCGGTTGATGACGTAGATGCGCCCGACATTGCGTTGGATCAGAGCGAACACGACGGCGCGCGCGCCGCCGCCGGCTCCCAGCACCGCGGCGGTTTCCAAGCCGCGATCCCAGCCCGGCGTAGTGGCGTCGAGATTGGCCAGGAAGCCTTCGACGTCGGTATTGGTGGAGCGCAATATGTCGCCGTCGTACCACAGCGTGTTGGCGGCGCCGACCGCGCGCGCGCGCTCGTCCGGCTCCGACAGCTTGAGCGAGGCCTGCTTGTGCGGCACCGTGACGTTGCCGCCGATGTAGCCGTGCTTGCGCAGATGCGTCAGGAACTCGGTGAGCTGTTCCGGCGGCACCGCCTCGCGCCGGTATTCGGCATTGAGATTGTGCTGCTTGATCCAGTAATTATGGATCAGCGGCGAACGCGAATGCGCCGCCGGCCAGGCGATGATGCAGACGGCCTTGCGTTCCTCGCTCATGCTTCCGCCACTACCTTGTTACGCAGAACGCCGATCTGCGGCACTTCGATTTCCACCACATCGCCCGGCTTAAGCCACACCGGCTGCTCCCGGCGCGCGCCGAGCTTCACCGGCGTGCCGGTCACCATGATATCGCCGGGCTGCAGCGTCATGAAAGTGCTGACATAGGCAATCAGCTCGGAAAACGACTTGATCATGCTAGCGGTGGTATCGTCCTGGGCGATTTCGCCATTGACCTTGGTCAATATATGCAGCGGCTGGGTGAGATCGATCTCGTCGGCGGTCACCAGCCAGGGCCCGATGCTGCCGCTGGCATCCCAATTCTTGCCTTGCGTTACGTTGAATTTGCCGTGCCGCATCCAGTCGCGGACGGTGCCCTCATTGCACAATGTCGCGCCTGCCACATGATCGAGGGCGCGCTCGGGCGCGATGCGGCGGCCGGCGCGGCCGATCACCAACGCGATCTCGCCTTCGTAATCGAGCTGCTCCGATTCGCGCGGCCGCACAATGTTGGCTTGATGCCCGACCAGCGAGCCGGGCGCGCGGTAGAACAGGCTGGGATATTTCGGCGCCTCCGCCTCGCCGTAGTCGGCGTTGCGGTTGGCGTAATTGATACCGATGCAGAGGATTTTCTCCGGCTGCAGCACCGGCGGCAGAAACTCAACCTCGCGTAGCGGAAAATCGGGGCGCACCCCGCGCACCACCTCGCGCGCGATATCGAGCCCATTGCCGCGCAGCAGGTCGAGCACGCTGGTGAACTGCGGGGCAAGCCGCGTCTTGAGATCGACCACGCCTCCACCCGCAACCGCGCCGAAGGCGTCCCGCCCGCGTACTCTAAAGCTTGCAAGTCGCATCGGAAACTTCACTCGGCTGCGCCCCTTGTTCGGGCGGCATTGGAACCGTCGGCGGTTCGGCGTTATGCTGCGGGATGAGCGGCGCGCGCTTGCATGTATTCTCTGCGCGCTTGCCCGTCAACGCCGGGTCCCCATGAAATCCATCTTTCTCGACTGCAACGACCAGTTGGCGCCGGTATGGGCGCGCGTGATTCGCCCCGACGATCCGAAAATCGACGTCAACCGGGCGGCCTTTGCGCGCGAGGAACTGCCCCGCATCATCGGCGGCTATACGATCGCCATCGACGACCATTCCTACATGCCGACGCCGCTGGTGGCGCAATGTCCGGAACTCAAGCACATCGTGTTCCTCGGCACGGGACCCGCGAGCTACATGAATGTCGGCGAACTGGAGGCGCGCGGCATCAAGGTGCACATCATTAAGGGCTACGGCGACACCGCGGTGGCCGAGCATTCGATTGCGCTGATGGTGGCGGCGGCGCGCGACATCGCGCGCATGGACCGCGAGGTGCGCGCCGGTGTGTGGACTCCGCACGAGGGTGTGCAACTGCTGGGCAAGACGCTGGGCGTGATCGGGCTCGGCGGTATCGGCCGCGAAGTCGCGCGCATCGGCAAGGGCATGGGCATGGAGGTGATCGGCTGGAACCGCACCGAACATGCCGACTTGCCTGTGCCGCTGGTAAACATCGACACGCTGCTGGCGCGCAGCGACGTGGTGTCGATGAATCTCACGCTCGGCGACGAGACGCGCGGCTTTCTGAGCGCGACGCGCATTGCGCGCATGAAGCCAGGAGTGATTTACGTCAACACCGCGCGCGGCGCGCTGGCGGACGAGGCGGCGCTGATCGCCGCGCTCAAAAGCGGGCACATCCGCCATGCCGGGCTCGACGTTTTCCACAGTGAGCCGCTGACGCCGGATCATCCTCTGGCGCAACTGCCGAACGTGACGTTGAGCGCACACGCCGCCTTCCGCACGATGGAAGCCTCGATGACGCTGCTGCGGCGGGCGATCGATATCGTGAAGAAGATTCAGGCGTCGCCACAGACTCCATCCCTCCCCTGAAGGGGGAGCGATAAGATGAATCAATAATACCCCGGCGTGCCGCCGCCATCGACGGCGATCGCGGTGCCATGGATGTGGCGCGCCCTTGTGCTGCACAGGAACAGCGCCAGCGCGGCGACGTCGTCGGGCTGGCCGATGCGGCGCAGGCCGCTCTTGCTCAGCGCTTCGGCGCGCACCTGCTCGACCGTCTTGCCCTGCGCCTTGGCGAATTGCTGCGTGAGCTGCTCGTTGCGCTCGGTCTGCGTCACCCCGGGATGGATGACGTTGACATTGATGTCGTCGCGGTTGCCGAGCGCGGTGAGGCCCTTGGTGAAATTCGCCATCGCCGCGTTGACCGCCCCGCCGACCAGAAATTCCGGTCCCGGGGTACGCGCGGCGCCGCCGACGATGTTGACGATGCTGCCGTGCGCGTCCTTGAGCAGCGGCCAGAACAGCCGCGTCAGCCGCACCGCGGCGTGAAGCTTGAGCGCGAAGCCGTCGCTCCAGGCCTCGTCCGGCTGTTCGAAGAAATTGCCGCCTTTGGTCGCGCCCGCGCTGTTGACCAGCACGTCGCAGCGTTCGAACCGCTCCTTGACGCGTGCGAACACCTGCTCGCAGGCCGAAAGCTGGCGCAGGTCGCCGGCAACGGTCATCGGCTCCGGCCCGCCCGCGGCAGCGACCGCCTTGGCCCCTGCGGCGAGATTGTCCGTGTTGGAGGCCGCCAGCACGATTTGCGCGCCCTCGCGCGCAAAGGCTACGGCAATGGCCCGGCCGATGCCGCGGCTGCCCCCGCTGACGACGACGACTTTTCCCTCGAATTCCTTCAGCATGGCTCCGCTCCCTGATTTTTGTGCCGGCTTTATACGTGGCCGACGCCGACTGCGCGAGTGTGTCACGCATTGACCTGTCCGCGTTCTCGGTCACAATAAGAAAAAATACCCGGGAGGACATGTGAAGCCGGCGCCATTCGCCTACAAAAAGGCGCGCTCGCTCGATGAAGCGGTCGCGCTGCTCGGCGAGCACAAGGACGCCCGCCTGCTCGCCGGCGGGCAGAGCCTGATCGCCACGCTCAATATGCGGCTGTCGGCGCCGAGCCTGCTCATTGATATCAACGGCATCAGCGGCCTCGACGGCACCGTCCTGAAAAACGGCAAGGTCGAGATCGGAGCGCTGGTGCGCCATGCGCAAGCCGAGCGTTCCGAACTGATCGCCAAATACGCGCCGCTGATCGCGCGCGCCATGCCGCATATCGGCCATGCCGCCATCCGCAATCGCGGCACGCTCGGCGGCTCCATTGCCTTCGCCGATCCGGCCGCCGAATTGCCGGCCTGTCTGCTGGCGCTCGACGGCGAAGTCGACGTGAGCGGGCCGAAAGGCAAGCGCACCGTCAGGGCGCAAGATTTCTTCAAGGGCCTGTTCGAAACCGCGCTGGCAGCCCAGGACGTGCTCACCGCCATCCGCGTGCCGGCGGCCGGCAAGGACTCGCGCGTCGGTTTCGCCGAACTGGCGCGCCGGCACGGCGACTATGCGATCGTCGGGCTTGCGGCCAGTGCGCGCGCCGACGGCAAGAAGTTGAGCGACGTGCGGCTGGCTTTTTTCGGCGTCGGCTCAACGCCACTGCGCGCCAGGAAGGCGGAAGCCGCGCTGACGAACGGCAATGTGGATGCCGCGATCGCGGCGCTCGATCTCGAGCCGCAGGACGATGTGCAGGCGACCGGCGCGGTGAAGAAGCATCTTGCCGGCGTGCTGCTGCGCCGCGTCGCCACGCAGTTGCTGGAGGCGCACTGATGAGCGAGCACGCCCTCGACATTACCCTCACCGTCAACGGCGAACGCGTCAGCGAGCGCATTGAAGCGCGCAAGACGCTGGTCGACTTCCTGCGCGAGGATTTAGGCCTCACCGGCAGCCATGTCGGCTGCGAGCACGGCGTCTGCGGCGCTTGCACGGTGCGCGTCAACGGCGACATCGTGCGCGGCTGCCTGATGCTGGCGGTGCAATGCGACGGCGCCACGGTCGAGACCATTGAAGGGATCTCGGACTCCGGCGAGGTTGCCGACCTGCAATTAGCCTTCGAGCAGCGCAACGCCTTGCAATGCGGCTATTGCACCCCCGGCATGATCGCGGCGGCGCAGGACCTGCTCAAACAAGGCGGCGTGCCGAGCCGCGACGCCATCCGCGAGCACCTGTCGGGCAACTACTGCCGCTGCACCGGTTACCACGCCATCGTCGATGCGGTGGAAGCGGTGGCGCAGCAGAGAGCGGGCCAGCGATGAAAATCACCGACGACTCCCCGCCCGTGCTCACCGCGCTCGACCGGCCGAATTCCTACATCGGCCGCTCGGTGCCGCGACCGAATCTGCAGCGCCTCACGCAGGGGCGCGGCCAATATGTCAGCGACGTCACTTTGCCGCGCATGGCGCATGTTGCCTTTGTACGCTCACCGCACGCGCACGCCCGCATCAAGTCGATCAAGGCCGACGCCGCGAAAAAATCACCGGGCGTGATCGCGGTGGTGACCGGCGCGGAGCTGGCGAAAGTGATGACGCCTTGGGTCGGTGTGCTCACGCATTTGAAGGGGCTGAAATCCGCGCCGCAGGCGCCGATCGCCGTCGAGGTCGCCTGCTGGCAGGGCGAGGCGGTCTGCGCCGTGGTCGCGCGCACACGTGCGCAAGCCGAGGACGGCTGCGAACTGGTGGAGGTGATCTACGAGCCCCTGCCCGCCGTCACCGATCCGGAGACCGCGCTCGAGGCCAAGACGCCGGTGATCCACGCCTCGCTCGGCGACAATCTCTGCTTCGAACGCAAGCTCGACGTGGGCGCGGTCGACAAGGCCTTCGCCGAATCCGACGCGGTGGTGGAAACCACCTTTCTGTTTGGCCGCCACACCGGCGTCACCACCGAGCCGCGCGCCCTGGTCGCCGACTGGAACGCCGGCGAAGCGCGCATGACCGTCTATCACGGCACGCAGGCGCCGCACATGATGCAGAACCTGTTCGCCAAGCATCTCGGCCTGGCCGAACACCAGGTGCGCGTGCTCACCAAGGACGTCGGCGGCTCGTTCGGCATCAAGGTGCACACATATGCCGACGAGATGGCGACGGTGGCGCTCTCCAAGCTGCTCAAGCGCCCGGTCAAGTTCGTCGCCGACCGCATCGAGAGCTTCGTCACCGACATCCACGCGCGCGACCACCGCATCAAGGCCAAGATCGGCGTCAAGAGCGACGGTACCATCACCGCCTTCGAGATCGACGACTTGACCGGCATCGGCCCCTACTCGGTCTATCCGCGCACCAGCGGCATCGAGGCCAATCAGATCGTCAATCTCACCGGCGGCCCCTACACCTGCCCGAACTATCGCGCGCAGGCGCGCGTGGTGTTTCAGAACAAGAACGTCATGTGTCAGTATCGCGCGGTCGGCCACCCGATCGCAGTGGCGGTGACCGAAGGCCTGGTGGAACTCGCCGCCGCCAAGATCGGCATGGACCCGCTGGAAATCCGCCGCCGCAACCTGATCGCCGACGAGGCCTATCCTTGCGCGTCCGCCGCCGGGCTCAAATTCGAGAAGCTCTCGCACCACGAGTCGCTCGCCCATCTCGACTCGATGATGAATTATGCTGGCCTGCGCGCCGAGCAGAAGAAGCTGCGCGCGCAAGGCATCTATCGCGGGATCGGCTTTGCCAGCTTCATCGAAGTGACCAATCCGTCCGCCGCCTTCTACGGCGTCGGCGGCGCGCGCATCACCTCGCAGGACGGCGCCACCGTGAAGCTCGACGCGCAGGGCGCGCTCATCGTAGCGACCGGCGTCACCGAGCAGGGCCAGGGCGCCGAAGCCGTGGTGGCGCAATGCGTCGCCACCGCGTTCGGCGTGCCGATTGAACGCGTGCGCGTGATCACCGGCGATACCGACAATACGCCCTATGGCGGCGGCACCTGGGCCTCGCGCGCGGCCGGCATCGGCGGCGAAGCGGCCTGGCAGGCCGGCAAGGCCCTGCGCGGCAACGTGCTGGCGGTGGCCGGCAGCATGTTGCAGACGACACCACAGAGCCTGGACATACGGAATGGTGTCGTTGTCGACGCGGCGAGCGGCACCGAGCGGCTGGCACTCGACGAGCTCGCGCGCGTCGCCTATTTCCGGCCCGACACGCTGCCGCCCGGCTTCCAGGCCGAGCTGATGGCGACGCGCCATTACGTGCCGCGCGCCTGGCCGTTTGCCTTCACCAACGGCGTGCAGGCGAGCTATCTCGAGGTCGATACCGACACCGGCTTCGTCAAACTCTTGAAACACTGGTGCGTGGAAGATTGCGGCACCATCATCAATCCGCAGCTGGTCGACGAGCAAATCCGCGGCGGCGTGGTGCAGGGCATCGGCGCCGCGCTGTTCGAGCACTGCCGCTATGACGAGCGCGGGCAGATGCTCAACGGCAACATGGCCGATTACCTGGTGCCCATGGCCGCGGAAATGCCCGACATCGAATGCGGCCACGTGGTCTCGCCCACCGCCGACTCGGAGCTCGGCGCCAAGGGCGCCGGCGAGGCCGGCACCGCCGGCGCGCCCGGCTCGGTGATGAACGCCATCAACGACGCGCTGCGCCCGCTCGGCGCGGCCCCGCTCACCGACATGCCATTTACGCCCGACAAGATTCTGCGGGCGTTAGGGAAAGTGTGATTGTTACCTCTCCCCGCGTGCGGGGAGAGGGAATTTCAAAACTTGATCAGGTCGATCTTGGTCAACGTCGTCTTCGGCGACACCGACGGCGCGTTCATAAAGGTGAACACCGTGCTGAAATCGGCGTATTGATCGACCGCCGACATGCCGTCGACCGGCACGATTACATTCATGCCGCGGAATGCCGCGCCGCTTGCCGTATAGAGCACCGCACCGTTCGACGACGTGCCGGTCACGATCACCGTGGTGATGCCCTTGTCCTTGAGAATTTTCTCGAGGTCGGTGTTGCGGAATTTGTCGGGGCCGGACAGCACATGCGGCTCCTCCGGCAAGGGCGCTATGTCCTTGATGACGTCGGCGGCGGTGGTGTTGGCGATGACGGAATAGACCACAGTCATCTTGGCGGCGCGCGCCGCGTCGAGCAGCTTCTTCATGCCGGGAATGGTGGCCAGGCAGCGCGGACGTTTGCCGCAGTTCTGGTTCATGAAATCGAGCATCAGCAGCGCAGTGATCTTGGCATCAACCGTGACCGGCTTGAGCTCCGGCGGCGGCGGTGCTTTCACGCTTGCCCACTCGTCGACGATATTGGCGGCCTGCGCGGGCAGCGCCAGCGCCGTCAGCAAAGCCGCGGCCGCAATCAGATACCGTTTCATGAATATCCTCCCTTGCTTGCCGGCGCCTTGGACGGCCGGGTTTCAGCGGCAATGTCACACACGCAGTGCGTGCCGGTTTAAGATCTACGTCAATCTCACGCTTGATGAAACACCGCAGTCTTGCGCAATATTGCACGCGCATGAGATGCTTGCACTGAGCCTAATCACCACAGTCAATCGCTGTTAAAAAACGTAAAGACACGAGGAAACGCTTCATGAACATCAAGGTCGGCAAACAGGCGATCGCCGAAGCCAGCAAGAAGCTGAGCAACTGGGGCCGCTGGGGCAAGGACGATCAGAGCGGCACGCTCAACCACGTCACGCCGGAGGACGTCGTCAAGGCGGCGGGCCTGATCCGCACCGGCAAGACGTTCGCGCTCGGCATTCCGCTCGACCGCGAGGGCCCGCAAAACGGCCTGTTCGGCGGCCGCTTCAACCCGATCCACCAGATGCTCGCCACCGGGACCGACGCCATCGCCGGCCAGCAGGACTGGAACAAGATCCGCTACGCCGACGACACCATCATGCTGTGCGTGCAGGGCGCCAGCCACTGGGACGCGCTCGGCCACGTGTTCTACGAGGACAAGGCCTATAACGGCCACGACGCCAAGCTGATCGACTCGCGCGGGCTTGCCGTGCTCGGCATCGAGCATTCCAAGAACAAGATGGTCGGGCGCGGCGTGCTGCTCGATATCGCGCGCTTCCGCGGCGTCAAATGGATGCAGGACGGCGAAAGCATCTCCAACGACGAACTCGACAAATGCGCCAAGGAGCAGAATGTCTCGATCGGGCGCGGCGACTTCGTCATCATCCGCACCGGACAGATGGAACGCTGCCTTTCCGAAAAGCAGTGGGGCGGCTATGCCGGCGGCGACGCGCCCGGCGTCAAGTTCGAGAACTGCTACTGGTGCCAGGACAAGCAGATCGCCGCGATCTGCTCCGACACCTGGGGCGTCGAGGTGCGGCCGAACGAGACGACCGAGGCCAATCAGCCCTGGCACTGGGTGGTGATCCCGGCCATGGGCCTGTGCATGGGCGAGATCTTCTATCTCAAGGAGCTGGCCGAGGACTGCGCCGAGGACGGCGTCTATGAATTCTTCTTCTGCGGCCCGCCGCTGATCATTACCGGCGGCACCGGAAGCCCGATCAATCCGCAGGCGATCAAGTAGTGCCCCGATACTGTCATGCCCCGCGCAAGCGGGGCATCCAGCCCTTCGGCTTTTGCGCTAAGATCAAAACTCGGTAAGTGCGGGGTCCCCGCCTGCGCGGGGACGACAGCTTTTTAATGGAGAACCACCATGCCTCGTTGGCTCAAGCGCGGAATGGATGCGGGCGCGATCAAGGCCGCCGACGCCAAGGTGCGCGAGACGGTGGAAAACATCCTGGCGCAGGTCGACGAGCGCAAGGATGCGGCGATCCGCGAATTGTCGGAAAAGTTCGACAAATGGTCGCCCGCCGACTTCAAGCTCTCGCCCGCCGAAATCGAGCGCGCCATCGCGCAAGTGCCCAAGCGCGACCTCGAGGACGTCAAGTTCGCGCAGGCGCAAGTGCGCAACTTCGCGCAGAAGCAGCGCGACAGCATGACGGACGTCGAGGTTGAAACGCTGCCCGGCGTCGTGCTCGGCCATCGCCATATCCCGGTCAACTCGATCGGCTGCTACGTGCCGGGCGGGCGCTACCCGATGGTCGCCTCCGCGCATATGTCGATCGTCACCGCCAAGGTGGCCGGCGTGAAGCGCATCATCGCCTGCGCGCCGCCGTTTAAGGGCGGTCCGCACCCGGCCATTGTCGCGGCCATGCATTTCGGCGGCGCCGACGACATCTACGTGCTGGGCGGCGTGCAGGCGGTGGCGGCCATGGCGCTCGGCACCGAGAGCATCAAACCGGTCGACATGATCGTCGGCCCCGGCAACGCATATGTGGCGGAGGCCAAGCGGCAATTGTTCGGCCGCATCGGCATCGACCTGCTCGCCGGTCCGACCGAGACGCTGATCATCGCAGATGAATCTGTGGATGGAGAAATCTGCGCCACCGACCTGCTCGGCCAGGCCGAGCACGGGCCGAACTCGCCGGCGGTGATGATCACCAATTCCGAGAAGCTCGCGCGCGCCACCATGAGCGAGATCGAGCGGCTGCTGAAGATCCTGCCGAGCGCCGATCTCGCCGGCCAGTCCTGGAAGGACTATGGCGAGGTGATCGTCTGCGACAGCCTCGACGAGATGGTGGCGGAAGCCGACCGCGTGGCGTCGGAGCACGTGCAGGTAATGACGCGCGACCCCGACTACTTCCTCAACAACATGAAGAACTACGGCTCGCTGTTCCTCGGCGCGCGCACCAACGTCGCCTATGGCGACAAGGTGATCGGCACCAACCACACGCTGCCGACCAAGAAGAACGCGCGCTTCACTGGCGGCTTGTGGGTCGGCAAGTTCATCAAGACCTGCACCTATCAGAAGGTCTTGACCGACGAAGCCAGCGCCAAAATCGGCGAAGTCTGCTCGCGGCTGTGCATCCTGGAAGGCTTCACCGCCCATGCCGAGCAGGCCAATATCCGCGTGCGCCGCTACGGCGGCCGCAACGTGCCCTACGCCCAGGCGGCGGAGTGACTTTCTTTCACCTCTCGCCGCTTGCGGGGAGGGTGGCGAGCGAAGCGAGCCGGGTGGGGTTATTCTCGAAGCGCTCTGACCCCACCCGACTGCTCGCTAACGCTTGCAGCCACCCTGCCCTTTCAGGGGAGCGATAAGACGGTAAGAAGCGCCATGACCATCGACCTCACCCGCACCCCCTCCTTCCGCCTCGACGGCAAGCGCGCACTGGTGACCGGCGCCGGGCGTGGGCTCGGCCTCGCCGCGGCGAGCGCACTGGCCGATGCCGGCGCGCACGTGACGCTCGCCGCCCGCACATCGAACGAGATCGAGGAAGCCGCCGCGGCCATCCGCGCGCGCGGGCAACTGGCGTCGCCGCTCACGCTCGACGTGCGCGATGTCGAGGCCGCCAAGACCGCGATCGCCACGCAGGAACCTTTCGACATCCTGGTCAACAATGCCGGCACCAACAAGCCGACGCTGTTCGTCGATGTTAAGGTCGAGGATTTTGATTTCGTGTTCGGCCTCAACGTGCGCGCCGCCTATTTTGTGGCGCAGGCGGTGGCGCGCAAGCTGGTCGAAGCCAAGAAGCCGGGCTCGATCATCAACATGTCGTCGCAGATGGGCCATGTCGGCGGGCCGACGCGCACGGTCTATTGCGCCACCAAGCACGCGATGGAAGGCTTTACCAAAGCGATGGCGATCGAGCTCGCCGCCCACAAGATCCGCGTCAACACGCTGGCGCCGACCTTCATCGAGACGCCGATGACGCGGCCGTTCTTCCAGAACGAGGCGTTCCGCACCGATACGCTCAAGCGCATCAAGCTCGGCCGTCTCGGCCAGCTCGAGGACTTGACCGGCGCCATCGTGTTCCTGGCGAGCGACGCCTCGGCGCTGATGACCGGCACCTCGCTGGTGATCGACGGCGGCTGGACGGCGGAATAGACTTTTCGCTCGTCATTCGGGAGGAACCCATGCGCGCACTTGCGTTTGCCGCTTTGCTGCTCATGAGCCTGCCGGCGCAGGCCGCCGATAAGGACCGCATCGTCGGCACCTGGAAGCTGGTCTCCGTGGTCTACGAGGATACGCAGACCAAGGAGCGTAGGCCGGTGCTGGGCGAACACCCCAAGGGCTACCAGATCGCCACGCCCGAAGGGCGCTGGCTGGCGCTAGTGACCGCCGACGGGCGGCCGGTGCCGAAGACCGACGAGGATCGCGCCAAGGCGCTGCGCTCGATGATCGCCTATGGCGGCCATTACCGGGTCGAGGACGGCAAGGTCATCACCAAGGTCGAAGTCGCCTGGAACGAAGCCTGGGTCGGCGGCGAGCAGGTGCGCTTCCTGCGCTTCGAGGGCGACGACATCCTGCACATCGAAAGCCCGCCGATGCCGCACCCCAATGTCAACGACAAGGTGGTGCGGGTGATCGTCACGTGGGCGAGGGATAAATCCTAATCGGCCTCTTGGTGAGGAGCGCTCGCAGAGCGCGTCTCGAACCATGAGGCCGCCCCATCCTTCGAGCCGCCCGCCTTCGGCGGGCTCCTCAGGATGAGGCGGGGTGAGCTACTTCAGCTTCGGCAGGTCGGCGAAGTACTCCGGGTGCTCTTTCTCGACCTCGGCCATGAACTCCGGCTTGAACAGGCTCGGCACATTGAGCCGCGGCGCACCCGGCAGTGTGTTGATCAGCACCTCGTCCTCGGCGTTCTCGAAGGCGCGCAGCACGTTCGGCGACATGCGCGGATCGAAGTGGATGTGCTTGATCGCCTTTTTGCCGATCGCCACGTCGGTGCCGGGCACCCACTTGGCGAAAATCTCCACGGCCTCATCGGGATTTTTGCGGGAGAAATGCGACGACTGCGCCAACCCGGCGGCGATGCTCTTGATCACCGCGGGCCTCGACTCGACCGTCGGCCCGTGCGCGACCGCGACCATGACGTAGGACATATGCTGTCCGCCGCGCATTACTTCATACGAATCCGGCACTTCGTTGAGGGCCTGCGTCACGTAGGGCTCCCAGGTCACAATGGCGTCGACCTTGCCCTCCTTCAACGCCGGCGCGAGGCCGAACTGCGACCAGATGTTCTCGATGGTGACATCCGCGTACTTCACGCCGGCGCGCCGCACCACCATCTTGAAAAATTCGTCGGACGTCTGACCGCGTGCGAGGCCGACTTTCTTGCCGACGAGATCGCCGATCTTGCCGACATTGACGCCCCTGCCCTTCTTCGTGACGATCGCGAGCGGCGTATCGCAGCGATCGTTGGTGGCGTCGTTCATGATCAGGCCGATGACCTGGAACGGGTTGCCGGCGTGCACAGCCTTCAAATAGGTGGTGGTGCTCATGTCGCCGACCTGCGCCAGGCCGTCGTGCAGCGCGTTGACCATGTCGGTGCCGGTGTCCACGACCTTGAAGCTGGCGTCGACGCCGTGCTGCTTGAAGTAGCCCTTCTCCGCGCCGATGAACATCGGCAGATGGCCGAAATTGTTGGCAATCACAACGTCGAGTTTGGGCAGATCTGCCATCGTCTTTACTCCCGGTTTCTACAATTCCACCATCAGGGTTTCTTGAGCACCTGCGGATTGACGCAATTCGGCGGCAGCCGGCCGTCGATCAGCGCCTGAATGTTGTCGACCACGATATTGGCCATCACGTCGCGCAGCTCCAGCACGGCGCTGCCGAGATGCGGCGTGAGCACCACGTTCTTCATCTTCAGCAGGGCCGCCGGCACCTTCGGCTCGTTCTCGAACACGTCGAGGCCGGCGCCCGCGATCTTCTTTTTCTTCAACGCGCGCACCAGCGCCGCCTCGTCGATGACGGCGCCGCGCGCGGTGTTGATGATGAAGGCGCTTGGCTTCATCAAGGCGAATTCGCGGTCCGAGATCATGTGCCGCGTTTCGGCATTGAGCGGCTGATGCAGCGAGACGAAATCGGCTTCCGCCAGCACCTGGTCGAGCGGCAGGTATTGCATCTGTAATTCGCGCTCGAGTTCCGGCTTGCGGCGCGGGCCCCAGTAAATCAGCCGCATGCCGAAGCCGAGCGCGCGGCGTGCGGTTGCCTGGCCGATGCGGCCGACCGCGATCAAGCCAAGGGTCTTGCCGTGGACGAAGCTGCCGGCAAAATGGATCGACTGCGAACCGGGGAAACGGCTCGAGCGCACCGAGCGGTCGCCCTCGATCATGCGGCGCGCCACCGCGAGCATCAGCCCCAGGTGCAAGTCGGCGACCGACTCCGCCACGATCGGCGGGATCACCGTCACCGCGATCCCGCGCCGCGTCGCCTCGGCCACGTCGATGCGGTCCGGCGTGATCGTCATCGAGGTGACCGCTTTGAGCTTGGGATTGGCCGCCAGCACCGCGCGATCGATCGTGTCATGCAGCAACGGAAACAGGATATCGCACTTCTTCGTGCCCGCGATCAGCTTGGACTTGGCGATGATCTTGCTCGAGTCGGCGTTCATCTTGACGTCGGCGATGCCGCGCAGCCGCGCGAGCGCGCTCGGCGCGATCGGCTGGCTGACGAAGACGCGCGGCAAATTTTTCGACTTGCTGCTCATCGCATCCACCGCACGATGCCGGCGACGCCGTCGACCGCGCATTGCGTGCCGTCCGGAATCTTGGTGGTGGCGTCGAGCACGCCGAGCACCATGGGAATGCCGCGCTCGCGCGCCAGCGACGCCAGATGCGAGGTCGAACCGCCGAGTTCCGCCACCACGCCGGCGACGCGCGGCAGAATATGGCTGAGCGCCGGTCCGGCGACCTTGGTGATCAGCACGTCGCCGGGCGCCACGCGCGACAACTCGCACTCGCAGTTGACCACCACGGCACGGCCGGAACCCCAGCCGATGCCGGCCGGATGGCCGTTGAGGCCGGGATGCCGCAGCCAGATCTCGTCGGGCACGATCGGCGCCTCGACGTGCAGCGGCCGCGACTGCAGCAGGCGGAAGCCACCCGCATCCATCGCCCATTCGATTTCGACCGGCCCGCCGGCCAGTTGCTCGCATTTGCGCAGCAGGCGGCCGAGCGTCACCGCTTCCCCGGCGGTGAGGCACGGCTTGCTCACCTCATCCTCGGGCACCCGTTCGGGCGCCGAGACGCCGTGCGCGCAGGTGTCGCGATGGCGCTTGCGGCCGGCTTCGACCGTGCGCAGGAACCCGTTCTTGGACAGCACGATGCGGTCGGGCACCACCTCGCCCTGCGCGATCGCCGTGCCCAGCCCCCAGGTGGCCGAGAGCAGCATCTGGCCTTCCGCGGTCTCGCTCAAGCCGCCGCCCGAGGCGCGCGCGGCAATCACCGGCTGGATCAGCACGCCCATCGCGGTGTCGGCCGGCGACAATTCGTGATTTTCCATGTAGCGGCGCGCGTGCGAGGTCCACAGCGCCGCCCAGCAGGCGCGCACCGCGGTGAGGAATTCGGTTTCGTCGGTTAAGCCCAGGAAGCTCTCGAACTGGCCGGCGAAATTGGCGCCCTTGCGGTCCTCGATCAGCGCCGAGGAACGCACCGCGGCGGACGCGCCGTCCGCGCGCAGCGCACGCCAGCCGGCCATCAGCGGCTCGAGAATCTCGAGCGCGATCGGCTGCTGATAGAGTGCCAGGCGAATCTGCACCGACAGCTTGCGCGAAGCCGGCAGATCGGCCGCATTGAACTGTCGATGTAGATCTTCAATGCCGAGATGACGGATTTGCCGGTTGTAGGCCTCAGCCGTGAGCGCGAAGCCGCCCGGCGTCGGCAGACCGGCCTGCGTCAGCGCCGCCAGATTGGCCGCTTTCGGCCCGACCCGTTCAGGATCGGTCGCGGCGGGGTCCGTGAGCGGCAGGATGAACGCGGTCATCGTGGCTGAGCTTTATCACGGCCGGGCATACCGCGGCCATCCCGATCGGGAACGCAACGCTTATTGTAACGGAATCCCCGGGTCACGGCGCAGCACGCCGGCCCGGGGACGACCTCGGGAAAGGGGCCGAGGTCACTTCACGTGATCGCCGTAACCCGGCATCGGATCGACAACCGTGATCTGCTTGACCGGGAAGTTCGACACGATTTCGATCTCGTTCTTCTTCACGATCAGCATTTCCTCGATGCGCACGCCGTAACGATGTTTCTTGCCGTGCTGGGTTTCGAGCGCGAACGTCATGCCTTCCTGAATGTCGATCGGATGATCGAGCGACCAGATGCGCGAGATCACCGGCGGGTCGTATTGCGCGAGACCGAGACCGTGGCCCCACAGATTGGCGGCGGCCTGGTCTTCGTCCTCGTAGCCCCAGGTCTCCATCGCCGACGGCCACTTCAGCGCGATGTCGCGCGTGGTGGCGCCCACTTTCACCGCGCCGATCGAGTCGTACAGCCACTTGAGCGCGGTATCGTAGGTGTCCTTCTGCTCCTGCGTGGGCTCCTTGCCGACGCAATAGGTGCGGTAGTAGCAGGACTTGTAGCCGTTCCAGGTGATCGCGGCCAAATCCATGAACACGATGTCGCCGGGCTGAATGATGCGGTCGGAGAAGTTGCGCCAGTTCGGCCAGGTGTTCGGGCCGGACGACACGATCACGTCCTCGACGTCTTCCATGCCCGGGAAGTTGTAGAGATATTCCATCAGATGCGCGGTGACCTGATTCTCGGTGACGCCGGGGCGCAGGAACTTCATGCACTCCCAGTGCGTGGCGTCGCCGATGGCGCCGACGATGCGGAAGCATTCCTGCTCGTCGACGTTCTTGACCGCGCGCGCTTCCATCATCGGGGTCATGCCGTCGACCCAGGTGATACCCTTTTCCTTGAACACGTTGATCATGTTGATGTCGATGAAGTCGCAGCCGAGCTTCTGCCCGGCGACGCCGTTGTCCTTCATCGCCTGGATGACGGCGTTGGCGAACTTGCCGACCTGCTGGACCGAAGCGGGACCCGCCGCGCCTTTGATCCAGGCGAACGAGTGCCGCACGTTTTCCTTCGGGAGCCACGGGCTGTGGCGCTCGACCTGCATGCCGATGTCGCCCTGCTCGAAAATGATTGGCCGACCGTCGCCGCAAAGCATGGCGTAGCGCAGGCCGGGCTTGAGCCGGCACCATCCGGGAGTCAGCGTGGCGGTGATGTAGCGGACGTTCTCGTCGTACATGCAGAGCAGCGCGCCGAGCCCGTGCTTCTTCATCATCGCGCGGGCGCGCTCAATGCGGTATTCGCGCATCCGGTCCCAGTTGACCCTCTGCTGCCAATCCATACCGACGGTGCCGAAATTCGCAGTTCCCATATCTTCCTCCCGACCGGCGCGCGGATCGCGCGGTTACGTTGCTGACTTGTGAAATCCTAGGCCAATTGGCAACTCAAGAAGAAATAATATCTTTTGCGTTCTGCCATTAGATTTTCTAATAGAGTTCGGTCATGCGTAACATTCCTCTGCGGCAAATCCGCGCCGTCATCGCGGTCTGCGAAGAAGCCTCCTTCACCCGCGCCGCCGAGCGTGAAAACGCAACGCAATCAGGCATTTCGCAGCATGTGGCGGCGGTCGAGCGCAAGCTCGGGGTCAAACTGTTCGAGCGCAGCGCCGGCCGCGTGATGCCGACGCCGGCGGGCCTGCGCTACTACAAGAGCTGTGTGCAGGCGGTCGGCGCGCTGGAGAACGCCGCCGAGGAGGCGCACGCGCTGGCCGGCAAGGTCACCGGTGAATTGCGCATCGGCCTGATGCCTACTTTTACGCGTGCGGTGCTGGCGCCGGTGCTCGACGATTTCGTGCCGCGCTGCCCGGAAGTGCGCCTGCACATCGTCGAGGGCTATAGCGGGCTGCTTACCGAAATGACGCTCGACGAAGAGCTCGACTTTGCGGTGGTGCCGGCGTTCGAGGGCACCATCGGGCTGAAATCGCGCCTGCTGGTGCGCGATCGCGAAATGCTGATCTCCGGCCCCAAACGCGGATTTGCGCCGCTCTCGCCGCTGCGGCTCGCCGAATGCAAGCCGTTGAAATTCGTGGTGCCGGGGCCGGACAATATCCGCCGGCGCAATCTGGAAACCTATTTCCAAAGCCACGGCGTCGAAGTCGAGGCCATGCTGGTGATGGACGCCATGATCGCCACGCTCGAATTCGTCGCGCGCTCCGACTGGGTGACGATCCTGCCGAGCGTGATCTCGATCAACGACATCGGCCGCGGCGAGCTGATCGTCAATCCGATCGTGGCGCCCGAGCTGCATGCCGAGTTTGTGATGATCCAGCCGACGCGGCGCACGCTGTCGACGCAGGCGCGGCTGTTTCTCGAACGCTTCGAGCAGGAAGTCGCACATATTCACGCGGTGTGGGATAAGGCGATGACGAAGCCGGCGAAGCGGAAAGTTTCCGCCTAGAGTTCGTCGTGCGCGTACAGGGGAAAACGTCCGATGGTTTCGCCGCCGCTCGTCTCCACCGCCTGGCTCGAGGAGCATCTCGCCGACCCCGACCTGCGCATCCTCGAGGTCTGCAACATCCGCGACGACAAGACCTATCGCGGGGGACATATTCCGGGCGCGCAGTGGCTTTATTGGAAATCGGCCTGCTGGCACGAAACCGACCGCGATTTCGTCACGCCCGCCGCGATGGCGCAACTGTTCGGCGGCTTAGGAATAGGCCCGCAGACGACCGTCGTGCTCTATGGCGACCCCGTGCAATTCGGCAGCTACGCCTTCTGGGCCTTCACCATGGCGGGCCATGCAAACTTGCGCCTGCTCGACGGCGGGCGGCACAAATGGATCCTGGAGGGGCGGCCGCTGTCGCCGACGGTGCCGCACTTTCCTGCCGTTCCCTATCCGGCGCCGCCGGTTGGAACCTCCTCGATGCGGATCGGCCGCGACAATGTTCGCAAGCATCTGCGCGAGCCGCGCCGCCTGTTGCTCGACCTGCGCTCGCCGGAGGAATATTCGGGCGAGCGCGTCTCGGATTATTCCTTCGCCGTCGATCACGGCGCCGAGCGGACCGGGCGCATTCCCGGAGCCGTCCATCTCTATTTCAAGGAATTGCTCAACGCGGACGATTCGTTCAAGTCACCGGATGAGCTGTGCGGCGTGCTGGCGCAGCACAACGTTGCGCCGGAAAAATTCGACGACGTGGTCTGCTATTGCCGGCTGAGCCACCGCGCGACCGTCGGATGGCTCGCGCTCGGCCACATTCTTGGCCACGGCAATGTCAAGATCTATGACGGCTCGTGGACCGAATGGGGCAGCATCGTCGGCTTCCCGATCGAGAAGTAGGCGTGAACATCACAGCCCTGTGGCCAATCTCGACGGGCGCCTTCTGCTTGTCGTCCCCGAGCCTCAAATCATCTTTCGGAGCGAAGCGGACATAAACCGGCTGCAAAAACGGCTAGATCGGCCGAAAATGACCCAAAGCGGACATACATCAGCGTGACCGTATGTTTAATTGCCGGCGTCGAACAATTCAAAACCAGCAGCCCTCCAGAAGTCTTTCTTGTTCGGTTCGGATAAAAACTTGACGAGGGCAACTGCCGGCTCTGGCTTGTCATTGTATGAGGGAATGGCCGCGCCATAGACCACAAAGCTTTGCAAAGCTGACGGCAATAATCCCACGACTGCAATATCTTTGGCGGATTGAACTTCGCTCAGGAGCTGCATAGCCAGATCCACCTTTCCGTCAGCCACGAGCTGCGCTCCACCATCAATCGCGGCTTTTATAACCAGTTTTGGCCGCACTGCCTCTGCAATGCCGAGTTGCTCAATCATGCGGGCTAGGTGACCGCCGGCCGGACCATTCGGAGGGGGAATTTCGATGGATCGAGCATCGATCAGCATCTTGCGGACTGCATCAGGAGTGGAAATGTCGGGCGCTGTTGTGCCGTTACGGACGATTACTGCAATGCCGACGCGAGCGAGCACGACCCGACCTTCGGAACGCAGGGGCAAATTCTTCTCCACCGCGGCGATCAGAGGAACTGGCAGTAAAATCAAATCGGCCTTTTCGCCAGCGGCAAGTTTTTGCTGGATCACGCTGACGTGCGCGAAGGTGGGATGGACCCGATGCCCAGTCGCCCCCTCAAATTCAGGGATAACCGCCCGCAATGCTAGCTGCGCGCCGCCACCGCTCAGAACGCGGATTTCGTCTGCGTTGGCCACTGTTGCAGCGATAGATAAAATTATTGCTGATACGATTGACGTGATGAGGCGGCCGATAATGTCAAATCCGGTCTGGGTCGGAAGCATGCCGCGCTCCTTTGACAAAGGGGAATCCTCAGCATCGCTTTTACCAAACGATAGTACACGGCCTAGTCAGCCCACCGTCTTCTGCCGATAGGCCTCGATCTTGTCGCGCAGCGCCGGCATCAGCGGCACCGGCTGGCGCGTTTCCAGCGACATCATCGCAGTGACCATGTGCGCGCGCAGTCGCTCGACGCCGTCGTGATGGCAGACGATGGCGATGCCGAGCGAGGAGCGTCCGATGCGCTCGACCAAGATGGTCAGCTCGATGATGTCGCCCATGCGGCTCGGGATCTTGAAGTCGCAGTCGAGGTGCACGAAGGGAAAGCCAAATTTGCTGCCCATGATCAGCTCGGCATAGTTGTAGCCGAGTTCCTCGCCGTACCAGTCCTCGATCAGCCCGTTGAAGATGTCGAAGTAGTGCGGGAAGTAGACGATGCCGGCGGGATCGCAATGCGAAAACCGTACAGCCACGCTGCGGGTGAAGGCGCCGGCGGGCGGCACGAATTTATCCTGGAGCATGGCTCAACGTCCTGATGCGGGTACCTTGATATCAAGTCTTGGCGCGGGCGAATTCCGCTGTAGCAAGGATTCACACCGCCATCCACGCCCCGTTCGCATCGACCGACTTGAATACGGCCTCGAGCGCCGCCGCCGTCTGCAGGATGCCGGAGGGCGAAATCGGAAAGGCGCCCTGCCCGAGCGCGGCCTTGACGAAATAATCCAGATTGCGGCCGAGATGAAAGTCGGCCGGCCGCTCGATCACTTCAGGATCGTCCTTGCCGGCATGGCGCACGATCGCACGCGTCTCGCTCACGCTCTCGGCCCAGCATTTTTCGCCGAAGATCGCGATGCGCCAGCGGAACGGCGTCTTGATGGTGGTGCCGAGCGTGCCGGTCGCGCCGTTTTCGAATTCGATCAGCGCGGCGGTGGTATCACCGCTCGGCAGTTTCACCGCGCGCGCCGTCGACAGCGCGCTGATGCGTTTCATCGGGCCGACCAGGTCGCGCAAGCAGTCGAGCACGTGGACGCCCATGCCGGTCATGCCGCCGGCGCGGCTTTCGGAAACTGCCGCGCGCCAGCTGTCGGCCGGCACGCTCGCCAGCCAATCGTGGCTGTAATTTCCCTCAGCATGCATGATGGCGCCGAAGGCACCGGCCTGCATCAGCTCGGCGAGCACGCGCATCGAGGGCATCAGCCGGAAATGATGGCCGACGCCGATCACGACGCCGGCGCGGGCGCAGGCGTCGAGCATGGCCTGCGCCTCGGCCTTACTGAGCGCGAACGGCTTTTCGCAATAGATGTGCTTGCCGGCCGCGGCGAGCCGGCTCACCTGCTCCGGGTGTTTGGTGTGCGGCGTCGCCAGGATCACCGCCTGCACCTCATCGTCGGCGAGCACTTCATCGAACGAAGTGCCGATGACGATCTTATGTTCGGCGGCGAAATCGTGCACCGTCTCGGGCTCGAGCGTGACGCCGCGCACGAAACGAATCGGCGCGCCGAAATCGCGCGCCGCCTGCACCAAGGTCTTGCCCCACCAGCCGAGGCCGACGATCGCGGTATTGAGCATACGGTCAGGTCGCCGCCGGCGCGCCCGGCTGCTTCATCGGATGCGCGCGGGCGAAGGCGTCGATCGCCATGCAGGTGTCGACAATGCGCTTGACCGTCGGGAACGGCGCGAGATCGACCTTGAAATAGGTCGAGCCCGCCGCCTGCCCGGCGAGACAAATATCGGCGATGGTGATCTGGTCGCCCTGGCAAAAGCGCCCGGTTTCTTTGGAGCCGGCGAGATTCGTCTCCAGCGCCTTCAGGGCCTCGACGTGCCAATGGTGGCCCCACTTCAGCACGCCGGGCTCGTCGACTTTGTATTCGTGCGCCAGATATTCGCGCACCCGCGGCACGATCAGCGGATGGGTGTCGCAGGCGATGATCTGCGCCAGGCCGCGCACGCGCGCGCGCGCCTTCGGCTCCTTCGGCAGCAGCGGCGGGTTGGGGTGCGTCTCGTCGAGATATTCCAGGATCGCGAGCGACTCGAACAGCACCGTGCCGTCGTCCAGGATCAGCGCCGGCAGCGCCTTCATCGGATTGACCTTGGCGAAGGCCTCGTCGCGCTGCTTGCCCTGCATCAAGTTGACGTCAATCACCTCGTCGGGCGTGATGCCCTTGAGGTTGAGCGCGATGCGCACGCGGAATGTCGCCAGCGAGCGCCAGAACGAAAAGAGTTTCATGGATGGCCTCCGACCGTTGTCCGCCTTCGATTACTTTTTGCGTTCCGACCAATAGACCGTCATGCGCGAGCCGTCGCCGCCGCCGAAGCCGTGCGCGGTCGCATCCTCGAAGCCGGCGAGCGCGGCCTTGGTGGCGATCATGTCGGCGCCGGTCGCCGTGCCGGTCTCGATCATGGTGCGCAGGTCCTTGACGCCGTTGGCGATCGAGAAGGTGGTCGGCCCCGGGTCCTTGCCTTCCAGCATTTTGGTGATCATGTCGGCGCGCATCGCAATCGCCTTGTTGGCGCCGTTGCTCTCGACGAACAGCTCGACCAGACGCTTGGGTTCCCAGCCGACGCTGCGCGCGATGGCGAAGGCTTCGCCGTAGGCCTGCCAGGCCACCATCAGCGGCAGATTGATCGCGAGCTTCATTGCCGAGCCGGCGCCGACCGGCCCGCAATGTTCGACCTTGCGGCAGAGCTGCTCGAGGATCGGCCTCGCACGCTCCGCATCGGCCGGCTCGGCGCCCATCAGCCCGAGCAACTGGCCCTTGCGGGCGGGGATTGTGGAGCCGCCGACCGGGCACTCGACGAGTGCTGCGCCCTTGGCGCGCACCTTGGCGACGAGATCGGTCGCGACCTTAGGCGCCACCGTGCTCATTTCGAAGAACAGCTTGCCTTTGACGTCGCCCGACAGCAGCCCGTTCGGCCCGTTGAAGACGGCATCGATCGCCGCGCCATCGGTGAGGATGGTAATGACCGCCTCGCTGGCTTTCGCCACGTCCGCCGGCGTGGCGGCGACCTTGGCGCCGGCCTGCGCCAGCGGCTTGGTCTTGTCCGGCGAGCGATTCCAGACCGTCACCTGGTGGCCGACTTCCATCAGCCGCGCGGCGATATTGCCGCCCATCGCTCCGAGACCGGCCACTCCGATATTCATTACATCCTCCCTGACTGCTTTTGCCGGCGACGATAAGCGATCGCGCCGCCGCATGAAAGCTGCATTACAACCATTGCCCACTCGACAGCCCCGCCCCCGCCCCCTAAGAGGATGCCGGAAAACGTCGCAAGACGATCCATACTTATCGTGAGGAGAGTTTTTAATGGCGGCCAAGCGGACCAAAGGCACCGTGGGCATTGTCGGCCTCGGCATCATGGGCGGTGCCTTCGCCAAGAACCTGGCTGCCGCCGGCTGGCGCGTGGTCGGCTACGACATCAGCGCGGCGCGCCGCCGCGAGGCTGCCCATGCCGGCGTCGAGATCGCCCGCAATGCCGTCGAACTGGCGGCCGCGGTGCAGACCATCCTCACCAGCCTGCCCAAGCCGCAGGCTTTGATGGACACCGTGCGCGCGATCGCCGCCGCCAAGCTGCCGCGCAAGCTGCTGGTGGAAATGAGCACCTTCGCGATTGCCGACAAGGAAAAAGCCGCGCGCGTGCTTGCCAAGGCCGGCCACGTCACGCTCGACTCGCCGGTCAGCGGCACCGGATCGCAGGCCAAGGCGCGCGACCTGGTGTTCTATGCCAGCGGCGATTCCCGCCTGATCAAGCGGCTGCGCCCGATGTTCCAGGCCTTCGGCCGCCAGGTCTACGACGTCGGCCCCTTCGGCAACGGCAGCCGCATGAAATACGTGGCCAACCTGCTGGTCGCCATCAACAACGTCGCCACCGCCGAAGCCATGGTGCTCGGCATGAAAGCCGGCCTGCCGCCGCAGGCGATCTACGACCTCATTACGCCCGGCGCCGGCAATTCGCGCGTGTTCGAATTGCGCGCGCCGATGATGGTGAAGGGCAACTACAAAGACGTCACCATGAAGATCGACGTGTGGGACAAGGATATGCGGGTGATCGGCGACTACGCGCGCAAGATCAAAGTGCCGACCCCGATGTTCGACGCCTCCAAGTCGGTCTATTTGAAAGCGATGAAGAGCGGCTACGGCGCGCAGGATACCGCCGCGGTCTGCGCCGTGCTTGAGAAGATGGGCAAGGTGAAGCGCAAAAAGCGCTAGGCAGAAGCGCAAAAGCGCTAGGCATTCGGCCTTGCGTCGCGCCTCTCCACCTCTATAGCCTCCCGCCCGACAAAAAATCGCCGGGAGGCCTCAATGGCATCGCTGCAGCAATTATCCGAAATCCGCGACGGTATGCGGATAGACTGGAACGTGCCGATCACCATGGACGACGGCCTGGTGCTGCGCGCCGACGTCTTTCGCCCGGTGAAAGACGGGCAATATCCGGTGCTGCTGACCTACGGTCCCTACGCCAAGAATCTTTCCTTCCAGGACGGCTATCCGAGCGCCTGGCAGCGCATGGCGGAAAAACATCCCGACGTCACCGCCGGCTCGAGCAACCTCTATCAAAGCTGGGAAGTGATCGACCCGGAAAAATGGGTGCCGCACGACTATGTCTGCGTGCGCGTCGATTCGCGCGGCGCCGGCTGCTCGCCCGGTTACATCGATCATTTCTCGCCGCGCGAAACCAAGGACTATTACGACTGCATCGAATGGGCCGGCCTGCAGCCCTGGTCGAGCGGCAAAGTGGGCCTTAACGGCATTTCCTATTACGGCATGAACCAGTGGCACGTCGCGTCATTGCAACCGCCGCATCTCGCCGCCATGTGCGTGTGGGAAGGCTCGGCCGACTGGTACCGCGACATGACGCATCACGGCGGCATCCTCTCCACGTTCTGGGAGCATTGGTACGACATGCAGGTCAAGGTCGTGCAGTACGGCCTCGGCGAAAAAGGCGGGCGCAGCCGCGTGCACGGCGAACTGGTGTGCGGCCCGGAGACATTGAGCGAAGAAGAGCTGGCCAAGAACCGTTCCGATTTCGGCGGCGAGATCCTGCGCCATCCGCTCGACGACAAATATCACCGCGACCGCTCGCCGGTGTGGGATAAAGTCACGACGCCGCTGTTCTCGGCCGCCAATTGGGGCGGCCAGGGCCTGCATCCGCGCGGAAATTTCGAAGGCTTTGTGCGCGCCGCCTCCAAGCAGAAATGGCTGGAGGCGCACGGCATCGAGCACTGGACGCATTTCTACACCAACTACGGGCGCGAGCAGCAGCTGCGCTTCTTCGACTACTTCCTGCACGGCAAGGACACCAGCTGGTCGAAGCAACCGCGCGTGCAATTGCAGGTGCGCCATCCCGGCGAGAAATTCGTCGCGCGCGGCGAGAACGAATGGCCGATCGCGCGCACGCAGTGGACCAAATTCTATCTCGATCCCAAGTCCATGGCGCTGACGCCCAAGAAACCGTCCGGCAGCGCCAAGCTCGACTTCGCCGCCATGGGCGAAGGCCTCACCTTCCTCACGCCGGTGCTCGAGCACGAAACCGAGGTCACGGGCCCCTCGGCGCTCAAGCTGTTCGCCTCATCGTCCACCAAGGACGCCGACTTCTTCATCGTGCTGCGCGTATTCACCGGCGACTTGAAGGAAGTCGTGTTCCAAGGCGCCATCGATCCGCACACGCCGATTGCGCAAGGCTGGCTGCGCGCCTCGCACCGCGAACTCGACAAGAAATTGTCGCTACCCTACCGGCCCTATCACACCCACAAGAAGAAACAGCCGCTGACCAAGGGCAAGCCGGTGGAACTCGACATCGAGATCTGGCCGAGCTCGATCGCGGTGCCGGCCGGCTACCGCATCGGCCTGTCGGTGCGCGGCAAGGACTACGAATATGGCGGCGCCAGCGGCGGCAAGCTGTCGAACTTCAAGAACGAACTCACCGGTTGCGGGCCATTCCTGCACAACGATCCGCGCGACCGCCCGCCCGCTGTTTTTAACGGCACCACAACCCTGCATTTCAACGGCGGCAAGGCACCCTATCTGCTGCTGCCGATTATTCCGCCGAAAAAACAAGCAGCCGGCAAGAAGCGTAAACGCAAATAGCGCCCGATTTCGTCATGGCCGGGCTTGTCCCGGCCATCCACGCCTTTCTTGTATGAAGCAAGGCGTGGATGCCCGGCATAAAGCCGGGCATGACGGATGTTGCAGACGCCCGCACCATTTAGGGTGTTCATTTCCATCGAACCTCATGTAAGCTTCGCGCAACCTTCGGATTAACAGAAGGATCAAAGGGGGAAATGAATACACAGTTCTGGGTCATCCAGGCCTTCAACGGCATATCTTACGGCGCGCTGCTGTTCCTCGTGGGCAGCGGCCTGTCGTTGATTTTCGGCGTCATGCGCATCGTCAACCTTGCCCATGGGTCGTACTTCCTGCTGGGCGGTTACGTCGCGTTGTCCGTGATCTGGGCGACCGACTCCTGGGCGCTGTCGCTTCCGGCCGCCGCGCTGGCGATCGCCGCGGTTGGCATCGTGATGGAGCGCTTGTTCTTGAGGTCGGAAGGCGCCCTCGCGCGCGTACGCGACGCGGTGATCGCCTTCGGGATCGCGCTCGTCTTCCGGCTGATGATCGGCAGAATACTGCCCCAGATGATTTCCGGATCTTATGGCAGCATTATTCAGTTGACGTTGGTCACTGCGATCATCGCCGCTCCAATCTACTTCCTGCTCAAGCGAATTTCCGCTGTTCCGATCGAAACCGACACGCTGCGCCAGGTCTTGATGACTGTCGGCTTTGCGTTCCTGTTCCAACAGGCGGCGCTCGACATCTGGGGCGGCAACAACATGGACATCACGCCGCCCGCCGTGCTCACGCAGAGCATCGTGCTCGCCGGCATATATTTTCCGGCCTACCGGATGTTCATGATCGCGCTCGCCTTGGCGATCGGCGTGACGATTTGGCTGGTGATGGAAAAAACCCGCATGGGCGCCGCCGTGCGCGCCACCGTCGACGACGCTCAGATGGCGCGCGGCGTCGGCATCGATACCAACCGCGTCTCCATGTTCATCTTCGCGCTCGGCGCCTTCCTCGCCGCGCTCGGCGGCGTCGCCGGCGGAGCCTTTCTCGGCATCTATCCCGGCCTCGATTTCGAAATGCTGCCGCTCGCCTTCGCGGTGGTGATCATCGGCGGCATGGGCTCGCTCGGCGGCGCCGCGATCGGCGCGCTGGCGGTTGGCCTCGCCGACAATTTCGGCAAGGCGCTGTTCCCGGAGGTGTCGTACTTCACGCTTTACGCGCCCATGGTGTTGATTCTGGCGATCAAGCCCACCGGCCTGTTCGGACGAGAGTGAGCGCGACGCAATGGTCAGCCAGAAAATCAAAATCGCGATGGTCGCCGTAGCCTTGGTGGCATTCGCCTATATCGTTCCGCACACGGGCTCGTTCGTCGTGCTGCTGGCGACGCGCGCGATGGCTTTCGCCATCCTCGCCATGAGCGTCGACCTGCTGCTCGGCTACACCGGCATGTCCTCGATGGGGCAAGCCGCCTATTTCGGCGTCGGGGCCTATCTCACCGCGGTGCTGGCGACCAAATTTCATTTCGGCCTAGGCTGGGATTTTTGGGCAGTGGTCGTGCTCGGCATTCTGCTCGGCGCCGCGCTCGCCGCGCTGTTCGGGCTGTTCGCCATTCGCGCCGGCGGCGTCTATTTCCTGATGATTACGCTCGCCCTCGGTCAATGCGTCTGGGGCCTTGCTTATCGCTGGAATTCGCTCACCGGCGGCGACAACGGAATCAATCTGTCGGGCCGGCCGAGCTTCGGCCTCGACCTCGGCAACGAAGTCACGTTCTTCTATCTGGTGTTTGCGTTTTTCGCCGTGTCGATGATGCTGATGTACGTGCTGGTGCGCTCGCCGTTCGGGCAGAGCCTCGCCGGCATCCGCGAGCGCGAATTGCGCATGCAGATTCTCGGCTACAATACATGGCTGCACAAATATATCGCCTTCATCATCGCCGGCGGTTTCGGCGGCCTGGCCGGCGTATTGTGGGCGCACACCAACGGCCACGTCAGTCCGGAAACCGTCGTTCTCACCACCTCGGTGGATTCGTTGCTGATGGTCGTGCTTGGCGGCGCCGGGACCCTGGTCGGCGCCACCATCGGCACGGCGATCGTGTTCGGATTGCGCGAATATCTCAGCACGCTGGTACCGTGGTGGCAGTACGTACTGGGCGGCGTTTACGTGCTGACGATCCTCTATCTGCCGATGGGCTTGATGGGCATTCCCTCGCGCCTGCGGCAACGCTTCGCATCTCAAGGCAAGAACGAAGACGCGAAAAAGCTGGCAACAAAACCTTCCTGATCGACACGGGAAGGCAAAGGCAACATGGGAGGACGACAATGACAAGCAAGCTGCAAAAAGTGCTGCTCGGTAGCTGTCTCGCGCTCGGGCTGGCGGCGGCCGCGCCGGCCGGTGCCGAAGAACTGCGCATCGGCTACATCTCGCCGGTGACCGGCATCTTCGCCCAGGTTGGCAAGGACATGGTCGACGGCTTCCAGCTTTATCTCGACGAACACGGCGGCAAGCTCGGCGGCATGGACGTCAAGTTCATCGTCGAGGACGACCAGGGCAAGCCCGACGCCGGCGTCACCAAGGCCAAGAAGCTGATCCTGCAGGACCATGTGCACCTGTTCATCGGCGGCCTGCTCGCCTCCACCGGCTACGCGCTGGCGCCGGTGAGCACCGCCGAAAAGACGATTTATCTCTCATCCGTGTCGTCGGCCGACGACCTGACGCAGCGGCAGCTCAGCAAGTATCCGTACTTCCTGCGCACCAGCTGGACATCGTCGCTGCCGCATCACGCGCTCGGACAGTGGGCCTGCGACAACGGCTTCAAGAAGGTTATCGTGATCGCGGCGGACTACGCCTTCGGCTACGAAACCGCCGGCGGCTTCCAGAAGGCGTTCGAAGACTGCGGCGGCAAGGTGGTCCAGAAAATTTGGCCGCCGCTCGGCACCAAGGACTTCGGGCCTTACATCCCGACCTTCAAGGCCGATGCCGACGGCATCTTCACCACCATGGTCGGCCCGATGGCGCTGCAATTCCCCAAGCAGCTGCGCGCGGCCGGCGATAAGCGCAAGATCCTGGGCAGCGGGGTGAGCTACGACGAGTTCGTGCTGCCGTTCATGGGTGACGAAGTGATCGGCGACGTCTCCTCGCTGCACTACAGCGCGGCGATCGACACCCCGGCCAACCAGGTTTTCGTGAAGGCCTACCGCGCCAAATACGGCAAGGTTCCCGGCTACTACTCGGAAAACAACTACACCACCGCGATGTGGATCGACCAGGCAATCAAGAAGGCCGGCGGCAAATGGCCGGGCTCCGAGGAGTTCATCAAGCTGATGGCGAGCATCAAGCTCGACGCCCCGCGCGGGCCGGTCGAACTCGACGAGATGCGTAACCCGATCGAGAACGTCTACATCAAGAAGGTCGAGAAGAAGAAGATGTTCGGCTACGAGAAGGACGAACTCTGGAACACGGTGATCAAGACCTACCCGAAGGTCTCCCAGTTCTGGACCTACGGGAAGGAAAAATTCCTCGCCCAGCCGGTCTACGATCGCGACTTCCCGCCCTGCAAGAACTGCGAATAACGCCGACAAAGGCCGGGGTTCCGCAAATGGGGCCCCGGCAATTCTTACTATCGCTCAGAGGGTTGAATGAGTAGCGAGCGCATGAACGGCACGGTGCCCGTTCTCGAATTGAAAGGCCTGTGCAAGAGCTTCGGCGGCCTGCAAGCGGTGCGGGACGTCACGCTCACCATCATGCCGGGCGACCGCAAGGCCATCATCGGCCCGAACGGCGCCGGAAAGACCACGCTTTTCAACGTCATCACCGGCATCTTCCCCGCCACCGCCGGCAGCATCGTTTTGTTCGGGCAGGATGTGACCGACTGGCCGAGTC
>DASXBN010000083.1:0-6352 GCA_036491675.1 Pseudolabrys sp. | reverse complement strand
GCACATACGACACGCCTCGATCCTTGATCAGGCGCACAGCCTCAAGCTTGAACTCTCGCGTGAACTTCCGCCTCTCCATGACGCACCTCCGGTCCCATCAAAACACCTAACTCGGTGTCTTCGGAACCGGGTGCAGGCCACCTGGCTGAATTAGTCGTAAAAAGGCATCAGCTTCTTCAGGTAGCTAATCTTCTTTTAAAATACGAAGACGATGAAAAGAAAACGTATCACTACGAAAGAGTGGTTCATGAACTGATTTGCCCAATGGGCGAGATTTACAGGTCAGGTGAAACATCGCAACATAATCTATGGATGCTGGATGATAGTTTAGCGGGTTATGATTTTTTCGCTTCTGACAAGCCAATCCGTGCGCTAGCCAAGGAGTCTTCGTCGAAGAAAGAACCGGACCTCATATTTTTCAATCCTCTTGGTTTCCGCCGTGAGAATACAAACGATCCTGTAGCAATTGTCGAATTTAAAAGGCCAGGCGATGAAAAGCCAAGTCAGGATCCTATTGCCCAAGTTTTGGGGTATATCGACGACCTTCGAAACTCTAAAGTTCGCGACGTCGATGGTGCTGTTGTGTCTGATATCGACAAAAACACGCCTTTTGAATGTTTAATCGTCTGCGAACTTACTAAATCTGCGCGAACATTATTTGAGAGATCGTTGGCGCAAAATCCAACACCGGATGGAGAAGGTTATTACGGTTGGTCTCCCCGGCACAACGCGCACATAAGAGTAATCTCATTCAAAAAGATGCTGCGCGACGCAGAGCAGCGGAATCAAGCGTTCTTTGACCAACTCAATCTCGGCAGTCCTTCGGTCGCAGCTAAGAAGCGATCTGCGCGTGTCAGGGAAAGACGTCGTGCCACCAGATCAACGGCGTCAGCGACAACATGAGTAAGCTAGATTGACCCAATGAGCTATTGACAGTTAGCAGGACTAGGGATATATTCCTTTCATCTTCTCCACGAGGGGCGCTCCCAAGGGAACGCCTTGCGAGCGGGAGAAGGGCGGCGCCTGCGGGCGGGGCTCGTTACCCCGCTCCCGGGCGGCTCCGGGGTTTCCGCCCGGGCGGCACCATGACCGCCCTGCGAGGAGCTCGCTGGGCTGGGACAGGCAAAGCCGGGTAACGCCCGTGCCGAGCCACGTCCCAGGAAGCGCGGACCTGGAGCCGGTGTCGCGGGGAAGCCCGCGGCGCGAAACCGCGACCGGAGCGCCGGAAGGCGAGCGCGCAACGCCAATGCGCGCGCCGCCTTCGCCAAGGCGGCAATGACGGAATGGCGCCTTCCGGCGCTCCGTCCCCCTCGCTTGCGCGCTTTGGGTTTACCCAATTCGCGCCAGGAAAAAGCAGGCGAGGGTCTTGAACCAGCCCCGCATGACGCGGGGCACCCCGGCCCCGAAAAGGGGCAGCCTCACCCCTCGGACAAAGAGAAACCGTGCCGCGAGAAGGAGAACCTATGCCCAAAATGAAAATTGGCCCCAACGCCTGCCGCGCCGGTCGCGAGCAGGAAGCAAAGTCGATGCGGAGCCTGTGCTCGGTGCTTCACTTCTGGAAATACTGCGGACACAAAAAGTGTCTGCGCGCGCGGGCCTGCGCCGTCGATCACAAAGATTGCTTCGATCGCTTCTGGCCGCACGTGCCGGAGGAAGTGAAAATCATGATCCGCACCGGCATTAAGTCCAAGGCCGCCGGGCTTTCGCCGCAGCAGACCCTGGCTGCGGTCGAGCGCGAAACCGAGCGCTGGCGCGCGACCATGGCGCAGTGCGAGGCGGCTGAAGTATGAGAAGTTTAGCCGGTGAACTCTCTTTGTCATGGCCGGGCTTGTCCCGGCCATCCCGCTTAGTTAGGCACAGGAGTGCGCCCATAAGCGAGATCGCCGGGACAAGCCCGGCGATGACAAGGTGGAAAAATCTCATGCGTTACCTCGTCGCCAGCGGGTTGCCGTCCGCGGACTTGCCGCAAGGCTGCCGCGTGGTCGCCGACGGCGAGGCGGTCTCGTTCGAGCAACCCTGGAGCTTCGGCGCGCCGCTCATCGCGCAAGTCGATGACGGAACCGATCTCGGCGCGCTCAAATCGAAGCCCAACGTGACGGCGTTTCTGGTCGAAGGCATCGAGCCGCCGGGCGCGGGCCAGGCCTTTGCCATCGGCGCGCACCGCATGCGCGACGCGGAAGCCTTCAAGCCCTACATCGCGCGCGTGCCCGACGTCATCGCGCCTTACGGCTGCCGCTATATCGCGCGCGGCGGCGCGGTGACGCCGCTCGCCGGATCGTTTGCGCCCGACCGCCTGGTGCTGATGGAATTTCCCAGCGCGGACGACCTGGCGGCGTTCTACTTTTCGGAGGCCTATGCGCCGCTGCTGCGCATCCGCTTCGCCGCCACCGAGCCGCGCTTCGTGCTGGTGGCGCGCTCCGGCAGCTTGCCGGAACGCACGCGCCGCACGATTGGCGATCGCCTGAGCAAGCTTTAGCCGCAAAGAATCGCCTATAAGCGTTCCGGGAATAGCGGAGCCTGCAATTGCGCTGTGTTGCCATCATCCTGTTTGCAATGCTGCTGCTGGCGGCGCTAGGCGCGCAGGCCGCCGACCCGGCATTCCAGAAATTTCTCGCCGAGATGTGGCCGCAGGCGCGTGACCTCGGCGTCTCGCGCGCGACCTTCGATGCCGCCACGCGCGGGCTCGAGCCGGACCTCTCGCTGCCCGATCTTGCCATCCCCGGCCGGCCGGAAAGCGCGCCGCAGCAACCTGAATTCGTGCAGACGCCGGCGCAATATCTGCGCGAGCCGACCTTCGCCCGGCTCGCCGCCCAGGGCAAAAAACTTGGCACCCAGTATCGCGACACGCTGGCGCGCATCGAGCAGGAATTTGGCGTGCCCGGCAATGTGGTGCTGGCGATCTGGGCGCGCGAGACCGATTACGGCGGCTATTCGCTCCCCCTCGACGCCATCCGCACGCTGGCGACGCAAGGCTTTGTCGGCAAACGCAAGGAGTTTTTCCAGAACGAATTCCTGCACGCCCTGAAGATGCTGCAGGACGGCGTGCCGCGCGCCGACATGCGTTCGTCCTGGGGCGGCGCCTTGGGCCTCACGCAGTTCCTGCCGTCGGAGTTCTACAAATATGCTGTCGATTTCGACGGCGACGGGCGCGCCGACATCTGGCATTCGGTGCCGGACGCGCTCGCTTCGGCCGCCAAGCAACTCGCCGGCAAGGGCTGGCAGGCGGGCAAGCCGTGGGCAATCGAGGTGCGCGTGCCCTCAAGCGTCGATTGCACCATCGCCGAGCCGAGCCACGTGCTGCCGGTCGCCGAGTGGCTCAAGCGCGGCTACCTGCCGGCTTACGGGCGCAAACTGACCGAGGTGGAAGTTGGCGCCGAGGCCTCGCTGCTGCTGCCGGAAGGCACCTACGGGCCGGCCTTCCTGACGCCGAAAAACTATTACGTGCTGAAGGATTATAATTATTCGGATCTCTACGTGCTGTTCGTCGGCCATCTCAGCGATCTGATCGGCGGCGGGCGGCCGTTCCAGACGCCATGGAGCAAGGACGCGCAGCTCAAGACCACCGACGTCGAATCGATGCAGAAGCGGCTGACCGCGCTTGGCCTCTACAAGGACAAGCTCGACGGCAAGGCCGGCATGCTCACGCGCGCCGCGCTCGGCGCCTATCAGAAGAAGAATGGTTTGAAGGTCGATTGCTGGCCGACCGCGGCCGTGCTCGACCACATGCGCCGTTAGCGAGCGGAAGACGGCAACGCCGCGGCCACCGTGGCAGCCGCGGCGATAACGATACTCGTCTTGGCGGTTACGTTACGCGGCGATTAACGGCAGAACCAGCGCGGGCGGCCCCAGCCGACGAAATTGCCGGCGCCGTCGTACAGACGCTTGCGGGCCCAGTAGCCGTCGCACGCGACCGGCGCGGGACCATCATACTCGTAGGCGTAGTAGCCGGGCTGACTCGCGATCGCCGAACCAATGATCACGCCACCGAGGACACCGAGGCCAACGGCGCAGCCGAAGCAACGCGCTTGCGCCGGTTGCGGCGCGGCCATGGTGCCGAGGGCAATGGTCGCGGCCGCCGCAAGGGCGAAGATGGTCTTCTTCATAGGGTCTCCTTCCAGGGTCGGGGCCGACCGGGGCCGGCCGCCAAACAATAGAGTTAAAGCCTGACCCGGTTCCTATAAATTAGGCAGGCTTAATATGTCGGAAATTTGATGGCTAAGGTTCACCCCCAAACCGAAAAAGTCCGGAGTTTTTGCAAATTCCGGACTTTTCGATTCATTTACGTGCCATTTTCGGCTAGCCGACTAACCGCAAACGCGCACGCGCTGCCAGTGCCAGCCCCAGCCGTCCCAGACGTGCTGACGGGTCCAGTAGCAGGGCCCACCGCGGTAATACACCGGTCCGCCGTAGTAATAGCCGGGGCCGTAACCGTAATAAGGGCCACCGTAATAGGGGCCATTGACGGCCGCGCCGATGAGGGCGCCGGCGGCCAGCCCGCCGATGATGCCGGCAGCCACAGCGCCGCCGCGGGCCTGTGCCGGTTGCGGCGTGGCGACCGCCGCGACGGCAAGCGTCGCAGCCGCCGCGATAGCTGTCAGGGTCTTGTGCATCTTGGTCATGACACGCTCCTTCGCTCGATTCGCTTGTTCGTATCGATTGAACGATCGGTCCAAGCATTTCCTGCGAAACTCGCTCGCAGCGATAACGCGGGCCTCAGGCGCAAGGTTCCATTTTTCGCGTGAATGCCGCGTGAATGAAGCGTTTGGAAATGGTCTCCCGGCCGCGCCGTGCGGGTTAAATTTTGGCAAGGCTTGCGGCTGGATTGCGGCGATCGCGCGCTGCGGCTAGCGTCGCGACTGTCGGCCGCTTCTGTTACGCTTATGCCGTTTGACGGATCGTCGCTTGGCGGAAATGCGCCGCCGTTTGAGAATGCGCCGGCCGACATTGCGTAGGAACAGCTTCTCCAGCGGATAGCTTAGCCGCCGCACCGCCGCGGCGAGGGTGAGCCATTCGACCGCGACGATGTCCTTCATGACGTTGCGGCTCGGCTGCGCGGCCGCCTTCATACGCCAAAACTGCACAACCTTCGGACGGCCGCGCGCACGGTAGGAGATGGCGCCGAGAAACTCGTAGACCTTCACACGATGGCCGGTTTCCTCGAACGCTTCGCGGCGCGCGCCGCGGGCGGGATTTTCGTCGCGCTGAAGCTTGCCGCGCGGCAGCACCCAGGCATCGTCTTTGCTGCGTTGCACGACGGCGATGCGCGGGTGTGCGCCGCCGCGCACCACGATGCCTCCCGCCGCATGAATGGGTTCGCGCGCCATCGCCGTTCAGCTCGTCATCCAAAACATGACATGTAAGCAAGAATCCGTGGCGCATGAAGCGAAATGCGCGCGGATCGCGCTTGGTTGTGCACAACGTTGGACGGTCGCCGGCTGTCATAAATGGGTCATGCGGATTTTTCGCTCCCCTGTAACGCGGCGCGGGGGTGAAAAGCCAAGCTTCGCCGCCCGTATTCTTTACCGGCGCCGGGCCGCGCTTTCTGACGGACCTTGCGGCCCGCCGTCTGCGAGCTCCTCGCAGGGGGTTGTAGTGCCCCCCGGCGCCGCCCGAGCGCGGGAGGAACGTTCGTCTTCCGCCCGCGGGCGCCGCATCCGGCTCCATCATTTAGACGCCTCTAGATGCCCTCGGCCGAGCCGGACGTGTGGAATATGATCCTATCACGAGAAATGTCCAGCAGGAATCGTTCAATCCGTCGTCGCCGCGCATGACATCGGAGGGATCGAATAGGCCGGTGCATTGCGACTTAACCCTATTGTAACCGCGCCGTTGTTCCATGGCCCGCATGCGAACGGCCGCCGTCCCGAACATCGTCATCACCGTGGCGCGCAGCTTCGTCGCGGCCGCCGTGTTCGGCTATTTCTTCGATCTTTTGCGGCAGACGCACAATCACCTACTCGACGCGGAAGGCCGGCCGTTCGGCGACGACTGGATCAATTTCTGGTCCGGCGGTTATCTGGCGCTGCACGGCCGTGCCGCCGAGATTTACGATATCCACGCCTTCCATGCCTTCCAAGAGTCCATCGTTGGGACGCCGCTCGATGGTCGTATCTATGCCTACCCACCGGTGCTGCTGCTGCTCACCGTACCGTTCGCCGTCATTCCCTATGTGCCGGCGCTGTTCGTGTGGCTGTCGACGAGCTGGTACGCATTCTACCGGGCGCTCAAGCTGGCGTTGCCGGGGCGCGGCAGATTGCTGCTCGCGCTCGCCACGCCGGCGGTGCTGATCAACGCGGTCGCCGGGCAGAACGGCTTCTGGACGTCGGCCTTACTCGCCGGCGGCTTGGGCCTG
>DASXBN010000082.1:0-20601 GCA_036491675.1 Pseudolabrys sp. | reverse complement strand
GACGGGTCCCAATGCCACCGTCACCGTTTGCGGTGGCACGCTCACGGCGACGGCCGGCTCAATTGTGTTGTCCGGCGGCACCATCAATGCAAACCAGCAATGTGTGGTCTCGGTCCCCGTGACCGGAACGACGGCGGGCACCAAAACCAACACCACCGGCGCGGTGACGTCGACCAATGGTGGCACCGGCAACACCGCGACCGCTCAGCTCATAGTGTCTAACCCGGCCACCCACTTCTCGATTGCGGCGCCGGCCACAGCGACGGCCGGCACCGCATTCAATTTCACGGTCACCGCCCTGGACGCGAGCAACAATGTCGCGACCGGCTATACCGGCACGGTGCACTTCACCAGCAGCGATGGACAGGCGCTATTGCCGGCCGACTCGACGTTGACCAATGGCGTAGGAACGTTCTCGAGCACGCTGAAAACCGCCGGCGCGCAGACTATTACAGCGAAAGATACGGTGACCTCCTCGATCACCGGCACGTCGAACGCGATTAACGTGAGCAGTACTGCCGCCACCCATTTCGTGGTCACGGCACCGTCGACGGCGACAAGCGGAATTGCATTCACTTTTACGGTCACTGCCCAGGACCAGTTCAACAATACCGTGACTGGTTATACCGGCACGGTTCATTTTACGAAAAGCGACATTGCGGCAGGCTCGGCAGTACCGGCGAACTCGACGTTGACCAATGGCGCGGGGACGTTCTCGGCCACGCTGGTAACGCCCGGCGCACAGACCATCACGGCGACCGACACGGTGACCTCTTCGATCACCGGCACGGCCGCAATTAACGTGAATACCAACGCTGCCACGCATTTCACGGTCTCGGCACCGGCCACGGCGACGAGCGGCACCGCATTCAATTTTACGATTACCGCCCTCGACGCGAGCAACAATGTTGCGACCACTTATACCGGCACGGTTCACTTCACCAGCAGCGACGGACAGGCGATATTACCGGCCAATTCGACGTTGACTAATGGCGTGGGCACGTTCTCGAGCACGCTGAAGACCGCCGGCTCGCAGACCATCACGGCGACCGACACGGTGACCGCCTCGATCACCGGGACATCGAACGCGATTAACGTGAGCAGTACTGCCGCCACCCATTTCACGGTCACGGCACCGTCGACGGCGACAAGCGGAACCGCATTAAATTTCACGGTCACCGCCCTCGACGCGAGCAACAATACCGCGACCGCTTATACCGGCACGGTGCACTTCACCAGCAGCGACGGACAGGCGATATTACCGGCCGACTCGACGTTGACCAATGGCGTGGGCACGTTTTCGAGCACGCTGAAGACTACCGGCTCGCACACCATCACGGCGAAAGACACGGTGACCGCCTCGATCTCCGGGACATCGAACGCGATTAACGTGGGCGGTGGCGCCGCCACCCATTTCACCGTAGCGGCGCCGGCCACGGCGACGGCGGCGACCCCATTCAGTTTTACGGTCACTGCGTTGGATGCCAGCAACAATGTCGCGACCGCTTATACCGGCACGGTGCACTTCACAAGCAGCGACGCAACCGCGACACTGCCGGCGAACTCGACATTGAACAGTGGCGTGGGGTCGTTCTCGGCCACGCTGAAAACCGATGGCTTACAGACCATCACGGCCACCGACACGGTAACCGCCTCGATCACCGGGACGTTGAATACGATCAACGTCGGTCACAAAGCTTCCAGCACGACCCTGACGTCGTCGCAAAATCCGAGCTCCGGCGGACAGCCGGTAACGTTCACCGCCACCGTGGCCGGTTCGCCCGGCACGCCGACCGGAACGGTGACGTTCGCGGACGGCGCGACGGCGCTGGCGACGGTCACCATGGCCGGTGGAACGGCGAGTTTCACGACCTCGTCGCTAACCATCGGCGTCCATACGATTGTCGCCACCTATAGCGGCGATGCGGGCTTCGCGAGCAGCACCGCTAGCCTTCAGCAAGCCGTCAATGTTCCAGCCGACAGCTTGAAGCTGCGGCAGATGCAGATCATCGGCACCCAGCTTGCAGCGCAAAGCTCCGGCCAGGCGATCTCCGGCGCCATCGACAGCGCGATCAATGACGGCTTCAACGACAATCCGGCGCTCACGACCCCAAGCGAAAGCGGCTTGCACATCACATTTACCGGGGAACCGGTGGAAAAGCGCGTCATGACGGCTGCGCCGCAAGATGACGTGCGCGATTTCGCCAACAATCCGTTCAAACGGCAGACGCGCGTCGACGATGCGTTCTCCGCCCTCGGCTACGCCCCTCGTTACAACAAAGCGCCACCGCCGTCGCCGACGACGAACGAACCACGCGTGTGGACGGGCTGGGTGGACGTGCGCGGTGTGTTTTGGGAGCGCAATTCTGTTGGGTCCGATATCAAGGGCAATCAGATCAACGCGATTGCCGGTGTAACCGCCAGAATTACGCCGAGCTTCCTGGTCGGCGTCCTCGGCGGCTATGAGCATTTAGATGCCACCTCGCAAGTGCTCACCGGGCAGTTGAAAGGCGGCGGCTGGACTGCGGGAACGTATCTTGGTTGGAAGTTCGTGCCGCATTTGCGTCTGGATGCCGGAGTGGCCGGTACGCTCCTGGATTACCAAGGCACCGCGGGCACCGCCGCCGGCACATTCAGCGGCAACCGCTGGCTCGCCTCCGGCGGCGTAACCGGCACTTATGACGTGGCGAGGTTCGTGGTCGAGCCGTCGGCGCGCATCTACGCCCTGTGGGAACATGACAACGCCTATACCGATAGCCTCGGCACCTTGCAGACGGAGCGCAATTTCTCGACCGGCCGCGCCAGCGGCGGCGTCAGAATCGCTACCCCGATTGCATGGACGAGTTCGGTGGTCGTCACGCCGTATGCCGGATTGTATGGCGACTATTATTTCTCGAAGGACGACGAGGGGGTCGTCGTGGTGACGCCGATTCCGCTGGTGCAAGGATGGTCGGCGCGGGTCGTGTCGGGATTGTCCGTCACGCTCGACGGCAAGGCGCAGATTTCGATCGGTGGCGAACTCGGCGGGTTAGGCAGCGACTATACGATTTGGTCGGTCCGTTCGCGCGCGTCGGTGCCATTCAATTGAGCGACGAAGAGGCGCCCGTCGTCAACGGCATTGCGCAAGACGTCAGAGCTTGGGAGTGATGGTCTTGAACACGTTGCCGAGATAATTGACCTCTTTGCCGCTGGTCGGCGTCGTCTGCGACACGAAGTCGAAGATTTTTCCGTCCTTGAGGCCGTAATTGGCGAGCCGCTGGACGCGGCGATCCTTGTCGAAATAAACCGCGATGACGCGCTGATCCTTCACCTCGTAGGGCATGAACGCCGCCGCGCGCTGCGAGGTTTGTGAAATATAGTAGAATGCTTCGCCGCTCACGGTGGCGACGGTCGAGGGCGTGCCGAGCACGATCAGGACTTGCTCCTGGGTGGCGCCGACCGGGATTTGTTCGAGGGCGCCTTGCTGCGCGACGTAGCCGCGCTGCAATGTCTCGCTGAAGCTGCCGCAGCCGGCGAGCGCCAGCCCGCAGGCAAGCGTCAGCGCGAGCCGGATCGGCCTGTTACGATTCTGACTGGTCTTCGACCCCAAACGCGGCACCGTCATTTCGGTCTTGCATCGGCGAAGGCGTTCACTTAACCGGGCGGCAACCTCGGTCAGCTCCGAACCAGCGCGATGATATTTCCCCTTTTTCGCCGCGGGCCACGCGGCCGCGACACCATTTCCACCCTGTATGGCATGATCGTGGCGCAGGCGCGATTGCCGTGTTTTTATCGCGACTACGGCGTCGCGGACACGGTTAACGGCCGCTTCGACCTGATTGTGCTGCATTTGGCGCTGGTGCTCGATCGCCTGGCGCAGGATCCCGCCTTGCAAAGCCTCGGGCAGGGCATTTTCGATCGGTTTTGTCAGGATATGGACCACAATCTACGGGAAATGGGTGTTGGCGACCTTACAGTGCCGAAGCAGATGCGGCGCATGGGCGAAGCGTTTTATGGGCGTTCGCAGGCCTACCGGGCCGCCTGGGCAGCCATGGACGATGGGCCGCTGGCGCAGGCTTTGGAACGCAATATCTACGGCGGATCACCGCCGGCTACGGCGGCGGCGCCCCGCCTTGCAGCCTATGTGCGAGACGCGTTACGTGAACTTGGGGGCCAGCCTTCCGCCAGCCTGGCCGGCGGCGAACTGCACTTTCCGGAGCCGGGCAAGATCCAAGCGGCCACAAGTTAAGAGTTTGATATTAATGAAGAAAACAGGAAACCCCTGGAGCGTCCCGGTGGCCGTGGAAGATATCCCGGACACCGGCCTCCATGTTGCGATCGAGGCCCCGGCGGCCACCTGCGCCGAGCTGGCAGAGGTCGCCGGCTTGCGCGAATTGCCACAGCTTTCGGCTGTCTTCGATCTGACACGCCAGGGTGCCGGACTTCATGTCACCGGGCAGGTGAGCGCGCGGGTCGGCCAGACCTGCGTGGTGACGCTTGAGCCGACCGAGAACGTGGTAGAGGAAGCCATCGACCTCCAATTTGCGCCGGCGACCGCGCCGGACACCGGCCCGAAAAGCGCTCGTAAGCGCACGCGCAGCAACAACGAGCCGCCGGAACCGCTGGTCGGCGGAACGCTGGATCTGGGCGCGCTGGCGACCGAATTCCTGATCCTTGGCATCGACCCCTATCCGCGTAAGGCCGGCGCCCAATTCGCCTCGCCTCAGTTAGAGGATGCCGGCGAACATCCCTTTGCCGCGCTGCAATCGCTGAAGAAAAATCTCGGCGGCGGCCAATCGTGAGCGGGGGGCAAGTGGTGGAACGCAGCCATAACCAGCTTGTCTGTCTCGACCGAGCGGTTATGGTCGCCCCCGTGCGTCATACCCATTTGACCGAGTTGCCGGCGCCTATGCTAGCGCCGCTAAAGCCGATCCATGCCTGACAAGGCTCGCATCGCACTTGACGCTATGGGCGGCGACCATGGGGCCTCGGTCGTCTTGCCGGGTGCCGATATTTCGCTCACCCGCCATCCCGATATCGAGTTTCTGCTGTACGGCAACCGCGCGGTGGTGGATCCCTTGCTCGACGGTTTGCCCCGGCTCAAGGCCAACGCGAGGCTGGTGCACACCGAGGTGTCAATTCGCATGGACGACAAGCCGAGCCAGGCGCTGCGGTCTGGACGGCACAAATCCTCGATGTGGCTGGCGATTGACGCGGTCAAGAAGGGCGAGGCCGATGTCGTGGTTTCAGCCGGCAATACCGGCGCCTTGATGGCCATGTCGCGCTTCAACCTCAAGATGATCCAGGGCATCGAGCGGCCGGCGCTCGCCGGGCTTTGGCCGACGCTGAAGGGCGAGTCGGTGGTGCTCGACGTCGGCGCCTCGATCGGTGCCGACGAGCAGCACTTGGTCAACCTCGCCGCGATGGGCAGCGCCATGGCGCGCGTGCTGTTCGACATCGAGCGGCCAACCGTGGGCCTGCTCAATATCGGGGTTGAGGAAGTCAAAGGTCTCGAACAGGTGCGCGAAGCCGGCCGCCTGCTGCGCGAGGGCCATTTCCCGCATTTCGATTACGTCGGCTTCGTCGAGGGCGACGGCATCGGCAAAGGTTTGGTCGACGTGGTGGTAACCGAAGGCTTTGCCGGAAATATCGCGCTGAAATCCGCCGAAGGCACCGCCCGCCAGTTCGCGCAATATCTTAAGAACGCCATGAATCGGACCTGGGCGGCGCGCCTCGGTTATTTGCTGGCGCGCCAAGCGTTTCAGACGTTGCGCGATAAGATGGATCCGCGCAAATCCAACGGTGGGGTGTTTCTTGGCCTCAACGGCATCGTGATCAAGAGCCATGGCGGCGCCGACGCCGAGGGCTTCGCGTCCGCCATCGACATGGGCTATGACATGTTCCGCTACGAATTGCTCTCCAAGATCGGCGAGTCGATGGCCCGCGACCTGCAGGCAAGCGCGACGGCGCGCGTGGCAAGCGGAGCGTTATCGTGAATGTTTTGCGTTCGGTTGTGCTTGGTTGCGGCAGCTATCTGCCCGCGCGCATCCTCTCAAACGATGAACTGGCAAGGTCGGTTGACACCACCGACGAATGGATCGTGCAGCGCACCGGCATCCGCGAGCGCCATATTGCGGCCGCCGGCGAGTTGACCTCCGACCTCGCGTTGCATGCCGCGCGCGCGGCGCTCGCCAACGCCCATGTCGAGGCCAATTCGATCGACTTGATCGTGCTCGCCACTTCGACGCCGGATCAGACCTTTCCGGCCACCGCCGTGTCGGTGCAGGCCGGTCTCGGCATTACCAAGGGCGCCGCCTTCGACCTGCAGGCAGTCTGCTCGGGTTTCGTCTTTGCACTGTCGATCGCCGACTCGATGCTCAAGAGCGGTGGCTTCAAGCGTGCTCTGGTGATTGGGGCGGAAACTTTCTCGCGCATCCTGGATTGGAACGACCGCACCACCTGCGTGTTGTTCGGCGACGGCGCCGGCGCCTTGGTGCTGGAAGCGCAGCCGCAAGGCGGCACGATAGCCGATCGCGGCCTGCTGACCAGCCACCTGCGCTCGGACGGTCGCCACAAGAGCAAGCTCTACGTCGACGGCGGCCCGTCCTCAACCCAGACCGTCGGCCATCTCCGCATGGAAGGTCGCGACGTGTTCAAACATGCGATCGCGATGATCACCGACGTTATCGACGACGCCTTCAAGGCCACCGGCACCAGCGCGGCCGATATCGACTGGTTCGTGCCGCATCAGGCCAACAAGCGGATCATCGACGGCTCGGCCCACAAGCTCGGCATCGCGCCGGACAAGGTCGTGATGACCGTGGACCGTCATGGCAACACGTCGGCCGCCTCGATCCCGCTGGCGCTAACCGACGCGGTGGCCGATCGGCGCATCAAACGCGGCAATCTCATTCTGTTGGAGGCGATGGGGGGCGGTTTTACCTGGGGCTCGGCGCTGCTGCGTTGGTGAGTGGCGGCGGGGCGTAAATTTGGCCGCCTAAACCGGCCAACGCGGGTTGCGGCCGGGACATAATGCTCGTGGTCCGTGGCCTCGGATAGGCCGATAAAGCAGCCAGATAGTCTGCCATAATTTGGCAGGCCCCCGTTGACCCCTGGGAACGATGCTAATATCGTCGATAATTCAGCAGGATATCTTCGCCAGGGGTAGGGCGGGCGATGACCGGTAAAACAGTGACGCGGGCGGACCTCTGCGAGGCGGTCTACCAAAAAGTTGGCCTTTCACGGACTGAATCCGCCTCGCTCGTGGAGTTGGTGCTCAAGGAGATCACCGATTGCCTTGAGCGTGGCGAAACCGTGAAGCTTTCCTCGTTCGGCTCGTTCGTGGTGCGCAAGAAGGGCCAGCGCATCGGCCGCAATCCGAAGACCGGCAAGGAAGTACCGATCTCGCCGCGCCGGGTGATGGTGTTCAAGCCGTCGGCGATCCTCAAGCATCGCATTAACGGTCAAGCTGAATAGGCTGGCTACGGTTCAAGTTCGTTTCAGTACTGCGTTCAACTCAGCATCGAGAGGGGCCGCTTTGGATCACAAGGCGCCGGACGCATTTCGCAGCATCAGTGAAGTGGCGGACGAACTCGATCTGCCGCAGCACGTGCTGCGTTTCTGGGAAAGCCGTTTCCGCGACATCAAGCCGATGAAGCGCGGCGGGGGGCGGCGCTATTACCGTCCCGACGACGTCAATCTTCTGCGCGGCATTCGCCACCTCTTGTACGGCGAGGGTTACACTATTCGCGGCGTGCAGCGCATCTTGCGCGAGCAGGGCGTGAAATTCGTGACTGTAGTTTGGCAAGAAGGTGCACCGCAGCCGCCGCATGGCGCCAGCGAAGACGAAGATGTTGCCGAAGAAGCGGCGTCGGCGGAAGCGGAGGCGGCCGACGAGGCGCGTGGCCTTGGCAGCAGGCTATCCGCGCTGATCGGGCGCGATCTCGGCGATCGGGGCAACGACGTCGAGGCGCGCCGGGAGCCGCCGCTCAAGAGTGCACCGGTCCCGCGCATCGAGCCGACCGATCGCGCGTTCCATGGCACCGATCTTGGCGCCCAGGAGCCGGCCGCCCCGCCAATAAACCCGCAGCTCGCAGCGGCAAGCGAAGCATCCGCCGGGCGGCTGGTACGCGACGACCTGCGCAAGTTGCACGCTGTGCTGCATGAGCTTGCCGAATGCCGCAAGCTTATCGACGCCGCGGTCGCGCGCGCCGAATAGCGCCCGCCGGTCCCGTTCCACGAAAACGCCGCTCAGTGTGCCTGCTTTTTAGCGCAAGACTGAACTAGCCGTCGGCTTGCGGGGTTATTCCATGCGCGGTCGCGGGATCGTCGATCGGCCGAGGCCAAACGTCGAGCGGCCTGAGCCTACGCCATGCAGAAATTTGCCTCAGTCGTATTCTTTCTGGCTGCCATTGCTCCAATGTCCGCGACGCCAGCGCGGGCGGCGATCGAATATCCTTGGTGCGCGCAATATGGTGGCGAAGGTGCCGACCTAAATTGCGGCTTCGTGAGCGTCGAGCAATGCATGGAAACAGTGCGCGGCGCGGGCGGTTTCTGCGTGCCGAACCTGTTCTATCCGGGGCCGGCCAGCGAGACGTCCCCGAGTAAGCGCAGACGTCGGCACTAGCGTGGCGGAGGATTGCGGGTCGACGCCGAGGGGCAAGCGTTCAACCCCACACCCGCATCTACGTCAGCGTTCGATTATGTTTGGTCGGGGCGGCGAGATTTGAACTCACGACCCCCTGTCCCCCAGACAGGTGCGCTAACCGGGCTGCGCCACGCCCCGACCGGAACGGTGCGGACTATAAGGATGCGCCCATGGCTGCGCAACAAGTCCGCGCAACAAGGCTGCGCTAGCAGCTTTTCAGGTTAGGCCGGCAAATTAACGGATTGTGCACGTCTCTTGGACGTAATCGCTTTTCGAGCGTTCCACTATCGGGATGCGGCCATGGCCCAAGCTGTCCCAGCACGACTTGACGCGCATTTCGAGGCCGATCCACCGGCCGCGGAGCGGCTCAAGGCGCCGTCGTCGGCGACGGCGCCGGGCGGCATCCGGCTTGCCGTCTACGAGGACCTCTCGGCGATCGAGGAGGACTGGCGCGCTTTCGAGCCGCATGCCGATTGTACCGTTTTCCAGAGCTTTGATTGGCTCGCCACTTGGCAGCGCCATATCGGCGCGTGCGATGGCGTGCGGCCGGCCATTGTGGTGGGGCGCGACGCGGCGGGGTCGATCATGTTCCTGCTGCCGCTGTCGGTTTGCACGGCGGGACTTGCGCGCGAACTCGCCTGGCTTGGCTCGGAGCTTTGCGACTATAACGCGCCGCTGCTTGCGATGAATTTCTCCGAACGGTTCGACCGCGCGCGCTTTCTTTCGGTGTGGACCGAGATCATCAAGCTCGTGCAGGCCAATCCGCGCCTGCATCACGACACGATCATTCTGACCAAGATGCCGGAAATGGTCGGCGCGCAAGCAAATCCCATGCGGTATCTTGGCGGCGCGATCAATCCGAGCGGCGCCTATCTCACCCATCTCACCGGCGATTGGGACACGTTTTATACGGCCAAGCGCTCATCGGCGACGCGCCGGCGCGACCGCACCAAGCGCAAGAAGCTGTCGGAAATCGGCGAAGTCCGCTACGTCAATCCGGCCGCTGGACCTGAGACCCTGCGCACGCTCGAAACGTTGATGGAGCAAAAGGCGCAGGCCTTTGCCCACATGGGCGTCGCCAATCTATTCGCCAAGCCGGGACATGCCGATTTTTATCGTGCGCTCGCTGGCGATCCGGCGACCCGGCATCTCGTGCATGTAAGCCGGCTCGATGTGGGGAAAATACCCGCCGCCGTCAATCTTGGGCTGACCTATCGCGACTGCTATTATCACTTGCTGGCGAGCTACGACGAAGGCGACGTTTCGCGTTTCGGTCCCGGCGCCGCGCATCTGCATGAACTCATGCGCGAGGCCATTGGCCGCGGCCTGCGCATCTTCGATTTCACCATCGGCGACGAGCGCTACAAGCGCGATTGGTGCGATACCGAGCTTAAGCTCTACGATTATATCGCGGCGGCGACTTGGCGCGGCATGCTCGTCGCCGGGCCGCTGATTGCTGCAAAACGGGTCAAGCGCTGGATCAAGCAGACGCCGCTTGTGTGGAACGCCTTCGGCGCGGCCCGCGCCTTTGTCGGATCGCTGGCGCGGCTGTTCCGCCGCTGAGCTTGCGCGCCCCCAGAGGCTGCGGATTTCATGGTGAATCCGACGGACCTGGCGATGGGCCAGAGGCTCGCCGTTAACTGAGCGCTTTAGGCTTAATCCAAGGAAAATAACCGCTTAACCCGGTCGGCTGTTAGAAAACCCTTGTATTTAGCCGGCGTTAGCAATCCGCGTGTTGAGTAGCGGCGGAGTTCGATATGAAATTGCCGAACATCCAGATCCTGCGGGCGTGCGCGGCGATGATGATCGTCGTCTATCACTGCGGCGTCGAGACCGCGCGTCTCTCGGCAGCCGCCGGCGGCGGCAGGTTGTTCGATGAAGATCCATGGGGCGCGGGCGTTCCGATTTTCTTCGCTATCAGCGGCTTCATCATGGTGGTGACCAGCGCGCACGCGTTCGGCTCGCTTTCCGCCGCGACCGATTTCATGCGCCGGCGCCTCATCCGCATCGTGCCGTTATATTGGCTGGTGACAACGGCTGCGCTCTGCGTGGTTCTGTTGGCGCCGAGCCTGAGCAAGGCGCCGGCCGGCGATTATCTGTATATCGTCGCGTCTTATCTGTTCTGGCCCTACATGCGCATGACCGGCGATATCCGGCCGCTGGCGACGCCCGGCTGGACGCTGAATCTCGAGATGCTGTTTTATGTCGTGTTCGCGATTTCCCTGCTGCTGCGCCGTCGTCTTGGCCTGTGGCTGCTGTTCTGCTCGCTCGGGCTTCTCGTTGCCGCGCGCGTCGGCGGCCTGCTTTCCGGCGTCACGCTCAATTTCTGGGGCGATCCGATCATTCTCGGCTTCCTGTTGGGGGCTGCCGTCGGCATTGCCTACATCAACGGATACCGTCTTTCCGGTCTCTCGGCACTGATGCTGACGCTGATCGGCTTTGCAGTGATCTTCTTGTCCTGGATTCCGAGCGGCACGGAGGACGCCTTGGTCCGGCGTTTGGCCGAAGCCGCGCCTGCGACCCTGATATTGATTGCGCTGGCGCTAGGTCCGCAGATCGACGACAGCCGCAAGCTTTGGTGGCCGGCTTTGTTGATCGGCGACGCGTCCTACAGCCTCTACCTGATCCAGGAATTCCTGCTGCGGCTGATGTCACTGGGCTGGCATAAGGTGCTGCCTCAGAGTCTGCCGCTTTGGCTCTTCATTCCGATCGGGATTGCCGCCGTCGTGACGGTTGCCGTGACGATGTACTGGTGCTTCGAAAAACCAGTGACAAAGTGGCTGAACGGCCTTTCCAAGCGGCGAGCTCGCCTCGCTGTCGAACGGATTGCAACGCCACTGGTGCGCGAAACGGCGGCGGTCTGATCTGAAAGCCAGTGACGGCAGGCGAAGGCGCTGCTGTCCTTAGGCGGTGCCTTTCGCTCGCGCGGTCGGCGTCGACCCAATAGCGTCAGCGGGCTTGGCCTCGTGGGCGAGCCGGATCGGGCCGCGAATCATCAGCACCACCGTGGCGACCGCGCCGCAGGTATAGACCGCGGTATAGGCCTCCAGGAATTGCACGATATCGAGATGGGCGATGACGGCGATCGCACCGACCCCGGTCATCGCGGCCACCACACTCATGCCGATTCGCGCTACTTCCCGGAAATAGCCATTGTGCACCAGCACGCTGTTGCAGACCATCTGGGCAAGGTTGGCGATCAGCAAAACGATTAGGATCGGCGTGGTCGCCGGCGGCATGGTCGCCGCGTCGCCAAGCAGTACCTGGAATAATTTGTCGGCGCCGAAAATAAGGATGAGGCACGCGAACGCGGCCGGGATACTGCACAGCGCCGCGGCCGTCAGCGTCGCGTGGACCAGCGTGCGTCCGTCGCGCTCAGCCATCGCGCTGGTCTGGCGTGGCATTAGGATGTCACAGACCGCGCCGAAAATGGTGGCACCGCCGCGGAATACCTTGAAGGTGGTGTCGAGGATGATGGGCGGTGCGCCGAGGCCGAACAGCGTCGGTACGATCACATAGGGAAAATTGCTGACGTAGATTTCGCTCGCGGCAAAGGCGCCGCTGCGCACCAGTTGCGCCTTGTTGGCGCGGAAGAACGAGACAAAGTCGGCGATAAAGCCGCCGACGTGCGGAAGCAAGGCGCCGCGCGCAATCATGCGCTTCACGCAGGCCGTCACGACTAAGGCCCAGAGAGCGTTGAGTGCGATCAGCATGACGAGAAGCGGCAGGCCGAGCAGGACGGCGCCAAGGCCGACGAAATAGCCGGCCCGGCGCACGGTTTCGAGCGCCTCGAACAGCACATATTCATCGACCGCAATGGAAATATTGCGCAGCGCGAACCAAACCAAGTTGAGCGCGACGAACCAGAAAAATAATCCGAATTCCGCCGCTTCGCGCAACGAGGCGCCTGCTTGCGTCGCCATGAAGACATAACAAAGCAGGGCGCCGCTGCTCACCAGGGCGAAATAGAACAGCACGACGGCGGTGGCGTGGCCGGCGACGGCGGTGCTGCTATCCCCCGCGAGGAACCGCGCGCGCAGGCGCACGAACAGGATCTTCACAATACCGAAATCGATCAACCACAACGAATAGCCGAACGCGGCGACCAGGATGAAGATGGAGAAGCGTTGCGGACTAAGCACATGCGAGAATACGTAAGTTTGCAAAAGCCCGGTCACCAGCGCGGCGCCTGCGGTGGTGGTGCGCAGCAGGAAGAACGGGATCGAGATCAGTCGCCTTTTCATGTCAAGCCGCCCGTTTTGCGTCGAGCGCAAGACAATCGTCGAGCAAAGACCGCGCGGTGGTCGCCCAGGTGAAGCGCTGCGCGCGTTCTTTTCCGGCCGCCGCCAGTCGCGCGCGCAATCCGGCGTCCGAATGCAGCGCCCGCATGTGCCGCATGATGGCGTCGGTATCGTCGGCGCGGCATTGCAGCGCCACGTCGCCGCACACCTCGATCAGCGCCGGCTGCGCGCTGATGATGACCGGGCAGCCGCAAGTCATCGCTTCGAGCGGCGGCAAGCCGAAGCCTTCGTAGAATGAGGGGAACACCAGCGCGAGGGCATGTTCGTACAGGGTGCGCAGGTCCGTGTCGGGAATAAAACCGACCATGCGCACGCCTTCCGCCTGAACCTTCTCGATCGGGCCGAAGACCTTGGGGTCCTTGGCGCCGGTCAAGACCAGCAGCGTGTCTTCGAGCTTGGCCTTGCGAAAAGCGGCGACCACCGCCGCGATGTTCTTGTTCGCCGAGTCGACGCCGACGCCGAGAAAGAATTTACGCCCGACCAGGCCGAGCCGCTTGAGCACCGAAGGGTCGGCGGCGACGGCGGTAATGTGGTCGCCGCCCTCATGACACACCGGCATCTTCGCGATATCGGCGCCGTACCATTTGCCGATTTCGCGGCGCGAGAATTCCGAGACCGTGACTGTCAGATCGGCGCGTCGGCACAGCCGCGGTAGCAGGAATCCATAAGCCGCGCGAAAGCGCGAGGAAAAATTCTGCGGCAGCGCGCGCACCGTGGCGTCATGGACGACCACGAGCTGGTGACGCGCGATCAGCGGCCCAAGCATGCACAGATTGAGCAGCAGGCGTCCGGCGGCATGCAGCGGAAACTCGAACTGCTCCCAAGCGTAGCCTGAGAAAAATCCAGCGCGCCGGAGCGGAATATTCTTGAGCGGAAATTCGCGCGCATTGGCCGGCGCAAGTATTTCGATGCGGCCCTTGAGTGCGGCATAGTCGCGGTCGAGCAGGGCATCGATCGCCTTGATGGCTTCCATGGCGAAGCGCTGTACGCCGGAGGAGCGTTGAGTCAGGAAACGTCCGTTGATCGCGATACGCGGTAACGACATCAGCGACGATCCTGGGCTTCGATGAGCGCGGCGACTGCGCGCGCAAAAGTTTTGGGCGAGAGCTGTGCAGCGACGTCCTTGGCGGCGGCCGCGCCCATGCGGACGCGCAGGTCGGCATCGGCGGCGAGCCGGTGCAGCCAGGCCGTGGCCTCCTCGACATTGGCGTCGGCCCACATTTGATCGGCGGAATCGAAGGTGCCTTCGGGGTCGCGGGCCGGAATGAGCGCGTAGGATACCAGCGCCGAATTTTGTTCGTTCATGAAATCGAGATTGCCGGACCATGCCGTGGCGATGACCGGCTTGCCGAGCGCCATGGCCTGCGCCGGCACCAGGCCGAAACCCTCCGAACGGTGCAGTGAGATCACGATATCAGCGGCGCTCATCAATCCGGCCATATCGGCCTCCGGCAACATACCTTCGATCAATCGAATGTTGTCGGCGCCGGCGATCGCCGCGTCGAGTTCGCGCCGCGCCCATTGTGCGCCGTTGTCGATCAGCTTGATCGCCAGCAAACGGTCCGGCGCGTCGCCAAACGCCTTGCGGAAGGCGGCGATGGCGGCGAGCGGGTTCTTGCGGCTGAAAGCGGAGCCGAGATGGAAAACATTGAGCACGATCAATGCGTCTGTCGGCAGACCGAGCTTGCCGCGCATGTCCGGAGTTGCTGCCACCGGCGGCAACGGATGCGGCACCACATGCACCGGTTTGTCGGTGGCGGCAGCGACGGCATCGCGGGTGAACGCACTTGGCACCCAGATTTCGTGCAGGTAGCGAAAACTCGCGTGCCACCCGTCGGGCAGCCGCGGCAGTTCCCAAGCCCAGTAGCCGATGATGCGGCGCCCGCGCACCTGCGCGCGTCCGAGCGCCCACAATGCATGCGGCAGATAAGGGCCGTTGTGGTGCACGATCAGGCTGCCGGCGCCGGGCGCCAGAGCGTGTCGTTGCGCAGCTTCGTTCAGTTCAACCTGGCCGAAGGCCGGGCTCAGGTCGAAGGCGGCGGGTGCGTAACCGGCGGCCTCGAGCGAAGTATAGGCGAGCCGGGCGCCTTCGCCGACGCCGCTGGCAGTCGAGAACAGGCCGGCGATGGCGAGCGGGAAACCGCCGGGCGGGTTGGCATCGGGCAGCGGCGCCACCATGCGGCTGACGTCGAACAGGATCTGGCTGCGCGTATTCTGCGGCAGGCGCTGCCACAACCGCCGCAGGGCGCTGCGGCGCGGCGGCATTTGCACGATCGGCCCGGATTCAAGCGCCGACATGGGAGACCTCTCCCGCCGCCGGCAGACCGTGCCGGCCGTGCGCATAATTGATCGTCGCCGCCGCCAAGCCCCAGATCATGCCGAGCAGTAAAAAGAAATGCCGCCAGTGATCGGTGTCGATCACGAAGCCTTCGACAATTTCGCCGACGAAGGCGCCGAAGGCGCAAATGAGATAAGGTTGCCACGGCGTGCGCACGAAGACGGTACGCAAGGCAGTCCAGGTTGTGGCGACCAACAGTGTCAGGTAGGCGATGCCGCCGGTCCAGCCGTAGACCAGAAACGCTTGCAGGTAGACGTTGTGCTGCTGCATGCCGTGGATTCTATTGAATTCAAATGGACCCAGGCCGTTGGGCGAAGTCAGCAAGTGTCCGAGCGCCAATTCCTGAAAGAGGAAACGGCCGCCGCTGCCGACGTCATAGGATTGAAGGAGCTGCGCGCGCTCTTTGAACATACTTGCGACCGAGTCGAACGACAGCAGGATGGCCAAGAATGCCGCAGCTGCCGCGATGCCGACTGCGCTCATGGCGAAGACACGGATGCGCTTGCGGTCGGTTTCCGCCGTCAGAAAGGTAAGGGCCATCATGATCGCGCAAGACAGCGCCAAGTGAATCCAGGCGCCGCGTGAGAAGCTCAGCAGCAAGGCGAGCAACAGGATGCCGAGGATCAGAACGTCGATCAGGTGGGTGCGGCGCGCCAGCATCCGCTCCAGCACCACCAGCGCCGGCCAGATCAGGAACGGCCCGAATACGTTGGGATCCTTGAAGCCGCCGAGCGCGCGGTCACCCGGCGCGAACAGATCGTGGGCATGGGGAATCCAGCTGAAATAGCCGACGATGCCGGCGAGTGCGATGATGGTCGCTGTCAGTATATAGGCTGCGCGCACGGTCGCGATGCGCGGCATGGTATTGTGGGTGAAAAGGCTGGCAAACAGCACCGCCGCTACCGCCAAATAGAGCGACGTGATGCTATATTGCACCGTCTGCTCATACCCGACGACGTTGATCAGCGACATGAAACCGGCGACGTTCCAGACCAGCAGCAGTAGAAGCAGCAGCGCGACGTGACGGTCGAAGCGTACGCCGGTGGCAAAGCAGGCGAGCGCCAGCACGCCCATCAGGGCGTCATGTGGCGACGGCTCGATGAAGGCGACCGAACTCGCTAAGACCGTGACGTAGAGCACCACCAGCAGCAGGCGCTCGCGCAGCGCAACCGTCTGCGCCGGTATCGTCGGCACGATCGGCGGCGCGGCGCGACTGATTGCGATGTCCTGGGCAGTGATCAATACGCATTCTCTGTCTTGAGCAGCGCGAACGGCGTCTTCGCCACGATGAAGAGATCGAACAGCACAGACCAATTCTCGATGTAGTAGAGATCGTGCTCGACGCGCTGCCGGATTTTTTCGTGGGTATTGGTTTCGCCACGCCAGCCGTTGATTTGCGCCCAGCCGGTGATGCCCGGCTTGACGCGGTGGCGGGCAAAGTAGCCGTCGACCGCCTCGTCGTAGAGCTGGGCTTCGGCTTTGGCATTGATCGCATGCGGGCGCGGGCCGACGAGCGAGAGATTGCCCTTGAGTACCACGTTGAACAGCTGCGGCAGTTCGTCGAGGCTGGTCTTGCGGATGATGCGCCCGATCCGGGTAACGCGCGGATCGTCCTTGGTGACGAGCTTGCTTGCCGTCAAGTCGGCAGCGTCCGAATACATCGAGCGGAACTTGTAGACCTCGATCAGGTCGTTATTGAAGCCGTAGCGCTTCTGTTTGAACAGGACTGGCCCGCGGCTCTCGAGCTTGATGGCGGTCGCGATCAACGCCATCAGCGGGAGCGCGAGGACGAGCATAATGCCGCCGATCAATTTGTCGAACAGCCATTTCATCACGACGTCCCAATCGGCAATCGGCCGATCGGCTACGTCGAGCACCGGCACGCTGCCGATGTAGGAATAAGAACGCGGGCGGAACTGCAGTTTGTTGCTGTGGGCGGCGAGCCGGATGTCGACCGGCAGCACCCACAGTTTCTTCAACATCTGCAGGATACGGTCCTCCGCCGAGATCGGCAGCGAAAAGATCACCAAATCGACGCGCGTGCGCCGCCCGAATTCGACCAGGTCGTCAACAACGCCGAGCTTGCGCTCGCCGGCACAGTCGGTGCTGCTGCGCTCGTCGCCGCGGTCGTCGAACAGGCCGATGATCCTGACGCCGGAATCCTTTTGCCGCTGCAGCTCCCCGATGACGCGCTCGCCGGCTACGCCGCCGCCCACAATTACCGTGCGGCGGGTGAGGCGGCCTTCGCGCGTCCATTTGCGCACCAGCACGAACAACAGCTTGCGCGAAATGATCAATGTCATCAGGCCGACGACATAAAAACTGCCGAGCCACACGCGCGAAAACATCTCGCCGGCTTTGGCGAAGAACGAAATGCCGATCACGATCAGGAACACGACCGACCAGGCCGAAGCCATGCGCATGTACTGCTTCTCGTGGCCGCGGAACGCCTGCACTTGGTAGATATCGGCAGTCTGGAAGGCGAACATCGACAGCAGCGCGATGACGAAGATCGCGAGCGTATAGAGCGCGATGGTGTCTTCGGCCGGCAAACCGTAGGCGACAAAGATCGAAAGACCGACCAACACGATCAGTGCAAACTCGGCCATACGGACGAAGCCAGCGAGCACGATTGGCGAGATCGGTGCCGGGGCAGGGGTGGCTGTTACGGCGAGCGCTTCCGGCGTCAGCGAACTGGTTCTTGCCGCAGCGCGCGGCACGGCGCGCAGGCGGTCAACGAGCGCAGGCGAGCCCGCTGCGGTCATCGCTGGGCCGGTGTGGGTATCGGTCATGGTCGCCGTCAACGATCAACCGGCCGCAAGCCCCGGAGTGGCGGCAGGAATTGTCCCTAATTCCTAGAAATTTCTAAGGAAAAAGTCTCAAAAAAGGCTTATCGGGATGCTCAAATAAGTCTTAACCGCGAGCGTTCTTGCGAACCATTTCGATCGCCGTCTGGTAGGCGGAAAGCACCCCGTCAACCATGGTATCGACCGAAAACGCTGTTTCCACCCGCCCACGCAGCTGGCGCGCGACCTCGACCGTGGCGTCCGGGCGGTCGAGCGCCTGAGCGATTGCCTGCGCCAGCGCGGCGGCATCAACTGGTGGTACCAGATTACTTGAGAGTGGTCCGTAGATTTCCGGAATGCCGCCCACCATGGTCGTGATCATCGGCTTGCCGCCGGCGGCCGCCTCAAGCACCACATAGGGAAGAGATTCCGCCCGCGACGGCACCACCATGATGCGGCCGAGAGTTAATGCGGTACGGGCCGGCATTGCCGGCTTGAAATGCACGGTTCCATCGAGGCCGAGTTGTGCAGCCTGGGTTTGCAGCGCCTCACGCTCGGGGCCGTCGCCGACCAAGGTCGCGGTGACGAGCCGCCCGGCAGCGCGCAATCGCGCAATGGCGTCGAGCAGCACGTCGATACCCTTGACCGGGCGCAACTCGCCCAAGAAGACTAAATCGGTGGCGTCAGCCTTAGTGATGATCGGCTCAAATTCTGCGTGCGATACGCCGTTGTGAACGACGCGCACCAATCCGCGCGGCCTGCCGATCTTCGTCCGGAAAATATCGGCGCTGTAGGCGCTCTCGAACAGAAACAAGTCGCCGCGCAGCATCAACAGGCGCTCGGTCGCCAGATAAAATTTTCCGGCCAGCGACTCGTGACCGAACAACAGGCTGCCGCCATGCGGCGTATAGGCGCGCACGGCACGCTTGGCGCCGAATGAAAGACGGGCATAAGCGCCGCCTTTGGCACCGTGTCCGTGCACCACGTCGGCCTCGGTTTGCGCGGCGCGGCGCACGACGTGGGCGAGCGCGAACAAATCGCCCGGATTGGCGTGGCGGCGCATTGGAATGCGAGTGAGGCCGAGCGCGAGTGACGGCTCGAGCGCCTGCAGTGTGTCGTCCCCGCGTGTCCCGCCGGTGCGCGAATCGGCGATCAGTCCGACCCGGTGGCCGCGCGCGACTTGCTCGTGGGTGAGGTCAAGCACGTGGCGAAACAGGCCGCCAACCGGCGCGCGGAACACATGCAGGATATTCAAAGGCTGTGTCACGCTAAAACCACCGCTCCTTGACCAGCACGGTGTCGCCGGGGCGCAGGGGGTAGTTGAGCGGCACTTCGGACTTGATTGGCTGGCCCTGCGCGGTGTGGGTCAGTTCGACGGTCTGCTTGAACGCGCGCGGCGCAAAACCGCCGGCGATCGCGATCGCCTTCTCCACCGTCATGTCGGCGACGTAAGGATACTGTCCCGGCGTGGTCACCTCGCCGAGAATGAAGAACGGCCGGTAGGTCTCGATTTCGACCGTCACATGCGGCTCGCGCACGTAACCTTGCTTGAGCCGCTCGGCGATCCTTTGCGAGAGCTGCTGGGTGGTGGCCCCGCGCGCCGGCACGGTGCCGATCAGCGGCAGGTTCACATTGCCGCCGGCGTCGACGATGTAGGCGTTGCTGATGCCATCCTGGCCGAACACCATGACGCGCAGCTTGTCGCCGGCATCGAGCGTGTAGGCCGACCGGTAGGGCGCGGCCGCGGCATAGCTATCAGCCGCAGCATAAGACCTGCCGGCATATTGCGGCGAGGCGGCATATTGCGGTTGAACGGCTGGCGGGGCGCGGTATTGCAGCACGGTGGGCGGTTGCAGCCCCTGTTGCGCGTAAGTCTGCTGCGCGCTCGGCCCCGTCTCGAACAGCCCGCGTCCGCCGGGCTGGGAATCGAGCAATCCGCGGCCGCTTTGCGCCACCGACTGGCGGCCAGTCTGCGAGGACATCAGCCCGCGCTCGCCGGGCGCCGGCTGGCGGCCAGTCTGCAGAGCGAATTGCGGCAGCATGGATGTCTGCGAGGACAACAGCCCGCGCTCGCCGGGCGTTGCCTGACGAGAGGCCGGCGGCGCGTATAGTTGCTGCGCGTAAGTCTGCTGGGCGCTGGGCCCCGTCTCGAACAGTCCGCGACCGCCGGGCTGGGAATCGAGCAATCCACGTCCACTTTGCGCCACCGGCTGCCGCTCAGTCTGCTGGGCGAATTGCGGCCGCGCGAATGTCTGCGACGACATCAGCCCGCGCTCGCCGGGCGTTGGCTGACGTGAGGCCGGCGGCGCGTATTGTTGCTGCACGTAAGCCTGCGACGACATCAGCCCGCGCTCGCCGGACGTTGGCGGCTGATAGACCGGCGGCGCATTTTGCTGTTGCGCATAAGCCTGCGACGCGCTTGCCCACGTGTCGAACAAGCCGCGGCCGGCGACATCGTCCGGCCCATTGCGCATGCAGCCGGCGGCCGCGAGCGCCACCAACGCCGCCAATAAAACTCGCGCTCCCCGCATCAAACGAATCCGCGCCGTC